>NZ_JAHESD010000100.1 GCF_018598585.1 Chryseosolibacter indicum
ATTCCTACCAGGGAATACTGTGTTCACATACAACCTCCTGAAAATCAAACAACTTTCTTAGCTTGACGGCTATGGATAGAAATCGGGACGCAGCGCTTGAACGAGACGCTTGCGCTAGATTCGGGTTTTAACAATGGAAGCATGATAAATTGAAAGTCTGGTATTGGCGTCCTAGAGTTTATTAATTATGGTGTAAAAATAGTAAGAGAAATTAAAGGCAGTGAATGAGCAACTTCAAATTCACTTTTGAATTTAAAAAGCGTATGCTTACGTCAGCGGACGCTGACACATTATACGTCCAAGCGGGACGCTTGAACGAGACGCTTGCACCAGATCGGGTTTCTATCAAGGCCCCCGAAGCGCTACGGAATGAAATAAGATTCACGCTTGACGAAATGTCGCGTTATTACAAAGTGAAAAAGCTTTAACTGCGCAATGGTAATTAAGAATAGTTAGTCAAGATGTAGCTTTTGGCGCACGTACGAAACAAATGGTTCAGCGCGTTTAAACAAAAAGTAAATCTCGTCCGTGGTCTTATCATCATATTCATATGCAGCTAGATTGCTGTGCACCAAGATATTTCTTAAGTGTCCAACTTCTATAAAAGCCTTTATCGCATCAGCAATTTCAGGGCGACCCCTAACTTCTGAAGATATTTGAGTTTTGAACTCGTTCCCAAAAAACGACCAGAACTTGTTGGCATTGTCACCAAACTGAGTTATGTCATTTTGCTTTCCCCATTCGAATAATGTGTGGTATCGTCCTGAAATTGCGGCCTTTTGTAAGAAATTAACAAGACGTGCATCACCATTAGTTGCTTTGCTGACATAGTCGCTAAGCGCCTTAGAAATTTGACTCTCGAAATAGCTACCAGCTGAAAGCAATAAAACTTTCCGGAAATGTTTATTGAGGTCATTTAAGAGAGACAATTCTAGTCGATCTCGCAAAAGTCTTGCGATTGCATCGTACTCAGTTTTAAGTCTGTCAACTGCGTTCATCAAGATAGCAAGATTGCTTTAGCCTTCGCTAGCCTTAGCGCTACGTTCTTAGTGTCAGCAGTTCGAGATTGCGTAGCTTCTACAAACTCTTTATCAGTTTTAAGCTGCTTGACTTTACTTTTGTCTGTGAGCCTTATGTTTCTTTCAGATTTAAGATAGGTGTCCTCGGTGAGAGCTACGAAGATTGATTCATAGAGTGAAATGTTAAAACGACCGCTTTGTGTAAAAAATATTTTTTTATCAATTGTACAAACGACCCTCGTGAATTCAAGGAAAAGAGATTCAAGGTAGAAAATTTGGTCGTCCGAGAATTTTCTGGCTTTTGCCGAAAAATCATTTAAGAACTTTGTAAGGCTGGGCGCATACTTTTCGTGGTTGACCAGCATCGCAAATCCCCGCAGCAAAATCTCTACGTCTTTCATATTTAAATCTGGTGTTTCTTTGGGCGTTAGGTCGCGCCAATTCTTATCCATGTTGATACGATATAGCATATCGTAAAATTTTGAATGGTAAAGACTAGTGCGAATTTCTTGAGGTTTCAGATTCACTCCGCCAGAGTTTAAGCGGTTGAATATTTCAAAAACTACTGAATCGCCATCATCCGGACTGTTTTGTTTGACAATGATATTTCGGATAGTCCTAAGATTGAAGGCTGTCCTGTCGTCATCGGAAAGAGTGGCATAGTTCCGTCGATTAAATCTATTTTTCCGGCCAGGAAGATGCTCAGGCAATGACAGATTAAAGTCAACAAAGTAAGCATTGTCATTTAGGATATTCTCTGGAATTCCCTTTGACTCATCAAAGATTTTTCTCAACTCAAACCTTTTTTCTTTCTTTGGAAATCTTTTTAGGCTAAAAAAGTAGATTGTAAAATATCTTTGCTGACCGTCAACGACTAAAAAATTATTTTTTCCTTGTTCGTACAAAAATATTTGAGGGATGGGAATTCCTATAAGTATAGACTCTATTAATTTGGAAGCCCTTTTGATGTCCCAAACATAATTTCGTTGAAAGCCAGGTATTTTTACAATACCTGAACCAATAAAGTCCACTAAAGTTTTAACATTAAAATCATTTGGGGATGCCGAAATTTCATATTCGGTAAAACTGATTTCGGTGTCGTCCACTTCCACATCACCTTCATATTCTTCATAATCGGTAGCCATTTTTTATGAGTTAAATTTATGTTTCTTTAAATGTTCTTGTGTTTGAGTATATGAAGTCTAAAAGAGCGGTATTAAAACGTTTAAGAGGTTATTGTTCATTAACTCTGGCATAAACAATTTTAACCTCTGCTGCCAGTGAACGAATTTCTTCAAACACTTCTTCATCGTTAGCTTTTACTAGTTCCCCTCTAAAAGCCTTTGAAAGAATAGCCTGCGGTAGTTGATCTATTTTTTCCTGAAGTGTTTTGTACCTAGCTTCAATGCGATCTGCCACGGCAAAGAGTGACTCTACTCTAAGAACGATT
The DNA here is from genome assembly GCF_018598585.1 of Chryseosolibacter indicum. GTDB lineage: Bacteria > Bacteroidota > Bacteroidia > Cytophagales > Cyclobacteriaceae > Chryseosolibacter > Chryseosolibacter indicus. Next base: position 2,470 of record NZ_JAHESD010000100.1, read on the forward strand.
TCTTTTTGTTCTAAAGAGGGGGGAACTGCTACCGGTATAGAATTTAATTTCGATTGCGTGAGTTTTGGTTGAGCAGATCCCGTAACGTAAGGAGAAAGATCAATTGAATTGATGAAGTATGCTAGATATGAATTTACAAAGTCACCTTTACTCCTTACAACATGGGCGTGGTTATTAACCCAAACTTTCCCTTGGGTTATAAAAGCTTGTGGTTTTACTCTCGAAAGCAGATTAGCACCGTCTTCGCCAATTAGCAAATTTTCACCATCATGAGTATAGCCATCAATCGTGTCAATGATTCCGGTCGCACCGTAATATGGGAAGTTGCCTCTTTTATTTTCCCTCTCTTTCGTTGAAATAGGTTTTCTACGCCCGTCAAAGTTTTCTACGTAATTGCCGAATTTGACAAACTTCCATTGCTCTGGCAGTCCGTCAACACCGTGCATCCAATCGATTCCAAGTTTTCTCAATTCAACTTCAACGTCAGCAAAGTTTAATTGTCTCCACTCCTCCGTCAACTTACCCGTAACCGCTTGCGTAAGCACAGCCTGGCGGAATTGTTTGAGGAGATCAGGGATTTTTTCGAGGCGGGCTTTGAGTTGATCGAGGTGCGCAAACAACTTATCTAACTTGGCAACTATGCGCTTTTGTTCGGGAAGAGGAGGAACTGGAAATGGGATTACTTTCAGACTACCCTGTGTAAGCTTTAGTCGAGTGGTACCACCTACAAAGCCAGTGTAGTCAAAATGGTTTAGATAGTGGAGGACAAAAAGATTAAGTGTAATGCCACTTCGTGCCTTTAATACGTGAGCATGATTATTCACCCAACTTTTCCCATTCACCATAAAAGCCACGTTTTTTTCTTTTTCAAAAAAAGGTGCTCCGTCTTCTCCCAGTAAGACTAGCTCTTCATCGAAAATAAAATCGTCTATCCAGCCAGCTTGTCCTGTAGCTCCGTAATAAGGAACATCCCCTTGTCTTTTTGCACGCTCGTCTGCATTAACGGGGATTCTCTTATTATCAAGAATATCAACACATTTTTCCAATGGCAATATTTGCCAGTGTTTCGGGTAACCGCTCATCAAGACAACTCTTTTATTACCAATTCAAGTTCTTTCATAATAGCTGTAACTTCAGCCTGAGCAGCTTTTGCCAAATCAATGGGCTCTACATCAGCACCATTAGTCCCATTATTTCCATCTGCAATCAACCCAACATCCAACGAATCATTCTTCCCAGCAATCTCTTCTCGCGTAAACTTCTTCCACCTCGTGTCAGTAATCTTTTCGCGCTTCTTAAAGTTGACTGTTCCATCAAACTTCTCCTTCACGTTGTCAACAGAAATGCCACCGGTGTACGCCAATACAAACTCTGCAAAATGCTTTCGTGCTAAAGGATTTCTCTTGCCAAGGCTCTCCATATTCGTGCGCATGTCGTAAAACCAAATCTGCTTTGTGTTACCAGTATCGGTAAGTCCGCGTTCAAAGAACAGCACGTTGGTCTTTACACCCTGTGCATAAAATATCCCGGTAGGTAAACGCAAAATGGTATGCAGGTTACACTTGTCCATCAGGTCTCTGCGTATTCTTTGACCATCGCCATCTTCAAACAAAACGTTATCAGGTAATATCACAGCAGCACGAGCAGGATATTCACCTTTTGTTTTCCTTAACGAACGGTATATGTGCTGCAGGAAATTTAATTGCTTGTTACTGGTAGGGTAGGTAAAGTCATCACGGCTCGGGCGCTCTCCGCCTTTCTTCGTTCCGAAGGGCGGGTTAGCCAGAACGCCATCGTAGTCCTTCATCTTTTTACCTACTTCACTCAGCGTATCTTCCATTAAAATCTCACTTTCCAACCCGTGAAGCTTGGCATTCATAATCGCCAGCCTGTGTGCATCCTGCACTAACTCACATCCACTAAAAGCTTTTTCTACCTGAAACTTTCGCTGTTTAGTATCAATAGTGTAGTAGTTGTCTGTCTTTTCCTTCAGGTATTGATCGGCAGCAATCATAAAACCGAATGTACCTGCTGCCGGATCGTTCCACCGTTCGCCAACTTTGGGCGAGACCAAATCAACCATTACATTGATGAGAGGCCGCGGTGTGAAGTATTGCCCCGCACCGCTTTTCTTTTCGCTTGCATTCCGCTCGAGCAGGCTTTCATAAATCGTTGCAATTTTATCACGCTCCTGATCTTCGAACCAGTCAATGGCATCAATTGCAGTAATCAGCGTTCTCAGATTTACCGGCTTCCGCAGTGTAGTAGACGCGTTGGTGTAAATCTCTGTTATTGCGGGGTTCTTTGCTTTTGTTGAAATGTTGGTGAGTAAGTCCCGATAAAGGTCAAAAAGCTCTTTGTTGTCTTTTGTATCTACTAGTTTTCTCCAGCGGTATTCTCCCGGTATGTCTTTCTCGAAATTTTTTACTTCTGACAAGCGTAGGAAAAGTATGTATGTAAGCTCGTTCAGGTACTGGTGATAGGTTACACCATCATCCCTCAGAACATTGCACAATCCCCATAATTTATTTGCTATTTCTTCTGCACTCATCGGCTAGTGTATTTTTTTATCAAGCTGTTTCAGAATATAGATTCTCATTCAATTGTTGGAGAATACTCTCGAGGTTGTTTTCAAAAACTTTGTCAAGTTTCTTGAAGCCGCCTTCTTCACTGAAAGGCGGTCTGTCAAGGTCTTCTTTTTGCAAGATCGTCTCATGTTTCAATTGTGCTTCAAAGCGGTCAAGCCATTTCGTTTGCACCATATTCCACTTGCGCATCTTACGGATCTTATCCACCGCGTTTTTTATTCTCACGTCATGGGGCACAAGACTGGTACCCAGCGAAAGTGTACGGATAAATGAAATTAAATCTGCAGCGATATCCTCATTTCTCACATCCTTCCAGGCGTGCCGGAGCTGCAAATCTGTATACCCTTCGTTGTCCAGCAGCATGTACAATTCTTTTAAAGATCTTCTATCAAGTTCTGTTGGTCGGGTGCGAATTAATTTAATCGCGGCAATCTTGTTTTCATTCTCCTCAAGAAATTTTTTGAACCCGGTAATATAGTCTTCCGGCTTTTTTCCTTTTCCATATCCGCGTTCCGGTTCTCGTGCCTCATCCTGAGGATCGGACCAAAGCTGATGCGAAGGCGATGGTTTAAACTCGTCGAGGAATGTCCAGAGGTCGTTCGACTTTAGAATTTCAGCAATGGCATTATTAACAGGAAGGTCCTTCAACATCGAGATATATTCGCTAACGCCTTTTCCCCCTGAAACAAAAGCAAAACGTTCTTCAGCCTCATGAGTAATGCGCCTGCCTTTTCGCTGCAGCTTCGCAATGATTTGTTCAATCTGAAGTTTCAATCTTTCTTCATTGCTTTCAAAATGCTGGATTTCGTCTACCAGTCCCTTGAAAGTGGTTGAAGGATTTGGCACCACCGGCTTCATGTTCGTATAGTCTTCCAAAGCCTCATAGATACCCACCGCATCAAATATTCTAAAAGTCTCTTTTTTAATCTCCTCGCAGAGGCGTGTTGCGCGGCCTAGCATCTGCTCATACAAGATCCTCGATCGAACCCTTCGCATAAACACCAGGTTAGTGATAGCAGGAACGTCAATACCTGTGGTCAGAAGATCAACTGTAACAGCAATGTTGGGGAACCTTTCATTTTTAAACAGCTTGATCAGTTCAAGAGGATCGTATGACTTACCCGTAATCTTCGCGATAGCGTTGTCTCCCGGTTCGATGCCAATTTCCTTAAACTCTTCCTTGAACAGTTGCACGAGTAAATCAGCATGAGGATCTGAGGCCGCAAAGACCAGTGTTTTTTCACTGCCTTCGGGATCGAGATACTGCACCAGTTGTTTTACAACCGTTCTGTTGAAAGATTCGGTAAGCACTAACTTATTGAATTGCTCAACCTCTATTTTCAATTCATCTTCGAGTGCATCCAGCTCCTTTATTGAATTCGTTTCCTTCTCGTATACTTTTGGTTTTTCACCTTTCTCCCAAATTATTCCCTCTTCGCTCAATTTAGTCTTGATTCGAATCGGTGGTTCATGGTCAACCAGGAAACCATCAATAACCGCTTCACGGTAAGAATAATTGTAAACCGGTTTTCCAAATATCTCTGTAGTGTGTAGGGCAGGGGTGGCGGTAAGACCAATGGCGAAAGCATCGAAGTAATCGAGCACCTTTCTGTACTTGCTTACGTAGTCTTGCTGGTTTTTGAATTCCAGGTCGCCTTCGTTAATTTCTTTATCGAGCAGGTATCCACGGTGGGCTTCGTCAATAATAATGCAATCGTAAGTATCGATCGTTGGTATCTCGCCCGGCTCTTCATCATCCTTATAGAACAATCGCTTCACAAGGCTCTGAACGGTAGCAAAGTGAAGACGGGTATCCACGTCAGGAATAGCCTTCTTCATTTCGTCAACGCGATAAATGTCAGAGAAGGTTTTAAGATCATCTATCTTATTATCTCTAAAAGCATTGATGGCTTGTATGCCAAGGGCCGTGCGATCTACAAGAAAAAGAATTCTTTTGAACCTGTTTGACTGAATTAAACGGTAACACAATCCCATAATTGTGCGCGTCTTACCCGTTCCGGTTGCCATGGCCAGTAAGACTCTTTTTCGTCCACTAGCGTTAACGATGGCTTCCTCGACTTTGTCAATTGCCTTGATCTGATACTCCCGAAGACCAAGACCGCTCTTACTTTGAAGGAAATCCTTACTGTTATCCTTAAGCTTTGCATTTGCCGCAGCTGTGTCTTGTTTATATAACTCTACCAGACCCTCCGGGGAGAACCACGCCTGCAAGGGTCTTGAAGTATTTTCTTTGTTCCTAACATCGAGAAACCAGATGCCTGATTTTGTTTTAATCTGCTCCAGGTATGGCCGTCCATTAGTTGAAAAAAGGAAAGGAACTTTGTAAGAATTCCATTCGCCTAACAACTTGTAAGAAGTGTTTTCTGTAACAAGTTCTGCATACACTTTCGCTTGACGCAAATCCGTTGAGATATCCTGCGCGTATTTCTTCGCTTCTACGATAGCATATAGTTCGAGTCCGACAAATAGTGCATAATCCGCCCACTTGTCACCTGCTTTCCATTCTGCAATGGCAACATTCTTTCCCTTTTGCGGAAGTGTTTTATGCAATTTGAAGTTCAATGTTTTTGAATCGACTTCCCAGCCTGCTAATCGCAGTTGATTATCGATCAGTTCACGTGTCTCAGCTTCATCCAGATCGATCTTTCGCGAAGCTTTTTCAGATCGGGCTTTAATTTCTTCCTTCTGCGATGTATTCAACTGCTGAGCTTCCTTCTCAGCCAATAATGCATTGAACTTCGCTTCCAGTGAACCGTACTCTTTTTCTAACTCGTGTAGCGCATGTCTTGCATCCAGATTCCTTGGAATTGAAAACTTATGGTCTGATATATTTTTGTTCTCTTCAGAATACGTTTCGTAAAACCATTTCCCTAGTTTGAAAGCGGAGAAAAGAATTGTTTTAGCATCGTCAAGCGTTCCTTTGTTTTGATGCACAGCAATGTTACCGCGATGCTTAATATTATGCAGAAGGCTTGCAATATTAGGGGGGAGAGTGCCTTCATCTTCAAGTACCCTGATACGGTTATGAAACGTATCATCAGCGATCGTTTCGAAGCCATGAGTTTCAAAAATGAAGGCTACCAGCTTTTCACCAAATTGTCGAAGCTTGAATAGAGCAGTAACCGGATCGGTATGCAGATTATATTCTGCCGAACAGGCGGTATTGAAAAGGAGTGGGAATTCCCTTTCGAGGAAACCGAAGTTACTGCTAGTCATGTCCTTTAAGAGACAATTAGAGTTTGGGTTAGTAAAAATACCAATTTAACCATTGGAAGTAAACTTCTCTTTAAAGTAGTCAATTTTAAACTGTTTAACAGGTGTTTTTAATCCAACATACTTGTGTGCATTAGCTAAATAGCCCTGCGATTTAGAAAGGCCTACGTTAGATGTACCCGAAGGAGAATACAAGACCGTTAGTTGAATGGGTCTACCAAAGCGCGTATCTTTTAAAACAACACCTCTCGCCTCTTTAATTTCTTTAGTAATTTTTAATCCTAATATATTTTCATAAAATAAAGTGAACGCATTATTCTTTCCGAAACCACTGGTAAAGAGAACTTCCTTGATGTTAGAATCGCGAATTTGAGGGATAAGTTCTTCATTGAGTTTTACAGGGATCAAGTCCTCATCTAATGCAGTCGGTTTTTTTCGTGTACACTCAATTATTGTATCACTGATTGCAATCTTACGTTCATCCAGGAAGTTTTTTATACCTTCAACGGTAAGCTCAAAAGTATTTGGAAAAGCACTATTAAGAATTTTCCAAAGCGTCATCTCATTACCATAAAAGAATGGCAACAGAAATTTAGTGTGATCATGAGGATGAATAGTGCCAAGAATTAGCTTTACACTTGATTTCTTGATTGGGAATTGCTTAATATATTGATGCGTTGTTACCATGATGTTTTAAACTCAAAACCCATCCGCCATACCCATTACAGGTACATGCGGATGGGCTCCGTGTTTAAAAATAGCAGAACTTTGTTACAACAGCAAATGAATTATTTATTGCTCTGATTTTTAGTATTTTGCATTTATCTTCAGGCAAGTCCAATTAATTCTCCTACTGAATATCGTCAGAAAAAACCAAAAGCTTTTTCTCCTTAAGTTTGGCGTATTGTTCATCTGTTAAGAATATCACGGAGGCATATTGCCCATCTCCTGCTAAATAATAGAAGCTGCCTGGTAATTGGTTTTCTTCTACCACAGCTTTAACAAATGAAAAGAAGTCAGCATCGATCCAGTCACTATCAACCTTTAAGGTTTTTGTATATGTTTTGCCATTTAATTCAAACTCCAGGATGGTTTTTTCCTTATCCGTATTGAAATTATCCGAGATGTCAGTTGGATTAAACACGCCACGGGAAATGGCTTTATACGACTCTAATAGTTCTCGGTAGGGATCGTCAAGATTTGCAAGCTCAGTATCGAAGTTATGGATTACATCAGGGAACTGCGAAAGCACATCATTAAAAGTATTCATACTTACCATAGCAATGTTTTCCTTTGCCTGAAGCATGCTTTGCGCTGTAACATGGTCGAGTAAACCTATCTGCTGATAAAATGTGATGGCTTCGTCAATTTGTCCGGATGTAGGCAGCTGATCATGATTCTCGTATGAAATATCAAGCAGGCTTGTGCTATAACGAAACATATCAGTTTGCTTTTCCTGTAACGCAATAATGCCGAAATACCTGTAATTGGCTCCAAACGATAGGTTAGGCTTAACCAGGTACAACCGATAGCGTGACTGCTGATCAACAAGCACTTTGTTAAAGATTTGGTAAAACTCCTGCTCATCAATTTTACCAAGGTAATCGCCTTCATTACTATCAAGGGAGATAAAACTCTTTTGCCTGTACGCGCGACCATTACATTTTAACGACACGACCACATTTCTTGAAGTATAGCTTGAATCACTCATTACCGAATCTACTTCTATGCGAAAATGAAAGTCTGTAAAGTTTAATCCCGGAAAAATGCGTGCTACCTTCTCGTGAATTTCAGATAGGTATATAGCAGGATCATCAGAATAGGTTGCAAGGTCGAAGGAGACACCGTGGGTACAGTAGTCGAGGACATTGAAGGGCGACGTAATGGATCGCGAATTAATAGCATCGCGTAGTCGTGCGTTATTGGCATCCGGAACGATACCGTAGATGACAAGACTATCGGCAAAGTTGTGAAGGCGTTCAGGGGTTATTGTTTCCGCGTAAGCGGTATACATGGTCAACTCCTTCAACAGCTGGATTTCATGAACGTAGGTCGAGGCATCAAGCTTTTTTGTAAATAGGTTATGCGTAGTTGAATCTATTATACCGCACAACGCTAACTTATTCAGCAAGGTTATGAGGTGTTGACGTGTTTCCCTTTTAAACTCATCGGTAATACCTGTGGTATCAAAGGAGATAAACCCTAATGCTGAAGATTTACCAAAGTGCTCCTTAAGTTTAACGGCATAGATGGAAGCAAGTACCGCGCTATTCGATTGACGTGAACTGTAGTCCAAATATTCTTTAAACGCTGATCGTTGACGTTTCTTTAAAATATCTGCATCAACCAGCTTTTCGAATACACCATCAATATTATGCGTTTTACAGGAATTCATCATTACGAAAAGAAATAAGAGAAGGCATATTCTGAAGTGGGGCATGAGGGTGATAGCGTTGGCTATTGGTTTATACGACAAAATAACCTTGTTTTTTTCTTACTTGCAACGGAATATGAAATCTATACTGCGTTAGGGATTTTGTTCTGTGCTTTCAAATGTTTTAATGTTAAAGGTTTAAAGTTTAAAGTTGTTCGCAGTTCTAAACCTGAAACCTTTAACCTGTAACAAAATCAACAACCCAGAACCTTGAACCCAGAACAATTATACACCTTTAATTGACAGCTTTTTCCGCACCTCAAGCAGTTCGTGGTATGCCTTCAATGCCTGCCTCGTAACGGAAGTACTATCAGCCTTGATCTTTCGGCTTCGCCGTTCAATGATTTTGTAGTAGGCATCGAAGGTTTCATCTGAGTCTTCATCCATGTCGAGGCTCCTGAGGATGAGTGAATCCAGGTGTGGTTGGAAATACGAGTTGTCGAGGCCCAATTCCTGGAGGGTAGAGAAAAACCGGCGGGATTTGAGTTCTTCGCTGATGAGGTAGAGGATAAACTGGATGTCAGTTGGTAGCTCTATAAGGGAGTATTTTACTTTCATAGTATGAGGTTTTCTTTTGAAATACCAATATAACCATATCGGTTATATATCCAAAACGGTTCTATGCTGATCTTTACAAAATGGCAAAGAAAAAGGCCAATAAGGTAAAGTACAATCGCATCAAAGAAGTGCTCGATGAAAAAGGCGTGTCTCAAACCTGGCTTGCCGAGCAACTTGATCTTGATTTTGTTACCGTTACTCGTTACGTAAACAACCACCGACAGCCCGGCATTGCGGTCTTATTCGAAATTGCCAGGATACTAAAGATCAATCCACGGGAGCTATTGAATAGCTAGTTAAGAG
>NZ_JAHESD010000101.1 GCF_018598585.1 Chryseosolibacter indicum
GAAAGCTTGAGTCGGTTCGTGCTTGCTTTTTAGACGGCCAAAGAACTTTGCAGTGACATTGGATTTCGCAGGAATCACCGAATACGTTTTGCCCGGAGTTTTTGCGCTTTGATCTTCCAGTTTTTCCCGAACTCGCTCAGGATGCTGAACGTCAAGGATCTTTTCAAGCACATTTTCAATCTGGGCCATTTCCGGGTCCGCGCCTCCTTCCGTCTGCATCATAATCATCATTTCTTCGAGACGGTCAACTTTTTCTGACCCGTGAGTGATGGGCTCGCTTGTTGACGCTGTACTCTGTCGCGAAATTGGCTCGTAGGTCTTTTGCGTTGAAATGGCTTTGTTGATCGCTTCGAGTTTTTGATTGATTACCGCTTCGTTAGAATCCAGTTCATAGTTCTTTTCTCCTAAAGAATGATTCACAAAACCCATTGAATCTCTTTCCTGAATTTCCGTGATCGTCCTTAGCCTGAAGTATGGGTCTGTTCGCTCTGCTTCAGCCTTCCGCAAAGAATCCTTCTGAGCCTGCTGATACAAGCTAAGCTTATCCCAGCCTTTTGAATTGTCCGGTAACTTTGCATTAGGTAGCTGAGTATTGAGTCCGTTATTTGCGTCAGGCTCATTGGCGTGTACTCCCTTACCTCCACCGAGCGCCCAAAATAGCATCACTATAAAGGGCGCTAACAACACGGGCAGCATCATATACAATGACTTTTGCCGTTTGAATTTTTCTGTACTTACTTTCATATTATATCATGGTTTTAAACCTTTTGATTTCTGAGAAAGCGGAATGAAATGCAGCGATCGTTCGTATTGCTTTAATTCGTTCATGGTAATTTCTTTCCACGCATCGCTCTTCTCATATGCATTCTCTCCATAGCTGATATTTCGGTTAATGAACAGCCTCGCATCCTTGTCCACAGCAACGTAAAACGAATCAAACTCGCCATCAACCTCACCTTTCATTTTCCCTAACGGAATCAATGATTCACTTTTCAAATTCTTTGTCATAGGATTTATGTTTGTCGGTTCTGTAATGGATTGACCACGCAAAAGGTCCGATTCTTCGCTGCTGAACAATCCTCCAATTGTCCCGAGACAGATCACGGTACTGGCGATCACGAATAGTATCACCAACCATCGCTTGACCGGGTGACTGAGTTTGTTGAATTTTCCGTTCGCCTTTTCAATTACCCTCCCTTCCAATTCCTTGTATTTTCTCTTATATCTATTGAGCATACTTCTTTAGCGATTTTCAACTTTGATATCCTTATTCTCAATTGTATTCCATCTCTCGATCAGAAACCCATGTGAATTGTTATCTGAACGCTCCACGTTTCTTAGTTTTCCTTCGGTAACGAGGCTCCTGGTCACAATCGATGTTGCTCTTGTGATGATCTGGCGTGCGTAGCATTTAAATGAGATAGGTACCTGATTTACATCGATGCGAATACTATCGACTAAAACCTCCTGACTGATGTTGCCTGAAATAATATTTGCATAGTATCCGTTCTCCCGAAGGTTATCGTATTGCTTCTTTGCTGATGCGTCAGCGAGGTAAAGAGCCTTTTTGATATTTGCCTGAATTGCTTTGTCGTCAGGAGAAAGCGTAAAAAAGAAATAATGGAACATTGTGACGTGATCACGCGCCTCTGCGGAAACGTTGTCCTTTCTTTGGGATGCAAATGCCTCGAGCACTTTGCCATTAGCAAGAATGTAAACTTTGGCTTGCGTGTCCCTTACGATTTGAAAGGCGTTCATGATCGCGAACGATGCTATGGCGAGGCAAACTATCAGGAACACTATCGAGAATAGTTTGATGTGCCTGAACGCGGTGTCTATATTTTTAAATTGCTTGAACATTCATTTATAATTTTATTGACCTGAAACTTTTTTATGCATGAAACCCCCTTCGGATTCTTTCTTGATATCTGGATTCTGGATGGCTGTGCTGAATTTCGAAGCGAAATGATCATGCGTGTTTGGCTTGGACAGGTCGAGTGAGTTGACCATTGCCCTGCCGCCATTCATTGTTGAATTGGCAGCTGAATGAACGCCACCAGAAAAGAGGTTTGTTGTTTTAAAGAGCAGCACATTGCCACCGCCCGCGTGTACTATGTAATTGGCTATGCTTGGAACTGTGAAATACCCAACAATGCCGATAACCATGAAGATGAGATAAGCGGTGTCTGTTGAACTAAAGAAGGTGTCACCATATTTTTGAACCTGAGCAATGTCCACGTTCAGCATGTTCTCCTGAATCTTGCCGATGATGCTACCGAAAATGTTCGCTACCGGCAACCATAAAAACACGTTTATATATCGTGCTATCCAAACCGTTAGCGTATGATGAAGACCATCAAAGACAGACAACCCGAAAACGAGCGGACCCAGAATTGCTAGTACGATTAGGTAAAAAGTCCTGATGGTGTTTATGCATAGTCCCGCAGCCAGGTAGAGCACATGCAGAATCTCCGACATCCATTGTTTTATAGAGTTCCGGAAATTGTAAGAAGCTTTCGCCATAGCGAACTTGATGTCATTTCCGATACCTTCCAGGAAACCTTCTTCCGTGCCTTCAGGATGTGAATACCGGTACCACTTCTCTTTATCGCCATCGCCATCAACGCCAGCATACATCTGCCAATAGGGAGTCTTTTTGATTGCTTCCTCTTTTCGTTTAAGCAATTCAGTTATCGAGGCGTTTGAGCCGGATACCATTGAGGCGGTACCGGTGACGGTGGGATTTAGAATTGAATTGATCAACGCCAGGACTGAAGGAAAAATCAGTACGCAGAAACCAATGACAAACGGTCTAAGCAACGGGTAGAAGTCCACAGGCTCGGCATTCGCGATGTGCCTCCATATCCTTGAGGCGATATACCACATCGCAGCAAAGCCCGAGATGCCTCTCCCGACATCAATCAACTGACTGCACAACGGAAGCATCTCATCATACAATGTGTCGAGCACGCTTTGGAGATTCTGTATTTCGCTACTCTGCGCCACTGAAACTCCGGGCAATAGAATTCCCAGTACCACCACGGTGGTCGTAACTACTTTTGTTTTCATTGATTGATTTTTAGTTGTTTTCCGTGTTCAGTTTCCTTACCGCGTCAACGTCACTCTTTTCCTTCGCCCTCTGAATGATCAGCATTTGCGTGCTGTTATTGAAGTGTCTGAGAAAGCTTGCCTTATCCACTATATCGAAATAGATTCTATCAATCGCCATCAACCGTTCATCATCGCTCATTCTTAGCTGTGAGGCAGTGATGATGAGTGTCAGTTCCTCCAGGTTTTTTAGGCTGCGTTTCACGAGATGTTCATAAACATTTGTGATGTAGCGGATTTCCTGTGGCGTGAGATTGTCATCATCCTTAAACCGGTTGAAGGCACGTCTGTACTCCTTCATGAGCAATTGCTGATATGAAATGATTTGTGGAATCCTCTTGTACTTTCGCACCGTTGGACTTACCGATAGCAACCCATCCAGAAACACCTGATGGAGCTTGTAATTTCCTTCCGCGATACCCTTTATTCTATTATAGCCTTGAGTCAAAATCTTATAACCCTTGTACATGTTGTCAAGGATCTCTTCCAACTGTTTTAGCTTCTCATAGTTTAGTAAGAGTTGCGCGGCCTCCTGCGTTTGTCCATAGGCAAAGACCGGGAACATTAAAAAGATAACAAGTCGTTTCATATTCCCTCATTCGTTGATATTGCTCTACCCATCTCCACATCGTGCGCGTCCTTCTCCCGTTGTAAAATCAGCAAACGGTTTGCATTGAAATATTGGCGGGTGAAATGAAAGCGTTCTTTTGCTTCATTATAAAGGGCGATTAGCCTGCTGATTCGTTCATCATCTTTCATTTCAAGTTCCCCATCTGTTACCAGAGACTTTAAGTTCGCTATGGATTCATCAGATAACGCCAACATATTATCGCACACAAGGAACACCTGTTTCTTTTCATCATTTGTTAGCTGGTCGCTTTCAGCGGCATCTTTCCGAATGCGCTTAACGAGTTCGATGATCGCGGTCTCGTAATACATTGTAGTCGACACCTTTCCTGAATTGCTAACCAATTCGTTCACCTCACGCAGTGATCCAAAATATTCCTTGTGTGAGTTGAAATTTCCTTCTTTGATGTCGCCAACCAGTCGCATTCCATTTTTAACAATGGTGTATCCTTCCTTCAGATATTTCAGATACATCTTCAAGGCAGCGATCTGCTGAATGAGGTACTTTTTCTGTGTTTTCTTCTGGCGGAACCATTCATTCCAGGTTTGTGATTGCGCAGCGCTTCCAACAAACAGCAACAATGACATTATTAGAATTCTGTATTTCATAGTCCGTAAATCTTTTTAACTGTTTCTATTTCATGCTTGTCTTTTGAGCGGCTCAAGCTGAGTCTGATGTTCTGAACATTGAATTGTTTCAGGTCATGGTAACTCCGCTCAATGCTCCAGGAAGCCTGATTGATAATTTCGAGGCGCTTGCCATCTGTCATTTGTGTATCAAAGCTGTTTACAACATTTAACATTTGGTCAAGGCTCTTAACGCTCTCCTGAAGGATTCCAGAATACACTCGATACATGTATTTCAATTCATCATTTGTGAAGTTGTTGTCCTTCTTTAATATCTCCCATGCTCTTTTGTACTCCTGAACAAGCTGGACTTGTCTTGACATGACCTTTCGAACTAATTCATAAGTTTCAATAGCCTTTTTAACTTTCCAGAGTTCCTCGTAGTACTGCTCGTAAAGTTTCTTGTGCTTGTCTGTCCATTCCGCAATCTCCTTCAGCTTTAGCTCATTAAGTTTATTCTCGAGCACCTTCTGAGCGTTTTGCAACCAGATCGTTTTATTCTGGAGCCGCTGAATCATCAGATCAACGGCTTTAATAACTTTCTTAACTCCTTCTTGAATGATCTTGGCAATCGGTATCGCGGCTTCTGCCTCACCAATTGAACTGATCGACATTGGCACTGAGAGAACAAGTGCAACAAATAGTTTCTTGATGTCCATAAATGTTTTCTTTAAGCTGCCTTTCCTAACCTGATGTCATTCGCCAATGCTGTTATACCTTTACGCAAGTCACCGCCAAATCTCCTCGCGTACTCCTGAACCTTCATTTTCTCTGATTCTTCAGTAGTGTAAGCGAGGTACTCTTCCAATGAAACTTCCGTTGCATAAACCTTTGACTGAACCCCACCCAGGCTGATAAACACTTCCTTGTACTTCCGCCTCTGATCATTACTCTTGTTGATCGAAAGCACAAGCGCCTTTTCTTTATCGGTCAATCCAAGTAGCTGCTGAATCTGCTCGAACTTGTTCTGGTACTTGCTTTGGTCAAGAAGAATCTTGCAGTCGGAATTATTAATAATGGCCTGTTTGACTACCGGAGAACTTATAATGTCTTCAATCTCCTGGGTAACAACAATCGCTTCTCCGTAGAACTTCCGAACAGTTTTAAAAAGATATTTGATGTATTCTGCCATCCCTTCCTTGGCAATTGCCTTCCACGCCTCCTCGATCAGAATCATCTTGCGAACGCCCTTGAGCTTTCTCATCTTCGAAATGAAGACTTCCATTACGATAATTGTAACTACCGGAAACAGGATCGGGTGATCCTTGATGTTGTCCAATTCAAACACAATAAACCGTTCCTTAAGCAAGTCAAGGTTTTCAGTCGCATTCAACAGATAGTCGAATTCGCCTCCCTGGTAGTATGGCCGGAGTACATAAAGAAAGTTCTCGATGTCGAAGTCCTTCTCTTTCACTTTGTCTTCCTTTAGCACCCTCACAAAAACATCTCTCAAGAATTCATAAAAAGTATTGAAGCACGGGAAGATCTTTGGATGTGTCTCCAGAAACTTGTAATAGGTCTGCAAGGCTATTGAGAGCGCCACATATTCCGATCGATGAAATGTCTCATCGTCTTTTTTCCAAAGCGCAAGAAGCAAGGTCTTAATGCTCTCCTTCTTTTCGGTGTCGAGCGCGTCTCCCGGTGAGATGTAGAATGGATTGAACCGAATTGGATTCGATTCGTCATAGGTGAAATAGTAACCTTTAACAAGATCACACAGGCCTTTATACGAGTGTCCAACATCCACCAACACGATGTGCGTTCCCTGCTCATAGTATGAGCGCACCATGTGATTAGTAAAGAAGGACTTTCCGCTTCCGGACGGGCCAAGGATAAACTTGTTCCGGTTTGTGCAGATTCCCTTCTTCACAGGTTCATCTGAAATGTCAACATTAACAGGAAGTCCG
Organism: Chryseosolibacter indicum; assembly: GCF_018598585.1. Taxonomy (GTDB): domain Bacteria; phylum Bacteroidota; class Bacteroidia; order Cytophagales; family Cyclobacteriaceae; genus Chryseosolibacter; species Chryseosolibacter indicus. Next base: position 6,270 of record NZ_JAHESD010000101.1, read on the forward strand.
GTGATGCGATCACCCAAACGAATTCCTACCGGGCTGATCGATGACCTGTAATTCGACTCAAGATTCAGAAAGCAACTAGCTTGTTCCGCAAAGGTGTCGAAGGTGTCATTCATCGGGAAGTCAGCTTCATTGCCTGGCAGACCCGCCCAAAATATCTGAGGTGCTCCATCCGTTTCATGCTTGGCTGTGGCATCCATTTGCGCGAATGCAGACGAAACCATTGTCTTGATGTCTTTCAGCTCTTTTTTATTATCCGACCATACCAGCACATTGAAGTGCGCTTTTACCGGTAGCCTTTGGGACGCAATCGTTTCGTTCAGAAAATCATTTGTGGCATCGCGGCTGATTGCGTTCTCCCTCGAGTATGCAGCCAAAGATTGAAGTCGGAGTCGCTTGCTTTCCAACTGCTTCACCGTCTTGTGAACATCCTGGATAAAGATGTACTGATTGAAAATGTGGTTACATGGAAGTAGCTGACCTAACGGAGATGAGAACCCAACACTGAATTTCGTTTTGTCGGTCGAATAACGATCATAATTGATTCGAGAACCACACAATCCGGGAAGATCTTCGACATCCGCCAATGTGAATAATTTGCAGTAGTCATTTCCAATCGAAATTCCTTCTTTGAAAGAAATGTCTTTGATGATAGGAATGGAATCCGGTGGTTGAAGGAAACAATACTGCTCAAATATCCCAGCTTTGAATTTTCCGCCCGTGAGTTGTTCACCCTTCAAGCGCTTCAACTTTGCGAAACCACTATCCTGCAAGATTCTTTCAAATTGGCCCACGCTATCGAGAAACTCCTGCAACCTCTGCGGGTTAGTCGTCTGTTCGGGGGATAAGCTATTTTTCAATAGCGATGACGTCAAAGAGTTTGATGTTCGGCCATCTGCTGGCATCTGAGTAAGCATGATATAGCACTTGTGATTAAGAAAAGGCCTCTCGTTAAAAAACCTTTCACTTGAATGTGACAGGAACGAGAGCACCTTATCTTCAAATTGCGCTTCAAATCGTTTTGCAACGAACCAATCCTGCTTGTGAAAAATGGAATTTGCAGGCAAAACCTTAATAGCCTTAATCAAGGTGTGATGGAATGATTCGTACTCCTGATCCGAGAGCGTAAAAATTTCTGGAAGCTCAGCTTCAAAAGCAATCGTGACGTCACCTCGTTTTGAGAGAATGCAGTCATACTCCACTTTGTATACTGGAAATATTTTCTCCAATTGAATCTCTGGTCTCATTGGTTCTGATTTTGAAGACTTAAAAACAACACGCGTGAATTAGTGGTGAGTTGCTGCGGTATATTTCGAGCGCCAGCTTTCTTGAGTAAACCGTATTGCCCATACTTGGCGCTAAGCCGATAGACAGACATAAACAACGCGGTACCTAGTACAAGTATTAAAGCAAGACAGATGAACATGTTGACGCCTATGATATATAGCACGGCAAACAGAATGAGGAGACAAAGCAGACCTACACCGAGGTATCCGATGTACTGAGCCTTCAATCCCTTGAACTCTATTGGCTTGTTAATACCCTTATTGATGGAATAAACACTTGTCGCCATTTTGAACGTGTTTATAATCCGAAGAAGGAACGCAGTACTGTAGCAACGATCACGAGGAACACGCAACTGCCGAACCAGGCTGCGGCAACTTTGCCGGTATCAGGATCACCACCATTCCATTTCTGAAATACTTTCACTGCTCCGACCAATCCGAGCACCGCACCGATGGCGTACATAAGTTGTGTCCCTGTATCAAAATAGCTTCGTACTTGTGTTGTGGCTTCGTTGATACCAGCGTTGCCATCCTGGGCGTTTGCAGTAAATGCTATTGTGAAGCCGTAGACCACGAGAGCGACTGCAAGAGCACGGCCTTTCTTCATTGAAAACTGAATGAATCGATTTTTCATAATATTTTTATTTGATGTTATTTCCAGAGTGATTGAAGTTCCTCGAGGGTGATTTCGAAGCTGAATTGATCCACAGCGTTTTCGTGGATAAAGAGATTGATCGAATGCTGATATTTTGTGCCTTTGAGCTGAGAGTAGCGCTCGATGAGTGTACCGATCATGTCAAGACTCTCAGCCTTGTTTTTCTGATCGTCTGTGATAAATTGAAAAAGATTCTTAAGCTCCTTGAGAGCATCGGCAACAGTCCCAACGAGCAAGTTTTGTTCACGAGCGCTTTCTGACACGTTGATATCGGAAGTTGAGACCAGACCCTCGTTTGGCTCGTCCTCGATACCTTCGTCTTCCTTGGTCTGACCGATAAGTGAAAGTGATTTCCGGGTAGGTGACTTAGTCGGAGCTTCTGGAGCTTGTTCGTGGTCTGAGAAGCGGGAGCGGATTCGATGTCCATAGTAGATGACAGCGAGCACAGCATAGTAAATTGCAGCGATACCCGACAATACAATCAGGAACTCCTGCCATGAAATTGATTTTAGCATAACCTTCGTGTTTGTTACGAAGGCAAAACTGGTGGCGTGAAAAGTGGGCCTTTCACTATACGATCCCAGATGGGAAAGATTTTATTAAGCGGCCGCTTTTTTATAATTTAATATGATGACACTTGATCAAACTGACTCTAAGCTGTTCGAAAACGCAACTTTCATGGGAGTAGCGCTTTATGATAAATATTTGAAGTCACATTCATTACAAAACGCACGGTATGGATCGCTTTATGACCAATTTGGTCCGTACCTCAGTGCGGTAGAACTAGCGGAGAGCCAAATCAAACTAACCAAGGAGTTTAAAGAACTTATCATGCATATAGAAAGTCATCAACTGATTAAGCCTTTGCTTGGCAAAAGCATAGGGACAGAAGCAGGAATGGCTATGTTAAAATCAGAGAGTTTTGTCATCAAATCGATTCGACACTACTATGAAAACACGATTGAGGTGTCTTCACGAACATTCCAAGAACATTTCATACAAGTTGATAAATATTTGTTTGATGATACTGTTCCTCTTAGTTGCTGGGTTCTCATTTTAAATTTTGAGTACGAAGATTCAAAAATTGACTTCTCTGAAACACTTAGGATCCGGGAATTAAGTGAACTCGAGCTTTTGAAAGGAAGATTAAAACGGGATGGTGTCGATAACCTAAATTACTCCTTTGCTAAGGAAAACCATTCAAGGTTTATTGTTGAAAAGGCCATCCCATTCAAAAAGGAAGTTTCGACAGTGAGTAGAGTCTTTAGTGGAAGTCCCCGGGTAGATTGGAAATCTATTTCACTTGAATTTCGAAGAGTTCTGAATTCGCTCAGAATACTTGATCACTCTGATGTACGATACAATGGAATTAGGCATTCCGAGTTCAAAACATTTTATCCAGGCGGTGGCAGCCAATCAATACATGAAGCCGTGCCGAGTATAAAATCGCTTGAATTTCTCGATTTAAAGAAAGCGCATACCAAAAAGCTACTTCATTATCACGACCTGCTAGTCAAAAAAGAGAATGACTTTAAGGTTCCAGTCAACCGGCTAACCTACAGTATTGACAGGAAGGAATTAGAAGATCGTCTCATTGATAATATAATTGGACTCGAAGCGATATATCGGAGTTCGGGCAGTATGCATCTAGGGCTAAGATGCGGAATGACGCTTGAACCCAAGGACAAGCAAAAAGCCAAGGAGATATATCTGTTTGTTGACCAGATGCGCGATCTAAGAAATAAGGTTGTGCATGGATCAAGCCTGCAGAAAGAAGGTAAAGACCTAAACTTGGAGAATATACAAAAACTAACAGGGCTTCTGCGCGCATCAATTCAATTGAAACTAGAGGATGAAAGTTTATTCCCTTCTGAAAGTAAGGAGTGGAATGAACTCTATTTTAAATAACGACTTATAATTTACTTAAATGCAATTGCCACTTGACACATATATAGCCGGCCGCAAAACCATTGGGGATTGGCTCGTAGTGAGAGCTTCATTGGACGATTTTACACTTCACGACATTTGGGCAAAAGTTTTTGATGATTATTTCATCAATCGACTGCAAGATCGATATCTGGCTCCATTGGACTCCATCAAATCAGGTGGTAGCTACGTTGGAGAAGGATTCGCTATAATGGCTATTATATGCTCACTCATTGAATTCATTGAGAGTACTTATCAGGGAACGAATTACAAACATCGCAGAAGGGGAGATCCGCCTTTGCAGCCGTTCGAGTACTCAGGGAGCGAGTCGTTATTTTCGGACTTTTTAACCGGTCACGAACCTTTTCGATCATTTTTCGACAGGCAGCTAGCCACTTCATTTTATAAAAACGTTAGATGTGGCTTACTTCATGAAGCCCGTACTAATGGGCGATGGACCATTTGGGGAAAGTCCCACAACGGGTCGTTGCTACAGTTGCAGGGGCAGGACTTTATCGTTTTTCGAGATAATTTTCATAGTGCAATTCGGAATTTTATTGAGGTTGAATATAAGCAAGAACTCATATCGTCTGACGAGAGGAAATCCGCTTTTCTCAGAAAGTTTGACCGGTTGTGCTATGAATAGTTAATTATTTGGAGGCCGTTGATCGTTTTCATCAAGTCTCTGCAGTAACACTTTTTTTAATTGATCAATAAAATTGGTCCTTCCACTTTTGCGCATTCTGATTTCTTGAAATGCCTTGTAATAGTTTCCCAGATCAACATTGAAGATAGTCTGTAGTTGTTGCGCTACTTGCCTTATGTCCGCATTCGAATGATTGAATACTCCCGCAGAATGCAGGCTATACATTAATTCAACCAATGCGGTTTTAGGTGCGGTCCAAATCAGTGTCCGCTTTGGTGCTTCTTCAAATCTTGATGTTGCATATTTGTTTTGCTCCAACTCTAACAAACATCGATTGAGGTA
>NZ_JAHESD010000102.1 GCF_018598585.1 Chryseosolibacter indicum
TCGTCTAACTCTCCTCCTAGTCTCCTCTAATACTTTCCCAAGACTTTCCCAGACTTTCAAATACTTTCTCAGACTTTAACTTCTTATCTATTTCCTTATTTGGATGGTTGCACAAATAAGTGGGTGTAAATACAGAATTGAAAAAATATTCCCGTTTTTGGAAACTTGTTATCGTGAGCGTACTTCCTTCAAATTGTTTGTTTAATCTTAAAACTTCTCTAAAAGGATTTTTACAATACGTTGTTAAACAAATTAATGGAATTAAGGTTATATGTAGCGGAGTTAGCGATCAGGCATTACTATTGATCGATTGTAATTGAATTTTGCTTTCGCCGTTAAACGTTATTTTAAATCAATCCCTATGAAAATTTTATTTAAAAGGCAAAACGTGCTCAACAATGTTAAACTGCAATTGAAGTTTTCGCAGGAGCAGGCAAAGGAGGCGTCTGACTTTATTAAAGAAATAGAGAAGGGGAATCTTAATGTTGAAGTCTCGCAAAGCCTTCAGGATAGTGAGCTTGGAGCATCTTTATTTTCGATAAAGAATCATCTTCGTAAAATTGCAACGGAGGAACAAGAGCGGAGTTGGTTAAATGCGGGACTTGCAAAATTTTCGGACATACTCAGAAATAAAGAGTCGCTCAATTTAACAGATCTTGCTGACGATATACTTACTAATGTAGTAAAGTATGTGAATGCCAACCAGGGTGCACTATTTATTTTGGAGGACGAGAATGGAGAGGAGTACTTAGAGATGGTGGCGTGCTATGCTTACGACAGGAAGAAATACCTGAACAAGCGCTTGAACATTGGAGAAGGAATAACAGGACAATGTGTGCTTGAGAAGGAGGTAGTTTACTTAAAAGAAGTGCCTTCAGGTTATATTAAGATAACTTCAGGTTTGGGACAGTCAACACCAAAGGCAATTTTAGTTTCACCCCTAATTGTTAATGAAAAAGTTTTTGGCGTGTTGGAGCTTGCATCGTTTAATGAATTTGCAAAGAACAAAATCGACTTTATTAAACGCCTTTCTGAGAACATTGCAGCCAGCATAAAGAATGTGCGGGAGAATGCACGTATTGTAAGCCTGCTGAATGAAAGTCAGGAACAGGCGGAAGCGTTGAGGTCTCAGGAAGAGGAAATGCGGCAGAACATGGAAGAGATGCAGGCTACGCAGGAGGAGATGGAACGTAAGAATGCTGAAATAAGCAGAGCCTCTGCAGAGATGTCAAGTATCTTAAATGGTATTAACACCACCATGGCCACCATTGAATTTACAACAGAGGGCACTGTACTTACTGCGAATACCAACTTTTTAACTTCGATGAAGTACAGGTTAGAGGATATTAAAGGAAAGCACCATAGGAAATTTGTTCCGCAAGATATTCTGGAATCGAAGGAATACAAAACGTTTTGGACCACACTTGCTTCGGGTAAATCTATAACAGGAGTTTTTAAGCGTATTGATTCAGCGGGTAAAACTGTTTGGCTTAATGCTATATATAACCCTATTCTCAATGCAGGGGGTGAAGTAGTTAAGGTGATTAAGTTTGCAACTGACATTACTGCCGAGCAGGAACTCATAGCGGAGATGAAGGGTATAATGAATGGTATCGATGCTACCATGGCCACCATTGAGTTTACACCTGAAGGAATCATATTAAATGCCAATAACAACTTTCAGAAAACAATGAAATGTTCATTGGAGAGTATAAGGGGTAAACATCATAAAATGTTTGTGCCGGCAGATGTTTTAGTATCTGACGAGTACAGAGCATTTTGGAAGAGGCTTGCCGCGGGCGAATCAATAATCGGTGCTTTCAAGAGAGTTAATAGCGAAGGAGAAATCGTATGGTTGCATGCTATTTACAATCCTATTAGAAATGCGAATGGAGAGGTATTTAAAGTTGTAAAATTTGCAACTGATATCACCGCTGAATACAATTCAGTAAATGAAGGCAATGAAGCTAAAACCATGGCGTTGCTATAGTCTTCTTTAGGTAATCTTGTATTTACTTTATAAGCTTTATCAGACATGGCCCGTTGAGCAGCTGTGCTAGTATCCTATATCATAATAGGTTTTTTTTTTCGTTTAGTCATACTTGCTTTAAGATGTTTTTATTTGATCATTTGTAGCAAGAAAAATAACGGTACAGATTGTTCATATAACTGGCCGGAAGATTTCTACAACAGATTTTACACATAAAAATATTTAAGATGGAATATAAACTACTGGGAGCTTCTGGCTTATCGGTTCCGATTTTGAGTTTTGGAACAGCCACCTTTGGAGGCGGAAATGAATTTTTTAAAGCATGGGGCAGTACACAAGTTGAGGAGGCAACGCGACTGATCAATTTATGTATGGATGCCGGTATTAATTTATTCGATACGGCGGATACATATTCTCAAGGCCTTTCAGAAGAAATTCTTGGGAAGGCGATTGCCGGAAAGCGGCATGATATGTTACTGTCAACAAAGGCAACTTTTCCTTTTGGTACTGGCCCCAATAACCAGGGATCATCCAGGTATAGGCTGATGAGGCAAATTGAAGGGAGTTTAAAAAGGTTAAATACCGATTACATTGATATCTATCATATGCATGGCTTTGATGGCAACACGCCTGTAGAAGAAACGTTGCGTGCGTTAGATGACCTGGTTAGCAGTGGTAAGGTTAGATATCTGGCAGCTTCAAACTTTTCAGGGTGGCATCTAATGAAGTCACTCGCTGTTTCTGACAGGTATGGCTGGAACCGATATGTTGGTCACCAGGTATACTATTCATTGGCTAATCGCGAATATGAATGGGAACTGATGCCTTTAGGAATAGATCAGAAAGTAGGGGCTATAATATGGTCACCTCTGGCTGCGGGTAGGCTAGGCGGTAAATACCAACGCAACAAACCATTGCCACCACAAGGACGTATTTCTCAGGGTGGAAGTCCCGTACCCGAGGCCGTAGTAAAGGAGGATGTTTTTTATAATACTATCGATGTCTTAAATGAAATTTCCGCCGAGATTGGTAAATCTGTAGCACAAATATCTTTGAACTGGCTGATGCAACGACCTACGGTTTCAACAATAATTTTTGGAGCACGTAATGAAGAACAGTTAAAAGAAAATCTGGGAGCCACCGGATGGAGTTTAAGTAAGGAGCACGTTGAAAAACTTGATAAGGTAAGCCTGGTGCCACCGATATATCCATATTGGCATCAAAGACAGAATACGACCTTAAATCCATTACCTGTTTAAGATTTATAGCACCACAGTAGAAAATGCTGTGGTGTTTTTAGAAACTATATTCTTTAATTTTATTGAGCAGGATCTGGTGGGGGAATTTATACCTTTTACTTGCGACTTTTTCCGTTTGCAGTTGTCCTTTTCTCAATGTAAGTCCTGACTAATGTATTGACTTGGTGCATAACATTCCTGCCAATATTCTACAATTTTTCTGATGGTATTACGCAGCGCTTCCATGGAGCTAGGTTTAACAAAAAATCCCTGGGCCGACATTGCGTATGCATCATAAACCGCCTTACGCTGGGCTCCAGTAGTAAAGAACAAATAAGGGATACATCGTATTTTTAACTCCTCATTGTTATGAATTTTTTTTCTTAACTCAAAGCCATTGATTTTAGGCATGTTAATGTCTGATAAAATAAGAAAAGGTTGTACGTCTGTTTTAACAATAAAGTCTAGTGCCTGATAACCATCGGAGAAAAAGATAACTTCGTTGGGATAATTTAGAGAGTTAAAGGTTTCAATTAATAATTCCTGATCGTCGCTGTCATCTTCAATGATTATTATGGGGCCCGATTTCTGCATTATAATTTGTTGTCGTTTTTATTCTGTTGTACAATTCGCCCGATATTTTTATCAGTTTTTATCTGCTCGTTCACGAGCTTTTGTAGCTTTTTGTGCTTGCTTATTCGCTTTATCACGCGCTTTTTGTGCTTTCTTTTCTGCGCGTAAAGCATTTTTTGATTCTTTTGCTGCATTGTTGGCTTCACGCTCAACACGTTTGGCCTCTTTTGCTTTTTCCTTTGTGTCTTTGTGTTCGTTCTTCAACTCTTTAATAAGGGCTTCATCTTTTTGCTCCTTTTGATAGGCTGTTGATAAGCTATCCATTCGCGTGCTTTCTGACTTACTCATGTCTGTACGTTCCTGCGCAAAGCCTTCGCTAGCTATAACCAGAACTGCGCCTAAGGCGATGGTTAATATATATGTTTTTTTCATGGTTGGTTTTCTGCATTAGAGCAGATACCATTAAAACAAACCTTTATTACTTATCGTTGCATTTTGGGTATTAAAGATGAAGATACTATCAACGAAAGTTAACTATAGGTATTTTATCCTCTATATATCAGTGGTTAAGATTTTTGTCCAGCTGTATTAGTTGGTTGAATTAGTTCCCTTTCAAAATACGCTAACTCTTTTGTGCCTGGAGAATCAATTACAGTGCAGTAATAGATGCGTTGATAATATTTTCTGATCGAGAGCCTTAACAAAGGATTGGCCTTTGCCGTAATCATTGTGTTTTCGGGATAAATGTTGTCAGTATTGGTTCTGTAACTCATTTGTTTGTTAATACAACTAACTTTGCGATTCGTTGAATTTAGTGTGATTAAAATTTTCTGGTGGGTTATGGTTAGATACTCTGGGGTGATTATTACCGCATAAGCTGACCCTATTGATAAAGGGCTTCTTACCTCCTTTCCTGATTTTATCAAGGTATGCATTTAAAATATCAATATCACTATTAAACACTAACGATCTTATATAAATGTTTTAAGCTACATAATGGAATTACTGACTTAACACTTGAAACGGGCATCATTTTTTCGGAAGTAATTTTGATGACTGCTGATAACACCTTTGTTAGGGATACAAAAAGTGCCCGCAATGGCTCACGGGAGAAGTTTTGGATGCGGCTTGATAATGCTGCTAAAATTTATCCTGCTGTTCAAGATGAAGAGCTGACAGCTGTATTCAGATTAACATGTGTGCTTAAAAAACCTGTAAAAATCGGGCCGCTTCTTAAAGCCATAGAACTTCTTGAAAACCGATTTCCCTACTATAAAGTGAAACCGAAAAAGGGATTCTTCTGGTATTATCTCGAATTTCACGATGAGCCAATACCCTTAAAACCTGACATGGCAATTCCGTGCAGGGCGTTTGCTAAAGATGATCTGATCTTTAGAGTTCTAGTAAGGGAAAATCGGCTAAGTGTTGAGTTCTCCCATATACTTACTGATGGAGGTGGAGGATTCGAGTTTCTTAAATCATTATTACTTACTTATTTTGATAAATGTTGTATATCAGTACCTGATCATGTCACTGCGCTAAAACCTGATGAAGATCCTTCACGGGAAGAGTTTGAAGATGCTTTTAGTGCACACTTTCAGGAAAACATTCCTTCACCCAAAAAGAAGCCAAAATCATTTCACCTTCCTTTTGCTTTAAATAATCCGCCGCGATTTAATGTGCTTGTTGCCAAGCTTTCCTTAGCTGATATTTCAGCCAAGTCAAAAATGTATAAGGTTACTATTACAGCTTATTTAGTGGCTGTGTATTTGCATTCGCTACAGTCCATCTATAATCGCTTATCTGGTTTTAAAAGGAGAAGAGAACGCAAGATTTTCAGAGTGCAAGTTCCTGTAAATCTTCGAAAAATTTATCCATCCAAGACAATGCGTAATTTTTCTCTTTTTGTTACTCCTGAAATAGACCTTGCGCTGGGTCAATATTCTTTTGAGGAGATTATCAAGACCGTGCACCACATTATGCAACTTGAAACGGATAAGAAGCTTATCAATAAGATTATAGCAAGAAATGTAGGAGCTGAAAGAAACATTTGGTTAAAGAATACGCCGCTGTTTATCAAATCACTAATTCTGAATCTTACTTACAGTATTGCGGGCACAAGCCGATATAGTGGTGTTATCACCAATCTTGGGAAGGTTACTTTTGGGGAAGTTGATAATCTTATTGATCATTTTGTTTTTGTGCCGCCACCGCCGAACAAAGCGCTCAAGGTGAATTGTGGTGTTCTCGGTTTCGATAACAATCTTGTTATTGCTTTTGGTAATATCACGCAGTCGAAGGAGTTCGAACGTGAGTTCTTCAGGTTTTTAGTGAGTCAAGGCATAAGTGTTAAGATTTTAAAGAATTGATGTTATTAGTGGTATGGTTATCTGCAGAGAATGTGGTGTAGAATTAGAGGATGACATGATTAATTGTCCGCTGTGTGAGACTCCATTGACAAGGAATATAGGAAATGGAAATATCACTCAGAAGAAAATCACTAGGTCCAAACCAGAAGTTGAAAGAAAGTATGCATTGCAACGCGTACTCTGGCAGGTTACTTCTGTTTTACTTTTATCAGGAATTGTTTCTACCCTGATCATAGACCTGTCTGTACATGGGGAGGTTATCTGGTCTGTTTATCCTGTTTCTATTTGTATGTTATGTTTTTCATATGCATCAATACTGTCGTTTTGGCGTTCAAAACTTGTTTATCAACTTCTTGCCGGTTGGGTTATTTCTACATTCATACTCTTAGCATTTGATTTTTATATGCCTTATTCCAAATGGCTAATCCACCTGTCACTGCCAATTCTTTGTGCGTTAAATGTAGTTGTAATACCTCTTATAGTTATTCTTTACAAAGTGAAGAGAAAAGGGTTGAATGTATTAGCTTTAATTTTTGTTGCCATTACACTGATTTGTTTGATTATTGATGGAATTGTTTCGGTTTACTTCTTGGGCGCAATTAAGCTGCAATGGAGTATAATTGTAGCGGCATGTCTCTTACCCGTAGTTGCAGCGTTACTTTTTATGTATTTAAGAACACGAGATAACGCTGATCTTCAAAAGATCTTTCACACTTAAAAATTAATTAGCCATGCGCTATCAACAAAATGCAAATGGAACATGGCAAGCGTAGAGAGTAAATTATTTAATATTCTCTTGCGACTTATCAATAAAAAGAAGTTTCTGGAAATGCAATTTGCATTTGGTAAATTTGACTTCTATAATAGTAGGGAACCTTCACGTGAAGCACGAAGAGCTTGTCATATAGAACGACATTTTCTCAATGGACGAAATGTCTTTACGATGTCGCCAAAACATGGCCGCTCTAACAAACATATTTTGTACCTTCACGGGGGCGCATATGTTCAAAACTTTGTCAGACAGCATTGGAATTTTTTATCAATGCTTGTTAGGCACACTCACTGTACCATTACTGCCCCAGATTATCCACTTGCGCCTAAGTATACTTACCGCGATGCTTTTGATATGGTTAGCCCGTTATACACGCAACTGATACAAAAGGCAGGTAGTGTGAACACAATTCTTATGGGTGATTCAGCAGGAGGGGGATTTGCACTGGCATTGGCTCAGAAAAAGAAAAATGATAATGAAATTCAGTCTGGAAAGATCATTTTGCTTTCACCCTGGCTTGACCTTACATTAAAGAACCCTGAGATCGAAGCATTAGATCCATTGGATCCTTTTTTAAGCATTCAGGGTCTACGAAAAGCAGGGAGAGCCTATGCAGGAAATTCTGATCTTGATAATTACATGCTAAGTCCTATAAACGGTCCATTAGAAGGGCTTGGCGAAATCACTATTTTTAGCGGTTCGCGAGATATTCTATGCGCGGATGCCAGACGATTAAATTTACTGGGAAAAGCAAAGGGTATTAATATAAAATACCATGAATATAAAGATATGGTTCACGTTTGGATGTTGTTAAATTTTACTGAATCAAAGAAGGCACAAAAGGAGATTATTGCATTGATAAATGGGTGAGCCTTATTGAGACTACTGGTGTATAAATCGGGCTTCATCCTGGTATTTCATGCGCTGAGAGATGCTCTTCTATTTTGTTGGAAATCAATATTTAACAATTGATTGACGTAATCATGAAGTAGAATTTTTAGATAATGCAGTATTTTAAACGTAGGCAATTTTTGCCAATTGGAAAGTAAAAGTTTAATATTTATTGATGCGTAGGGAGATCGATTCCTATCGCAATCAACCAAACTTAAACTACTTACCTATGAAAACAAGTTTAACCACGAAAGCACTAATGCTTTTGCTCTTGATGACCTGTACTATACAAGCATTTTCTCAGAGTCGTCTTCGTGCAAATGGACAACGTATCGTAAATGCCAATAACCAGGAGGTTATCCTGAAAGGGGTAGGCCTCGGAGCATGGCTTTTACAGGAAGGCTATATGATGAACCCGGGCACGGGAGGAACACAGTGGTCCTTTAAAGAAATGCTGTATGATCAGGGCCAGACAGAGGCACAAGTAGAAGCCTTCTATCAAAGCTGGCGCGATAACTTCATTACCCAGTCAGACATCAACTGGATAGCTGACCAAGGCTTTAATTGTGTTCGCATACCGATGCATTATGAATTGTTTTTAACTGCCTCACAGCGCGCTGTAAGAAACCAGGTCATACGTAATTCATCAAATTATCAGAATTATGTCAATTCATTAACAACGTGGTATAACAGCAATCAATTGTTTAATGATGTAAACACAGAAGGGTTCAGAACATTACAAAACTGTTTAACATGGGCAGCAGCCAGAGGGATGTATGTAGTGGTTGACCTGCATGCCGCGCCAGGTGCACAAGGTTCTGACTCTAATATCTCTGACGCACTTGTTCAAAATGACTTATGGAATCGTTCTATCTATCAAGACATCACCGTAAGGTTATGGGAGAGAATTGTGTCCCGCTATAAAGATAACAATACAGTAGCCTTTTGGGATATTATCAATGAGCCTAACAACGTACCTGGCGGAGGACCTGCCATACATAACCTCTTAAACCGGATTATTAATGCTATTCGCGCTCTGGGGGATACGCACCTCATTATGGTTGAAGGAAATGGTTGGGGAAATAACTATGATTACCTCGAACCTTTTACCTTCACCAACAATTCTAATCTTGTTTACAACGCCCATCGCTATTGGATAGCTGAAGGTAACGATTACATAAGAGACGGTAACCCCAACCAGATTAACAGACTTATTGATCTTATTGAATTTAGAGCGAGACATAACGTTCCTGTTTGGGTAGGGGAAACAGGTGAAGAATCAAATGCATGGCTAAGGCAAAACGTTGATAAACTAAATCAGAATGGTATAGGATGGTGTCACTGGACTTACAAGCGAACAAGTGCTGAGCCAAATGCTGCGTTGAGAAGGATAAACCCACCTTATCTTACTGATGGCGTTTCAGCCATGAGTGCAGTGCTCAACAACATCAATTTTGCAAACACGGTAGTTAATTCAGGACCACTTGCAGCAGTAGACCCAAGGAGAACACCTATGCAATGCACAAGTACGTATATCGCAGTGCCTGCGCAAATTCAGGCAGAAAATTATTGTGCAATGCTTGGTGTAGAAACAGAAACGACTACAGACACAGGAGGTGGTTTAAATGTAGGACAACTACATTCCGGTGACTGGATGGTTTATAGAATCAACGTGCCATCAGCAGGCAACTATACAATTCAATACCGAGTGGCTACTTCCAGTAGCGGAGGTATTATAAAAGCTGAACCTTATGGAGGAGGAACACCTTATGGAACTATCAATGTTCCGGTTACTGGTGGGTGGCAGACGTGGCAGACTATCTCACATGCAGTTTCCCTGCCCGCAGGCCAGCTTCAATTCGCATTGGCCATTACCGGAACGTTCAATTTAAATTGGATTAATATTACCGGTGGTCAATCTCAAAGTCAGGCACCCGTTGGACAAACCATTTGGCTGAGGGGCATAAATAATCTTTATGTGAGTAGTGAAAATGGTACGGCTCCCATGAACTGCACGCGGCCATCCGTTCAAGGATGGGAGCATTTTACGGTAGTGGATGCAGGAGGAGGAAAGATTGCTTTAAGAAGTATGGATAAATACGTTTCTTCAGAAAACGGCGCTTCACCTATTACATGCAGCAGACTCACTATTGGGGACTGGGAGAAGTTTGATTGGGTAGTAAATGCAGATGGTAAAATATCCTTACGCGGAAATAACGGACGTTATATCTCTTCTGAAAATGGTACTACAGCGATGACATGCAACCGCCTAAGCATAAGCGGATGGGAAGCTTTTAATTGGGGAACAGGCACTCCCACAGCCGCAGCACGATTAAGTACTGCTAGTGTGTCTGACACCAAAGAGGAATTCATAAGCAATGATTTTGAATATTATCCAAACCCTGTTGTTACTAGTTTCACATATAAGCTTCCTGCTACATCAACACAACATACCTTACAGGTAACAAACTTGCATGGCGAAAACATTATTCACCAAACTTTTGATAATGAGGGCGAGACAAACACCATTGATGTTTCGGGTTGGAAGAGTGGTTTTTATGTAGTCACAATCTACAACGGTCAGTTTCAGAAGACTTTTAAATTGCAGAAGAAATAAAATTCAAAAATAAATTAAATAAGAGAGGCTGACTCAACCATTTGAGGTAGCCTCTCTTGTTTTATAATTACTTTTTTAATTCAACAGATGTATAGTTTTTCTTCTTTGCCATTCGCAGTACAAGTACTTCAACAAAGATGGAGAAAGCCATGGCAAAATAGATGAATCCTTTTGGTATTGGCATCTCAATGCCTTCTGCAACAAGCGAAACTCCTATCAATAGCAAAAACGCAAGGGCAAGCAGTTTTACACTTGGATGTTTTGATATAAAATTACCAAGAGCACCGGATGCAAAGAGCATAAAGACCATGGCAACAATAACAGCAGCTATCATTATCTCTACGTGATCTGCCATGCCTACTGCAGTAATTACAGAATCTAGTCCGAAAACAATATCCAATAAGCCGATCTGTATCACGGTTTGTGTTAATGAAAGTGGTTTAACATCCTCTTCACGCCCTGGTCCTTCAAGACTTTCATGAATTTCAATGTTGCTTTTGTAG
>NZ_JAHESD010000103.1 GCF_018598585.1 Chryseosolibacter indicum
GTTGTAATCAACCCCGCTGACATAGAAATACAAACAGCCAGATCAAGTGGTGCCGGCGGACAGAACGTAAACAAAGTTGAAACAAAAGTACAGCTTACACATAAGCCCACAGGAATCGTAATTACCTGTCAGGTGGAGCGTTCTCAACATGGCAACCGTGAAAGGGCTCTTCAAATGCTAAAAACCAAACTTTATGAGATGGAGGTTGAAAAGCAGGAAAAAGAAATGGGCGCTGCAAGAAGGTCGCTTGTAAGAAGCGGAGACCGCTCCGAAAAGATAAGAACCTATAATTATCCTCAGAGTCGCGTTACAGATCATAGGATTGGGTTTACCCAACACAACTTGCCAGCAATCATGAATGGTGAAATTGATGATTTCATTGAACAGTTAAGAATTGCAGATAGCGCAGAAAAAATGACAGAAGGGGCAGCTTAGTGAAAAATAGCAGCTCGGTTAAAATAAATAACCTGCCAGGCTGTCTATTCGTTTAAGCAATTTGAATTAATCTTTTAATTAACTTCACCAGCAAATAAATAAATATGAGTAAAGGATTATTGGCTACCCTTGTAATTGTAGGTATTATCGCGGTTTTTGGAATAGGCTTTTTTATGTGGGGAACCGGCGTTTATGATAACGCGATTAATGCACAGGAAAGAGTTAATGCAGAGTGGGGTGATGTTCAGGCAGCATATCAACGTAGAGCAGACCTTGTTCCAAACTTGGTAGCAACAGTGAAAGGTGCGGCTGAAAACGAAAAAGAGATATTAGTAAAAGTAACGCAAGCCCGTGCGGGTATCGTTAATGCAAAAACTCCTGATGACCTGGAGATTGCAGGGCGGGAAATTAATACAGCTATTAATCTTGCATTCGAAGCTTATCCACAAATCAGATCTACTGAGAATTTTCAAAACTTACAGGCTCAGTTAGAAGGTACAGAAAACAGAATTAACGTAGCGCGTCAGCGTTATAATGAATCCATCAGGAACTATAACACCTATGTACGCGGTTATTTTAAACGTATGGCACTAAACATGTTTGGAGGAGGTGAAGACTTTTCGGCAAGAAAAGGATTTGAAGCTTCTCAGCAAGCACAAGACGCCCCTAAAGTAGAATTTTAAGATCTTACTCTCTGCTTGCAAAATGAGAGGTCCCGCCGCGGTGGCGGGATTTTTTTTGTCTTTACGTTTCTATATGGTGTCATTTGTCAGTTGCTGACCGCTCTTAATTCGCATAAATCAATTCTTTGTCAGTAGCACCTAACTTTGCTTGTGAGGTGAAGTTTATTAGTCTAAAACATTTCAAATGAGAATTACACTATTATTACTACTGCTATCTGCTTTTGTTAGCAACGCTCAAACCAACGATGAAGAAGCGATAAAGAAGGTTATCTTAACTTCTTATATCAGCGGAATCCAAAATAGAGGAAGTGCTGAGGATATCCGTAAAGGATTTGATCCTGGTTTTACAATGTTGAGGTTAATTGATAACCAGGTAAAGCCCCTGCCTATTGAAGAATGGATTACAAACATTGAGAAACAAAAGGCGAGTAATGAACCTGCCCCTCCTCCTGCAGAAGGAAAGTTTATAAACGTAGACATCACCGGAAATGCTGCTGTTGTAAAACTTGATTTGTACAGGAGTGGCAAGAGAACGTTTACGGATTACCTGGTCCTTTATAAATTTAATGAGGGATGGAAGATTGTTAGTAAAACATTTTATCGGTACCCCTAAACCTCAAATACGCATAGAATCAACCAGGTGAGCCTGATCTATATAGTTCAAAGAGATCAGCTCACTTTTTCTATTTTATCAGATCCACTGAAATTTCAATTAGTCAAACGTAAAAGAAAAATTACTTTTGTGTTTTGAGAGATTTATGGCGTGGATATATCTGGTAATAGCAGGCTTATTTGAAGTGGGATTCACTACTTGTTTAAAAATGTCCAACAATTTTAATAACAAGCTTTGGACTATACTCTTTTTTATTTGCATCTCTATGAGCTTCTACTTCTTGAACAAAGCAATACAAAGCATACCGATGGGTACTGGTTATGCAGTATGGACTGGTATTGGAGCTGTAGGAACTGTAATAGTTGGAATAGTTTTCTTTAAGGAGCCGGCAGACCTGTTACGGCTATTTTTTATCGTGCTATTAATAGGTTCTATTATAGGTCTTAAGTTTGTTTCAGCACAATAAAAAAGGCTGATCGCTCAGCCATATTCAATGCGTAAAAGAATTTACTACACATTCTTCCATTTTATTCCGCAGCCAACAGCTTTAGTCTTGCTGGTAGTTATTGACTTCCCGGCAATCAAAGCTTCAACTGCATCTTCAACGTATTTTTTATCAGCTTGAGAAGCATCTCTTACGTTGTTATCAATAGCTCCTATATACGCTACTTTAAAATTATCTCCTTCTTTTTTCAATACGAATACATGTGGTGTATTGGTTGCACCAAATGACTTAGCCACCTGCTGGCCTTCGTCTATAAGGTAAGGAAAATCATACTTTTTCTCCTTTGCAATTCTTACCATTTCTTCAAATGAATCACCAGGAGAAGACAGGGGGTCATTTGAATTAATAGCAACTACCGGAAATCCTTTTGTTGCATATTTCTTGTTCAAATCTATAATTCGTTGATTGTATGATCTTGAATAAGGGCAGGTATTGCAGTCAAAGATTAAAATTATTCCCTTGGCGGATTCGAAATCAGCAAGGGATATCATCTTTCCATCTACATTCTTCAGGTGAAAATCACTCACGGTATCACCAACGGAGTAATTCGGCATAACAGGTTTTGCAGCAATAAATACTGACAGCAGGATTAGCAGAATGCCTGTTTGAAACTTATTCATCATAATTAATGGAAGCTGTGTTAATGTTTATTTTAGTTCACGTATTAGTTTTTCAAGTTCTCCTTCGTGAAGTTCTTTTTCAATAAATTTTCTGTGGCCGGTTTTAGTGTTTATAATTAACGTAGCGGGCAATGCCCCCGACCATTGCTTATCAATCTTATCGATATAACTGTTTGGATCATTCTCGTCCAACAATATTACTTTTGACTTAATTTTCTTTCGTTCAATAAATTTATAGACCTTATCGGGCTTCGGATCCAAATCCAGGTCCATGCTCACGAGAGTAACGTTTAGCTCCTTATTATTTTCATTGTTCAGCCTTTCAAATAATGGAAGTTCCTTAACGCAAGGTGCACACCAGGTTGCCCAAAAGTTTATTACTTGAATGCTGTGCGAGCGGTCTTCCATAAGCGCCTGCAGTTGATCCAGCTTTACCACTTTCGTCGGTTGACTGAAGCTGGTTAAAGCCGATGTAGTTATTACAATCAATAAAAATATTTTCATAATAAGTATCCATTCAAAAATAGAACCAGATCTAACCTTATATTATTGTACAAAGTAATATTTTTCCATGAAGATCGGGACATAAAGCAGCTCAATTTCAAGCACTTGGAATCATGCAAAAATTATGTAAAAAAGATATCCACAATTAACATAAGTTATCCACATCAAATGTAAAATATGATTTAAGACATTGAATTACAATATGTTAAGTCGGAATTTATAAATCAATTCTTTGTGGACAACTTCAAACCGGTGAATTTTTTTAAGAAAACAGGATATGTTTTTGAAGTTTTTTACTTATTACATCCTCTTTAAATCAGGAAATAATATTTCGTTTGACTCAAATACTTATAATGCATAATCAGAATCCGGTTACCACCCTTTTTTCTATAAAATATCCCATCGTCCAGGCGGGCATGGTTTGGTGTAGCGGCTGGCGCTTGGCATCCGCTGTAAGTAATGCAGGCGGCTTAGGAATCATCGGTGCTGGGTCTATGTACCCCGGAACTCTTCGTGAGCATATAATAAAATGTAAGGCAGCTACTAACCAACCTTTTGCTGTTAACATACCATTGCTCTATCCTCAGATTGATGAGTTGATTAAAATTGTTATTGATGAAAAAGTGCCAATAGTGTTCACTTCTGCTGGTAATCCTTCTATTTGGACTAAATCTTTGAAGGATAATGGCATTACTGTCGTTCATGTAGTGTCGAGCGTGAAGTTCGCCGCGAAAGCAGAAAAAGCTGGCGTGGACGCAATTGTTGCAGAAGGCTTTGAAGCTGGGGGGCACAATGGAAGGGAAGAAACAACAACGCTGGTACTTATACCCATGGTTAGGGAGGCAGTTTCGATACCTGTTATTGCCGCTGGAGGTATTGTATCAGGAAGAACCATGCTCGCTGCTGAAGTCTTGGGGGCAGATGGCGTACAAGTAGGAAGTAGGTTTGCAGTGTGTCAAGAATCCTCCGCCCACCAAAATTTTAAAAACCGTGTTGTGCAAAGTGTTGAGGGAGAGACACTACTTACAATGAAGCAACTTACTCCCGTCCGTCTCTTAAAGAATAAATTCTTTAATCGTGTCATCGAAGCAGAAAAACGTGGTGCTACACCTTTAGAATTGGCTGAACTTCTGGGAGTGCGCCGAGCAAAGATTGGAATTTTCGAGGGTGATTTAGACGAGGGTGAATTAGAAATAGGTCAGGTAGCTGCGGCGATTAATAGAATTGAGCCCGCAGCTCACATTATTGAGGATATTTGGTCTGAATATGTAGTGTTAAAAAAGTTAATGTGCGGTGATGCAAATATTGAAAATTAAAGAGACTTGTCTTTACGTTCAGGATTTGCAAAATGCTTTGAACTTCTACCACAACCTGCTTGGCTTGCCGGTAATACACTATTTGCCGCAAAAACACTTGTTTCTTAGGGCAGGGGATTCCGTTCTGTTGCTATTCAATCCTGAAGACTCTAAAAACAAGCAGTCTCCGCCTGCGCATTTGGCGGTGGAAACCAGCATTTTGCCTTTGAAGTTTTAGAAAAGGAATACGAAAAAGTTAAAGTTGAAATTCAGAATAAAGGAATCAAAATCATTGAAGAGGTAACCTGGAAATCCGGGAGTAAATCCTTTTACTTCAATGACCCTGAAGGTAACGTTCTTGAAATATTGCCTGAAAAAGGAATATGGGACTAGCTTGCTTTAAGCACCAATTGAGGTTCAATCTCAACTGCTTTTTTATTATCAGATGCCTGCTTTTTTGGCTCTGCTTTGTAAATAGTATGAAACCAGTTGCTGTAGGTTGAATACTCAATGCAATTGCTTACCACCTTGCCATCTATGAGAATTTTAATGAAGACGTACCTGCTTGTAGTTTGCAGAAATCTTTCTTTTTGTGCTTCAGGCAGATCTGAAAGATGAATGTATTCTATGCCTTTAAATATTTTTGATTCTAGTAACATAACTATGTGGGTGTATATGCTGAGGTCAGCAAAAGTAACCAGAAGGCTTAGGAGCTGTAAAGTTAAGAATAATTACGCCGCTAGAAAACGCATTCATTTTAATTTTTGAATATTGCAGCAGCACTTATGGCAACTTTTTTTACTACATCGATTGAATACCTTAAAGGAGTAGGTCCGCAGCGTGCAGCTTTATTAAATAAAGAATTAAAAATTTTTACTTATGCTGATCTTATTCAGCATTACCCGCTTCGCTACGAAGACAGAACAAAGTTTTACGAGATAAAAGAATTATCAGAAGAACTTCAATATGTACAGGTAAAAGGTAAGGTTGTTAGTAAAGAGCTAGTAGGAACGGGGTTCAAAAAAAGATTAGTTGCGTATTTTAAAGATGCAAGTGGTGAAATCGAGCTGGTGTGGTTTCAAGGAATAAAATGGATCGATGAAAAGCTTAAATCGGGACAAGAATATGTTGTGTTTGGAAAGCCAAATCGTTTTGGTAGCAAATTCAGCATTGCTCATCCAGAGCTTGAATTACTAACACTTAATAATGAAAAAGAAGGATCTATTTACCCCGTTTATCCTCTTACTGAAAAGCTTCGCTCTCGACATCTCGATTCTAAAACCGTATCAAAACTTATAAGAGATGTTCTAACAGTAGCACAGGAAAAAATCCGTGAAACACTGCCTGTAGATGTTCTTCAAAAGTTTCATCTTGTCTCTAAGAAAGAAGCACTATTAAATATCCACTTCCCAAAAAGTTATGAACACCTGGCCCAGGCACAAAAGCGATTAAAGTTTGAAGAGCTATTTTACATTCAGCTTAAACTGCTTAAACTAAAAATAGTTAGGGAAGAGAAATTCAAAGGGCATGTGTTTAAAGACGCATCACTGGTAACGACTTTCTACAACAATCATTTACCTTTTGAACTTACAGAGGCACAAAAGCGCGTTATAAAAGAGATTTATGCTGACCTTAGGTCAGGAAAACAAATGAACAGATTGCTGCAAGGTGATGTAGGAAGCGGTAAAACCATAGTGGCATTTATCTGCATACTGTTAGGTATAAGTAGCGGAGCACAATGTGCGCTAATGGCTCCCACCGAAATTCTTGCACAACAACATTACAATAACCTGAAGCGTTATGCTGAAAAGATGCAGATAAGCATCGGCATCTTAACAGGTTCTACCAAAAAATCAGAGCGAAGAGTTTTGCATGAAGGTCTTCAGACGGGTGAGTTAAAAATTCTCATAGGCACACATGCATTATTGGAGGAGGAGGTTCAATTTAAAAACTTAGCACTTGCCATCATTGATGAGCAACACCGTTTCGGAGTAGCCCAACGCTCGAAGCTATGGAACAAAAACTTCTCTGTCGTTCCGCATGTACTTGTGATGACGGCCACGCCTATACCCCGAACGTTAGCCATGACGTTATATGGCGACCTTGATGTTTCTGTAATAGACCAATTACCAAAAGGCCGAAAGCCTATTAAAACTATCCACCAATTCGATTCGCATCGGTTAAAGGTAAACCAGTTTCTGCGTGATCAGATGACGTCGGGAAGACAGGTTTATATTGTTTATCCGCTTATTGAAGAATCAGAAAAATTGGACCTTAAGGATCTGATGGATGGATATGAAAGTGTATGCCGGGCATTTCCTGATGTTGCCGTTAGTATTGTTCATGGTAAAATGAAGCCTGAGGCAAAAGATTTTGAGATGAAAAGATTTGTTAAAGGTGAAACACAGATTATGGTAGCAACAACAGTGATAGAGGTAGGCGTCGATGTCCCTAATGCTTCTGTCATGGTAATAGAGAACGCAGAGCGTTTTGGTCTATCCCAGTTGCACCAGCTACGCGGCAGGGTAGGCCGAGGGGCTGAGCAGTCTTATTGCATTCTGATGACAAACTACAAGTTAAGTAGTGAGGCAAAAGTGCGAATTGAGACAATGGTAAGAACCAATAATGGTTTTGAAATTGCCGAAACAGATCTGAAACTACGTGGCCCTGGCGACCTGTTAGGTACGCAACAAAGTGGTGTTCTCGATTTATTAATTGCGGATCTGGGCAAAGATGGTCAACTATTGCAACGAGCACGCGAAACTGCAATTGAGGTTTTAAAAAATGACCCAGACCTTACATCATCAAAAAACAAAGTCATCTACACGCAAGTTGAATCAATGCGCAGCAACATCATGAATTGGAGTAGGATTAGCTGAGTCTTTGGATGTTTATCCTTTAAGATTCTTTAAATAAAAGATTACTGTTAACTTTGATAAGATACCTCCTGATTATTATGAAAAAATGGGCGCTTATCTCTTTGATCCTGTTTCCTGCCTTTCTATTTGCCCAAACCGGAAATTTCTTTCTTTCTCATTTTACTTCTAACAATCTTGCTGGAAGCTCATGTTATGATATTAAGCAGGATGCTCGAGGTGTTATGTACTTTGCCACCGATGCGGGTATTTTTCAATTCGATGGAAGGAACTGGGATTTACTTGATGGAGGTGCTGCTGTCTATTCTCTTCAGATTGCTGCCAACGGAACAATTTATTGGGCAGGGTCTAAAGGTTATGGCAGTGTAGGTGTAGATTCAGATGGTTTCCTGAAATTAAAAACAGAGTCTGACTCAAGTGTTACAAATGTGTTTCAAAGTCTTATACTTAAAGACGATGTATTCTTCCTAAACGATAACGCAATCTATATTGTTGATATTAATCGAAAGATACACACCATAAAAGCAGATGAGAACACTGGCAGTTTCACTGGTTTGTTTGAATTGTTTGGGGCTGTATATGTTAATACGCTTGAAAAAGGACTTTTTAAAATTAATCGGACAGGATTAGTACCCTCCAAACTGCTTATTCACGGCCAGGTAATTTTTGCAGCACGTATTGAGAATAAATATATAGTGGGAACTGCTCAAAACAAGTTATTCAGTTGCAATGAGAATTTGCAGATAAAACAACTGATAGTAGAAGATCAGAACTTCATCAACGCAAGTGTTATTATAGGAGGCAATTGGGTAAACAAACATTTGCTTGCGCTTGGCACATTAAGAGGAGGGGTAGTATTTGTAAACCCTACAACGGGCAAAACAGTCGAGATTGTAAATTATTTAACTGGCCTGCCAGATAATGAAGTTTTTGCTATTTCTGTTGACAGACACAAGAATATTTGGGTAGCTCATGAATATGGTTATACGAGAGTATCACCCTACATGCCACTAAGGTCTTTTAGTTATTACCCCGGGCTTAAAGGAAACTTGCTCTGCACCTATACTTCAGAAAACGGTACATATGTCGGAACTTCATTAGGCCTGTTTAAATTAAAGAAAGAAGATGTTTATGAAGAGCTTGTCTATTATGTAGATATCCCTGTAGAAGAAAATACGATTAGTACTGGAGGTAAGCGAAACGGCGATGAAAATTCAGCAGGTAAAGTCGAACCAAAAAGAAGAGGACTTTTTAATTTCTTAAAAAAGAACAAAAGTAAGGAAGTAGTTAATACGGAAGCGGGTAACGTGCCTGGTGTCGCAAAAGAGAAACCGAGACACAAAAGGGTAAGGCATACGGAGAAGCTTTTGCGCTCATCTCAATATGTATATCAGAAAGTTGCAGGAATAAATTCAAAGATCACAAGTATAATTACCTTGAATAAGCGCATAATAGCTTCCGGACTTGCCGGTGTATTTGAGGTGAATGATTTGAATGCTAAAGCCCTCCTTGAAGAACCGGTTCGGTTTTGCTTTGCTTCGCAGTGCAGCAATGTTCTACTTACGTCTACGTATGAGAATGAAGTTAAATTTCTGATAGAAGGAAAGAAAGACTGGCAACAGGTAAGCCTTTTTAACATCATTGATGATCAGATCAACTACATGTTTGAAGCGAAGCCAAGTGAGTTGTGGTTATGTGGTGCGGATAAAATTTATAGTGTACAGGTAAGTGAACATGAGATGCGTCCACTTCATGCGATCGATATAGTTAATTCTCATGGAGAGGCAACTGTAGGTGTTAGCTGGGACGAAAAGTTATTGTTTGTCAACGCGGAAGGGTTCTTCAATTACAACAGGCAAACCAAAAAACTTGAAAAGGTAGATACGCTACCTGGACCTAAGCAGTATTTTGTGTACGATGAAAATATTCTTTATCGCGACCAGCATGGATGGCAACTTAAAGGAAGGGATAACAAAAAGGGAAGTCTTCACCTGTTAAATTTATTTCAGGATTTCAAATTCATTACGGGCAGCAAAGCATTGAACGATCTATGGATGATAAGCCGGAATAATGAGCTCTATAAAATGTTTGGAGAGAACATCGCTGCCAGCGAAGAGCCATTTCCCATTTTTATTAAATCTATTAATAGTGCCGATAAGAAGACAAACATTATTACAAATATTAATTTAAGTGAAGATCATAGCGCTATTGCTTTTGAAATCGTTCAACCCGACTACGTGGGGCCGCATGCAATAGAATTCAGATACATGCTCTCAGGTATGAAAGATCAATGGTCAGACTGGTCAAACAGCAACAACAAGATTACTTTTCCATTCCTGCCTCCAGGTGACTACGTGCTGCAGGTGCAGTCTAGAAATATCTTCGGGGATGTAAGCACGTTAAAGCCTCTTACTTTCGAGGTTCTGCCGCCCTATTGGAAGCGTTCGTGGTTCTATGCCCTGGAATTTATGGTGTTGGCTAGCCTCGTCATTCTATCTTTTCGGCTGAATAATCGTTATCGGATAGTAAGCCGTATCCTTTCACTCCTTACGATCATTCTTTTGATCGAATTCATTCAAACGATAATAGATTCATCACTACCAGTGAAAGATGAAAATCCGGTTATTGATTTCATTATCCAGGTTTTTATAGCGCTGCTCATTCTTCCCGTTGAAGGTTATCTTCGTAACCTGATGTTTCGGTCAATGGATACCAATAGCAAGTTGTATCAGCTTCTATCTCTTAGATCTTTAAAATCGGCCCTACACAAAGAGCAGCCTGGCGAATAGGTGGTGTTTTTCGGTTTTAGCCATGTAGCTATTTGGGCGGCGACGTTAAGCGTAG
>NZ_JAHESD010000104.1 GCF_018598585.1 Chryseosolibacter indicum
GTTGAGACATATGAAACGAAAGGAAGTAGAGCGGGAAAGAAGAACTCTGAAGTTAAACGAATTGGTGGCGTTGCAGGAAGTGGAAACATTAGTTTGGCGGGTAGTAGCTATGGCGTTTTTTCATTTAATGATTTTTCTAAGCCTGCAATAGTTCATGATTATAACGGAAAATCCTACAACGTTCAGATTGGGCTTCAGGGTAACCTCAATCCATTTCCAGCAGGATCAACAGCAAATATTTCGGGAAGTTATTCCTATCAGGAAAATGTTGGAGCTCAGACTGTTTCAGGTTATGGGTATCTGTATTCATCGGATGCCGGAGCTGTTAGTAATAGTGTAATGGATTACCACGTAGAAAAAGAAACGGATTTTAATAAACGTGATATATTCTTGGGAGTACCTTTTAATGATGCTGATAATTTCACAGTAACAGGGGAAGGAATTGGTGGAGGCTTCAGACTTTATAACAAAAGGAGCGGACATTTTGGTCCTCGCCAAGTGAAAAGTAAAACCTCAATTTTAAATGTAGGCGCTGAAGCAGGTACAGGGTGGACATTTGGTCCTGGCGTAGATATTGGAAAGGGCGAGCAAAATATGACAATGGAAGATTGGAAAAGAGACTTATCTTCCTTTGAATCACGTACGAATAAAGATATTGATGAGCCTGTATTCTTCCGCTTTAACAATGATCTTGGCGGTGAATGGGGATATAACCATAATGATAAACCTTTTCAGGCTTCTATAACTTCTCCTAACTTTTTATCGACTAAAAGAGATCCATCCTTACCCTCTTCAAGCTTCTCATATAATAATGGTGAGCGCAGCGGAAGATCATCTTACATTGCTTATAACACAAATGAGGAAATGATCGATCCTAGCAATGCCAACAAACCCAGCTTTATTGCCTTTAATAAAAATGAATATATAAATGCACTTTCTGGAAGGGGATCGTTGGATGAAGAAACGAAGGCTTTAATAGGGGAACTTGCAGTGTTTAACGAAAGCGGTATGCGATATCTTTATGCCTTACCTGTATATTCAAAAAATGAGAAGAGCCTGAGCTATAGTGTAACAAAAGTTGTAGCTTCTAATATTGATAATAATTATATCGCTTATCCAACTAAACAAAACATAGTAGATGGTAAAGTTAAGGTAGGACAAGAGCAGGATAGTAAATATGCATCGACATTTTTATTGACTGAAATTAGTTCTCCTGATTTTGTTGACATGACAGGGAACGGTGCTACGCCTGATGACAACGGCTCCTATACCCGTTTTAATTATCAGAAAACTACTTCCACTGATTGGTACAATTGGCGTGCACCATATCGGGGTGTAGTATACAACAAAAATTCCCATTCCAATCCGAAAGATGATCAGGGTTCTTATAGTGAAGGAGAAAAGGAACTTTATTTTCTAGAATCAATAGAAACGAAAACTCACGTTGCAATATTCCGAATTTCAAACAGGGATGATTCAAGAGAAGCGCCAGATAAAGATGATGCTATGAATAAAGTGGCAGGCAGCCCTGGATCTGTCTCTGTTAAAAAACTTGATAGAATTGACTTGTATTCAATAAACGACTGTGGAAGAGACTCAAGGGGATATCCGGTGGTAAATGCAGGGGTTAAGCCAATTAAAAGTACAATTTTCAAGTATTGTTATTCTTTAAGTCCTGGATTGCCAAATTCCGTCGACGGAAAACTTACACTTGAACGTGTACATTTTGAATACAATGGAGTTACTACAACTAAAATAAGTCCTTATCTTTTTAATTACAGCTATCCGGATTATTCCAAGTATCCATCTAAGTATAAGTCGGGTCCAGAAGATGTAACGGCGAATTATTCATCCCTTACCGAGGATGAGCAGAATCCCGGGTATAGTCCCTTTCATTCAGATGCGTGGGGTAACTATCAGGCGAATGGAGAAGAAAGGTTCTCGAATATGAGGAATTGGTTGGATCAAACAATTGGTTCTAACATTCATGGTTTTGATCCAGCAGCATGGCATTTGAAGGTGATACAGCTTCCAAGTGGAGGAGAAATCCATGTTCAGTATGAACAGGATGATTATGCCTATGTTCAGGATCAGGAGGCTCATGTGATGGCTTCTTTACAAAATGACCCGGCTCACTTTGAAAGATTCATTGTCAATACATCATCAATAGGAGTGATCTCACTAGCTGATAAAAACAGGATCAAAGAGCTTATTCAGAAGCGTTACATAGCGAACGGGAATAAAATGTATTTTAAGTTTCTTTATCGATTAGTGGAGAACCCGGAGAATGGACAACCATCTATTACTTTAAATGATTGTAACGCAGATTTTATAACAGGTTATGCTACAGTTACAAAATGTGATATAGATGCTTCAGGAAATTTATATGTTGAACTTGCCAGTACAAAGAATAACAAATTGCCGTTCGAAGTGTGTAAAGAGTTTGTAAAGACGCAGCGACTTGGTATGCTTGATCCCTTTGGAAACTGTGTTCCGGGAATGAATGATGCAAACAACGGTAATGAGAAGGATAAAGCTATTGCTATTGTCAGGCAGTTATACGGCATGGCCCGTGGCATGATCGCTCCAAGTTCGATCTGCCAAAAGTTGAGTTCTGCGAATTCCTACTTGCGTATACCGACAGCACTAGCAAAAAAAGGAGGTGGTGTTCGTGTAAAACGCTTACTTATGTTTGATAAGGGAGTAAACGGTGTGCCGGTACTTTTCGGTAATGAGTATCTCTACCAGACAATAGATGATGGTCACATCATTACCTCTGGGGTTGCTACAAATGAACCTCAAACAATTAGAGAAGAAAATATTTTGGTTGGTTTCGTAGGTAGGAAGGGCCAAGGTCTCTGGAGTAAAATAATAGCAGGAAAAGACAAAAAGCAGTCAGAGGGGCCAATAGGAGAAAGTATTCTTCCTGCTCCTTCCGTGGGATATTCAAGGGTTATCGTGAAAAATATTCATAGTGGGAAAACAAACCCAGGATTTAGTATTAATGAATTTTATACAGCAAAAGATTTTCCTATTACTCTGGCCCATCCTAATAATCAGGGAACAATGACATCGATTAATGCACCTACACCTGATAAAAAGTTGCTTTACGGTGTGCTCGTGAACATTATTAAAGATAAATCTTGGGCAACACAAGGATTCAGTTTTATTTTAAACAGTATGCACGGGCAGGTGAAAAACAAGTCGTCCTACAGCGGTCCTCAGGATGATGTAATAGCATTAACTAAATCTACACTTATAGCGAAGACATCATACGAATTTTACAAGCCAGGAGAAAAAGTACCTGTTGTAAACTCTCTCTTTGGTGATATTACACTTAAAAACCCTGGACGTGAAGTTGATATAACATTTGCGCAGAAAAAAGTAGAAGAATCTTCTTATGACGCCAATGTAGAAGGTGATCTGGAAATAGCAATTATATATGCCTTTATTCCCTTTATACTCGTTTATCCTACTGCTATGCCTTCCGTTAGCATTACGGAAGGGTCACTTCATACGCATGCTACCAGTAAAGTAGTGCGCTATCCGGCTATAGTAAAAAGAACTACAGTTTATCAGGATGGAATTCTTCATACACAAGAAAATGTGGGATTTGATCAGTGGACAGGTCGACCTGTGATAGTTAGATCATCGGATGAGTTCAAAGGCGCATACCTAGCCCAGAATGTCCCGGCCAGCTGGGAGTACCCTAACTACACAGCAAAGTATGTGACGGAAGGAAAATTATTCAAGTCAAGTGAAATGGCAGGTCAATCGCTTAATTTTGTTTATACAGCACAAAATACTTCAGATGCTCACCTTACATTTGCCGGTGATGTAGGCTGTAATACGTTGGCACAGTTAACAACTGGCGACGTACTTGATTTGGGTAAGAATTATCTTTTCCAGGTAAAGAGTATTGACTACTCCAGGGATCATGCTGAATTAGTTCGGGTAACTGGAAGTGCTCCCGGTAATCCGTCCTCAATAACTGAAGTGAGAATTGTAAGAAGTGGCAGAACCAATAAGCTTACTGAATCAGCCGGAGATATAACTTTTCATCACCAAAATGAGAATAGTATAAGCGCAGCAACGGTAAGAAAACCAGATAGTGAGCGCTATGTTTCAAAAGCTTCAAGTAGCAATCAGAATATAGCTAGAGGAGATGGCAGCTTGTTTGTTGAACATTTAAATCATGCCTATAGTAATCAGTCTAATCCGGATGCACTCATGTTGCCTGGTCCGTATGAGCACATGAACCTGGTGCAATTCGTTGACAAATTGCCGGAAGGGTGTTCTGCTGATTTAATGGATGCTACTGTGAAGAACGTTAACATCCACTTTAAAACAAATGACGGGAACGTGAAGTTAGAATTGGGAACATTTGAAGTTCAATGTGGAAGCGAATGGGTACTGATAAAAATGCCAATTCCTTTTTAAAATTTTTTAAGCCTTTGAAAGTGAAATCTGTAATTAGAAATATGAAACTTATCTTAGGAATGTTATTGCTTTTGCTTAGCCAAAATATTGCGTTCTCGCAGGGAAGTGTAAGCGATACGGATGAGAAACAGGCGTTGCTTGACTTATATTTCGCAACAACTAGTTCTAATAGCAATTGGATCAGACCATGGAACGTAGCAAAGTTGCAGGACCCAGCTACCTTAATTTCTGACTTTACGACTTCTGCTGTGTATTCACAATTAGCTGATCTCCCTGGCGTAACAATAGCCAACGGCGATGTAGTGACCATTACTTTGAATAGTGAAAACAATATCAAGGGAAGTATTCCTTCTACAATAAACAATCTCGTAGCCCTTACTTCCTTAACCATACAATCTAATTATCAATCTGCTAGTAGTAGCCGTAATGAAATACGTGGACAACTTCCAAGTTTAAGTGGTTTGGTAAATTTGGAAGTGCTAGATCTTAGGGGGAATAACTGTACGGGAGTTGTTGATTGGCTTGGAGCAAGCAATAAAATGAGAAATGTTAATTTAAGTAGTTATGATGACAATGGCTTTGGACAACGTCTAACTATTCTACCCACTGCATTGTTTGGAAATCTTACAGCCCTTACGGATCTAACATTGAACTATAATGTCTTTTCAACAATAGAAAACTTTGTCACAAATAGGATTAGACCAGAATTTGGGGGTCTGTCAAACTTAAAAAGTCTTAGCCTGATAGAATGTAGTTTGAATGATAACTCTTTTCCTGTTGAATTCTCTACTTTTACAAATTTAGAGACACTAGACCTAAGTGGTAATGTAATAACTAATTTACCTTCTCCAATTGGAGATTTGATGTCATTAGAAACGTTAAACCTCAACAGTACTTTGATTGAAGAGTTGTCGAGCAATTTTCACCAGCTCGATCAACTTTACACGCTACACCTACAATATAATAGGCTAGGAAATACTGGCAGTGTTGGTGCCCGTTTTTACAATATGGTTGAGCTATTAAAAGGCTGTTCTAATTTGACTGAGTTGTATCTTACAGGTAATTATTTGACTGATGTTTCTTCTAACTTCTACCAGATTACTTCACTAAGGTTTCTCGAGCTTTCCCTGAATCCAATTGCGGGCTCTGATTTGAGTAATCTGAACGGATCGAAAATAACATCATTATCGATGCAGGCCTGTCAATTAACTTCGAAGTTGCCCTTTGTTCTTACAAGTCTATCTGATCTCACCACACTTAATATTAGCAACGAGATACTAGGGAATGATTGGTCGAGTACCAGGAGAAATTGGATAGACATGACTAATATAGGGGTCGAAAGTGTTTTAAAGAGCATGAGTAACTTAAAGTCCTTGTCTATGAGGTGGCATGCTATAGCCGGCCCTGCACCGTTGCCTGTATGGTTTGGGACCGGAAATATGAATAAGTTGGAAACCTTGGATATCAGCTATAATCAGGTTCAATTGCCACTGCCGGACAATTTCCAATTTTTGTCAAGTCTTTCTCATTTAAATATGAGCTACAACTCGTTAAACGGACCTTTACCGGATTTTATCAAAGAGCTTAGGAATTTGAAATACTTCAATGCATCGAATAATGAGTTAACTTCTCCTTTTCCTGGCATCAATACTCCTTCAGCACTAACTCATTTGGATATCTCACATAATAAGTTTACGGGAGAAGTTCCCTCTAGTCTTCTAACCCTGCCTTCCTTCCAAAATATTATTATTTCTAATAATGAGTTTGCAAGTATTCCTGATGGTGTACTTAATAATAATGTGAGTATTTATCTCAGGGATAATCTTTTTGATTTTGATGACCTGAAGGTCTTCTATCATGAGAGTTCCTGTGTTAGAAAAATTCAACTTCTCGATTATGCCCCCCAAAAACCTCAGGGGTTAAAGGGAGAACCTGGAAAGTTTTACGTGCCTGAAGGCATGCAAGTGACCATTAAATTTAAAGCACCTGGCGATAATAATAATTACTATCAATGGGAAAGAAATAATGGTGCCGGAGGTTGGAATGTGGTATCCCCCCAGATAGTGAATGCATCTTCTAATAATGTTGGGATATTTCATACAAAGATAATGAACAGATGCTTGCCTGGTCTTGAATTTACGGGAGCCAACGTAGAAGTACTCCTGATACCACCCTTGTGTCAGTCAGAAATACCTGCCAAAGGTGGTGTTTTTAAAATGGATAAATTAACAGGAGCAATTGTATTCGAGCGTGCAGATTGTAATTCAAGGATACCAGTTACATGCGTCTTTGGTCCCGCATCAACAATTGATAACGTCGTCGCCGCCAAGGCCATAACACATTCTGACGACTGGTCTTATTCTTACCTCAATCCATCTCATCAAAGTAATCCATTTGAAGGGGGAGAACGTGGAAAATGGAGACCTAAAGCAAATTATGTATATAATACTTCTCTTGAACAATCAAATGACAAAAATTTCAATGGAGGAACTTTTAAATATAAACCCTTCAACTGGAAATCAGGTGAAAAATCAAATTACCCAGGTTGGGTAAAGGTAAATCAGATTGAGAAATATTCTCCAAACGGAGATGTAACAGAGGAAGTAAATGCGCTGAATGTGTCCAGCACTGCCAAATTTGGTTACAAAGAGACCGTTCCTTATCTAATAGCCCAAAACGCGGAGTACCAGTCTGTACTTTTTGAGAGTTTTGAGAACCTGTATGGAGATAAATTTGAAGATGGCTTTTTAAATAATGGGGGGATACATGAAGCTTCTGGTATTTTTCATTCAGGTAGAAGTTCTTATAAGTTAAGCGGGTCTACTTCCGTCAATATTCGTGCTTTTCGTGTTAATAACCAATTTAAAAACAATGGCGTTCATGCCAGAATTTGGGCGAGAGGAAACGTTTCCAATTCTCTCGAACTGCAATTGACAGAATTAAACAATAATATCCTACACACTACTCAATTTACATGGGTGGCCAATAGTGGGGAATGGTCTTTATATGAATGTTATTTGCCCCCAGCGTGGTTCATTGCATTTAATACAGAAGATTCTATCAATTTAAGAATTCGTCACACAGGTGGTAACACGATCTGGATTGATGATGTAAGAGTGCAACCCAAGGACGCAGAGATAGCTGCTTATGTTTATGATGCTACAAATCTTCGCTTGCTGACTGTTTTTGATGATCAGCACTTTGGGCTCTTCTATCAATACAATGCTGAAGGAAAGCTGATTCGGAAGATAATTGAAACAGAACGTGGAATTAAAACGGTACAGGAAACGCAGTATAACGTTAAGGCGGTAGGTAAATAAATATACGAATATGCAAAGGTATTTGTGGGTTGTTGTCGCTGTATTGATGTTGCACCAGGTGGCACTTGGCGATGACGGTAAAGGACTTCTTAAGCAGGTTTTTAAGAAGATGAAAAGCGGGCCTCCTTCCGGAAGCGGTGTGTTTATGAAGTACGCTGTCACAGTAAAGACAATAGAAGGAACATCTCATGAGGACGAAATTGAAGTAGCCATGTTTGATAAAAAGATTAAAATGAAATCTGAAGGTGTTACGATCTATCAGGATTCTAAAACAATGGTGTTAATAAGGCCAGAGGAGAATACCATTTTTATTACATCACCGGTGGATGCAGACAAGCGTAAAAATCAGCTTCAATATTTTGTTAATCTTCAGGACTCGCTGTTCAATTATTTGGTATTAAAAAGTTGTTCAGAAGATGCAAGCATAAGAACTTTTACAAACCGTCCTACTAAAAAACTTATCCTTCATTTAAAGAATGAGATTGCCGGAGGTATAGGTATTAAGTCTGTTACTTATTGGCTTGATGAGGAGAACCTTATCATGAAGAGGGCAGTACTTGAGTTTGCAAATGATGAGTTGCAGCATATTGATTCCTTACTATTTGAGTTTAGCGATTTCAACTATCATTATAAAACTACTGTTTTTAATGGTACAGCGTTAGCAAAAGTTATCGATGATAGAAATAAGAAATTGTTAGCTGAGTACAAAGGATATCGTTTGATCGATAAACGTTAGTACTGTTTGTTGTTTATTTATTAACACTCATACCTTAGTTAAGCTTCCACGAAAGAATATTATGCTAAAAAGTTTATCATACCTAGTTTATCAGCTGTTCGCATATTTGATCAAGAATAGTTTGGTTAGAGTGGCAGTTTTGAGTTTGGTTTTGTTGTTAATTAGGGGAGTGACTTATAGCCAGGATACACTGTCAATGAGGAAGGATGAAGTAAAGTCTGCAGCGATAGTATCAAGGATTTCGCGAGAGTTAAATCTCACAAGTGAACAACAGGCTAAGGTACATGAGATAGTTAAGACGCGCTGGAAAAGTATTGCAAATGTGAAGGCTTTACGTAAACAGGTGGACTATACAGCTATAAATCAGGACGCCTTAAATGAAGTGAGAAAGGTACTTACCCCACAACAGTTCGAACAATTGATGAGCTTGCAAAGACAGAGAGCGATCCAGAGGAAGGATTTTCTGGAGAAACATCCTGATTATGCGTTTAGTGCGGAAGATAAGGATCTTGATTTTTAATATTTGAAAAGTAGGACCTACAGTATTGCAAAAGAGAATAAAATGAATCGTTGCCTAATAGCTATTACCCTCAAGTTTTTTTTATTAAGCCATATTGCTTTTGGTCAGCAGGTAGTAACCATAAGTGGGAGTGATATAAAGGATGCGATGTTATATAATGTTGCTCGTCCTGGTTATGAGTATACACGTGATGCTAATTATGGAACGTATGCGAGAATACCAGCAATTGCCTGGACTAATTCGAGCTATCCCAGTTATAGTCGTGCTTTACTTTCATTTAATCTCAATAGTATTGCTCCAGGGTCAATAGTTCAATCAGCGAAGTTATATTTATATAGCGACCCTACCGTTACAAATGGCGGTGATGTGAATGGGAATAGCCAACTTGATGGATCAAACGCTGTCTATCTGGAAAAGGCAATTGGATCATGGGACCAGAATACGGTTACGTGGAATAGCCAACCTCTGACTACTACATTAAATCGCATTTGGGTAGGTCCCTCCACCTCAACGACAGAGAATATCGAGATCAACCTCACTGCAATGGTTCAGGATTGGGTTAACAATCCAACTTCTAACTATGGATTAAAGATGCTTCTAGAAAATGAGGCTCATTACCGATCACGTAACTATGCAAGTACAAACCATACAAACGCAGCTATTCGTCCCAAGCTTGTAGTACAATATTTACTTCCTGCGCCTCCTACCCCTGTAGTTAGCGGTCCAGGCAGTGTATGTGTAACTACTACAGGCAGTATATATACCACTGCCTCGGGAATGAGTAACTACGTTTGGAATGTTCAGGGGGGCGTGATAACATCAGGAGGAACAACCACGAGCAATAGTGTAACAGTGACGTGGAACACAATAGGAAGCCACACGGTGAGTGTGATATATACAGATAATTATGGACGCACAGCCACTTCTCCAGGATCACAAATAGTAAAAGTGTCAGGCCCCCCAACAGTATCTGAACCAGTTGGAGTATGCTCAGGGTCGACAGGGAATGTTTACACAACGGAAATGGGGATGAGTAA
>NZ_JAHESD010000105.1 GCF_018598585.1 Chryseosolibacter indicum
TTGAATAACAATACCGGCGACTAATAAAATAATCCCCGCTATCATTAGAAATTTTCCCATCTTTCAGAATCGATTTTCAAATGGCCAACAAAGGTAAGTTGTTTTTGATTCCAAACGTAATCGCTGATGGCACTGTTGATTATGTTATTACCCCCCAGGTAAGGGAAATTTTACCGGAAATACAGCATTTTGTGGTTGAAAACATACGAACCGCCAGACGTTTTCTTAGCAGTTTAAAATTATATCCGGCAATAGAGAGTCTTCAATTTCTTGTTCTGGATAAGGACACCAAGCCAGAGGATGTAGCAGCTTTAATGGAGCCATTATTTCACGGTCACGACGTGGGTGTTATATCTGAATCGGGGTGTCCCGGTGTTGCTGATCCGGGTGCTTTAGCAGTAAGCTTTGCCCATAAAAATGATGTTAAGGTTATTCCCTTAGTGGGACCATCTTCCATTTTATTAGCACTGATGGCTTCCGGACTTAACGGGCAAAAGTTTGCATTTCATGGTTACATACCTATTGACAACAAAGATGCATCGGTAGCGATAAAGGCTTTCGAGAAGGAGTCTAAAAGCAAGCATCAAACACAGATATTTATTGAAACTCCCTATCGAAACAATGCAATATTTAAACTGTTGGTTAATAACCTCCATGAAAGTACATTGTTAACAATTGCTGTAAACCTTACGGCCACTGATGAAATGATTTTAACAAAGACCGTTAAGTCGTGGAAATCGATAAAAATCGAATTGCCAAAAGCTCCCGCAGTTTTTTTATTTCTTACTAATCCCTGACAATTTTTTCCTAACGCTATTTGCCATAAATTTGCCGACTAAAATCAAGACAATTAACTATGCCTTATCTCTTTACCTCAGAGTCTGTATCTGAAGGCCACCCTGACAAAGTTGCAGATCAAATCTCAGACGCACTTATCGATTACTTTTTGGCTTATGACCCAAGTTCAAAAGTAGCGTGCGAAACACTAGTGACAACGGGTCAGGTAGTACTTGCAGGAGAGGTAAAATCTGAAGCGTACCTCGACGTTCAGGACATAGCTCGTGAAGTGATCAGAAAAATCGGATATACCAAAAGCGAGTACATGTTTGAAGCAAACTCATGCGGTATCTTTTCAGCTATTCACGAACAGTCACCTGATATTAATCAAGGTGTAGAACGTAAAAAGAAGGAAGATCAGGGTGCTGGCGACCAAGGTATGATGTTTGGTTACGCCACCAACGAGACTGATAACTACATGCCTCTTCCCTTAGAACTAGCCCATTTACTGTTGCGTGAGCTATCTGTTATAAGAAGAGAAGGTAAAGTAATGAAATATCTTCGTCCAGATGCTAAATCTCAGGTTACTATTGAATACAGCGATGACAACCGCCCTCAGCGAGTTGATACTATCGTAATTTCAACACAGCATGATGAGTTCGGAAAAGATGCTGCAATGCTTAAGCAGATACGTGAGGATGTTATAAACATTGTAATTCCAAGAATTAAGAAGAAGCTTCCGAAACGCGTCCAGCAACTATTCAACGATTCAATCAAATATCACGTTAACCCTACAGGAAAGTTTGTAATTGGTGGACCGCACGGTGACACAGGTTTAACTGGCAGGAAGATTATTGTTGATACCTATGGTGGAAAAGGTGCTCATGGTGGTGGTGCATTTTCGGGTAAAGACCCTTCAAAAGTTGATAGGTCTGCTGCTTATGCCACACGCCATATTGCTAAAAATCTCGTTGCTGCAGGCTTATGTGACGAAGTGTTAGTACAGGTTGCTTATGCTATTGGCGTTGCTAAACCTGTTGGATTATATGTTAATACTTTTGGAACCAGCAAAGTGACATTGAGTGACGGAGAGATAGCAAAGAAGGTAGAAAAGATCTTTGACATGAGGCCTTACTTTATCGAGCAACGTTTCAATTTAAGAACACCTATTTACTCTGAGACTGCCGCCTATGGACACATGGGTCGTGAATCGAAGGTTGTTGAGAAGATCTTTAACAAGGGTAAAA
Source organism: Chryseosolibacter indicum (assembly GCF_018598585.1). GTDB lineage: Bacteria > Bacteroidota > Bacteroidia > Cytophagales > Cyclobacteriaceae > Chryseosolibacter > Chryseosolibacter indicus. Next base: position 2,025 of record NZ_JAHESD010000105.1, read on the forward strand.
ACAATGAATTGAAGCTTAAAGTTGAACTTTTCCCTTGGGAGAAATTAGATTATGTAGACCAGGTAAGAAAAACATTTGGAATACAATAAGACCTGAAATAGGTCAAACAAGAAATAAAAAAGCCTTGAACTTATCCTTCAAGGTTTTTTTATTCTGTTTAAATGATTGCCTCTTATTAACAGGCAAGGCATATAAAAACAAAAGAGCCATCTAAATGTTAGATGGCTCTTTTATTGAAGTACTCTTAAATGTTAGTAGTTAGAGCCTGCTCTGATCATTGCACACCTGAAACCAATTGTTGCAGTTGCAGAATCCTGATCTAAAAATCTTCTTGTACCAGGTGACATCCAATAGGCCACGTCTTTCCATGAACCACCTTTATATACTCTCGAACGATCCGAAACAAGGGAAGTAAATGCTTCAGGGTTCTTTTCAGCATTGTTATAGTTCTTAGCATCGTCTAAGAAACCATCTCTTCTGATAGGGTTTAAGTCATCGAAATCCTGATAAGAGGTAGGACGATAAACATCTTGCACCCACTCACTAACATTACCTGCCATGTTATATAAACCATAATCGTTTGGAGGATACTCATAAATATAAGATGTAATTAGAGCACCATCATTTAAACGACCTGCTATACCTGCATAATCACCACGACCTCTCTTAAAGTTAGCTAGCATATAACCCATTTGCTTTCCATAAGGATTACGAACGGCATGGCCATCCCAAGGATAAATACGTTGATGCGTTTGCATCTCTTCAAGCCATTGTGTTCCGATAAGAGCTTGTGCTGCATATTCCCACTCTGCTTCTGTTGGAAGTCTAAAGGCAGGAACTACAATACCAGATTCCAAAGGAATGCGTCCATCGCTTTCAGCATATTCTTCGCCAGCATCCTGAGCCAGTTTTAAGTTTACTGCACGGGTTCTCCATACAGCGTACTTACTAGCCTGATTCCAAGTAATACCTACAACAGGGAAGTAACGGAAGCCAGGATAACGGAAGTAGTGTTCTACATATGGATCATTAAAAGCAAGTTTACCAACCCATACTGATGTATCTGGAAGTGCAGCCTGGTAAGCCTCCTGAGATGAATCTTTAGCCAGATAATGAACGTATTCTAACCAATGTATATTAGCGATCTCTGTTTCATCCATATAAAAAGATGCTACAGAAACTGTTCTTTCAACGTTGTCGCGGTAAGACATAACATCTTCTTCAAAGGAACCCATCACAGCACGTCCTCCCTCAATAAACACCATATTAGGAGCATCAGGTTGTCCTTCATATGGTTTTACCATAAAACCACCAGCATCTTCATCATTAAAAGCAAGGCCGGTCGCGCTGCTTACTTGACCTGGATTTGATGCAGTGGGCTTGCCGCCGCCTCCACCAAATAATGAGCAGGCTGATAGAGCTACTGATCCGCCAACGACATACAAGAGAGCTCTGAAAGAATACTTCATTTTCATTTTCTGTTTAAAACAATTGCTAATATAGAGAGATAATACCATGTTTTCCAAGCCGTCACAGCCGATTCGGTGAATCTCTGGTCGAATAAAGCCGGATAATATACCTAACGTTATGTAAGATTTTGCTATTGTTACAAGGTCTTAGTTTATTCTTGAGAATCAGTCTTCCAATTTTGGGAATAAAATCGCTTTTATCCTTCTAAAAAACCAAGTTTGAAGCACCTTTTTGCCGCTTCGTGCTTGTGGCATGTTTTTTCGACTTTTTCCTCCGAAAAAAATGATAATTGCATGCTCTCACTACAGGATTTTCGTGTAATGACTTTCGAAAAAAAGTGTGATCATATCACTTTTAGCGGTTGCTACCTTGCCCAACGAATGTTAGCAGATTGTAAAGTTTTCCTTTATTATGCCGGTCCATTTTTCATTGAAGTGTTCTATTCTTCAAAGTACCAGAAGGTGCTTATGATTAACGCTTTTGACAGAATAGTTGGACTAGAGCCTTATTTGGACAAGATTTCTTTAGCTGATTTAGGTGCCTGACCTGCCATCTTTGAAAGCAGTTCAATTGCAGCATCAACTGTCTTGATATCATCTATTAAAAGCATAGCCTTGCCCGCCTGGTCTTTCAATTTGCACTGACGGGAGTGTGCTTTCACAAAGTTGAGGATTTTGCCGAAGACGTCGGAATTGAAATATTCGTCTCTGGTAGAAATGAAAAATGCTCGTAATTTCTCGTTTTTAAGGCTTAATCTTTCAAAACCAAGCTTTTCGCCAAGCCATCTAAGCCTTACCGAATTTATTAATTCAACTACAGGGGCGGGTAAAGGGCCAAAACGATCCCTTACTTCCTGATTAAACTTCTCAAGTTGCTCTTCATCTTTAATATTATCAAGCCTTGAGTAAAGCTGGAGTCGCTCGCTAATATTGTTTACGTAGTTATCAGGAATAAGGATCTCCAGATCAGTTTCAATTACGCAATCCTGAACGATAAGCTTTGCTTTTTCGGCCAATTCTGAAGCAAACAGTTCTTTAAACTCCGTTTCTTTCAACTCCTGGATTGCATCATCCAGGATTTTGTGGTATGTATCAAACCCGAGGTCAGTAATAAAACCACTTTGTTCAGCTCCTAAAAGATTACCAGCACCACGAATATCAAGATCACGCATAGCTACCTTAAATCCATCTCCCAACTCTGAAAATTCTTCCAATGCAGCTAATCTCTTTCTAGAATCCGATGTAAGTACAGAAGCTGGTGGCGTTAGTAAATAACAGAAGGCCTTTTTGTTTGATCGGCCAACCCGACCTCGCATTTGATGAAGATCTGAGAGCCCAAACATGTGGGCTTGATTAATTATGATGGTATTAGCGTTTGGTATGTCTAGGCCTGATTCAATGATATTTGTTGATACAAGCACATCATATTCTCCGTCAATAAACTTGACCATTACTTTCTCAAGTTTATCTCCATCCATTTGACCATGTGCTATTCCAATACGTGAGTCGGGTACTAACCGGAAAATAAGATTGCCAATTGCTTCTATGTCACTAACGCGGTTATGAACAAAAAACACCTGACCACCTCTTCTCAATTCATAGCTCACTGCATCGCGGATAAATTCTTCATTAAAGGTATGAAGTTCTGTTGTTACCGGCTGACGATTGGGCGGAGGTGTAGCAATAATGCTCAAATCCCGAGCACCCATGAGCGAGAAGTGAAGTGTTCTGGGGATTGGTGTAGCCGTAAGCGTTAGTACATCAACATTTACCTTAATCTCCTTAAGTCGGTCTTTGACTTTTACACCAAACTTCTGCTCCTCATCAATAATTAGCAATCCAAGATTTTTAAACTCTACATCCTTGCTTACAATACGATGCGTACCTATAAGTATATTAATCTTCCCTTCTTTAACTTCGGCTAAAATCTTTTTAATCTCCTTTTCGGTTTTGAATCGAGAGACGTACTCAATGCTCACAGGTAGGTTTGACAGTCGGTCTCTAAACGTGCGGTAGTGCTGCATCGCAAGAATAGTAGTCGGAACGAGCACAGCAACCTGCTTGCCATCTGTAGCTGCCTTAAATGCTGCACGTATAGCTACTTCGGTTTTTCCAAATCCCACATCACCACAAACCAACCTATCCATAGGATGTGGCAATTGCATGTCTCGCTTTACATCATCAGTAGCTTTCGCCTGGTCAGGTGTATCTTCATAAAGAAACGAAGATTCAAGCTCTGCCTGTAAAAACCCATCGGCACTAAAGGCAAAACCTGGGGCTGACTTACGTTTTGCATAAAGCGCTATCAGTTCCTTTGCAATATCTTTTACCCTTTTCTTGGCTTTTGATTTCTTATTCTCCCACTCCTGCGTTCCCAATTTACTCATGATGGGAGGAGAGCCCTCCTTACCTGTGTATTTTGAAATCTTATGAAGAGCGTGGATGCTTACGTAAACCAAATCGTCGTCTCTGAACACAAGGCGAATCGCCTCCTGATCATGACCGTTAACTTCTTTTTTTTCTAGTCCCGCAAATTTTGCAATGCCGTAGTCAATATGTGTTACAAAGTCTCCTGGTTGCAGTGTTTGGAGCTCACGAAGTGTGAGTGCTTTAGACTTAGAAAATTTTTCCTTTGCCCTGTACCGGTGAAAACGTTCGAAGATCTGATGATCAGTATAACAAACAATCTTCAATGTCTGATCTACAAACCCTTGCCTTAATGAGAATTCTAATGGTTGAAATTTGAGTTGGCCATTTACCTCTTCAAAAATACCTTTTAGTCGATCAAGTTGCTTAGGCATATCAGCAGCAATGAAATTACTGTAGTTCTGCTGCTGATGTTCGTAAAGGTTAGAAACAAGAAGTTCAAAATTTTTATTGAACGATGGTTGAGCGGAGGATGGCAATTCAAAAGTTTCCGCTTGTTCTAAAACCGTACGACTGCCAAACTCTATTCTTGTAAACGACCCTGTTTTTACTGTAAAAGAAGAGCCATCATCAAACAACTGCTCAGGATTTGAAATAACCTTAGTATTCCCGCTCTCCTTCAAAATTTTCGAGAAGGAATCACTGGCCCTTTCGAATGATTTTTGAACTATATCTTGTGTTAGCTGATAGTCTTTAAACCAAAGTTTTGATTGCGGAGAAATAAAATCAAAAAATGACTGGCGTTCTTCCTGAACTAATTTTGTTTGAACATTAGGAATGATACTTACTTTTTCGAGTTCATTAACCGATAGCTGAGATCCTGGTTCAAATGTTCTTATACTGTCTACTTCATCACCAAAAAGCTCTATTCGAAATGGAAGTTCATTAGCAAATGAAAATACATCTACAATACCTCCACGAACTGCAAATTGCCCTGCCTCATAAACAAAGTCTGTCTTTTCAAAATCGTAATTCAGCAAGAACTCCTCTAAGAAACCTATTTCAAGTTTCTCGCCCTTATTAACAATAAAAGTGTTAGAGGCTAATGATCTCTTGTTGATTACCTTTTCACAAAGTGCTTCTGGATAAGTAACTACAATTTCAGGAGTTGTTTTATTAGCGAGCTTATCCAAAACTTCTGCACGCATGAGAATGTTTGCATTCTCTATCTCATCATACTCATAAGGCCTTTTATAAGAAGTGGGAAAAAGAAGCACTTCTCTTCCTAACAGATTTTGCAAATCATTTTGAAAATAAGCCGCTTCTTCCTTATCTGTTAAAACCACTACATAATCGTGTGTATGATTCTTAAATGTGGCCGAAAGAACTACTGCATCTAAACTCCCTGAAAGCCCCTTGATGCGGATATTTTGTTGCTTGGGCACATGAATACCTGCAGCAATAGTCTTAATTAAACCGTCTGCCCGATATATGCTTAAAAAATCGCTCGCCCTCACTTATTCCTGGATATCTTAATATTGGAACGCGCAAATATAATGTCAATACTTCTTTTAGTAACAAATTGAGTGTTATTTCTGTTATTTTTGCTTTGATGCACTTCATAGAACGGCTTGCACTTTATATAAGTATTACAGCTTCAATTTTTCTGATCTTTGGTCTTTTCAAACCATGGGTAATGCTATGGTGGGAAGATGCTCAGAACAGAAGAAAGGTTATAAGACTATATGGCTCTATTGCTGTTGTTATGTACATACTTCACTTAACTTTTAAGCTTTTACTAAATTAGTTATGCCTCAACGTATCGCAATGTACATTTGTTTAGTTCTCATACTTATTCAATCATGTTCGAAGAATGAGAAGTCAGCAGAACAAAAACATACACCGGAACATGATGACAGGCCTGCGATGCGACTATCAATGGCTGATGGAAATGATGTTAACGTTAAGGATCTGAACACTAAAATTGTACTGGTACTTTTTCAACCTGATTGTGATCATTGTCAGCGTGAAGCAAAGGAAATTCAACAACATGCAGATGCCTTTAAGGATTACCAGGTATATTTCATATCATCAAATCCCATGGAAATCATTGTGAAGTTTGGCGAAGACTATGAACTAAACAAACAAGCTAATTTTCATTTTGCACAAACTACAGTTGAGAGCGTGTTGAATACCTATGGACCAATAGCTACACCTTCTGTTTATATCTACAGCAAAAATGGAAAACTTGTTAAACAGTTTAATGGAGAAACCGATATTCAAGAGATCATTAAAGTTCTGTAACTATTTTAAACGGGTAGCTGCAATTAGTAGTTTCTCTTTATCGGTTGAACACCCTATCAAATAGTTGTCTCCTCCATCTTTCAGTTTGGTTTTTTTCTTAAGTTCCTCTACAGATAAAGGATAATTTCTAACAAAGATATTTGCTTTACCATCGGGGAAGAATTGCTGCAACGCTTTTGTATCTGGCTTTACCTTATCGATAACCTTAAATACCCTTCCTGGAAACATCTTGAGCTGCTCAGAAGAAGTATAAAGGTGAGTACTGGGATGAAGCTTCTTTAAATTGAAATTCGCACCAATCAACTTAAAGGCGCCTGCTTTCAGAATCGCTGCATTTGGTTCGTAAATAAATGCTCCTAACTCTCCGATGTCACTGTGACTACGTTTTTCCTCCGATGCCTTAAATACGAAACTGTCTTCTGAACTTCCTGTTAGATTAACCGCTTTTATAAGCGGCTCATCATTAAAGCGCTTATCGCAGAAAAAAAGAATTTCTTTGCATTCATTATCAACTGCAAGAACAATAACGGTTTTAACGAATCTGATCTCTTTTAAACCTATTTGCAAATCTAACAGCGGTGATGCCTTAATGAGAAGGAAGCCAAACTTTTGAAAAATCTGGTTCTGCAGTGTTGTGATGTCCGGTTCACAATCTTTTAAACTAAATACCTTTTGTGTTTTAACCCTTCTAGAAGGATCAATATAAATCAGATCTGCATGTTCAAGCGCTTCTATAAAGTGCTCTGCTGTACTATTGTGGTAAGTAATGGAGGCAGCATTAAGTTGCTGGTGATTATGTTTAGCTATCTCTAATAGAGACCGGTTAGGTTCAATGTATTTAAAGGCTTGAAATACGCGGCTTAGAAAGTAAGTATCAACTCCGAAGCCACCTGAAAGATCTATCCCTAAATTCCTTTGTCCTTCAGATAAAAGCTCGCGTATCATATCGGCCTTATATTTCGCTGTTTTTTCTGAAGAAGATTGTTCTATGTTTAACCCTGGCGGATAAAATATTCTGTCTACGCTGTAAAAGGTCGGTAATTTGCCTTTTGCTTTTTGACGGCCTCGTATCTGGTCAGCGACAATGGCCGATGGTACTCCATGAATCAACTCATGCTTTAAAATAAGTTGGGCTACATCATCATTCTCATGTTCACGAATAAAAGCAAGAATTTCATGAGATAACGCTTCAATCAAATCCAGTCCTTTTTCCTGCAAGATAAGTCTTACTACGCTTGTTTTGGTTTATAATGAAGCTGAATGTTTCTAATAGCTGCTAGTAAACCCAAGCCTTGGGCAAAGAGCAGAACTGGATCAAAACGGTCCAATGCATAAATGACTACCATTACAGATCCCACAGCCGTCATTACCCAAAAACCAACCGGCAAATCAGATGTCTTTGTTTTTTCAGCATAATACCATTGATAAAGAAAACGCACGTTCAACAACAGTTGCCCGATCGCACCAATCATCATAATAATATCTAAGAAACTCTGGGTACTAAAATCGGCGGTCATTCCTGAAGAAGGCAGAAACACCCAAGCAACAGTAACGAAAGGAAGTACTATAGAAAGGAATCTAAAAAAAGATGGCATCGTATTCCAGGAACCTTCGAGTTGTAGATTTCTAACACAAATAATGTAAGACAAAGCCTGACCCAAAATGATCACAAAGTCATTTTGAAAAATCCCATATAGGATGAAAAGATAGGTAGCTACAAGGCTTATTTGCCAGTAAATTACAGGCGACACCACCCTACCCTCTTTTTCTGAAAGCAGCCATTGTATAATTAGCCGGGCGGCAAACAACCCCTGTGAAAAAAAGCCTAGGGCATATACC
>NZ_JAHESD010000106.1 GCF_018598585.1 Chryseosolibacter indicum
ATCTTATCTCTATGGTATGGCTATTCCTGGCTACGTCTGGCTATTCCTGGCTATGTCTGGCTACTTAGTCCTTCTTACGCCTTCTTAGTCCTATATATGGCTATCAATAGCTACGTATAGTCTAGATGCATAATAGCATGCTGAAGAGGTTGCAAAAATTAACTGACTATACTATTTTTAACATTATGCCGATTGCTAAAAACCCCATCCTCCGGTATCGTATCATTAATGCGTGCCTCTCTAACAAACACAAGCGATACTGGACAGCCCTGGAGCTCATTGAAAAATTAAGATCATACGACTACGACGTAAAAAAAAGAACACTCGAACGTGATTTAGAATTGATGCGTTACGATGAACGTCTGGGATACTATGCCCCCATAGCTTACGACAACAACAAAAAAGCATATTATTATACAGATCCTGACTTCTCAATACAATCGCTACTGCTTAGTCCTGAAGACCTCGAAACGTTAGGCAATACCTCAGCCATGCTTCAGAAATTTAAAGGACTTGGATTTGTAAATGCATTTCAGGAAATTGTAGATAAGCTCACGCGATTGATTGAACACATGCGCATTCCACAGCGCAACGATATTATTGCATTTGAAGATAATGGCTACAACAAAGGCCGCGATCACTTCGATGACATCCTTCGCCTTATCTCGGGATGCACTGTAGCAAGTATCAGGTATCAGAAGTTTAATCGCCAGGAAACAGACGAACATATATTCCATCCATATTTTCTTAAAGAATACTGTCAACGCTGGTATGTGCTTGGCTACAGCGAGACACGCAGAAACACAATAACCCTCGCGTTAGACCGCATCATATCAGTGACAGATACAACACTTCCTTTCCTGAAGGACAAAGAGCTGAGTCCTGAAAAATATTTTCAGCATACGCTGGGCGTAACTATTGGCCAGGGACCGTTGGAAGACATCCATCTACACTTCTCTCCGGTGATGGCGCCTTACATTAAAACGCAGTACCTCCATGGCACACAGCATATCCTTTCAGAAGATAAGACGGGCCTTACCATCAGCCTCCAACTCATTGTAAACCCGGAGTTGATGCAAGAGTTGCTCCGCTACTGCCCCCATGTTACTATCCTGAAGCCAACGTCACTCAAAGAAAAATATATTGCACTTCTTCAAGAAGGACTTAAGAATGGCAAATAACATTAGCTTCATTATTTCTTACGATAGATGTACAGCGAGGTGAGAGAAATACTTTTATTAAAAGTGATTTCATGAGATACCTCCATAATACCTCTGCGTCTAAGTAGGGGAGTCATGAAATGGACTATTCTGATCTGGGTCTGTACCAAACCTTAAGATGTGCCCGTCAGGGTCTTCTACCTGCATTTCATAAGCCCACGAAAAATTGGTAGGAGGCAATTTAATTTTCACGCCTTTAGCTAAGAGCTTTTGATGAAATAGAGATATATCACCATCAAAACCGATCCAAACCCACGTGCCCGGCATACCTTGTCCTCCTTTGCAAAGATACAAGCCACTGTTTTCACGGTTGACGCTCGTGAAGTTTTCATCTCCCCATGCTGCATTTTCAAAACCAAGTATATCAACATAAAATTGAAGACTTCGCTTCATGTCCTCAACATATAGGATAGGGGCAATGTTCTCGATACGAAAGTTAGATGTTGTGTTTGTCATGGGCTAACACAGCCTGGTTTGCTATACAAGATAATGATTTAAATTCAGACTGCTGATTTACGTGCGTGTCTTTTACTTCGCTAAAAATTTAAGCGGCTTAACCGTCTTAAAACCAGCGGACATCTACATCAAGTAGCGACTCTGATTAGGTACAGAATAATCTTTAATTATTAAGACTTCACATGTTTTTGATATTGGATATCAGTGTAATCCACTCTGAAGGCACATCTACTACTACTAATTGAAAATGATTGTTCATGATTTTGTAGATTAAGCTTATGGGATTTAAATACTAATCTTTTGTTTGTGAGTGCTAGTTTTCCACCTACGGCCTCTTTGCCTTTAAAATGATTTGCACCAGCTTCCTTTATAAGCTCTTCGTCTTCATCCAATATAATCACAATCTGTTTTAATTGCTTTTCTCCTAACCTTTTATAAGTTGAAGTAAAAATTTTCCTAAAGAAAAGTCCAAAAAACAGACCTGAAACAATACCAGCAAATATGCTTTCCGTCTCCATCTTACCTCTAAATATGAGATTGGATATAATCATCAGAAGACATATTGTTATAGTATCAATAATTACGGTTTTCCATGTAGTCTTCATGTTCAATTATCAACAGTATAAGATATTGAATTTTATCTAACGCTAACAATTGTTTCTCTTAGGAGATATATTTTTTTACAATAGTATGCGCTTCCTCTACAATATAAGGGCTGTCTGATCTGGTGTTAGGTTGAACCATCCGGATTTTGCACAGACCTTTTTTAAATTCTGTACGTCATTATGATCTTGACCGGTAAGGCAAGGTGTTTGGTAAGGAATCAGGAACACATCGGTAAGTTAGCGGCTTTTTTTTCGCAATGATCTTCACCTACATGAAGATGACTTTGGCCTATGTTGGCGTTATTCACCAACATGCAAGATGAACTAACATACCAGACGGTATTTGTGAATGCGACGTGCTGATTAACTGTTTAAGTCAAATTGAACCGATGTGAATTAAGATATCAAAGGCATTTCCATCTTTCCTCACCAACGTATTACATAAACCACATCATCAGACCGTGCTTTATCAAGTATCTACAGGTAAGTGAAAGTTACAGTATTCGATAATAATCTTACTCCTAATTCTCTCTCAGCTCCCCCAGAGAGATCATGCGAGATCTTTCTGCATCCCAAAGCTTGAGACGAAAACAACGGTATACTTCTAAAAGACTCCAGTTCGTTGTTCCTACCTGTTGCAGCTCCGGCATTTGATTCATTACTTCCGGCAAGCGATAAAAAGGAATTCTTGAGTTGAGGTGGTGCACATGATGAAAGCCGATGTTGCCCGTGAACCAATGCATCACCTTGTTCATCTTCATAAAACTTGTTGACGCAAGCGCAGCGTGGTCATACTTCCAGTCATGATTTTCCCTAAACTGTGCGCCAGGAAAATTGTGCTGGCAATAGAATAGGTACGAGCCAATTCCAAAAGCCATAAAAAAGGGAAGAAACCAGGCTACGGTAAATGTCAGACCACCCAGAAAATACCATGTGGCAATACCACCTCCAAAATGAAGCACAAGCGCCAGTAATGAGTCCATATGTTTCTTCGGACTTTCAGTAAAAGATTTGAGATTAAGCCAATAAATAAACAAGGTAAAATAGCCCAGGATCACCGTAAGGGGATGACGATTGAGAAGGTAAATCGCACGCTGTTGCTTTGTTAAAGAAAGGTAGCGGTTTTTGCAAATAGTAGGGTACGAACCAATTCCAGAGATGGTAAGCTTCGAGTTGTGATTGTGGTGATAGTCGTGCGACCGCTTCCAGATTTGTTGTGGTGCCAACAGAAATATTCCGATGGATTTCATTATCACCGATGCAAGGGCCGAACGTTGTAGTATGGCATTATGCTGATAATCGTGATAGATAACAAACAAGCGAACATAAAGCAGACTACAAACAAAACTTGCAGCAAGACGCAACACCAATGGAACCTGGCCAAAAAACAATAATGCAAATACAGGAATTACCAGACAAAGTGTTATGCCTAACTCCAGCCAACTTTGGCGTCTGTCTTCTCCTGTAAAATGTTTGCTGGCTTCTATTAGCTCCTTGCCTGTTCTCATGATTTATCTAAATGTTAACTTCTCAAATATTAATTTGTCAATTGTTCTTGTGTTGCAGGCACTGCTGCAGGCTTCTTATGTTTCCATCGGCGGTGAGACCACAGCCAGGTTGTGGGCTGTTCAACAATGTCGAGTTCCAAGCGCCTCGTAAACATTTCTGAAATTTCGTCCGTGTCAGTGCGTTGTGGCTCGCGACAAAGCAATTCCGGAGTAACCATATAATGGCCTCGCCTGGTGCGTTCCATTTTCATATACACCACCGGATAGTTAAACTTCTTTGCTAATTTTTCCGGACCCGTGAAAACAGCAGTGTCCTGGTTAAGAAACGTTGTCCAGTACGCATCGTTTTTGGTAGCCGTCTGGTCTGCAATAAATGCAGTTGCTGTCAGCTTATTTCTGTTAGCCACCATATCCCTTAGTGTATTTTTTACAGGGCAGATCTTGGTACCGTGTTTTGTGCGCATCCGCGTAAGCATGCGTTCAAAGTATGGATTTGAAAGTGGCCGGTAAATGACAACCAACTGGAAGGGAGTATTCAGTGAAAATGCAGGCCCGGCCCATTCCCAATTGCCATAATGCCCCATCACAATAATGAAGCTTTGGCCCGATTGGTAGAGTTCGTCTAAGAAAGGTTTATTTACAAAAGTGCATCTTTCACGTGCTGATCGTTCTGACATTGTCAATGTTTTGAGTGTTTCAAGCGTCAGGTCGCACAAATATCGGTAGTACCTATTCGACAAATTTTCAATTTCCGCTTCCGTTTTTTCCGGAAATGACTTTCGCAGGTTCTCCAATACTACCTTCTTTCGGTATCCGCTAAGACGCAGAACGTAGTAGAGAAAGTCAGATAGAAGATATAATGCCCAGAATGGAAGCAATGCTATTGCGTAAATAAGCGGATAGATTAAGTAGAAGAGTATTGCCTGCATTCAGTAAAAATACCCTGTCTTGCTAGTGCGGTGAACACCGAAAGAAGACATAAGTCAGGCAGGTAAGAGTTATCCCTTTATTGCAATATTCTGCTATTAATGCATAAGCAAGCATAAGGCGATTATGCGCTATAACTCAGTTCACCATTTGTAACTTTCGCGGCACTTGTAAATGGGTGTTCGCTGGTTTTGTCAACATCCATAATATGAAGTACCGACCAGCCTTTTACTTTCAACAGATCTGAAATGAGCGATCTATGGCAGCGCCACCACACAGCTTCCGAGCACATAAAGGCAGTTCTACGCTGGCCTGCAATTTCTTCAAGCCGCTGCATGCCTTCTTTAAAGTCAGCAGTTTCCATATAATCTGCATATCCCCTGAAAGCCGGATGTCGCCACGCTGTGTTATTCGAATGCTCTTTGGCCTTCCGTCTTCCTCCCAGTGATTCAAGATGCTCGTAGCGAATGCCTGCTTCTGCCAGCGATTGGCCTAGCGGTAATTTATTAAAGTGAGGGTATTTTCTTGAGCCCGGGAAGTGCCGCACATCAACAAGCTGTTCAATCTTAAACGACCCAAGCATGCGCGTAAACTCTTCAAAACTTCTTGTAGAGTGTCCTATCGTCCAAATCGTCTTAAGTTGTGCCATACCGTCTGCGATAACACATCTAAAGAAATGCCAGCCGTGATAGGATAATTAATTTGGACGTGCCCCTCGCCTCCCGGTCACATGCTACGTTGCTCGGGTCGTGCTTTCGCTACTCGCCAGTCAGCACACATGCCATTTCGGGCTCAAACATGCGCTCAATCACTCACGCAACAGCTGTCAATTTAAATTCTCAATTTAATCCACGGAGCTTGCTAATGCCTTCTTCCTCGTTCTTCTTCGCTGACCTCGTCAAATACAATTTTGCATTCTCAACATCTCCCTGCTCAAGCAAAAACTCGGCATAATGATACTCCAGCAAATCAACAGGTGTTTTCTCACTAAAGGATTTCTGAAAGAAAGCTTCAGCATTGACAAAGTCCTTTTTACGCTGATAGTATAAAGCGAAATTTCTAAATGTATATGCAATATCATTATTGCCCGTCTCTATAGCTTTTTCAAGACACATTCTTCCCTCTTCAAGCTCGCCTGTCATAATTAATGCATAGCCAAGATTATCATGGGCAAAACCATACGCTGGTCCTAATGCCAATGCCTTTCTGAAGTTTGAAATACCCCGCTGATAGTCTCTCGTTCGCATGTAATAATAGCCCATGTTGTTGTATACATCGGCCTTCATCACATCGTCATTGGTGAGGAAGAGTATTTTCTGCAAGGTAGAGATAGCTGCCTCGAGGTTGTTATTATCAAAATGGTCATTAGCTTCATTAAACAAATCATTGGCTCTCACTTCCATTTCATCATACAGGCTATTTGGATTTTCTTCCAGGTAACTGATGGCATCTTCTAGCATCTTTTTAAAGTCTCCTTTAAGCTCATGCTTCCAGGCAGGGTTACTATTACCTGTAAGACTGGCATACGTAGCAAGACTAAACGCCATAACAGGCTGAGGCATTTCTGAACCATAGTGCCATTTGATCTCCCACATCCCATCACTGGTGTGGCCTTCATGCAAAAGGTTTTGCGCAAGTATCACACCAAAGCCATAATAGATCCCCGCAAGATAAATGAACAGCCCTGTATCATCTCCGCCTACATCAAACTCAAGGTCACTTTCCGTAAGCCTGATGCGGATGAATTCATAGATAAGACTGTAGATGAGACGCTCTGGGTGTTTTAGAAGGCTATTGGCAACATAAATTTGATAATGGCCTTTTTCCAATGCTGTCTCACACTCAAAAGCTCTTCCTTCAATCTCGTAAGGAATATTGTAATCGCGAAGGTCGGTGTGAATCTCATAATTGACCGTATGAGGTGCAATGCCAAAGAGTTTACAGAGGTCTGTGATTACATTTTCAATTTTGACTCTATCTTCACCAAAGGTTGCTGGAAAGTATTTCGGTGTAAGTAGTACCTGCTCCTCCATTTTGTTTGGATAACCAAACACTTCTTTGAGCCACCTGAAGTTCTCTTCCACCCAAAGCCTGTCCTCTTCACTGATCTTAAATGGGTGATTGTTTGAAACACTGTCCTTACCTATGATTTTCATTATTATAAATAAGATGCTAATATATGGTGAGCGTGCGCGAATGTAAAACTTGTTAATGCTGTGGCGCTATAACACAAACATGCTAGCAGCAGCATTTTGTCGCTATCTACCCTGTTCTTTGCCGTATTCACGGCATCCAATCTCGGAGAACAGATATTATCTTTATTGTATAATTTATAAATCAAAATCGTATGACAAAGAAACTGATATCGAATGGGCTTTGGTTTGATAGCCAGGCCGAGGAAGCCGCGAAGTTTTATACTTCCGTTTTCGCAGGCTCGAAGATAGGTAACATAGTCAGATATGGAAAAGAAGGATTTGAGATTCATGGTCGACCCGAAGGTTCTGTCATGGTTGTTGAATTTGAATTAGCGGGAGAAAAATTTGTTGCAATAAACGGCGGTCCGCTCTTTACGTTTAATCAAAGCATCTCTTATTTCGTAGTATGCGAGTCGCTCGAGGAAACAGACAAAACGTGGAATACACTTCTTGAAAACGGAAAAGTTTTGATGCCTTACCAGAAATACGATTGGAGTGAAAAATACGGGTGGCTCACCGATCGATACGGTTTGTCATGGCAAATCTCCTATGGAAAAATATCCGATGTGGGGCAAAAGATTACGCCCTCCCTCTTGTTTGTTCAACAACAATATGGGCATGCTGAAGAAGCAATTAAGTTTTACACATCCATCTTTAAAGATTCTAAGGTAGACGGAATTATGAAACATCCTGCAGGTGGATCAGAGCGCGAAGGTGCTGTCGCTCATGCTCAGTTTTCGTTAGCGGGACAAAAATTTATGATCATGGAAAGTGGTATGAAAGAACATGAGTTTAATTTCAATGAAGCCATTTCAATCATCATCAATTGCCAGAATCAAAAAGAGATTGACTATTACTGGGATAAGTTCACAGCAGAAGGGGGACAAGAAGTTGCTTGTGGATGGCTGAAAGATAAATTTGGAGTTTCATGGCAAGTAGATTCAGTTGAACTTGCTGCGATGTTAAAGGACTCTGACAAAGAAAAAGTAGCACGCGTAACCAAGGCCTTTCTTAAAATGAAGAAATTTGATGTGGCAAAGTTAAGAGAAGCATTTGAGGGAAGTGTTGTGGTTCATTGATTTGCTATCATCAAAGAAATTATTGCAACAATATAGGTCTGTCTAAAAGTCTATCGTCTTTGCGAACGTAGTGAAGCAGGTCCCATTATCAATACCAGTTCTGGTAGGGGATCGTACGCTTCGCTTGCAATGACGGTACTTATTGACTCTTGAAGTAAGCCTGCTCTACGTGTCAATGATGATTTATATCTTCTCAGGACTAACAGTGCTAACCTGAAGATGCTCCATGCGCTTGCCAAAGAGATGTCGTATGCCTGCACTTTTAAATCCCAGCTTTAAATACAACCTTTTTGCATTTAAATTTTCTTCGTCTACTAACAAACCTAATGTTTG
The DNA here is from genome assembly GCF_018598585.1 of Chryseosolibacter indicum. GTDB lineage: Bacteria > Bacteroidota > Bacteroidia > Cytophagales > Cyclobacteriaceae > Chryseosolibacter > Chryseosolibacter indicus. The sequence continues at coordinate 8,324 of NZ_JAHESD010000106.1, forward strand.
CTTTCGCTTGTTCACATACTCATCAATGACAAACTGCAAAAGCTTTGTGCCTATTCCGTTTCCTTGGCGGGCAGGAGCTACACCCAACGTGTCAATGTAATATTCTCCAGCCTGCGTTTCATCCTCAACTGCGAAGTTGTTGTTAAAGTTGCTTCGTATGTGCTCTATAACAGGTTGGCGTAATTGATGTAAGTGAGCACCATCATATAGATTAATAGCACCTATCACTTTGTTGCCATCTTCTGCAATCCAGCAATTTTCCCAGGAATATTGGTTATCATTTTTCTCCACGAAGTGTAGCATAAATTTATAGGCTTTGTTCAAATCTTCTTCGCCAATAAACCTGAACACAATTTCTTTCATTGCTAATAACAAGTATTCAGCAATCGCTTTTGCGTCGTTCACTGCTGCTTTTCGTATAACTACCATGCTTGTTATTGTATATTCAATACAACTTTCCCTATCGTTTTGCCACTTTGAAATAACGCAAGCGCCTCTCCCATTTGTGAGAAATCGTAGCGATGGCCTACAAGAGGTGGTGGTAGTTTCAGTTTCTCAATATCAGCAAGCATCTCTTTCATCATCTCTTTTTGTTCGTATATCCAGATGAGGTTGAAGGCCATCACTGACTTGTTCGACTTGATCATGGTGAGGGGATCAACACGCGGACGGAAGAGATACCGCAATACCAGGTTTATGTAATTAGGCCTGTGCGATGAAGGGGTAAACTGTGCTGAACCATAAGCTACAAGTCTGCCCATAGGGGCAAGCGCTGCATAGCTGTAGTAAAAATATTTTCCACCGGTAGTCTCGAGCACAAGATTAAGGGGGCGTCCTCCTAGTGATTGGGTCAAATCTTCTTTGAAATTCCTACCTCTTACAATAGCTTTATCGAATCCTTCGCGCTTCAGCAGATCTAATTTGCTTTCACTACCCACAACACCGATAGTATATGCGTTGTATTTTTTTGCAATACGGTTTGCAAGCAGCCCAACACCGCCGGCAGCGCTGTGAATGAGTACTGTCTGCCCGAACTTAAGGTCTCCCAATGTTCGCAGCGCATAATATGCAGTAAATGTTTGTACAGGAAAGGCAGCACCCTCTTCATACGACCAACCTTCCGGAAGCGGAAACAGATAGTCAGGGTCAGCAACGATATGACTGTCATAGCCACCAAAACGGGTAACACCCATAACTTTTTGTCCTGGAATAAACTCAGC
>NZ_JAHESD010000107.1 GCF_018598585.1 Chryseosolibacter indicum
ATATTAAAGTACCCTGAGAATACCATGCGTATTGAATTGGCGGGTATCTCCTATCACAGTGGCAGACGCGTGCACTACGAATACAGATTGAAAGAACTTAATGTCCGGTGGAACAAGCTCTTCAACAGCACGATTGAATTTACCGCGTTGCCGTTTGGAGAATTCACACTCGAAGTAAGGGCAGTAGACCGCTGGGGAGAAAAAAGTACTTCGTCGAAACGGATTACAATAGTAAACGTTCCGCCCTTCTGGAAATCCGATAGATTTATATGGTTTAACTATTTGACTATTGCCTCATTTCTCGCTACCGGTTTTTACCTTTTCCACAAAAAACAGCAACAAAAAAAAGAGCGTGAATACGAACGCAGAAAAAAAATGCATGAGCTAGAGATGAAGGCATTCCAGGCACAGATCAATCCTCATTTTATATTCAATTGTCTTGCATCCATTCAATACCACATAGTCAGGTCAGATATCAGGAGCGCCAGCACATATTTGCATAAGTTTTCAACGCTGATTCGTCAAAATCTACAACATAGTACGAGCTCAACTATCCTTCTGCGTGAAGAGCTAAAGATACTTTCACTATACCTCGAACTTGAAAAACTGCGGATGGGAAATCGTTTGGAATATGAAATTATCGTGTCCGAAGAGGTGCAACAAGACATACTCCATATACCTTCTATGATTGTCCAACCCTACGTAGAAAACGCAATAAAGCATGGTGTGTCTCCCCTTAAAGACCGGTTGGGATTGGTTGTAGTCCGGTTTATGCAGGCAAACTCGTTTATTGAATGTTTCATTGAAGACAACGGGCCAGGCATTATGGCGAAGAAGAACGAAGCATTTACGAACGATTATATATCGATGGGCACTTCGATCACCGCTGCGCGCATCCGAACAATTAACGATACCCAGGAAAGAAAAATCAGTGTTAAAATAACGGATAAGATGGCTGCAGGTCTTTTAGAAAGCGGAACTATTGTTCAATTGTCATTTCCCCTGTAAAAAAATAAGTCATGCAAAGAAAAACGGTTATCATTGAAGACGAAGAAAAAAGCCTATATGTACTCGAGGAGCTGATCGGGCAATATGCTCCGGACTTTCAGCTATGTGGAACGGCAAGCCATGTAGATAACGCGATAGAGCTTATCGCAAATGTGTCGCCGCAGGTAGTTTTCATGGACATACGAATTGCTGACGGAACAGGTTTTGATGTCTTGCAGCAACTTACGCATCGCAACTTCGAACTGGTGATGGTGACTGCGTATGAAAGTCATGCGTTAGAAGCTTTCCGCTTTGCAGCAATTGACTACATTCTCAAGCCTATCGGTATACAAGAGTTTGAATTGGCTGTTGAGCGCGTGCGCAAGAGATTATGGGACAAGAACCACGCTGCAACTGTCGACCTTCTTATACATACCCTTAAACGTCAAGACCAGGAAAAGAAATTGAGTATCGCTACACTTACCGGCTATGAGTTTGTAGACCCGAATGAAATTATCTGGTGCAAGTCAGACAATGCTTATACCACATTCTACCTCAACAATAAAACAAAATTAACATCCTCGCGGAACATTGGATTTTATGAGCGAATACTTTCAATCCAGAATTTTTACCGCATTAACCATAGCATCATGATTAATACGCATTTTATAAAAAGCTACGTCAAGGGAAAAGGTGGTTATGTAATTATGCAAGATGGCACGCAACTGGAAGTATCACAGCGCAAAAAAGCAGATTTTCTGAGCAATTTTGATGTTTGAAATACTTATCCCTGTGATCGTACAACTTAATGGCTTGAAAATGTTGTTTGTTCAGGTCATACTCTTTCGAAATTACATTATTATAGCACTAGAAAAGTTAAAAGATCGCTATCCAATGTGCTTAGTTCATTCCCAAGAAAGATAAAGCAAATTAATTAACAGCGGGCAACCTGGTCACGCTTACTGGTTAATGCTGCTCTACCCTCCCAATTTGGCGATGCTTCTTAAGTCGCCACTTTAAATGCTTTTCAACTTAATAATTTTCAAACAAGGGCGTTATTAAATAATTCATACAGTCCTCTGCTATGGTGAAAAACGTTGGATTCTCCTTCCTGTTCTTTTGCTTACTCATGGCAAGCCATTCCTTTGCCCAAAAGGAGGCAACAAACTGGTATTTTGGTCTTCACTGTGGATTGCGTTTTGATTCGCGGGAGCCTGACCCCGTTAATAATGGATCAACGATGGCTGACGGAGGAACAGCGGTCATGTCTGATCGCATAACTGGTGAATTATTGTTCTACACCGATGGACGAAACTTCTGGAACAGGAAACATGAGATGATGCAAAATGATCATACGCTTCCCTCCAACTGCTTTTCAAGGATGACACAACCTGCCATCATCATTCCGTCCATGTCGAATCCCAACCAGTACCACGTTTTTTGTATCAGGCCTTATCCGGAAGATGCTCCGCCATCGAACGTCTACAATTGCCTGAATGCGCCTGTTATGAAAAATCTTGCAGACGATGACAGTGGATTGGCATTGTTGTACTATTTAATAGACATGACGTTAGATGTGGGTATGGGAAACGTTGTGAATGACCAAAGTAATAAGCTTGTGCAATATAACGTTACGGAAAAACTCACGGCAGTTCCTCATGCAAATGGTACAGGCCATTGGATAATCACGCATGGCTGGAGGAATAATTCATTTTTCGCGCACCACTTGTCGCAAGCGAACATTGTGGAAACAGTGACAACAACGATAGGCAGCGTACATGGCGGTTATGGAGCTATCTACTTCAGGGATGAAGTACGAGGCGAATTAAAAGCCTCTCCAAATGGAAGAAAAATAGCGGCTGCAATCTTTTCTGAGGAACGTCCCTTTGATCTTTTTGACTTCGATGCATCAAACGGCACTTTAAGCAATTATATTAACCTGGGGAATATCGCCGGCCAGTTTGGCATATCTTTCTCACCTGATAATTCAAAGCTCTACGTTACTTCGGATAGCAGGGCCACAGATACGCGATTCCTCGACATCATTTTGCAGTACGACCTTTCCTCGGGCGATCCAGGTATCATTGCTGCCTCGGGAAAAAGTATTGTGGTCAACAATCCAAAAACGAATCTTCCCCCATCAGGAATAATGGATGGTTGGTCTTACGCTGAAAAAGGCATGGCGCTGGCCCCAGACGGCAGACTGTATATATCATCCAACGACCCTTCTGTTGACTCAGGAGAAGATGATATTCTTGTCGTGATCAACAGACCCAATGAACCCGGCTTCGATGCGGACATCCGTAGCAAAAAGTTTGCATTTGGAAATGGTAAAACCGCAATAGGTCTACCCAATTTTATGCAATCTTATTTCAACGGTATCCAATCCAGTGCAGTATGCAATCAAGCTTCCGCATTGGTCGTATTCCCGAATCCCACGTCTGGCAGTATAACAATAAACGTTCAGGACGACTGCGATGCGTCGTATAGTATAGACGTTATAAATGCAATCGGGCAACAGGTTTACGCATTTACAGGCAACATTACGTCAGGTGACAGCCTGGACCTTTCTTTTTTACCGGGTGGAATTTACTTCCTGATTGTCGGGAAGCCCGGTTTTAAAACGGTCAAAAAAGTAATTAAGTTATAAGCGAACAGAAGCTAAAAAAAACTGGACAACCTTAAATCTGAACTTTAAACAACTCAGAACCGCGAACTTCGATCCATCCATGAAAAACGGTAAACACGCGTCACACGGTTTAGAGATAGTCAGACATCGCTTCAATTAAAAAATGCTATTCACCCATGGCAATTACCAGAAACTCTGTTCTCCGGTTGAGCTGATGTTCTTTATCAGAGCATTTAACATCATTAGAGCAGTTATTAGCAAGTCTCGATTCGCCGTAGCCTTTGCCCACGATACGGTCTTCCATAATTCCCTTACTCGCAATGTAGGCTGCGGAAGCTTTCGCCCTTTTGTCTGAGAGATTGAGGTTAGCGGCATCGCTTCCTCTGGAATCTGTGTGCGATCCTAATTCTATTTTCATCCCTGGGTTTTCCATCATTACCTGAACGATCTTGTCAAGTTCTTTTGCTGCATCTGCACGGATAATTGCTTTACCTACATCAAAGTAAATAGGATTGATCTTTACCAACTTACCAATGTCCGTGCCCAAATCTATTTTGTCCATTCTGACATCCATGACATCCTGGAGCTTCAACTCGGCAGGCTCCTCAAAGAAGCCCTGGTAACTAACTACTTTCGATAAGTAGTCCTTTCGTGAGATACGCAAAATAAGATTACAAGGATCACCATTTTTGACATCTGGGACGATGAAAGAGAACGCTCCGCTTGCAGGTTCTGGTGTTACATAAAGTCTCTTTCCGGAGGCTGCGTCTGTAAGAACTACCTTTACGCTATCCAGTAATTTCTCTGTCTTCCTGTCTACAATACGACATGATATAACATAAACACCTTTTCGAGGAAGAACAATATCAAATTTGGAGGGTTTACCTGGTATTATCCCCGCAGTTGATATTTCCTTATTGAAAGACAGATAATCATTCTTTTCGGCTTTTAATAGGTAAGCTCTGTTGGGCTCGACTTCAAAATTATACGCCCCGTTTGCATCAGTAGTTGTACGTCCTATCTCATTATTATTATCATCTAAGAGTACAATAGCAACGTCTTCCAAGAGCTTATTACTTCTTTCCTCTGTTGCCAAACCCGCAATTGAAAATCCCCTGAATAGCTTTTGTTTGCTCTTGAAAGCAAAAATATCATCTGAAGTTTTATCACCATTACGGGATGAAGTAAAATACCCGCTGCGTCCATTGGATCTTACAATGAGACCAAAATCATCTTTCATCGAGTTAATTGGATAGCCAACATTATAGGGTAACATGGAGCTGATATTCGAAAGACGAAGATAAAAGATATCAAGACCACCAAGTCCGGCCCAACCATTGGAAGCAAAATAAATATCGCCCTGCTGATCTATAAAAGGAAACACTTCCTGCCCTTCTGTATTCACCGCTGTAAGGTTAACTGGCTTACTCCACCCGTTGTCCTTTAACACACAATACCAGATATCAGATCCTCCCTTGCCTCCCGGCATATCTGAAGCAAAATAAAGAATCTTGTTATCAGGGCTTAGTGCAGGGTGCCCTACTGAATATTTATCGCTGTTATACGGAAACTCCACTATATCCCAATCCTCGTTAACCTTATTGGCGATGTATAATTTCAGTCTATTTATTCCTGTACTGTCTGTACGATATTTCCCCTTGTAATAATTGTTACGCGTGAATATAAAATACTCTTCGTCCTTAGAAAACACAAGAGGTCCTTCATGGTATTTCGTATTCAGCTTTTTATTGAAAGCGACTACTCCATGCGCCATTAGCTGCAGAGAATCTATGTAGGCCGACTTATAATAATATCCCAATGTTCGGCTATCATTACTTGTTCTATCAGTTTCGTCGCTATGATGGTCTTTGTAAAATTGTCTTCTTCTTTTTTTGGATGCATTTATATTATATTCTGCCTCGGTGATAGATGTTGTATCGATAGCGTAGTAGAGATCCAGGTAAGTACTGTGATTCCAGTTAAAGGTATTTCTGATCCCCTCGCCGCGATTTCGTGCCGAACAGAATACAAGACCCTTCTTATAAAAAGCGGGGCTGAAATCTTCCTGGGAAGAATTAATGGAGAGATAATCTATTTCTACGTCCGCGGAGTCCCTGTAAAAATTTTCAATGTTGCTTAACGCCATTATAAACCTTTCTCCCCTTGCATCACCACCATCCTTTTTATACAACTTAAAGTATTTGGAAGCCTCCGTATATTTTCCATTCATTTCAAGCATCTGCGCGTAATTAAGAACACGCTCCTGATCACCTGCATCATTTTTCACAAGCTCAGAGTATATGCGCTCTCCGTTTTTAGAATCATTGATCTTAAGATAGCAGTCGGCAAGTTTTTTCTTTGTTTCAATATCCTCTGGGTGATGCAACACCCAGGATTCGTAAAGCGGAATAGCTGATGCAAAATGAAAATGCGCATAACACCTGTCTGCTTCTTTCAACGTCAGCTTCTGTGCATACAAACTCGCATTCAAAGAAATGAACAGCAGAATTAAAAGGACTGATATTTCAAGTTTGACCCTACTGTATATAAAAGAAAACCTGTTCATAGTCTATTAAAAATACCGTGGCGTAAGAATTTTATTTTTAGCATAGCCAAACTCATAACGGAGCATGATCTCATGGCTTCCGGAACTGTATGCTTTTATTCTTGTAAGCGTCATGTCATAGGCATATCCAAAACGCAGCTGTTGATTTATTTGAAACTCTGCCAACGCAACCACTGCATCGCCTGTTCTGTATGAAGCACCTACAGCTACCTTGTCATGAAACCAAACATTAATATTTACATCCCCCTCAAGTGGTGCCCCGTCGACATACTTGAAAAGAAGGGACGGCTTCAAAGAGACAACTTCCGAAGTTCGGAATACATATCCAGCCGTAATGAAGAAGTGTTGTTTCTGAACAGATTCCGTTCCCTTTATTATTGTGTTATTAATAAGATGAGGAGCAGAGAGTCCTACATAAAAATTATCTGTACTGTAGTAAGCACCAGCTCCAAAGTTGGGAAGCCATTCATTAATATTCTCCATGAACACCTGATCGTTCCTTGTCGTGGTATACAGGGATAAATAATTTGCTTTCATATTGGTAAATCCAGCCTGAAGACCAAATGCAAGGGTACCACCGCTAAGAAAGCGTATGCGATAGGAATAGCTCGTATATAAGCTGCTGTTTTTCGTTACCCCTATCTGGTCATTCACAAAAGAAATTCCCAACCCAATCTTTTCATGCCATACCGGCATGTCGGCAGTGAATGTAAGTGTTTCCGGAGCACCATCCATATTTACCCATTGCCAACGCTTCATTGCAGTAGCGCTGAGAACATCCCGACTTCCCGCATAGGCGGGATTAACGGAAAGCATATTAAACATATACTGCGAATACATGGCGTCCTGCTGCGCTAATGCGTCCATGCAAAAACCTAGCGCTAAGAGTAGAGCTAAAACTAATTTCTTCATTAAATTTTATCTTCTGAGTTCTACAAAACTTGAATAATGTTTAGAATGATCACCTGCAAATTCTACCACATAGAAGTATGTCCCCTCGGGCAATTTAGAGGTATCGCTTGTCCCTGAAATTCTCGTGGCGTTACCTGGGTCCTGAACATTGATTGCTACGCCCGACCAGTCATTTTTATAGTGCTTACTCGCATACACAATATTACCCCACCTGTTGTATACATAAAGAGTAACGTCATATTGTTCTGCTCCCTCAATAATAAACAGGTCATTCTGCCCGTCATTGTTAGGAGAGAACGCATTGGGTACGATAACTCCAGGAGGCAGATTCGATTCTACTGTGATGTTAATAAGTGCTGTATTAGAAACATTACCTGCGTCGTCTGCTATTGTATACGCGACTGATAAGTTTCCTACAAACCCGGGCTCAGCCAAAAAGATGACATTGCCTTTTGCGTCTACAGTTACTGTTCCTTTTCCGGGAAGCACCAAGGACTGCTGAATTCCTTCTGTTAGAGGGTCCAGGTCTACACGGGAAGGATCAAGATTTCCGGTGGCATCTGTATCATTGTTTGCTACGTTAACAAGCACTTCATTACCCACGCTCGCTGTTGCTGCGTCCGCAGAAGCTAGGGGAGCAATTGTATCTTTTGAGGCATCTACCTTAATAGAAAGTGTTTTATTTGTACAGAACGCTGGAGTGCCATTATCACATACCTCTACTACAATTGTTTCTGTTCCTATAAATCCTGGGACAGGTGTATATACGTAAGAACCATCTGGTTGTATAACAATGCTTCCATGTGAAGGTGAAATTACAGGGATAGTATTGTACGAAAGCGCTCCATCCGGATCAACATCTCCTTCTCCTAACTTGCCCTCTACAGGTAATCCTTCTTTGGTAGTATTTGTAACGGTTCCTATAACAACAGGAGAATCATTAACAGGAGTTACAGTGAGATGAATTGTTTTGAACGAACAGGCCGACGGTGTACCACTATCACAAATCTGGACAATAACTTCATCCATACCATTAAAATCAGGACTAGGCATGTATACAAACGACCCGTCAGAATGGATATCAATTGTACCATGAGAGGGCCCTGTATGTGTAGGACTTATTACCAGGGCTGTGCCTTCAGGATCAAGATCAGAAGATGAGAATATATTATCAGTTAATGAGCCATCCTCACCAAGTGTAAATGGCATATATGATACTACAGGCGGAAGGTTAACTGGCTTAGGCTGTACTTCTATTACAAAGGTTTGTGGAATTGAAGTATCAGCGCCTCCATTTGCTGTACCTCCGTCATCGGCCAATACAACCGTGATTGTTGCGAGCCCTGTAACACCCGCAGCTAATTCATAGCTTAACTTTCCATATTTATCAATGGAAGGTGGTACTGTAAAGAGACTGCTATTGTCATTCGTTACAACAAAGGTCAATACCTGGGTCGATTCCCCCTCCCCTGCAGTTATATTAGTGGCCCAGTTGGCAATTGTTTTTGCTCCATCGCCCTCGTGAACATGCTGATCATCTCCCTTGACAAAAGAAGGTGGATCGTTGACACTGTTGATGGCAATAGTGAATGTCTGCGCTGAAAATGTATCGTTGCCACCATTTGCCGTTCCTCCATCGTCTGTTAGAACCACTGTTACTGTAACAGTTCCAGAAGCGTTTGCAACAGTCTGATACGTTAAGTTACCGGTAGAAGGATCAATTGAAGGTTGTACTGAAAAAAGGCTGTTATTGTTATTGGTAACCGTAAAGGTCAATATTTGGGAAGACTCATTGGCTGCTCCTGGATTCATTGAAGTTACCCAGCCATTGACGATTTGTAGTCCCGCATCTTCATCAATCGCCTCGTCTCCTTTATTTACAAAAGAAGGTCGATCATTCACCGGATTCACAGTAATCATGAATGTTTGGGTTGTGTAAGTATCCACTCCACCATTCGTTATGCCTCCGTCATCACTTAAGACCACAGTAACGATAGCAGACCCGAAGGCATCAGTTGCTAGTGTATATGTTAAGTCTCCTGTTGTAGGATTAACAGAAGGCTGAACGGCAAACAAGCTATTATTATCATTGGTGACGGTGAATGTTAACACTTCAGAAGATTCATTTATGGCACCTGTGCCCATAGACATTGCCCAGCTACTGATTGTTTTTGCACCATCGTCTTCGTTGACGGTCTCATCTGCTCCTTTTACAAAAGAAGGTTGGTCATTAACTGAATTGACTGTGATCGTAATAGTCCCTGCATTAGAAGGGGTTCCACTGTTATCCTTTACTGTATAAGTAATAGATGTCGTGCCGTGGAAGTCTGCTGCAGGAGTATAAGTTACAAGTCCGGTGTTGTCAACTGACCAGCTTCCGTTAGATGAATACGTTGTCTGAGTTCCTGATGTAGACGGATCAAGGTCTACACTGGCTGCATC
>NZ_JAHESD010000108.1 GCF_018598585.1 Chryseosolibacter indicum
AAGCCTCCCTGAAGTTAAGCCTGTTTGCACGTTGCTGTTCACTTTGTTTTTTAGGAGATGAGGGTTTTGCAGATAGTATGGTTTTACCGCCTACTTGCCTGAACATTAGTTTTCCTAAAGAACCACGGGTTCCCTTAATAATCGGATTGAGTTGAGTTATAGCCATTTGTCTTTTTTTTCTGCAACATAAAGGTCGGTTTTGACAAATAGTGTCAAAAACTCAGGTGCCTTAAAAAATTATTAGTTTGCTGAACACGGATGAGCCAAGGCTTGTCTAAGCCTTCTCTTAGCTTCCTCTAACTCATTACTAAGTTATTCTCCACACTCTGTGCACACTTTGTGCTCTTTTTGTCCAGTCGTTGTGATTGAGGTTGTAGTTTTAAGAAGGGCGGGTTCCTGAGAAATTGAACCTGAAGATCAGAGGCTTAAAAAATGCCATTTAAAGATACAAAAGTTATTAATTTAAATGAAGCGCTTACTAAATATAATGTCGCCGTGAACAATGATAAAGTATTGGAGGTAAGCAGAATGGCTAATAAATATGGCATCAGGTACAACTACAATTCCATTTTCACGTAATGGTATTTTAAACCCGCAACTAGTTAAATGACAAGTTTCTTTGAGCATCAAAAGTTAAGTTTCAGGAAGAGTTATTTTAGGAATCTGATTTACATGGCTTCTGTGGATGGCGAGCTGGCAGAGAGTGAGTTTAAGGTTTTGTATAGCATTGGAATAGACAGAAATCTGAAAAGCTGGCAGATTGAAGAGCTTCTGAAAGATACTTCGCCTTTCGACGTTTTTATTCCTGATTCTTTTCTTAATCGAATGAATCTGTTGTACGATCTGATGAGGCTTTTGTTTGCCGATGGTATTGTTGATGACAAGGAAGCAGAATATATCAAGCAGATTTTATCATCATTTAACCTCGAGTCTTCTGTGTTTACCGAGCTTTTAATTCTATTTAAAGATGGTACTCCTGCTACGGCCACCTGGCGCGAATTTACTGAAGTATTAAAGGCAACTGCTATCGAAAAGGAATCAATACCACAATTGTAGGTTGCGTAGTGGCGTTCATTTTTCCTATTTTGCCACCTCAGCTAAAGAAATATGAACGCAACTATAGAAACAATAAAGCGGCCATCCCGCAAATTTTTACCAGAAGATTTTAAGGTTACTTCATGGGAAGTTATCAAACCGTACTTCGATAACCTCCTGCAAAGACAAATAAAATCACTCGACGACCTGAAGAAATGGTTTCTCGATCGCAGCGAGCTTGAAGCCATCATCTCAGAAGACCTTGCATGGCGTTACATTAAGATGACGTGCTATACGGAGAATAAAGATTATCTGAATGCTTACCAGGACTTTATTCAAAACATTCAACCGCAGATAGCTCCTGTCTCTGACCAGCTGAATAAAAAGGCAGCGGATTCTGAATTCCTGAGTCAGCTTGCAAAACAACCTGGTTATGACATCATGATCCGTAGCCTTAAAAAGGAAATTGAGATTTTCAGAGAAGAGAACGTTGCTTTGTATACGGAGATCAGTACCGAAGCGCAGCGATATGCACAGATCAACGGTGCTATGACTGTGAATGTTGATGGCAAAGAACTTACCCTTCAGCAGGCTTCTGTATTTCTAATGTCTACTGACAGAAAAAAGCGCGAAGAAGTTTACATCAAGATTGCTGAAAGAAGGCTTAAAGATCAGGAACAACTCGACCAACTTTTTTCAAAGCTTATTCAGTTAAGACACCAGGTTGCAGTTAATGCCGGCTTTAAGAACTTCAGAGATTACATGTTCAAATCCCTTGGCAGGTTTGATTATACACCCGAAGATTGCTTTAAATTTCATGAAGCCATTCAGCATGAAGTTGTGCCTTTGTTGAATGAGTTTGCTTCAGAGAGAAAGCAAAGCTTGAAAGTTGATAAACTAAGACCTTGGGATAAAGCTGTAGATCCTGAAGGTCGCGAAGCGTTGAAGCCTTTTACCAATGGCAAAGAGCTTACAGATAAAACTATTAATGTATTTCAGAAGCTTGATCAATATCTCGGTCAGTGCCTTTCTATTATGAAAGAGATGGGGCATCTGGATCTTGAATCGAGAATAGGAAAGGCACCTGGCGGTTACAATTATCCCTTATCCGAAATTGGTGTTCCGTTCATCTTCATGAATGCCACAAGTACCTTACGGGATATGGTAACCATTATGCACGAAGGTGGGCATGCAATTCATAATTTCCTTACCCGCGATCTTGAACTGAATGACTTTAAGTCAACGCCTTCAGAAGTTGCTGAGCTTGCTTCTATGTCAATGGAATTGATATCGATGGACCATTGGGAAGAGTTCTTCTCCAATTCAGACGATCTTAAGCGTGCGAAGCGCGAACATCTCGAAGACCTTATAGAGACATTGCCATGGGTAGCAACAATCGATAAGTTTCAGCACTGGATTTACGAGAACCCTAACCACACCGTTGAGGAAAGAAAGACGCAGTGGAATAAGATCTTTGATCAGTTTTCAGATACTGTTACTGATTGGTCTGCACTACAATCTTACAAAGATTACCTATGGCACAAACAGCTTCACTTATTTGAAGTGCCTTTTTACTACATCGAGTATGGTATGGCACAATTAGGTGCAGTTGCCGTATGGAGAAACTTTAGAAAAGACAGGCAGAAAGGTCTGGAAGGTTATCAAAATGCACTTAAGCTGGGCTACATGAAATCTATTCCTGAAATTTATAAAGCTGCCAACATCAAATTTGATTTTAGCAGAGAGTACATTAAAGAGCTGATGGGCTTTGTGCGTCAGGAGATCGCTAAGATCTGATCTGGATTTGTAAGATAATTTTTATAGGAGGACTGGCTTAAGTAATGCTGGTCCTTCTTTTTTGTTCAGCTTCTGCACTTATCGAGGAGATCGCTTAGTAATAAAGCTTCTTCTTCAGTAATATTAAACATCTCATCAACAAGCTCCTCTTTTTTAGCAATTGCTTTCAAAAGTTCTAGCCCTTGTTCAGTAATAAAAACATCTGTTGCCCGCTTGTCTGCCGTAGATGTTTTTTTGATTATCAGGTTTTTTAATTCGAGCCTGTCAAGAAGCCGCGATACATCAGAGTTTCTATCAAGCATTCTTGATTTTATTTCTGTAGCAGAAATGCTTTTAGGATGTTGTCCTTTCAGTATTCGTAAGATATTATATTGCTGACCTGTGATGCCGTAAGGTTTAAAAAACTCCTGTTGTTTATAGTGCAACCAGTTGGAAGTATAAAGGAAATTTACCAGCGCTTTTTGATGCGCGCTCTTGAATTTCTTTTGCTGAATCTCTTCTTCTATTTTCTTCATAACAGGTAAGCGTTTTACGAATCTAAACGACGAAGCTTAAAAGAATTTGTAATTCAATTCTCCTCGTTATGTAAAAAAATAAGCCCTGATTTCTCAGGGCTTTTAATTTTATGCTTTTTTATCAACTTCAATTTTACAGCTGATTTCTACTGTATCGCCAACTACAAGTTCGCCAGTAGCCACTTTGTTTGTCCAGGTTAAACCATAATCCTGGCGGTTAATCTGACCATTTAATTTGAAACCTGCCTTAAAGCCTTTACCAGTATTTACGGTTCCACCATAGGTAACATCAAATTCAACTTCTTTGGTTACGCCATGCATTGTGAAGTTGCCCTTCAAGCTGTACTTCTTCCCTTTTTTTACAAGATTACCTTTGAAAGTAATGTCAGGATATTTTTCAGCATCAAAGAAATCAGCTGATTTTAAATGGCCATCTCTTCTTTCGTTATCAGTGTCAATAGAAGCAGTCTTGGCAGTAAAGGTTACTTCAGCACCGTTGAAGTCTTCTGTTTTGCTTGAAATAGTACCATCGAATTCATTGAATTTACCTTCAGTTTCAGATACACCCATGTGGGCAACACTAAAACCGATTTTTGAATGATACTTGTCAATGGTCCATGTAGATTGAGCAAAAGCAACCGAAGTAATGACTAACATTACTAATAGGGCGTTAAGTTTTTTCATAGTTAGTTTTGATTTCTAATTGTAATGCAATAATAACGCTATTTTCTAATTGTTTGTTTAAACAAGTAATTTTAAAAGTGTAACCAATTGATGTACAGTTGTAAAAAAATGCCGTTTGAAGCATTTTTGATTAGATTTTTAGGTAGAAGTCTTTCGTTAACTGTTTATACTCGTCAGACCATTGCTCGCCCTCACCATGTAAAACAAGTTCTTCTGTAACCTTAAATGATTGTTGCTGAGAAAATTCCATGAGGGCGCGTTCAAATGGTTTGTTGGCTCTTGACCGAAAGGCACACTCGCGGATACAATGAAAGCCCTGCTGACCTGATATGTTTTTAAAAACCTGACTCTCCTGCCAGGGGAGTATCACGGCAAGTCTTCCTGATGGTTGGATGAGCCTCTTCGCTGCATGCATAAGTTCTTCGAAGTTTAAACTTTGTGTATGTCTCACAATTGATCTTTCCATGGCAGGGGGCAGGGCGCTGTTAATGAAATAAGGTGGATTGCTTACTATAAGATCAAATTTAATTTCCGGTTTAAATTCCTGTATGGATTGGTTATGAATCATTATTCTGTCCTTCCAGGGAGATTGATTAACATTTGCTCTGGCTTGTTCTGCATCTTCTTTTTGAAGTTCTACTGCATGTACTATCACGTTTGGCGTTGTACGTTGCGCGAGCATAAGCGCAATTAGTCCTGTACCCGTGCCAATATCCAGTACAAAACCTTCATTAATGATATTGGTCCATGCACCTAGTAATACACCATCTGTTCCTACTTTGTGAGTTGCTCTGTCCTGTGATACAGTAAACTTCTTGAAGTTAAAATCCCTGGTTTTTTTCATCGCCCTTCGTATAGGAGACACCGTTTTTTGTAAACAGTATCATTTCTTAATTTACAGCAAGATTATTAAAAAGATGAAAGAAAAAGTCAGATGGGGAATATTAGGTTGTGGTAAGATAGCTAACAAATTTGCAGCTGACCTAAAGCTTGTAGCTGATGCTGAGCTTACCGCCGTTGCATCAAAAGATAAGGCGAAAGGAGAAGCTTTTCAGAAACAGTTTGCTGCTCCTTTATTTTATAATTCTTATGAAGCGCTTGCTGCAAGTAGTGAAGTGGATGTTATTTATGTAGCAACTCCTCATGGATATCATCATGAGCATACCATGCTATGTCTTATACATAAGAAGGCAGTACTATGTGAAAAGGCATTTGGTCTTAACTATAAACAAGTAAGTGAAATGGTTTCCCTGGCCAGGAAAGAGAAAGTCTTTCTTATGGAAGCCTTCTGGACCAAATTTC
The DNA here is from genome assembly GCF_018598585.1 of Chryseosolibacter indicum. Taxonomy (GTDB): domain Bacteria; phylum Bacteroidota; class Bacteroidia; order Cytophagales; family Cyclobacteriaceae; genus Chryseosolibacter; species Chryseosolibacter indicus. The sequence goes on from NZ_JAHESD010000108.1 coordinate 5,334, forward strand.
TTCCCCAGTATGAAAAGGTAATATCAATAATAAAGTCAGGCGATATAGGTACTGTAAAACTAATACAGGCAGATTTCGGCTTTAGAGCCCCTGAGCCTTTACCTCAACGCCTCTTCGATCCTTTGCTGGGAGGAGGCGCTTTGCTTGATATTGGCATTTATCCTGTATTTCTGGTGCAATCTATTCTTGGAAAACCAAAAGAAGTGCATGCTATGATTACAGCGTATTCAACAGGCGTAGACGAGCAATGCGTAATCACCATGAAGTTTGATGGCGCCTTGGCTGTGCTTTCATCAACATTTGCGTCAGATACACCTGTAGAAGCGATGATAGCTGGCAGCAAGGGAAGAATTCAAATGAGAAACAGATTTCACAATGCGATAGGCAGGGTAGAACTCGTTTATGGCAAAGATGAGGTAACTTCAGTAGATGTACACAAAGAAGAAGGATATGGTTACCAGTTTGAGGCAAGGCACGTTAACGATTGTATTAAGAAAGGATTAACTGAAAGCCCTGTCATGAGCTTACAGGATTCTCTTGACCTGATAGAAACGCTCGATCGTATTCGAGTTGCCGGAGGAATTAAGTATCATTGCGACTAAATATCGAAAGAAGCCCGGGAAGCGTTGGCGCAATTTTTACCGGCAATTATTTTTACATCACATTTAAAATATCATGAGTACACCATTATCATTACAAGGAGAAAAAACAGAGGTTTTAAGTTCAGTAGAGAAGCATCTTCAAGGTCTTGGTTTTAACATTGTAGCAAAAGATTTCAGCCGCCCCTGGGGAGGTTTCTTTGTTATAGATGAAACACAGGCTGAAAAGTTTGGGAACCTTTTCTTTCCGGGAATTGAAATAGCATCCTTAAAGATAGGTGGTAAGCTAAGTCCTAAAATTCTCATGGTACAAACCGGAAAACGCTTATCATGGCAGTATCACCACCGCAGAGCAGAAATATGGAAACTCGTAGCAGGAACTGCGGGGGTAGTTACAAGCCAGACAGACGAAGAAGGCTCTGTAAAGAAATTAGAAGTTAATGAGATCATCCGCCTTAATCAGGGTCAACGTCACCGTTTAGTGGGGCTTGATGGCTGGGGAATGATCTCAGAAATATGGCAACATACTGACGCAAACAATCCATCCGATGAAGATGATATTGTTCGCGTTCAGGATGATTTCGGAAGATAAGATTTAAACTACACTTCCTTTTGCATCCAATTGCATGAAAGGATTGAAAGCAATCTCCCAAAGATTTCCGTCAGGATCAGCAACATAACTGCTGTAACCTCCCCAGAAAACTTTTTGAGGTTGCTTTACTATTTTTGCTCCCCTTGATTTTAAAGTTGCGATAAGATCATCTACTTCTTTTTCAGATCTGACATTATGTGCAAGAGAGAACTTGCGAAAGCCGTTTCCGCTGGCATCTATACCTGCATCTTCTGCCAGGGCATGATCTGGAAAGATAGCAAACTGAATACCGTTCAGTTGAAAGAATACGATGTTATCATCGCTGGCAGGAAGGGGAGTCCAGCCAAATACTTCAGTATAAAATGTTTTAGAAGCTTTAAGGTCAGTAACACCAAGTGTAATAAGCGTAACGCGTTGCTCCATTGTAAAGTAGTGGAAGATTAAAAGTTGTCTTATAAAAGCTTACCCTACCAATGCACGGAATAACAGGAACAATGTTCCTGACATGATCATCACGATAGGAAGAGTGAGAAGCCACGCAATAAGAATATTTCTAACGGTGTCGGCCTGCAGGTTTTTAATTCCTTTGCTTGCAACCATACTCCCTGCAATACCAGATGATAACACGTGAGTGGTACTCACCGGAAGAGCAAAGTGCGTTGAAAGTGAAATGGTACTTGCCGCAACCAACTCAGCGCTGGCTCCTTGAGCGTACGTGAGATGCTCTTTACCAATCTTCTCACCAATGGTCTTAACAATTCTTTTCCATCCAATCATTGTTCCTGTGCCAAGGGAAAGTGCGATCATCAGAATAACCCAGGTAGGCGAGTAATCTGTAATTCCTTTTACACTTTCCATTTCAGCCTTCAATGTTTGTGCTTCTACCTTACTAACCCTTACCTCTTCCTTCCCCATAAGCGTTTTAATATTACGGTCGATCAGCATAATATCTTTACGAATTGAAAAGCGTTCTCCTTTTGGAATGTTTTCAACCGTGGTATGGGTCCCAATTCTGTGAACCAGGTCCCTGGTAAGACTTCTTGTTTCCTCTAACCTGGTACGGTCTGGTTGCGATAAAGGTGCGCCATCAATGGAATCAACAATCATTTCTATTTTCTTCAACGGATCATGCAATGCTGAAGGATTGTAATTACTATTTAACGCGAAATAAGAAGGTACTATTCCAATAAGGATCAGCATAACAAGTCCAACACCTTTTTGTCCATCGTTAGAGCCGTGAGAAAGACTTACGCTACTGCATGTGAAGATCAGTACAGAACGAATAAACAATGGAGGAGGGGCATTCTTCTTTGGTTCCTTGAACAACACTTCGCTGTATTTTGATTTCTTTGTTAACGTACGGATGAAGTACATTAAGATGATTGTCATTGAAAAACCAAATAGCGGAGAAATTAACAACGAAAGCCCGATGTCTTGTGCTTTGCTCCAATTTACCGCCGCCTCATTAGAGCCTGGAAGTAAAGAGAAGGCAAGTCCCACGCCGAGGATAGAACCAATTAATGTATGAGAGCTTGAGCAAGGAATGCCGAAATACCACGTTAAAAGATTCCAGAATATGGCACTAAGGAGAAGTGCCATTACCATGGAGAGACTATGAGCGATATTCTGATCTACAAGAGATTCTACAGGCAATAGGTTAACAATACCAACAGCAACACCAACACCTCCGATTAATACACCACAGAAATTACAGACACCAGATAGAATTACGGCGGTCCAGGGTTTAAGTGAATTAGTATATATTACTGTAGCCACTGCATTGGCGGTATCATGAAATCCATTTACGAATTCAAATCCGCACGCGGCAACCAGGCATAAGATCAGGATGAGAGAATGCGATAAGTCAAGTTCGAACATAAAAGAACAATTCGGCCGCAATCTAAGCCGAATTAACCTGACCAATATTATCTAATTGTTAACTTTTTTACAGAAAAGTTCGTAGCACTTGATTAAATTGCTAATAATCAATTATTTAGTTGGTGTTGTATTTGGTAACTTTTGTCTGAAAAGCCAGTGGATAAGATGCGGTTCTTTATAGGCATGGATCCAGCTATTATGATCTACATCCGGATACTCTGAATACCCTGGTGAAGCTCCTTGTTCACGCAGTGCATTAATTATCTTTCTGGAATAAACAGGGGACACAACATTATCTTTTGCTCCATGGAAAGCCCAGATTGGAATATGCTTAATAGCTGTAGCTGTTTTTACATCTCCTCCTCCGCAAATAGGTACTGCTGCTGCAAATTTGTTAGGATACCTGGCAATGAGATCCCAGGTTCCAAATCCTCCCATGGATAATCCGGTTATATAAATACGTGATGGGTCAACAGGGAAATCCTTACTGATTTTGTCTATCAATTCAATAACCATCTGCAACGGTTGGGTAGGCTTTTCACTGAGCACCTGTTCGTTTGTCTTGAGGTCGTAAGATGCCCAGTATTTCATCTTAGGGCATTGCGGTGCAATAACATAACAAGGATATTTTCCCCTGTTGCGCTCATCGAGAAAAAAATCCTGGATATGTTTTATTTGTGCTTCGTTGTCATTTCCGCGCTCTCCTGCGC
>NZ_JAHESD010000109.1 GCF_018598585.1 Chryseosolibacter indicum
ATTAAATATAGCTTCCAATGATCCGCAGAAAGCAATCGGGGAGGAGGTAATCTTCAAAAGTTTTGGAATACGCGAACGCAGAATGACGATTGTAGGCGTAATGAAAGACTTTCACTATGGCAAGGTTGACAATCTCATTGAGCCAACCGCTTTTATGTTTTGGATCCCAGGAGAACGGGCCATCTTGAACGTTAAAATACGAAGTACAGATATGCCGGCCACGATGGCAAAGATTGAATTGCTCTGGAAGAAACATGATTCTGTTCATCCATTAGAGGCTCAGTTCTTTGATGAGGCAATTGAAGATGCCTACAACGAACTTTCCACGATGATTAAAGTGATTGGGTTCCTTTCCTTCATCGCTATTTCCATCGCTTCTGTGGGGCTGCTCGGCATGGTAATCTTTACCACAGAAGCCAGGCTAAGAGAAATCAGCATACGCAAGGTTCTGGGAGCACACGCTGGTAACCTGGTGTTCTTACTCAGCCGGGGATTCCTGTCTCTGCTTGGAGTAGCAGCACTGATAGCCATCCCAGTAACGTATCTCTTCTTTGAGAAGATGGTGCTCACAAAATTCCCTTTTCATGAGCCGATCGGTTTTGCTGAGCTATTCGCTGGGCTGCTGGCTGTGTTGGTCATTGCATTTATTATGATCGGTGCACAGACCCTGAAAGCTGCACAACAAAACCCCGCTGAAGTATTAAAACGTGAATAAGCAGGTTAGCATGAACATTAGTTGTTAATTACTGCGCGTCCGTGATTTCTTCTCGAATAATTCTGTAAAACGATGTGATGGAATTATCTTCCCAAATTGAAAAAGGTAGAAGATGTTAGAGTTTCTTCCCTTATAAGTTGATGCGTTACAATTGCCTTAAGTAATGAAAATAAATAATTATTCCCTGGCATGACTTTTTACACTTTTATCGCCTTATTTATTTAGCGTACTTTGTCGATGCTCTTAAAATGAGAGGAGGAAAAAGTCTTCCATGATTGTAACCAATGATAGTCTTTTGATGTTAATCATGTGTCTGGCAAGTCATCAAAAACTGGTTGGGGATAATCAGAATTAAAGATGAAGGATACAAAATCACCACATGACCGTACTTAACGAAGGCGCAGTAAGCGATGACAAGGGTCATGGAGCCCGTATTTCCGAGGATAACTACAAATCACTCGTACTTTAATTCCTTTGCCGAAAAATTGTGGGGCTTGAAGCCCGTCATGCAGGAATCCTTCACGAAGTTTTGTGCTTGCTTTAAAGTGTGGTCTTTGGAAGGCAAATTCATTGCGCCTGAAGAGACGCCAATGGCAAGGGCCTTAAAATCTGAAGTATCATTTAGAAATGTTGAGGTACTTGTTGAGAGGCCGGATGGAAGCAAATTCTTTGCGTCCGTAACCGTTGAGCCATTATTTGATGAGGCCGGAGCTTTTGCAGGGGCGGTTGATATTTTCCAGGATATTACGGACAGAAAGGAAAAAGAAGCGCATGTGATTCAAAGTGGAAGAGAATTTGAACACATGATCGATACCCTTCCGGGTACTGTTTGGATTACGGATAAAAACGCTCATTGTACGTTTCTCAATAGCCGATGGTTCGAATATACTGGTCAAACGAAAGATGAAGCATTAGGGCTTGGATGGCTTGAGACTACGCATCCTGATGACAAAGAGAATGCAGCAAAGATTTTTTTGCAAGCCAATGAACGGAAAGAAGCGTTCACGCTGCAGTACAGACTTCGCACAAGAAAGGGAGATTACAGGTGGAACGTTGACTCAGGAGTTCCCAGGTTTGATCGTTATGGGAACTTCGAGGGATACATTGGGTCGGTTGTCGATGTTCATGAGGAATGGCTCGCCACAGAAAAAATTAAAGAGGCACAGCAAGAGTTAAAGAAGACGTTGCAAAAGCTTCGGATCGCAACGGAATCAGCCGAAGTGGGTACGTGGTCTTTCAATCCTAAAACAAAAACACTTGATTGGAGCAATATTCATAAACGTTTATGGGGTTATGATGAGCAAAGGGAAGATTTAACATATGAAGACTGGCATGGAATCATTCTGCCAGAAGACAAAGAGGAAGCCTTCCGACAACTGGCTGTTGCTGAGAAGGAGAAAACGCAGTATGAAAACCTCTACCGCATACGAAGGGTAAAGGATGGGAAAATCCGATGGATAAGATCTGTCGGGCAATTCTTTTACGATGAAAATGGAATGCCCCTTACACTTACAGGGATCAGTATTGATATCACCGATCAGAAAACTGTTGAAGAAAGGTTCAGGTCTCTGGCTGAAACGCTCCCTCAATTGGTTTGGATGACGGATGCAGCAGGTAACTTCGTATATGCTTCCAGAAAATGGGAGGAGTACTCTCTAGTGAACCCAAAATCTCAGGGTGCCTGGGAAAAGCTTGTCCATCCGGATGATAATGTTGCTGTCATTAGGGCCTGGAAAGTTTGCCTGGCAAACGGAAACTCATTTGAAGTAGAGGCCCGGCTACGCGACAAAAATGGCGAGTACCGTTGGCACCTTGGTAAAGGAGAACCGCAAAGAAATGATGCAAACACGATAATAAACTGGATCGGCGCATATTCTGATATTCACGAACAACGTACGCAACAGGAAAATTTGCAAAAACTTGTTATCGAAAGGACAACGGAACTCGCTAATGTAAATGAGCAATTGGCTCAAAAGAATATTGCACTCGTAAGATCTAATCAGGACCTGCAGCAATTTGCGCATGTAGCAAGTCATGACCTGAAGGAGCCGCTAAGGAAGATTCAAAATTATGCAAACCGGATAAGTTTAGACGTAAATGCACAACTGACTGTCAGTAGCAGGTCATACCTTGAAAAAATCATCAGCGCGTCAAGCCGAATGTCATCTATGATTGAAGGTATCTTAAGTTACTCGACTATGGATGCAGGTGTATCAATGGATGAGTTGATTGATTTGAATGATATTATGAGCACAATCCTCACGGATCTTGAACTAACGATTCAACAGAAGAAGGCTGAAATAGAGATATCCGCTCTTCCATCTTTGAGAGGATCTAAATTATTGTTGACGCAGATGTTTTATAATCTCATCAATAATGCTTTGAAGTTCAGCAAAAATGATGTGATACCAGTGGTTAAAGTAGATGCTGTTGCTCAATCAGAACATATTATTGTTTCCATATCAGATAATGGAATAGGCTTTGATCAGCAATATGCATCCCGAATTTTCGAAACCTTTGCACGATTGAATCCTAAAAACCAGTATGAGGGCACTGGTCTTGGTTTATCGCTTTGCCGGAAAATTGCAGAGCGGCATGGAGGTAAAGTTTGGGCAGAAGGTCAATTAGGTAAAGGAGCAACATTTTTTGTGGAACTTCCAATTAACCTCTCGTAAGAAGCACATTATTCATCATTAGAAAGGACGACCAGGTAACCTGGCTAAACTCTTGAAGAAAAAATTGAAGGAATAATATCGTATTAGTTCGTTCCTGATTCGTCTACTGATTGAATCACCAACGGCAACGAAAAGTTAAAAACAGATCCCTGACCAATTTTACTTTTTACATTGATCTGCCCGCCATGACTTCTTATAATACCTGCGCTAATGTACAGGCCCAGACCAAGGCCACTCACTCTATTGCCGCCCTCGACTCTGAAAAACCTATCGAAAACATGATTGAGAGATGTCTCTGCGATGCCTATGCCCTCGTCCGTGACACTTATGCTATCACCTTCCGCAGTCCTATGAGTCGCAAGAGTTACTTTTCCTCCTTCCGGTGAGTATTTAATTACGTTGGTAATTAGATTATTTAATACTTCACCAATAAGCATTTTATCAGCGTACGTTTTACCGACATTGCCTGCACGAAAAACAAATTGATGCTTAGCCGAGCTTTCACGAAACTGCTCTACAGTTTCTGCAATAAAGCCATTTAAGTCAAACCATTCACGATGAAGCATTAATGCTCCTTCAGTAATTCGCGTAGTATCAAGCAAATGAGCCGTAAGGCGTTGTAACTTCTCTGTTTGCCTATTCAGCTTATGCACGAGGTTACGTAGATCCGCTGATTCACTTTTCTTCAACTTCTCTTCAAGAATTTGCCCATACCCTGTCAGGCTAGTTAAAGGTGTTTTGATCTCGTGACTCGCTACTGCAATAAATTCATCTTTTCGGTGCTCGAGTTCTTTACGATCAGTAATATCGAGAATCACACCTATCGTAGAAATGACAGTGTTATGTTCATCAAGTATGGCGGTAACACTTTCACTCACCCATCTTACAGAACCATCCTTCCGCAACACTCTCTTCTCCGTCTCAAATCGCTTTCCGCCATTGATTATCGTTCCAAAAATTTGTCTTTGCAAATGCGAGTCCTGCGCAAGGGTAAAATCAAAAATTGATTTTCCAATTAGTTCCTTCGGTTTATAAGCAAGAAGGTCACAAGTTCTCTCATTGACTAATGTCAACTTTCCCTCTAAATCTGTCTGAAAAATTCCAACGCTTGCCTGATTTACGATTGCCCTAAATCGGGTCTCAGATTCTTGCAGCGCTTTTTGGATTCTCTTTCGCTCTGTAATATTTCTGGCAACACATGACACACCTATTATGCGATTAAAACTATTACGAACAGGAGAAAACACAATTTCAAGGTTCATCATGGTCCCATCCTTGTGAGGTCGCACTGTTTCAAATCGCTCCACCACGTTGTTATGGGCAATGCGATCAATGTCTTTAAAAAGCTGCCTGATGTCTTCAGGGAGCACGATTAACGAAAGACTTTTGCCAATGGCATCGCTGGCAGAGTATCCGTAAAGATCTTGAGCAGCTTTGTTCCAACTTGTTATAATGCTATTAAGGTCCATTGTAACAACGGAATCCTGTGAAGAGTCAACAATGGAAGCGAGGAAGTCACGGTCTGTATGAACCTCAACAGTGTTTTGAATCATAGATGCTTTTAATAATTTTCGAAAAGCCTTCAAGCGGTGGCAGCCTTAAGATAGTGCATGATTTCATGAACGAAACATCGTATCAGCGAATTTAATGTTGACTTAGCTGACATATCTCTCCATAGGAATTAAGGCATCATAATTAATATATCTTGAAGGTTTGTTGTCTTGCTTCAGGCATGTATCAACAGGGCGATGAAATCGTGTGGATGGAATAGCTTTCGATTACTACTTTGCTTTTAATTGCAGAAACAGAAGGGCTAATTATTGTTCGGCCAAGAAATATGTCACTTCAATAAGACTTGCGTCGGTATTCTAAGATTTATCGTCCTCACTTAGAAATTGGAAGATAAACACTGAAGGTAGCTCCTTCATCAGGATTTCCTGTTGCTGTTACAAATCCATTATGGCTTTCAATTACTTTTCGCACTATGGAAAGCCCAATCCCTGTGCCTTTAAACTGAGTTGTACTATGAAGCCGGGTGAACACATTGAATATCTGGTCAGCGTATTGTTGTTCAAAGCCGATTCCATTGTCCTTTATCTTTATAACGTAGTACCTTGAATCTATTGGCACTTTCCTGAACGCAATATCTTCACCATGCACTTCTTCGACAGTAATATCAATCTCAGGTGTGGCGTCTGCTTTATGATACTTCAGCGCGTTTGCTATAATGTTTTGAAATGCTTGTTGCAGTTGTCTTCGATGTCCGCGAACAAATGGAAGAATTTCAATTTTTATTGAAGCTTTTCGTTCTTCGATTTCAAGATCAAGGTCAGTGATTACCGCATTAATCAGCTCGTTTAAATTGACCTCCTCGAATCCGCCGGGTTTAAAGTTCAAATGTGCAAAAGAAAGCAGGTCATCTACAAGAAGCCCCATTCGCGTTGTGGAACTGATCATCCGGTCGAGGTATCTTTTTTCATCTTCAGATAACTTTGCGTCTACGCTTTTCCGAAGCCTGTCAGCAAATATTTGAATCTTGCGGATCGGTTCTTTAAGATCATGAGAGGCAGCATAAGCAAATTGCTCAAGACTATTATTTGAGCGAAGTAGCTCGTAGTTAAGGCACTCAAGATCTCTGGTCCTTTCCTTAACTCTCTTCTCCAATTGTTCTTCAACTGTTTTTAAAGGAGTAATGTCAAGAACAAATTCAACGCATTCATTATCACTTAACCTTTTACCGGCAAATAATCCCCACCATCGTGATCCATCAGGACGAAAGTATTGCTTTTCGTAGGGTGTGTTTTGCCATCTTGTCAAAAATTCATGTCTTGACTTAAGCGTCACATTCATGAATTCAGGTGGCGTTAGTTCATCCCATCTTACTTTTCCTGAAACAAATTCCTCTCTTGTGAAGCCACTCATCCTTTCAAAAGCCGGGTTGGCGTCATGAATTCCTCCATCGAGATCGAAGTAGATTACGCCGACGGTATCAATGGTAAATGTTTTTCGCAGACGGGTTTCAGCTTTAGTGTCCCAATCCTCTGCTGTGAAAATTATGTACTTGATGTCTCCTAGTTGATTCAATACCGGTGTACTTGTTGCCTTCCACCTGAATTCGTTGAATCTTCCGCCATCTGCAACCTGCTTATATTCAAAATTGTCATTGGTATGAGCGATTTTGTACTTAATAACGTTAGCCAGAGAGGCATTTAACGTTTTGTACAGGTCTGGTTTTTCGATAAAGAAAGGGAGTTCGCAAAGTTGAGCAAGGCTGGCACCGGCTAATGCCGTTCTGTCGGTTTCAATGAACCGACACATATCATCACTTGCTGTTAAAATGGTCAATTCATGATTTGGTAAAAAAGCGAATCGTAAACCTGGTGTCGCTTCGAACAAGGTTAAATCCACTTCGATGTCTTGCTGGTACTTTTTGATTACGTTTGTCATCACCTTTTCCTTATCATCTGAACACTACGCTATGTTTAAAATTTCCATCTCAGCTGAAAATTCTATACCTGCTTATTGAAAGATAGCAAAGCGGCAATTCCAGCCTTTTATCTTAGAGGGTTGAGATGATGTTTCGGTAGTGATAATGTGATTGAGCAGGAGAAGGTTCACATAACACTGTATATATTCTTGTTCGACACAACCCTTGCATAATACCCAGCAACGGAGATTCTCAACTGACTTTATAGTAAGTTGATGAGCCGGACATCCACGGTAGCGGTTTGACTGCCATTTGATTCTTGCCGGACTTTTTGAGAAATTTGTTGTCATACTAACAATTGCTTATGCACGAAGAGCCATATGGAGAATATTCATTTCTCCTAGACAGAACTGCCAGACGAGTAAAACAATTTGCGCAGCAACGTTTTAAGACACTTCGTTTTCCTGTAACTGTAGATCAATGGCTTGTGATGAAAAATCTTTATGAAAAAGGGGCGATGAAGCAGAATGAGCTGGCTGAACTATTATTCAAAGATAATCCCACGCTTACACGCATTGTTGACCTCCTCACCGAAAAAAAGCTTGTTGTCCGCAATCCAAATCTTGCAGACAGGAGAAGTTTCCAGCTTGATTTAACAAAAGAGGGAAGACGGAAAGTTGAACAACTTCGTCCTAAAATTCAGGACATCCGCTTACAGGCATGGGAAGGACTTTCTGAAAGGGATTTTCAACATTTCAAGAAAGTTTTGAATACCATCTATAAAAATCTCGGATAGCAACGCTATTTTGAAAACTTTGGAAATTTTGAATCGTTAATGGTAATTAGTTGTTATACTAACTATTATTGTACGAATAAATGCAGAAATTATGATCCAAACAGATATTTGCATTATAGGAGCAGGGCCGGTAGGCCTCTTTGCGGTGTTTGAAGCAGGACTGCTCAAAATGCGATGCCATTTGGTTGATGTCCTTCCGCAAATCGGTGGACAGCTTTCCGAGATCTATCCCAAAAAGCCGATTTATGATATTCCTGGATATCCTGAAATAAAAGCACAGGACCTGGTTGATAACCTTTCCAAACAAATTGAACCTTTTAAGCCAACATTTAGCCTTGGAGAACGAGTTACGCATGTGGTTAAAAATGACGATGGCAGTTTCGAAATTATTACGGACGACAATACAAAGATTCAATGTAAAGTGATTGTCATAGCAGGAGGACTGGGTTGTTTCGAACCACGCAAACCAGAGATTGCTGACCTGGATAGATTTGAAGGAAAAGGAGTTCTTTATTTTGTAAAAAATCCAGATCAGTTCAGGGATAAAAAATTAATTGTGACAGGTGGTGGTGATTCAGCTCTTGATTGGACGATTCATTTGGCTTCAATTGCAAAACATTTAACCCTCGTTCACAGGAATGAAAGCTTTCGGGGCGCTCCCGATTCGGCTGAAAAGGTTTTTGAATTGGCAAAAGCCGGAAAGATTGACCTGCTCTTGAATACAAACTTAAAGGCTGTTGGAGGCAACGGACACTTGAAGGAAGTTTCTCTTGTTGACAAATCGAATAGTATCAAAACAATAGAAGCGGACTATCTTATTCCGTTGTTCGGTCTGAGCCCAAAGCTTGGTCCCATCAGCGAGTGGGGATTAAAGCTGGATAAGAATGCTATTGAAGTGAATACGATTGACTACTCTACCAGCGTTCCAGGAATTTTCGCCATAGGTGATATTAATACATATCCTGGAA
>NZ_JAHESD010000010.1 GCF_018598585.1 Chryseosolibacter indicum
TTCTAAAACACAAGGTGCTTGGGGTGAATTCATCTTAGAGAGTATTCTTCAGAAATCAGGACTCGAAAGAGATCGCGAATATTTTATACAAGAATCTTTTACAACTGCAGAAGGAAGATTCAGACCCGATGTAATTATCCGCCTTCCTGAAAATCGCCATGTAATTATAGACTCTAAAGTGAGTTTAACTGCTTACAACACTTTTGTAAATGCATCTTCCGATGAAGAAAAAGCAGTCGCACTCAAGGGGCACTTGGTTTCCATCAGGCAACACATGCGTAGCCTAGGCGATAAAAATTACCAGAAGAATATTTCCGCCGATAACGGACTTGATTTTATCATCATGTTTATTCCTATTGAGCCTGCATATATTCTTGCTATTCAAACCGAAAAGGGGTTGTATGAAGAAGCACTTGAGAAACGTATTGTGTTTGTAAGCCCGACCCTACTTATACCCTCATTACAGCTCATCAAAAATGTTTGGAAACAGGAGTACCAGAACAGACATGTTATGGATATTGCCAACAAAGCTGGTGACTTGTACGATAAGTTTGTAGGCTTTACAGAAGACCTTATCAAACTCGGGCAGATGATGGATTCATCAAAGAAATATTATGAGGAGTCTATGAAGAAGCTCTCTATCGGAAGTGGTAACCTGGTAAGAAGAGTTGAAGAATTGAAGAAGCTTGGAGCTAAAGCCAGCAAATCTATCGACTCAAAATTACTAAGTCGTTCTGAGGACCAGGCCGATTTATTTGGATAGAATGTGATGAGTAGTTTTGCTCATCTGTCTAAGTTTCCGTTACAGACGAGTAAAATTACTTTTACAACTCAAATCAAACTTAACTAAAGGGTGAACCAACTACATCGTTATCAGCATTCCTAAGACATCAATAAATTCGTCCCAGCGACTCTGCGATTAGTTTCTTTATTTCGAGGGGCTCAATTACGCCTTGTTTACTGTAAAGGATTTTACCATCAGGAGCAATGAACATAGTGTAAGGTAACGACCCTTCCCATTTCTTATCAAGTGATTCGATAAAAGCATATCGGTCTCCATTAAGGATGTAATTCTTAGAAGATGCCTGTTTCTTCGTAAGAAAATTCAATGCGTTTTGCTTTCGCTGAAGATCGTCCAGGCTAATAGTAATTAGTTCAAACTCGCGGTTTCTGTACATCCTGTTCATGTTCACAAACTCAGGAAACTCTGCAACACAGGGGCCACACCAGGTTGCCCATACATTAATCAACCTGTAGTTTACGGTTTTATTAGCAAGAATTGCTTTGAGTTGGTCGAGTGTTAATTCATCAATATTTACCTTTTCTTTCGCAAATTCATCTGTCGCGGCATTGGCAAAGTCGCGTTTGCTGGGCCACTTTATGGAGCATCCGAAAGTTTTTGTTTTTTCAACGGTCACAGGCTTGTTTGCTAACAGTGCATCAATGGCATTTCGTGTATCGTGCACCTTCGCTGTTCCCGGTTTTTCACCATCGTCAATACGGCCCGTATAGCGGAGCTTACGATCTTTGTCAAATACAAAGGCATGAGGCGTAGCTTGGGGTCCGTATTTCATTGACACTTGTGAGTTTTCGCCATCATACAAGTATGGAAAATTAAAGGCCTTATCTTTAGCGCGAATCTTCATCTCTTCAAAGCCATCGCTTAAATCAGTATAACCCAGTTCATCAAGACGGATAGACTGCGGATCGTTGGGCGAAATGGCAACAACAGCAACACCTCTGCTTTTATAGTCCGTTACAAGTTGCTTTATTCTTTCTTCATATGCCTGAGCGGTAGGACAATGATTGCAAGTAAATATTACAACCAGCACCGAACTGCTAGAAAAATCGCTAAGTCTATGTGACTTTCCATCAACGCCCCGCAAATTAAAATCAGGAGCAGGAGAACCTATAGCAAGAGGCTGCGGATCTGCGGCAGAGGCTATGGTGGCAAGCTTAAAAACAAAGATTAACAGACTGAAAAGATATTTCATAAGCCAAGTTTTTTTAATGCGTAAGCCGAAAACTAGTTGAGTTTTTTGATCGTCAACAGTAATCGTTTGAAAATTTAATGATAATCTTTCAATAAACGTTGATCATAGTAGCATCAGAGTATCAGTACTGATTGTGTGAAATTTGACTGTTGATTCAATGATTCTTCATAAAAAAGCCCTTTTTATGAAGGTTGACAGAAGGATCGCAGAAGAATGGCAGAAGCAATACTGATGCTACTCCGGAGGTACTCTGGTACCAGAAGGAGGCGTTAAACCAAGCCTTTCCTCCATTTCAAGCTAATTTAAAGTATTAGATACGGCACACCAGCATTAATTTTTAATTCTAAATTTGCGACCCTAAAGAATGGATTCAGCTGTTACATTGTTATTGTGGTTATATGAAAATAACGTCAGATAATAAGCTTAAGAAGTTAATTGTTGTCGGAGACAGGGTTTTAATTAAGCCAACAAAACAATCCGACAAGACCGAAAGTGGGCTTTATCTTCCGCCTGGTGTACAGGAAAAAGAGAAAATTCAGAGCGGCTTTGTTATAAAAGTAGGGCCTGGATACCCTCTGCCTCTTCCCGCCGATGAAGATGACATCTGGAAAGGTAAGGAAGAACAAGTAAAGTATTTACCGCTTCAGGCACAGGAAGGAGATTTGGCAATTTTTTTACAAAAGGGAGCAATTGAAGTAGTTTATGAAGGAGAAAAATACTACATCGTTCCACAGGCATCAATTTTAATGCTTGAAAGAGAAGAGGACTTATAGAATGGCAGGACTTTCGTTTGATGTATTAAGAACGGGCAAAAAATATCGGCTTATTAATTATGGTGAGACTCATGATTTTATTGTCGAAAATATACTTGCAGATGGTGATTTTAAGGTTAAAGATCTTTTAACCCTTGAGCGATATAAGTTAAAAGAGCTTATATCATACGGAAAGGGATCGGATTTTCTTTTGGAAGAAATTTCAGAGAATGGTGAGGAGAGTAACGAAAGAGGATAATCAAGTAGACTATCCTCTTTCGTTATTTATCTCTCTTTAGTAAAATTTAGTTGGCTAATGCCTGATGAACAGGTTCGCTCTCTTTTTTCTTCAGCGGTTTCATTCCGAAAAAAATCCTCATCAGTGTAAACGGCCTTATAAGAGCAAAATAGATAAGAAGGCAACTTAGTAAAGTAAGTAAACTTACCGTCCAGAACTTTATACCTATACTCCAGGGCAATTGACACACATAGTATCCTATGACAATAATTAGTGTTTGATGCAAAATGTAGAATGGATATAAGCCTTCATTAAAATGTTTTAACCAGGGATGTGGCTTGTTTAAGTAGTGCTGACCAAAGGCAATTACAGTAATTACACAAAACCAGCTTACAAAGATTGCTGTAACATCAAAAATAGTTTCTACTGTGTTATTATCCCACGGAAGTGTTATTATTTCCCTGAAATGAAAGTACGTAATGTAAAAAGGAATAAGACTCAAAATAGTTGCTACTAACAGATAATTCCGGTGCCTGCCAATTGCTTCCCAAAGCAAGCTATTTGAATAGCACAACATGCCGAAGAGAAAGAAACAGAAGTAGAAGGTGAAGAATCCCCAATCATCAAGCAAGGCGTGAGTCTCTTCAGGAAAGTAAGGCCTTAGGATTATCTGTGTGATCAGGATAAAGATAGCCGGCACAAATAAAATAGCTACAGGATTTGATAGCGCCTTACTTATAATCCCGCGAAAGCGGAATGATTTTTCTGAACGAAGAAAAATTAAAAACGGAATGGATATTAAAGAGTATACGAAGAGGTAAGCCACAAACCACAAGTGATGCCAGCTGAAACTACCTTGAGGATAAGGAATAAATCTAAATATAGTGGGATAGAAATCTGTGTAGTTCTTATACTCGCTAATATGTTCGAAGTAGATTTGTGGGGGTACAATCACAAAAATTCCAAAAGCTAAAGGAATGAAGAGCCGCGTAAACCGCTCTTTAACAAATTGGGCTGTGATTCGCTTACCTAAAGCCATATAAGTACCTGCCCCGGAAATAAAGAGCAGCAGCGGCATGCGCCAGAAATGAAGCCAGATCATCCAGTAAGTAAAACTATTACTGGTTTCACTATTCTTAATATGCCAGTTCCAAGGGTTGAAGAGCATACCTGTGTGAAAAAATAAGAGAATAACAATTGCAATAAATCGTAACCAGGCGAGGTCGTACCTTCTTTCAATTGAATTACCTATTGGTGCCATAACTTAATTTTTCAGGCTAAAGTCGGCTTAAAGATTTGGAACAAAGATTGATTTGATAAGGTCGTCGGACGTTTTTATAAAGTCGAACGCTGAAATTACTACGGAAAACACGTTTTCCGCCTACGATACTTTTATACCGCCTAACTTAATTGACGAGAAACTTTACTGGTTTTTTATCATCTTGACGTTACATTTTAAAATGTATGAAAAACATAGCCCTATTTCTATCAATTTTATTTGCACACGCAGTTTTTGCCCAAACTGCTGATGAGCCCAAAGATTTTTTAACGAAAGAATTCCATAAGGAAAGAAGACAAAAACTCCGGGAGAAACTTCCGCCAAACTCAGTTGCCGTTTTCTTTGCAAATGCCGTGCGTAACCGCTCTAACGATGTTGATTACGTGTATCATCAGGACCCAAACTTTTTTTATTTCACAGGATATAAAGAACCTAATTCCGTTCTGCTGATTTTCAAAGACAAGCAAACAGCTAACAATGGAAAACAGTATGATGAAATCATCTTCGTTCAGCCACGGAATGAGAGAGCCGAGATGTGGACTGGAAGAAGACTTGGCGACAGCGGTGTAAAAGCAAGGTTGGGTCTTGAAAATGCTTTTAACAATAAGGAGTTCAAAAAGTACAATGTTGATTTCAGCAAGTTTGATCAGATATTGTTTATTGATTTTGAAAACGACGTTAGAAATGAGCCCTATGATTCGGCCGACCTTTACGATTTAATTGACCAGTTTAAAGCCAAAGTAAATTACCCATCAACAAAAAGCGGACTTGCTCTAAACCGCGAGCCGCAGAAGAATAACCTTAATACAACAGGTCTTGTTGATATTATGGGAAGTCTCAGAAGTATTAAAGCAAAAGAAGAACTTGACCTGATAAAGAAGGCAGTGAAAATCTCATGTGCCGGACAAGTTGAAGTAATGAAGGCAATGAAACCTGGAATGTCTGAGAGAGAGATTCAGGGTATACACGAATATGTATTTAAAAAATATCAGGCGGAAGATTTAGGTTATCCATCAATAGTTGGAGCAGGTCATAACGGATGCATTCTTCATTACATCGATAATTACAAACCTAATATTACTACAAAAGAACTAATCCTGATGGACCTTGGAGCAGAGTATCGCGGATACACTGCTGACATTACGCGAACCATACCGGTATCAGGTAAATTTTCTCCGGAACAAAAGCAGATCTATGAGCTTGTGTTAAAAGCACAGGAAGAAGCAATGAAAACATGTAAGCCAGGTACTTCCTTTGCCGAACTTACTGCGATAACAAGAACGGTAATTAATAAAGGCCTGAAAGATTTAGGTATTATTAAAAGTGAAACAGAACAACATACTTATTATCCGCATGGCTGTTGCCACCACATCGGCTTAGACGTTCATGATTGGGGGCCATATGATAAACTTCAGGAGAACATGGTTATCACTATAGAACCAGGTATCTATATTCCTGAAAATGCACCATGTGATAAAAAGTGGTGGAGCATAGCTGTAAGAATAGAAGACGATTTTCTGATTACAAAAGACGGAAATGAGCACATATCAGCATCAGCCCCGAGAAAAGTAGAAGAGATAGAAGCTACTATGAAATTGCCGAGCCCGCTGGATGATTTTATACTTCCAGATTTGGAGAAAGGAAAATAGAGATATCAAAAAAACACCTCGCACATGCGAGGTGTTTTAATTTTCAATTAACATTACACGCCCTTTTCAGCCATTCATAAAATGGCTACCTTTAAACACCCACAAATCTGCATATGAATTTTTCCGACATTCTTAATCTTTTCAAGCAAGGAAAAGCCTCTGCAAGAAGCCATATGAAAAATCTTATTGAAATGGCAGCAATAGATGGTGTTTTGGATTTGAAGGAGCACGACTTGCTATTGAAAATTGCTAAACGCAATAACATTTCAGAGGCCCAGCTTAGAGAAATACACGGCAATCCTACAAAGGTAAGTTTTAAACTTCCTGAAGACAGGCGGGAACGGTTCCATCAATTTTATGACCTTGTACACATGATGTCAATCGACAAATCAGTGCACAGTGAGGAGATGAACTTATGTAATCTTTTTGCTATAAAGTTTGGTTATGCCAGAGAGAAATCAGCAGAATTAATAACAAGCATACAGGGGAATATTTATAACAACCAATCTCATGAAGAAACATACAAGAGGTTGGAATGGATGTTAGATTAAAAAGTGATTAAATATATTTACATAATTACTCGCCGGTCACGTGTGCATAGTTTTTCGTCATTACATTTTTGCCTTTCATCTATTTTCTCCTATCAAATGAATTACTCTTTCCGTTTAATCGTTATTTAATTGTTAAAGGTTGGCAAGTGTAGATTTTAAAAGGTATTGTTACGGATTGTTTTATGCGTAGAAAGAGTAAGGAAAGGGATACGGGCAGAGCTCAGAAGCTAGAGTTTATTGGAAACTATGAACATGACTCTGTTGTAATTGGGAATCATGGTAATTCCTCAGTAGAAATTGATGGAGTTTTCAATATCTCCGGAATAATCTACTCCCCTAAGTATACAGTCACAATGACTATATCCGGTAAAGGTACTGCTACATTCAGAGGTGTGTGTGCGAAAATTATTATCAATAATATAAGCGATGATTGCACACTTGACTTACGTGATTTGAGCTGCAAGGAAATAGCGGTTTATGCTGCTAAAGGAAAAGCTAAAATTATTACCGGAAAAGTACGTGCTGTTGTTGAAGCAAGTCTAAAGGACGACGCCATTCTATATACAACTGAAAATCCTTTGATCTTTAACGCATTGATGGCTGGAAACGCTAAGATCACATCTTATGATGAACCTGTTGAAAAAAAGATGTCTGTGTAATATGTACACAAACACCTTTTAAATTAAAATCATCTGCTTGTTAATTGTACTGAAGTTTTTGACAGATCCGCCAACTTACCTGTTGTTCCTTCCTGTGGCTTTTCTTTTTTCTTTGTCTGTTGAAATATCAAAACAGCGATAGAAGCTATTGCAAGTGTAACCCCAATAACTTTAACTACTGCTGATAGTTTATCAGTATTTGATGGAGGTAGAAATACCACCCCTTGCTCATTTGTGACGGCAGGTTCATTTACATATCTACCTTCTGCTGGTATTGCAAGATCATCAAAATGAGTTGAAAGTTTTGATAACTCAGTCTTCAATTCTTCCCCAGACATGGGTTTACCATGCCCTGTTGCTGCAATTTCTGGTTTTAATGCTTCCAGCTTTATTACAGATTGTTTTGCAGAGGCCCAGTTACAAGTAAGATACTTCGGCGGCCCTGACAGGTTTTTAGTACCTGAAAGCGCCTCGATAGCAGATTCAGCCTTGGTTGTAACGAATGCATCTCCGGCAATCAACACTTTATCACTTTCTCTGAATAAGCTGATATGACCAGGAGAATGACCAGGTGTATGCACATACCGCCATTCTGTTAAACCAGGTACGGTGCCATTGTCAGGAAGCTTATGAAGATGTTCAGCAATATTTACAGGACCTGTTGGATACGCCCACGACATCAGAGACATCATACCTCCTCCAACGGATGGGTCTGCTGGCGGATAAGAAGACTTTCCATTCAAATATGGAAACTCGAGGTAATGTGCGTATACAGGAACATTCCATTCTTTTATTAAAGGAGCAACTGCTCCAATATGATCGAAATGTCCGTGTGTTAAAATAATTGCAACAGGCTTTGTGCCTTCACCAAAGAGCTCTTTAGCCATTGCCTTTATTTTTGGTGCAGACCATTTTAAACCCGCGTCTACCAATGCCCAATTACCAGTGGCCTGATCCTGTATGAAATAAAGGTTAACAAAAATCTCTTTCCGTCCCCAAACACCAGGGGCTACAGTAAACAGCTGTGAGGTATAATTTTCAAGTGTTTCTACATTCATATTTATAAGGTGTTTTTAGTTTGAGGCGATGAATAATAAAAACGTGCCGTTAACTAAATTTAATATGGCCGCAAGAAAGTATCGTTTATTATCGCTTACTTTTTAACTTACTGTATTAAACCTTTAGAATATGTTTTTACAAGAAAAAGTTAGTTCGCAGGAGGCAATTAAAATGCTCGGTCATTCAATAGTAGAAGCAGGTAAAATTAACAAGCACATTGCTATTGCAGTTGCCGGACCTGAAGGAGAGTTAATTGCATTTCTACGAATGGATGGAGCAAGTCCTGCTGCTGCTGTTATAGCGCAGAACAAAGCATACACCGCAGCGAGAGATCGTAAATCAACAAAGCAGATGGGTGAATTCATGAATCAGAATAGCAGGCCACCTGCGTTCTGGGGCGACCCTGGCATTACAGGCTTTGGTGGTGGCGTGCCAATTATACAGGATGGAAAAGTAATAGGAGGTATTGGCATCAGTGGCTTATCTGAAGAAGAAGACGAGAGAATAGCGTATGCTGCCATTGCATCAGTGTATGGCAACAAGGTATAATTAATCCTATATTGTGATCAGCTGTCTACAGAAGCGTGATTGTGCTGTTACTCGGAAACAATATTGAAAACTTTCAATCTGCAAATATAAGGGGGTTAAAACTAAACGTACATAGTAAGCAATAAAAAAAGTGCGATTTTTGCACAGGAAGGCGGTTTTTGATAAAGTGCCAAAAAACAAAACGTACAAGCAGGGTTAATTTTGGTTCAATTACCTTACCGCTTTTCGTTGGCTATCTTCCAAAAGGGTTAATCGGGCCTCAAGATCAATAAGCTTATTATACATCTCTCCTGGGGCGCGCATTTGGCGCGTAAACTTCGCTACAGCATACCAAACTTCAAGCACTTCTTCTACGCCTATTACAATTGGAGGGTATTCGCGCGGGTCTTTCTGGTTATCAGAATTCAGAATCAATTTACCATCACTTACAGCGCGGTTTAAGACCCTTTTAATCAATAGTCCATCGTGCTTTGTGATGATGATATGCACCCGATCATTACGAATTTGGCTTAAATTCTCAACAAATCGGCCTATCACTATATCGGAATCGTCGAAGGTTGGAATCATGCTGTGACCTTCAATTTCGAACATGCGGAAGGTAGCATTTTGAAGCCCTGGGAAGTTATAAGTAGGAAGTGTTGAGATGAATTCAGGATCGTGGTAGCCTGTTAAGTACCCTGCCTTCGCCTTTGCTGGCACAAATGCAATGTTTTCTCTCCCTTGGCGGTCAACTGTAACAACATAAGGTGTTCTGCTTTCCATTGCCATCATGGTCTCATTAACCTGACTTGGAAATTTATTTTCATCAGAATAGTACTTTTTACCTATTAGGCTTGCACTTGGGCTTGCATTTGGGCTTGCATTTTCCTGTTTTTTTTGATCAGCAATTTTTTCGATTAGGCTTGCATCGGCACTCAATAAAACATCGATTGATACGCCAAGCGCATTCGAAAAATTTACGAGTGTATCTAAACTTGGCTCGGTTTTACCGACTTCATAATTAGAAAGTGTAGATGCGGTAATTCCTACCAAAACCGCTAATTCTTCTTGTTTTAGCTGTTTTTTAGCTCTTAATATCTTCAGGTTGCTGGCAAAGTTTGACATACACGAAAATTAATTCGAAGTTTCTTTGATTAGAATCGTAATTTTTACGATCATTGTATTGTTCATTTGAAATGAACTAAAAACGAAGGTATAAAAACAATGGGAAAAACTACGAGGAGGTACAAAAAGCGGGATCATGTCGCCGCCACAGTAGCCAGAATACACGGGGTTTCTTACCGGTATGTCCAAATGGTTCGTGATGGCGAGCGCGAAGATGAGGAGATCACAGCGACCCTAGTAGACTACACACAAGGCGAACGAGAGTTGATTGAAAGCCTTCAAAGGTCAATTGTAAAGCACGCAAACTATCTACACAATGGTCGTAAAAAGAACTAAGTCGGGGAAGTTTACGATAGGTGTAGGCTACACCGAGAGGATGAACATCTTCGAAGCCCTAATAAGCTTTTTCGAAACGCACGGTAATGCGTCAAAGCTTCAGACTGAGAAAGAAGTAATGATTCATCTTCAGTTCTCAGTGCTACATGGTATGTTATGTCGCCTAGACTTTAATACTCACAATACATGCGCAAAAAAATGGAATGTGTCGCGTGCTGAGGCAGTTGCCTTAATGTGGTTGCTACGGAACTACGACCATGATAGTGCCCTGCTTCAAATTAAGTCGGAAATCCATAAACAACTTTCATAAAACTTCAAATCCCCCACGAATATGAAGCTTTTAGACAACATACTATATATAGAGTGGCATGAGGCGATTGATAGTGGTATATCGAAAGGTACACTGGATGCCGCACGGAATAGGAAATCACCTTCATGGCTTTTTATTGATGATCCTGAAGATAGACGAAGTGTACTTATCGGCTTTGAGAAACTTAAGGATGAATATAAGCGTAAGATTGAAGCACGGTTTGGCAACCCTTACGAGTTTATTGCAAAGCAACCTATCCGCAAACTTGTAAAGTGGGATGATAAGGCAGAAGAATTCTTCCTAGCCTATCGCTATGATGAGAACAAGAAGCTTCCTATTGAGACTGTGAAGAAGTATACCGTTGCGGCTAACTGGCTCAACATGCTGAAGGAAGTCAACAACGACAAGAAGCAAATCAAGAAACTTCTTAACCTGCAAATCGAGCAGTTCTATGATAAGGTTATTGAGATCATTAAAGCGAAGGATATACTCGATCAATTAGACGAAGTAAAAGCCAAGTTAGAAGTTGCAGGGGCGTCGGAAGTTGGAATTCTCCAGAACCAACTTGCACACTTGAAAAACATTTACCTGAAAGAAAAGATTGATCTTCCTACTTCTTATCGCCGGCTTGTCGTGAACCAGGACAGCGCACTTAAGAAGTACTTGCGCGACGGTTATGCATCTATTATCGATTGGCGTTTTGGAAACAAGCTAGCAGCGAAAATAAAAGATGAAGTGAGTGAAGCTGTGTTGCTTGAAATGCTTGCGCATCACAACCAGTATGATGATGTATTTATTACGATGCAGTATAACCGTTGGGCTAAAGAACACGGCTATAAAGCGATTGACGAAAGCACCGTTGGTGTTTGGAGGCGTAAGCGCGAAGATGAAATTATCATGTTCCGTGAAGGCAACGCAGCCTTAAAGAGTAAAGTACTTCGAGTAGTGAAGGGCACCAGGCCAACTGCTCCGCTCTATTTAGTTGAGAGTGATGATAACGTAATCGATTTGTATTTCATTGATGCCGAAGAAGAAAATCACGGCAAGAAATATACGAAACGTTATGTGTCAATAGTAGTAACTGACAGCTTCAATGACTATGTTCTTGGCTATGCTTACGCTGTTGCAGGAACACTTGACGATGGTGGAACAATAGCACTTATACATGCTGCATATCTAAATGCCATGTATTATATAAGGAGTATTACAGGATCATGGTTCCTTCCGCATGAAGTAAAAACTGATAATTGGGGTATTGCCACACTTGAGCCTTACTATCGGTCTATAGCTAACTACGTTAAGACACCAGTAGGTTCAAAGAACAGAGGTTACATAGAAAACTTTTTTGGTTCACCTCACTGGAAGCGTTGCCTGAAGATTGGTGCAAATAACTATACGGGTAACAACATCACAGCAAAGAATCGCGGCGTAAATGATGAAATGGTAAAGGCTTTCAAGAAGGAAAGACCACTAATAGGGACAGAAGCAGAAGCGCAACTTGAAAACTTCTTTCACCGCCTTAGATACTTGCCGCAGAGCAATGGCATAAGCAAACATCAGCAATGGCTTGAAGCCTGGAATGCATTGCCGGATACGCAAAAGCGATTGATGAATGACGAAAAATTCCTGCTGACGTTCGGAATAAACCACCTCCCTAAAAGTGGTGAGCTTCCCCGCCTTACAAACCGTGGGCTTGATATTCAGATCGGGAATCAAAGATACAGCTATGATATTCTTGGCGGTACGCCACTAGAACACCTTAACAAAAAGGTACATGTATACTACGATCCTTACGATCTGAGCAGGGTACTGATAACCGACAAAGAACAAGTGCGATTAATTGGTGTTGATGCTCAACGCTCACCACGTGCGTTGCATGATCATGTTGAAGGAAGTCGCACCTACCTAAATGCACTCCTAGCAGAGAAACAGAACACTGTTAATCAGATAGCTGAAAAATCTGAGAGGCGTAAAAAGACACTTGCGCTTTCCGGGATTGACGCTGAAAGCCTGCTTAATGATGGCGTAATGGTGAAGCAGTTGAAACGTGATGCAGAGCAAAAAGTACTATCGCAGCTAATTGACGGCCCGGTAAACGACGACGACTTGTACGATCAAATGTAAAATAAAAAAAGCGCCCCGAGCCGCAGCAACGGCCCAGGGCTAGATAACAATCAACACTACAAAGCTATGACAGATTCACAGAAAAAAGAAATTCAAATGTTGCTCAAGACCTACATTGAGCAGTATCCATCACAATCTAAAGCTATTGCGTCGCTTAAAAATGTAAGTGAAGCAACGGTTATAAACATACGGAAGGGTATCTGGGAAAGTATCAGTGATGATATGTGGCGAAATGTAGGTAAGCAGATAGGCTTTTCAGCAAAAGGCACCTGGAAGATGGTTGAGACCGTTGACTTTAAAACTATCGTGCATTACATGGAAGATGCACAGGAATACAGCAACGTGTTTGCCATGATCGTACCTAGTGGTGGTGGAAAGACATTTACCGCGAGATGGTTTCAGGCAAACAGGCAGAATGTCTATCATATTGAATGTTCTGAATACTTTAACCGCAAGGAGTTCTTACGCAAGATACTTGAGGCAATGGGAAAAGAGAACGTTGGGCTGAATGTATCAGAAATGATGGAAATGATTGTTTCTATATTAATGAGACAAGAGAACCCACTTCTCATTCTTGATGAAGTTGATAAGCTGCCCGATCCTGTTCTTTACTTCTTCATAACAATCTACAACAAGCTTTATGGAAAGTGTGGCATTGTGATGATGGCTACTGAATTTCTAAACAAGCGCATCATGCGCGGACGCAGGATGAACAAGAAGGGCTATGCTGAAATATTCAGCCGAATAGGTCGAAAATTCATATCTGTAAGAGGAACAACCAAAGAAGAAGTAGCGGAAATCTGCAAAGCAAATGGAGTGTCAGATGCGCAGATAATACACTCTATATATAATGAGTACGAAGGAGACCTCAGAAGGGTGGAAAGAGGTGTACATAAGGCCAAAGTGCGAAAACTAAAGAAGGCGGCTTAAATACCGCGCTCAAAACCCGCTTAAAATCGCTCAAAATGAAAAATCTTAAAAAAACCGTATCGAAGGCCCGGAATGAGCGCGCAACGCGCCTAAAGGGCTGTATTTGCGAAATCCTGAATTGCACTCAGGATCAGTATGCGGAACTCGTGTACAACGAGGGTTTGAAGTACCTAAAATACTTCCTTCCTGATGATGCAGATGGACAAAAGATGCTTTCAAGCAGTCGGGTATTCTGGAACTGGTGGAAGAACCATTTCATAAACCGCGACGAAAAGTTTATTGCCTTGTCTGGCAAGTACCCAATACAAGATAAGGAAATGTTACTTCAGCTCTATCTGAATTATAATGATGGTAAGCAACTCGCTCAAAATCTGCATCCGCAAAGTGTAGTGCTTGAAGAAAGTTACAGCGAGATGATTCATTCACTATTAAGAAAGGAGGTTGTATGAGAAAAGACATTGAAGCGATAAGAGTGAGGGTATTGAACATGGTGGCTGATGCTTTCGGGTGTAGTGTAGCTGAGATTAAGGGGTCAGTAAAAAAAAAGACTTTCAGCGATGCGCGGTGTGTGTACTCATATATAATGAGACATCAGTGTGGTGAAAGCTTTATGAGCATCGGTTTAGCACTGAATAAGGATCACAGCACAGTGGTTGAGCAGATAGAAAGAATGAACAGCATGATATTCACAAAAGAGGAAGCTGCCCACAAGCTGAAAAAAATTGAACGAGAACTTTTAAAACAAAACTGAAATATGAAATCTGTAACCGCAAAACAAAAAACTAAAGCTGACTTAAAGCGCGAACAAATTGAGAAGGATAAAAAACGCGCTGCTGAACTTGTACAGGTAATCGCTGATCTGGAACATGAGCAATCTAACATAAACCTTCAGTATCGTGATAAGCTAAGTCCTTACAAGGATGAATATGAAAAGAATATAGCACCTATCGAAAAACTGTTTGAAGGCAAGCTTGAGCCTGTCCAAGCATCGCTGGACGCTGCGCAAAAAGAACTACTTGAGATCGGACAAAGAAACAGGAATACAATGTTCGATGTGAAAGGACATTGGGAGCTTGACAATGGCTATTACCTGCATGTAAAAACCGAAACAAAGGTAGTAACGACGCCAGAATTCGACCTTGTGAAGTTCATGAAAAAGTTTGCGCAATACGTTGATGTGAAATTCAAAATCGCTCCGCTTAAGAAGCTGTTCACTAATGGTGATGAGCGCAAGAAAAGCAAGATCGACACTTACGGCATTGATCTGAAAAATGAAGAAACCATTGTGTTGAAGCACAAGGTAGAAGAAATATAAGAAGGGAGACTTTGTGACATTATCATCCCCTTGTCGGGGGCTGCGCGGCAGAAGATGCTAATTGATTTAAAAACCCCTTCCTACCCTGCTAGGTGTAGAGTATTGAAAGTAAATCAACATGTATAAACCTGAGCAAAGTCTGGTAACTAATGTAAGGCAGGAATCTTCTGTAAATGGGCAAACGCCGCCGGATCGGGAATCCGGCACTGACTTTCCCGGAGTTCAAAGCAAACCGGGTTTTTCTCCTAAACGTGCCTGAAAAGGCAGGGTGTTCTGACCCGAGTAATCAGAATAAGTAAGGGGGTTTTGCCCTTTTTAACAAGATAACAATTAAACAAAAAGAACTATGTCTCAACTACTTAACGCCTCAAAACCCACAATCGAGCAGCAAATCGAGTTTGTGCGCGGTGCAAGGCATCACGTGAGCAAAGAAGGCCGAGAAGCGATAATGCTTCATGAACACTATGATTTACTCGTTGCTATCGAAGAAAATCTGATAGCAGTTAAGAACTGGAATGAAACATTTACAAAGAAGCTGGAAGAAGGAAGTAAGGAGGTGAACAATGACTAAGCGCGTTTTCAAATATGTGTTTCTTCTCCTGTACTTTCTTGCAGGCGTTATCATTTCGTATTTCCTGCCAGCAGGCACACGTTATATGTTTGGGTATCTGCTTTCATTGATGGCCTCGTGGACTTGGTCAGTTCTTAACATTGACAGAAAGGAGGGGCAACATGGCTAAGCTTATTACAATGCGCGTTGTGTCGATAAAACAGCCCTTCGCGTATTTGCTTGCAAAAGGCTTCAAACTGAATGAGACAAGAAGCTTCAATACCAACTATCGCGGCGAGATATACATACATGCAAGCCAGAAGGTAGACTTTCACGATCTAGAGCTAATCAATATCAACGACCATTTTAAGCGCTGTATCAGTGACAGATCATTACTTGTTCAAGGCGCTATTATTGGAAAATTTACAATTACTGATTCAGTGGCAACTGAGCGCTTTATAACTAACTATAAAGAAGCCAGTAATTCAAAAGATAAGCTTTGGTTGAGCCCTCAAGAACGTGCCTTTGGTAACTACCTACCAAATCGCTTTGCATGGATTGGAAAAGATCATAAAATGCTTTCAAACCCTATAAAGTGCCGTGGTCAGCTAGGTATTTGGAGGTATGAAGCACCTGAAGAACTGCTTGAAGAAATGGAGGTGCAGCATGGCTAATCTTATACAGGACAAAGAAGTGCAATGCACTCGCTGTAGGAATAAACATAAATTTTCCGAACGAATAGAGAAGCGTAAGAAAAACTTCGTTTTCGTGTCTATGGTATGCCCTAGATGCGGTGGTGAATCATATTTTGACCTAAGTGAAAAAGAGGTTCAAGATGACGACGATGTATTTGACCCTGATTATATCGGCCCCGATGAAGACTAATAAAGTAGTACACCAATTCAGTCTGTTCGGGTATCAGCGTCCTGTAATCAGATTAAAGTTAGGGTTTCCACGTGAACGCATGCTGGAAGCTAAAGCACTGTATGAAAAAGGAGATTTCACAGCCTGCGCGGCAATTGTTCGTGAATTCAGAGAAAAGCTCGAAGCATTTGAAGAACGCTTGAGCTACGGAAAACAATAAATCAAAATCCCATTTTAAACAACGAGAATAATGGCTAAGGTACTTGGCTTGCGACAGCTATTGCAAAAAAAATACACCTTCCTTGAAGGCTTACCGGATGAGATAACCAGAAGCTTCGGCAAACTGGTTGACAACTTCGTGATGATTGTATGGGGAATGAGCGGTAACGGTAAGAGTAATTTCATGATGCAATTTCTAAAAGCAATCATGCCTTTTGGAAAGGTGCTTTATGTAGCCCTTGAAGAAGGTTTTGAAGCTACTACGCAACTAACCGCTTTACGTCAGTTGAGCGAAAATGAACACAATGGGAAGATTGAGTTTGCAGACCATGAAATGAACTATGAAGAGCTTGACAGGAAGCTTAGTAAAAAGAAGTCTCCAAAGTTCATAGTTATTGATTCTGTTCAATACTGGAATATCACTTACGAAGATTATAAACGCCTTAAGGAGAAGTTCAAAAAGAAAACCTTCATTTTCATCAGCCATGCAAGCGGTAAACTTCCTGACGGGAGAACAGCAGATAAGATCAGATACGATTCAGGAATAAAGGTGCGCATTGAAGGGTACGTGGCGTTTGTCACGAGCAGATATGGCGGGAATGTTCCTTACGTAATCTGGGAAGATGGAGCAAAGAAATATTGGGGTAAAAAATTCAGAAGCATTATAAGCGGAATAGAACCAGAAAAAGAAAAGAAAACCACCACCACTAAAAAAGCTAAAAATGAAAAAACACCCATACACGAGAATAAGCCATTGGAAGAATCCGGACAACTGGTTTTGGGAGAACAACAGGTTCAGCGAGAAAGCGAAACAGTATTACCGCAATTGGGTAACAAACCTGCTTAATGTAGGATCAGGACACGCACATAAACTAGAAGAAGGAATATGAGAAAGTACATCCTAACCTCACCCCGTTTCACAGGCGAAATCAATGTGCTGTACGGCCTTGATGGCAGGCTGTTGTTTATCGACTTCCTTAAGTGCGACTTAAACGAAGAACAAACCGACTACTTCAAAAGCAAACTGCCTGCAATCTTCAAAGACAACTTTATTGAAGCGTTTGGCAACAGCAAGCTTTCAGTAGTTGAAGAAGGTTACACAGTTTCTTTCGAACAGTGGTGGAACCGTTACAACATCAAGCATAACAAGGCGCGTTGTATTGCGCTTTGGAACAAGATGAGCGAAGCCGATCAGGTAAACGCTTACTTCAAGATGGGCAATTATGAACGGCATCTTGCATTGAATACCTGGAAGAACAAAGCCGACCCCGATACCTACTTACGACAGCGGTATTGGGAAAGTGAATGGAAATAAAAACTAACAATTAACAAAATAAAAAAATATGCAATCTGTATTACAAGAATGGGTAATGGAATTACCCTTAAGAGAACAAGGCACATTGCTAACCTGTGTAAGAGGCTGCGATGATGAACCAAAAATTTGGACAAGAACAGGAGTTGCTTACTCACCAGGAAGAAGATTGACTGCATTTATTAGATGGTGCTTTATGGTTCCTGCTGATCCACGCGAAGTTGATATTGAAGAAGGTGCATTTATGATGAGTACACCGCCTGATCCTTTTAAACCTTCGGAATTTGGACACCTGCCGCAACATTGGTATTCCCATGCAATGCATGCATTAGAAGTGATCGGATATCGTCATCCAGATACAAATATTTCGCATACGGCTCGACAACTCTATAAAGCAATGGTTCACAACATGCACTTAAACTGTGAAACTTCAATGCAAATGATTGTAAGACTTTCTGAAGACCGAATTGTAAACAAAACAGTAGTGTCATGAGAACATTGGAGATACAAGTACTAACAATCGGGCACATCGGGCCGGTTTACCAGTTCGGTCACTTCCTTGGCAATGTGGCTGATGTAAGGCTTTACAGTTTTTTAATCAGTAATAACTAACCCCAAATTTATGGATATGCATTTAGAGTTAAAATCATTCATGTTCCAGGTTGAACAAATGAGAATGGCGCAGATCAGAGAAAGCGAACTTAAAGAACAAGTTGACAAGTATGCGAACGTTGAGCTAACGAAGTCACTTTGGGATGTGCGCGAAATGAAACGCCAGCTTGAAACTGTAGTTGATCACTCTATAAGAGATTTCAACAAAGGTCTTGTTTACGGTGCTGGCCCTAATCCCCTTGCAGTTCGCATTGCTCCTGAACAGGAGGCAGCAGACACTGACTTTAAAACTGCGCTTGAGCAAAACTTAAAGACTTGGGAAGCTGAGCTTCAGCAAGTACAAAAGGAGATCGTTGATCAGGCGATAATTGATGTAAAAGACGGCCAGCGTAGCGATAACTACTACGCACTTGAGAAGCGTGAAACTGAACTGAAGGATAATATAAGCGTAGCTAAAACAAAGCTTAATATGGTTCAGGAGCGTGTTCAATCGCCTCTATTCGCAAATACTATTAATGAAATTGTCACCAGTGCAAAAGTATAAACTATGAAAGAAGACGAAGAAAGAAAGCGTTTCTGGTATCTGTTTAAGAAAACAGTATTACGGATTCGTGATGGTAAAGAAAATCCAATCTACCTGATCCGTTACTCGTTGTTAACATGCCCCTGGTTTGCCATCAAGCTTCATAAGATCATGTTAAGTGATGATGATTGTATGCATGATCATCCTTGGAGCTTCATAAGTATCATTTTAAAAGGTGGATATGTTGAGCATCGACCAGACTACAAGGCCCATTGGGAATCACATGCAGGTTGGTTTTTTAATAGTGAAATGAATCCTGCTTTAATGCCCGTTAAGAAGACATTGTATGGAGCAGGCAGTATTTTATTCAGGAAGGCACCATCTGTTCATAAACTTGAAGTATTTCAGCCAGCCACAACGCTTGTCATAACATTCAGAAGGAAAAGACAATGGGGCTTTCATACACCATCAGGTTGGAAGTATTGGAAGGATTATATCAGGTCAGGTCAAAAGTGTGAATAATGGCTAAACCGGATAAACCTACTGAATGCCTTTGCGGCAGAAATTTGACAAAACCAGGGGCGAAGCCTTGCTGGTTTTGTCCTCACAGAGAAAAAGTAAAATGATGAGTACTACGGCGCAAATAAAGAAGATTTACACCTTGCTTGGTAAGCATGGATTGCGTGATCAAAAGGATAGTATTGTTTTATCGTTCAGCGCAGGAAAGACAACCAAAGTGAGCAGAATGAGTTTTAATGAAGCAGCTGCGTTGATCGGGCACCTCGTAAGCCTCGACCCGGAGGAAAACAGTATCAGTAAAATGCGCAATAAGATTTTAGCAATGGCGCATGAAATGAACTGGACTAAGGTAACTGGAAACGGTGTTCACGCCTTAGACATTGAACATGTGAACAATTGGTGTATTTCTAAAGGGTATCTGAAAAAGAAGCTAGATGATTACACCTATAGTGAATTACCAAAGCTTGTAAGTCAATTTGAAGAAGTTTATAAAAGCTATTTAAAGGGAGTTTGAAATGAAGAAATGGACAATGGCAGAGCTTAACTGGCTCAGGGAAAACTTTAAAACAAAACCTGCGAAGCAATTGGCGAAGGAATTAGGCGTACCTCTCAAAGCGCTGGAAGGCACCTTGAAACGTTACGGGATTAAATCAGGACGTGACACCCGTTTCCATAAAGATCACTCAGTTTGGAACAAAGGAAAAAGTATAAGGCTTAGTCCAAAGTCAGAGTTTAAAAAAGGGGTGGTACCACACAACACTAAGAATGATGGCGCAATAACCATTAGGCGGGATAAGACAGGGCGTAATTACAAATACATTAAGGTTGCAAAAGGTGTGTGGGTTTTGTATCAACGCTTTGTTTGGGAGCAGATAAATGGTACTATTCCAGATGGCTTCCTGGTTGCTTTCAAAAACAACGATAGTCTTGACTGCTCAATCGAAAACCTGTACTTGATCAGTAAATCTGACAACATGAAAAGGAACGGGCATATAAAGGAATCAAGGGAAAAGGCAAACCGTAAAATGAAGGCGATCTGGGAAAAAGAAAAACTACGTCAGGTTTATGGCCTTTCACCACTTACAGGACTAGGCAGAAGGATAAACAAAACCAAATAGAATTATTTTTAGTAACTTTCTCGTATCAAAAAACTTCTATTAATATGAATTATTATTTTATCGGAAAGGTATTCCCAATATTTATAGTGCTTATATGTAGTTTTATAGTATCTCAATCGCAAGTCGTTCCTGTCAGGACTAAAAGCATAGAGGAACTATACACTGTGGTTGATTCGATAGCTGCAATTACAAAATATAAGTTAGCAAAGATTGATACTTCTTATAGCCAGCGTGATCTGATCGGGTTTAAACTTGGGAAAGTGAACAGTGCAGATACAATAACTGTACTATTTTTCAAGACTAAAGAAGGTGGAAATGTTTCCCTTGAACGGTCTGGTTATCTAATGTATAATTTTAAAGAGTTGAGCGGGCGTTACCTTGATATATTCCCAATATGGAAAAAGTACTTCAACACGTCAGCAAACCTTGAAGTTATAGCCAACAATGGAGGAGACTATGCGCGCGATTATAAGCCAAAAGAAGAAGGATGGTATTCACGCATTAACTTCCGAAAAAGTTATAAGAACTATTGGGTCATTAAATAAAAAACGAAACGGTACATTTTACAGCCCATCCAGGAAGGCCCTCAATTGAGGGCTTTTTTTATTTGCTTTTGTGGGTAGATTTTCCGGCTGTTTCGCTTATTTTGTGTATGCGCGGAAGCTTAAAGCTTTTTGAAGACATTATAACCCCACAACATCAGCCTGTAGCGGTAATGACCGTATCAAAACAAGGCAGATCAGCAGAGCTTCACACTCTGCGCAACGAATGCCTTTTAGATCGCTACTTTTACTATATCAACTTTACAGATAAGCGCTACACCGCAGTTCTCGAAATCCTTAGCCGCGAATTCTTTATTGCTCAGTTTACCATCCAGGAGCGCATAGATGAGAACTACCACAAACTTCTAGCTTTAAAACAACAGAACCCACAAAAGGCATATTTTCAGAAGAAGTGGTCGCACCTTGTGTGGTAATTATACCGCTTTGCCGATTTACTTTTTCAAAAGAACTTAAAGTGTGAATACTTTGCAGTATTAAAACGGGATTAAGCACCGTTTACTAGTGGCAAAAAGTCCCGAGGGAGTTCGGGGCTTTTTTTATGCAATTACTTTTTCTTCTGTAGTGGTATCCCTTTTTCAACTTTCGCGTTGATTACTTTTTTTATCTTATTGAATCTAGCAATAGGGCCGTAGCCGTCGTTGTCTTTTGATTTGTTTCTTTCCATTGTCTAATGCGGGTTTTTAAAAAATTGTGTTATTGAATTTGAGTTTCATCGAACTGCAATGGCGGTTTAGCCACTTTCCTATAAATCCCTTTGGCGGTGTTATCTTCAAACTGAGTACCGAAGCTCAAGACCCTTACTCTTAGCCCGATCCTGTCACCGTCTCGCTGCTCTGTCATTGCGCTCTGCCTGTAGAAAGGCTGCGTGTAGTTGTCATTATCCTTTACGGGTGACCAGCCCTGTAATGCTTCATAAACCTTCTGCTCAACATCGTAAAACTCCAAAGCCTTTTCTTTTACATTCATTGGTGCAGCATGGTAACTCTGCGAAAATGGCGCAAAGCCTAAACGGATATTAACAACTACTTCACCGATTTGTGCGAGGTTGCTAAGTCCGGAATAAGAGGCTGACACGAAATCAATAAGGCAGCAAGGGAAGGAAACTTCTGGACGCACTTCGAAGTGTTCGAGCTGGCCGAAATCCTGATCTATCCAGCGCAGTTCCGGCACTACGGTTTTGAGATACTCACAAAGGTCGAGGTATAGTTGACCGAAATAGTTATTCATAAAAATGTTATTTAAGTGCTTTCATAAACTCAGCCGAAACAGTGCGGCTGATCATCGCATTGAGATAAGGGCTATTGCCCATAAACCGGCGGCGTGGAATGTTCTGATCTATCCGGCGCGTGTGTGGCTTTACCGTTGATCCGTTCTTGCGTGTATGGCCTTTAACGCTTTGTATTTGCCCTATACGCATGCCTTCATTGTGTACCCTGGCATACTTCACATCTGAGCCAACCACCACCATTGAAGGCGTTACACGGATTATGCGAATTGATCTGCGCAGCCTGCCTGTATTGATCAGGATGTTCCGGTTTGGCCTGTTGTCTTTTCTCCAACCCCTTCTGCGTGCAGGCCAGCGTTCGAGTGTGTTACTCAAGAAGCCTTGCCGCCTGAAGTTGTCGAGCGAGAAGTTTACAGCCACGTTGCCGATCAGTACAGGCAAGCGTGTCATTACGCCTTTAAATCTGCCTTGAAGTAATCTTATGCCTTCTTCAGGTGTCATTTGTATTTAATTACAATGCTGTCAATAAGATTATCATCAACCTCAATGATGATTTCCCTACCATTGGCCTTTTTGAAGATTTTAATTTGATCTGCGGTTGAATGCGAGATCATCAGAGAACCAATGATTTCATCGGCTTTGCCTGCTCCGTGCTTGCTGTCATACTCGGCTGCAAGTCTTTCAAGTTCTTCCATTTGATTAAAGAAGTCCATGCGTTATTTCTTTAGTTCGTTATTGATAATGTCATCAGCAAGCTTTATAGAATCCCTGTACAGGGTTGGAAAATAATGTTCCCATACCGGATTGCCTACAAACTTGTTTTCAAAAATACTTGCGAAAATTTCGGTGTAAGCGTTATTGTTACGCGCCATGTATGTAGGAGCATGCCCATATCCAAACACCCTTCTAGCACCTCCTTTGATGGTAATACCGTTGATTGCATCAAGTGCTGAAACAAGCAGTTCACTTAATTCGTGCGGTTGGTAAGAATTGAACTTTTCTAATGCGGCAAGTTCAAAAATATTATCCCTGTGTTTCGACATGCGGAATTTATCAGCCAGCAACGCAATATCACCGTCATTCTCAAGTGACTCTAACAGGTCTTTCATTCTTCGTTCAATGTTCGGAACGATGTAATCAATTGTGATCAGCTTACGCTTAAAATGAATAGCATGTGCTGATTCATGCACTACAACCCTTCGTTTAAACAGATCAGAAGACTTCCATCTGTCGCCCTTCTTGATGATAATATCACCTGTGGACGGCATAAAGTATGCATCACCTGCATAGACGCGCCCTGAAGAAGCTGAACGACCATAGTACTGATTTTCCGGTACCAGTTCCCAAAACTCTTTTGGCAGCGGGTTATTTTTGAAGTCCTTACCGTAAACCTTTTGGAACGTTTCAGGAATTGTTGCATTTCGTGCCGCAGGCTGAATGACTTCTTCCGGTAAGCCGATGAAGTACGGGTGATCTTTCGGGAAGATAAGCCCCTTCTTGCCCAGGTTCGTTTTGAACATGTCGGGTATATCAGCCGAAGGAATTTTGCTTTCCGGTGTTACTACTCCGCTTGCCAATTGTCTTACCGTGCTACGGCATCCCCAATGGTTAGGCGGGTAGAATCTATTCCAAAAAGGATGGCCTACGGGTAGAATGGTTCCATCTAATGACTTGCAAAGGGCGGTTGTTTGCGTGTCCATTACTGCATCGAACTGAAGTAAAGGCAACGTCTTCTTGTTGGCTTCAATATCAACCCATTTTCCGGCCATCTGGGCACCTGCAACAGCAAGTTCATATTCAGCCTTCAGGTAACGCACCATGTGATCCTGATTGATTCTGAAAGCAGCTTCCTTGAACTGCTCAAAGGTTCTCAACTTGCCTTCACTGTCAAGCAGGGCATCAGTAAGCTGGCGAAGCTGTGTGTGGTTCTTCGCTGCGCTGAATTGCCAAACGTTCTTCTGAAGGGCGGCAAGCATATTGAAGTCTGGCGTTTCATAATCCAAGTCTAACGGGTTTTTACCATACCCTTGAAGTACACCAGCCCACAGCTTCCGGGCAACGGCTTCTGTTACGTCCTGGTTAACCGTTCCAGGCGTTATGCCTTTGTCTTTCCATACCTGACGCACCATTGCTTCAATGAGCCTGTCAAGGTCATCATCATCCGCTAGATCAGGTAAATGGACATGACTACAGCAATCATGCGCATAGAGCGAATCAAGCTGTGCGGTCAGATCGGGCAAGGGAAGTCCTGGAAGCCCGCTTAAGTTACGTTCAACTTTTAGCGGGCCTGGTCGAAAAAATCAGCTATGTAAGCAAGCAGGTTGTCCCAGGCGTTAAGCTTTTGGCGAAGCTGGCTCTTAGCCTTTGGGGGTTGGCCTTTAGCCGGATCCCGCTTTTGTTGTGGCTCGTCCTGATCAGGAGCTGGCGGGTTTAGCGCAGCCTGACGTTCGGCTTCCTTCTTGGCCTTTAATTCGTCGTAGTTCTTAGGCTTTTCAATATCAAAAGTCTTGTAAAACCAGTCGTCGTCAATAGGCAGGTTTGGATTAGCGCGAACAACTATTTCGACCGTTTCAGCTTTCGTCTTTACTTCGGCTGCATTGATTTCTTTTTCAAACTTGAATTTCCCGCCTTCAACAGGTAGCCCGTAGCTTTTAAGAATAGCAAGAAACTGCTTACTGTTAAGTAAGCTTTTAACATACTTCAAATCGCTCTTTGTCTTCTGAACTTGCTGATT
The DNA here is from genome assembly GCF_018598585.1 of Chryseosolibacter indicum. Lineage (GTDB taxonomy): Bacteria > Bacteroidota > Bacteroidia > Cytophagales > Cyclobacteriaceae > Chryseosolibacter > Chryseosolibacter indicus. Next base: position 25,089 of record NZ_JAHESD010000010.1, read on the forward strand.
GCTATGCTCTTTACTTTGTGCATATCCTGAACTACTGCTTGAGCGGGTAGTTTCAGTATTGCCAAGCACAATGATTGCTATTTCTTCATCCAGGTAGTTAAGAAACTTTAACTGCAAGTCACCGTTCGCGTTTGTTGACTTACCGTCCTTCATTTCAAACTGCGCCTGTTTTGGAATCATCATCGTGAGGCTAGCACCGCTTTCGTCAAGAACCTTTCTTAATTCAGAACGGGTTTTGGTGTCATAAGCGTCGTAGTAGATAATACGAACTGGCTGACCAAAGATTTCAATATACTGCGCATAATCGCCAAGCGTGCCACGTTTGTAAACGGCATAAAATGAGCACTTCAGCAGATAGCCCAAATCCTTTTCGTTGCCAACAACCCAAAGATTTGATACACCCTCGTAGCTTATGCCAACAGCATTGTCGTTCTGTTCATAGGCTATGATTTTAGTTTCGGGCTTAATGTGTTTGCGCGGAATTTCTTTAAACCGTAGTTCTTCACCAGGAATGAATTCCATGCCACTTAATCCCCACGCCTGGGCCTCCATGATCTTTTTAATTACATCACGAAACGCTGCGCTTTCTATTACATCATCCATTGCCTCAACACGTTTTCCGGAAGCATCTTCGAAGTATAGATTTTTGTTTAGGATGGCTTCATATCTCTTTTCGATAACGCCAGTTACCTGACCGTCCAATACAACATCTTCGTACATGTCATAGAGGCGTGTGCGGTTTGGATAGTGAATACTTTCGGCAGAGATAAGCGATTGCTTAATATCTCCTATGTCTTTACGTGAGCGATCGGCGCTCATTACGTTCAATTCCTGAACAATTAGGTTAGTAGGCGTTGGTTCTACTGTTTTGGTTACTGCACCTTTCTTTGTTTGTCTCTTTGCCATTTAAAAATGATTTGAACGTTTACGATTACTTGACCATTGTACAGAAGTGTTCTCGTCTTCCGGCGTTGTAGGGTCGTCAGGCTTGTAAGGCCATCCTTCTGGATCAGCTTGACCCTTCATTACTTTCTCAAGAAATTTTATCGCGTCTGAATAGACTGACCGCATCAATTCTAAATTGATGTTAGGATTTGCGAGTTTAACAAGATGCCAGCTCGCGACATCAATACATAGGTTTCGCAGGTGTTCACTAAACACTTCCGGTTCTGTTTCAGCATCACCGAAAAGTTTGAACAGATCGTAACGGTTTAGGTAGCTTTTAACCTCTGCTATTGCAGAACTTATTGCCCGCTCAACAATGGTGTCATCTGCACGGGTTATTTCTTCAACTATCTCAGGATAGAGGTGTGTTTTAAGATCGTCTTTTACCAGAAATGGCATAGTTTAAATAATTACACGTTTAAAAAAATCAATGGACGAAGACACGACTTGCAGTATCAGGTAAATAATCAGCACTGTCATAAATCAATATCGCTTTGAGCTTGTCTTACGCTTTACCATCATAATACCGTTACCGGGTTCATCAGTAATAAACACCTTGTTCTTTGCAATGTGTACCCCGCCTTCAACACTATCCGGGCCGTCCATTGTTTTCGACTGGGGTGAAACAGAAAGGAATTGCGTTTCCATACGCTTCATGTGCGGGTCATCTTTTTCCTCGATGTTCATAATAAACTGACCTAAGCGATTCAAGGGTTCAAGTGTACCTTCAATCCTGAAGTACTTATCAGGCTTATCCCGATCATCAGGTGTAACACCTAGCACGTCCCGGCGCTCTTTGCCTATCTCAAAAATTAGAGGAAGTAATACCTGTTGATAAAAAGGGTCTTGCAGGGTGTTGTTCTCGATGTACACATATACCTGAACTTTGCCCTTAGATTGTTGCACTACATAGTCGCGCGCAGCGTAAAGCCATTCAATGAATGTGTAATTCGTTGTTACATCAACAAAGCATTTGTACAGATAATACTTTAAGTTGAGCGGCCCGATAATGCTGACCGCCTTGCAACTGTTCTTTGCCTTACTTTTGAGCGATGGTTTATCCTTGTTTGAGGGGCTGGGGTCGGCATATATGATAACGAACGGCAAGTCTTCCATTGGAGGGCATTTGCCGTAAGTCATTTCGGTAAACACCTTGCCTTTGCTGATCGGGTTATTAAAGTATTCGCCCTGAGCAGCTTCATAACTTAACAGCCTGAGCATATCATCAATATCGGCTTCGCTGTTCTTTTCACGCCACACGCTTTTACCATACTCATCGCGAATGTTTACGGTTTCATCATCATTTGCGTATTGAGCAAAGCGAAGTGTACAACAGTTCTCAGCAATAACGTTGTTGTCAAATGCAATGCGGTAATCACCCGAAATGTCAACAGTAGGAAGAACGGCTTTTTGAATCCAGGTGAATCGCTGATCAACGCGTTCGGGATTGCGGCAAACTTCATCATCATCAACATCGTCAAATACAATGATGGTCACCCGCAATTCATCAAGTCTTGAGCCGCGTGGGTTTTGATCAGCGCCGACAGCACGGAACGCACACTTACCACGTGTTACAAATTCATATTCTGACCAACTGCCGGGCTTTTCCTGAACACCGTAGTCATTGATCAAACGCTGATTTGCTTCAAGGTTACCCTTGTAAGGTGAAAGCAATCGCACGGCATTGTCTTCTGACTTACTGATCAGAAGCATGTTTGTTTTGAACTTCTTCGCGAACGTCAGGTAAAAGACTTCGAACATTCTGCGCGTTGACTTAGACAGACCGCGTGCCCACTTCCGACTTTGCGCAATACGCTTTGTATAGATGAAGCGTTTAGCGCTTTCAACATGGAACTTTGCGGGCTTGGCAAATGAATACTTCGGGAAGTAGTATTTAAACCATTCTTCTTCATTGCCTTCTTTTTCAAGAAATGCAATACGCTTTGCCTTTTCTTCTTCCGTCTCATTAATATCAACGGGCGTGCTATTCCTGATGCCCTCAAGAAATTCTTCCCAATCGAGTAACGCTTGTTTTTCGGTCTTCTGGATCATCGCTTAATAGAGGCTTGAATGAAGCTATTCCACAGGTCAGATATTTCAAGTACCTGATCCATTGTTCCGACTTTCTGTAAATGCTTTATGAAGCGTATACCGGATTCAACCAGGTCTTGTATGGCAAGATCAGTTTCGAGGTTGCGTATGGCTGCGGTGTACTTTATGATTATATCAGCCTGCTTGCTGTCACCGTGTCCCTGCTTAGCTTCTTCAATTTTTTTGTTGAGGTTTTCAAGATGCTCGTAGTAAGTACCCATCAAGTTTTCTTTACTCATGAGTAAGCGGTTCCTCATTTTCTTCCACTGGTAATCATTTACCCATTTACTCATTGTCTTTTCACTAACGCCAACGCGTTTAGCGACAACCTTTTGATCTAGTTGTTCTCGGGTAAAAAGTATTTCAGCTAAATATCGCTTGTCTTCAATGGAAAGTTTGTCGTTTGCCATGCCACAAAAATGGCGTATAGAGGGGTGCTTTTGCTAATCGAAAAAGCATGATGCTACAGCTATGAAAGCATGATACTACAGTTATGACAGTGTGGTGAAAAAGCGATTTGTAAACGCTTCTATCACGCTACAAATTTGTGCCAACGAAAAGCAAAAACACGTTGAGCAAGTTTAAAAAGATCGATAAAGAATTTGTACTAACTGATAGCAGTGTGAATTGCTACGGATTCAGACTTCTTACATCAGGTTATCTGATTGACGAGTACAAAAAGAATCCTATTGGTTATGCAATGCATAAGCGTGACGATGGTGTACTTGTGAGATGGGAAGATTTAAGGCTTGAAGGTGATACGGTGTATGCAAAACCTGTCATCAACTTAAGTCACATTCACGGGCAACGCACTGTTGATGAAATTGAAAATGGCTTTTTGAATGCCGCATCTGTTGGGCATATCGTAGTACTCGAAACATCAGAAGAAGCTTCGTTAAAGTTAGACGGCCAAACGGGGCCAACAATCACAAAGTGGTATAACCGTGAATGCAGCTTGGTTGATGTTCCTGGCAACTACAATGCACTTAAACAATTGTACGATTCAGACGACCAGCTTATCAATAATCTTTCAGACTTCTCAAAGACTAAATTTCAAAACGACAACATGAACAAAATCTTTTTCACCGGTACGCAGCTATCAGCGATGAATCTGAGAGCTGAGGCGAATGAAACCGAAGTGGCTACGGCATTTAATGACTTAGTGGCTAAGGCAGCGAAAGCGGATGGCTTGCAAAAGCAACTTAACGACCTGCACGCTCAGGTAAGCACAGACAAGGTTAAGGGCATCTTAAGCGCTGCCTTAGCTGCTAATAAGATCACAAAAGAGCTAAGTGATAAGCTTGAAATTGACTACAAGAACAATCCCGATGGATTGAAGAATCTTGTAGATGCTATGCCGGCCTACAAACCAGTAGTTGATTCTTTAAAAGACAGTGCCGATGGAAAAGCAAAGCGTATCGCTGACCTGTCCGCAAAGAGCTTTGATGATTTAATGAGCACAGGTGAAAGTGCAGAACTTCAAAAGCTTGCACCCGAAGTGTGGGCAGCGAAGGTAAAAGAACTTGAAAAATAATTTTTGTAAACCCTTTAGCTAAAATACCAATGGCAGTACAAACTGAAATCTGGGTGCGGTACATCATGAACCGCTTATGGAAGGATAATACATTTTTACAGTATGCCTTCAGCGACGACCAATATGTAGTTGGTGGAAAAATAGTTCACATACCACAACCTGGTTCAAAGCCTAATATCGTAAAGAACCGCAATACATATCCTGCTGCGGCGGTTCAGAGAACCGACACAGACATTCTTTATGCGCTTGATCGGTATACTTCTGATCCTACGCACATAGAGGCAGCTGATCTGTTAGAGATAACTTATGACAAAATTTCTTCCGTTTTTGGTGATCACGCTGGAACGTTAGTTGAGACGATCGCAGATGATATGATTATCAAATGGCTTTCTGGTATCGGTGCTGGGAACATATTGAGAACCACTGGCGCAGCAACTGCTTCTAAGGTTACAGGTCAAACAGGTAACAGGAAAGCTTTTTCTGTTCTTGATGCCAAACGCGCACAGACCAAGATGAACTTGATGAAAGTTCTTAAAACTGACCGTTACGCAATGCTTGAAAGCAATCATATGGATGAGTTTACTGACGGCCTAACAGTAAATCAAGAAAAGCAATTCTCCGAGTATTACGATGCAAAAGAAGGTATTGTAGGTAAGCTCTTCGGTTTCACCTTCCTTGAACGAACTAACGTAGCTATTGCTACATCTGCTAATGCTATTGAAGCACTAGGTGCATCAGTTGATGCAACAGATAACGTAGTAAGCATGTTCTGGCAAAAGGATTCTGTTACTCGCGCGATTGGTGAAAAGAAGTTCTTCGAAAGAAAGGACGACCCTGAGTACTACGGTGACATGTACAGTGCATTGCTGCGTGCTGGTGGAAGAAGAAGACGTGCTGATGATGCAGGCGTAATTGCAATGATTCAAGATACTGCTTCCTAAAGATATAAACACCCCCAACCCCAGGGCGTAGCCCCGTAAGGCTGCGCCCTTAGCTAAAATTCTATAAACTCTTAAATGCACAATCAATTGGCTGACAATGTAAGTGGCACCGTAGGAGGTGCATGCGGCACCGTACTTGGAAGCATACTAGGTTTTATTTCGATAGGCGGTGTTGCTGAAACTGCTATCCTGGCTGTGATTGGTGCAGTGATCGGGTTTTACACAAACAAACTTTTAAAGTGGTTACACAAATGATAAAGTTCTTTAAACGCTACAATGAGCTATGGCTTGGCCCTCTGGGGTTAGTGCTGTTCATCTTCAGTAACCCTCTTATAAAAGCGATCGATCCTGAAGCCGTGGTTTATACTACGGACGCTGTTCAGAAGATCATCTTCGGACATGTTGCATTTGCAGCATGTGTGTTCAGTACCTGGTTATGCCTTAAGCTCACGTGGCCGTCAGCATTCAAGTACCTCACGAAAGATTTTGACCGTGACTTTTCACAACTTAACAATAACGAAAAATGCGTAAAGCTTTATTTAGCCTTTTCGCTGTTAGCCTTATACTTATTGGGGTTGATAGCCTGCATGCACGTGCTGTAGAAACGTGCCCTAAGATCGAACGATCTGCCGAAGTAAAGAAAGCCCTTCAGGAAAAAGCAATTGCCACATACGAAAGTATGATCGGCAAGAAAGAGAATCTTGGAGCCAATGACAGTAAAGAGATTAGGGTAATCCTAAAATCTGTAGGAATCAATTCACCTGCTTATTACTGTGCGGCTTATGTGTCCTGGGGATTGACTGAAAACGGAATCTGTAACCCACGAACCGCATGGTCGCCAGCTCTATTCCCTGCAAGTCATTGCATCAATCTAAAGCAAAAAATACCGGAGCCAGCAGACGTCTTTGGTGTATACTACAATAACCTTAATCGTATTGCCCATGCAGGTGTCGTAAAACGATGGCCGCGAGATGGGGACTACTTCATAAGCTTAGAGGGAAATACAAATAACGGCACAAGCAGAAACGGTGACGGCTTCTATGAGAAGCGGAGACTGAAGCGAACTGCATACAAGGTTAGCCGGTGGATTTAAGACACAATTAAGAAGCGATTAAATAGATATTAAAATGCGCGGAATCTTCAATGCTTTAGGTTTAGTGATCCTGGTTGTAGTGGTAGGGTGCAGCTCTCGGGTTGTACCCTCTACGACAACGGAAACGAAAACAATAGTGCATGATAGCATTATCATCAAAGAGGTTCCGCGCATTGATACTGTACTTGTTCCAGGTGAAAAGATTGTTGTTACTGAGTTAATCGAATGCGATTCAGTGACGAACAAGCCAAAAGCGAAAAGCTTTAAAGCAAAAGGGAAGTTGGCAAGTGTTGAGGTTGAAATAAAAGAAGATGGCAGTGCAACTGCTACAGGAGGCTGCGACAGCCTGCAAGCTGTGGTGACAGCGATGGATAAAGAAATTCGCCATTACAAACACGAACAAAAAGAGCGCAATAAAGAGGTTGTTAAAACCCAACTGATATATAGAACACGAGGGATAGATATTTTTTGCAGGACGTTTACAGGTCTTGTTCTATTCTTCATTCTACTGGTACTGATCAATAAACTTAAACCCCTGAAATTTTTCTGATTATGGAAAAGGTAAATCACTACTTCAAGACCTATACTGAAAGCAACGAATGCTTCGAAACATCTGACGAATTTTTGTTTCACCGTGAAGATGATGCGAAGGCACATGCAGCAACCCTACGGGATAAAGATGTTAAGGCTTATACAAGGGCAGAAGTTACAGGCTGGGGAGCCTCCGCTGCTGAAAGAGCGCTTAATCTGCGTGACACACTTCAGAAAATGGTTAATGAAAACGCTGAAAAGCTGAAAGAACAAGAAGAAGCAGAAGCCAAGGCTGAAGCTGAACAGAAGGCACAGGAGGAAGCAGAAGCACTCGCAAAATCGGAAGCTGAACAGAAAGCCAAGGAAGAAGCGGAAGCAAAGCACAACGCAGAAAGCGAAAAGCAAAAAGAAGAAGTGAAGGAAGTAGTACAGGAAGTTGTTCTTGAGGCAATCGCATCGGCTGAAGTAGTAACAGCACCTGAAACTAAAAAGAAAAGCAAAAAAGCTTAAACGATACTTGAATGGCAAATACTCCTAAGGTAACGCTCATATACGAAAACGGTAATCTGTTACAAGACATTGCCGCAGCAGATGGCATCGTTGCAATCTGCGGAACTGGTGCTTCGGTCGGATTATTAGGAACGCCTATGGTGGTCTACAATCTTGATGATGCAATTGAGAAGGGTTTTACCCTCGCAGCAGAACCGGAAATGTACCGACACCTTCAGGAATTCTATTCTGAGGTTGGTGGCAACCAGGAGCTGCACGTAATGGTCGTTCCCGACACCATGACACTTGCTCAAATGGTTGACAACACAAACGCAAGCGGAGCTAAAAAGCTGATCAATGCAGCTCAGGGCAAAGTGCGTATGCTGGGCATCTACCGTAAACCTGCATCAGGGTACAATGGAGGATCGAACTTTATTGATAGCGATGTTTCAGCCGCGATTACTAATTCAAAGGTTTTTGCTGAAGCTCGTTTAAGTGAACTTGTACCGCTGCGCATCCTGGTTGAAGGAAGGGTTCAAACCCCTGCTGCGGCAAATACACTTACACCTAATACACTTAGTAACGGTTATGCAGGTGTCGTTCTTGGTGGATCGCGCAACGATGGTTCAGCAAGTGTAGGTCTTGTACTTGGCCGCGCCTCTAGATACGGTGCGCATATCAAAATAGGTAAAGTGGCAAATGGCCCTTTGACAATAAATCAGGTTTATCTCGGTGACAAGCTTCTGAAAGATGTTGCTAACCTGGATACGCTTCATGGCAATGGGTTCATAACCTTCATGACGCACCCTCAAAAAGCGGGGTTCTTCTTCGGTATTGATCGTATGTGCTCAACGGATGATTACCGCCTGCTCGCTTATGGTCGCGTAGTGGATAAAGCTGCGGTGATCGCTGCTGCGGTGTATACTGAGCAGATTGAAAGCGAAATTGAAGTAGATGGCACAGGTAAGATTGCAACGCATGTTGTAAGTGATCTTGAAACAGTGATTGAGCAACAGATAAATGTTGCGATGGGATCACAAATATCAGGCGTAAAGGTAGTAATCAACCCTGACCAGAATATCATTAACACGAACAAGCTAACAATTAAAATTCGTGTGCAGCCTTTAGGCTACAGCTCATTTATTGATGTAGAACTTGGACTAACAACCGCAATCGCTTAGGAAAATGGATTTTAATACAAAAGACTGTGCATGGCACAATATCACACTTACGCTTTTAGGCAGAAAGATTACCGGGCTTCGCGGCTTTAGCTTCAAGAAGTCAATAGAAAAAGAGCACGTGTACGCGGCTGGCCAGGAGCCTGTAGATATCCAGGAAGGTAACAAGAAATACGAAGGCAATCTTAAGATGCTTAAGTATGAACTTGATCTGTTAAACAGAGCTGCTCAGAAAGCTGGATTTGTCGACATCACTGAAGTTCCTCATACAGCTATTTCAGCTATTGTTGAATACAAGAAGACCGTAACAAGTACAAACGAAATCATCACCGGTGTTGGCATGGCCTTCACGGAAATGGATTACAAAGGTGAGCAGAACGCTAAGTACATGGAGGTAGACTTACCATTTCTTGCCATGCGCATCATTCCGATTTCAAAAAGCAACTGGACTTAATTAGTAATAGACTTTTTATAAACCACACAACCAATGATCAAAACTGAAACAAAAAAGGGAGATAGCGTAAAGCAGATACGCGAACGCGAACGCAAAGAGAAAGAGGAAGCACTACGCGCGCAGTGCGAGCAACTTGCCAACGATCGCTTCACTGAAACACAAATGAAGAAATGGAGCGTTGAAAACCAAGGATTGTGGTATTTGCCTGTGATGGATGAAAGTGGCGAGACTATAGAAGCAATAGCGATTATGCGTCCGATCACCAGGAGCATTCTTTCTTACGCCTCTACAAAAATTCAGGATGAAGGTCTGTACGAATTTCTTGAAGTTGCAATGCGTGAATGCTTCATCGATGGTGACGCAAAAATCCTTGAGGATGATACTTACTTCATTCCTGCTGCAATGCAATTCAACAAAATCCTTGAAGGCAAAAAGGCAGCATTGCTAAAGCGATAGAGGAAGCAGACAAGAAGGCCGAATTTGATATTTACGGCTATCTCGAAACTGTAGTTGAGTACTACACGGGGCGCGATGCTTCCAAGCTTGACGAAAGCGCCCTGGTGATGAAGTTTGCGCACATTAAGCGCATCAGGAAACTAGAAGCTAAAGAGAATCAATTTAAAAGTCTGCTCGGATGAACTTAGAGTTCTTTATAAAACTGCGCGAAATGGTCTCTGGCGGGTTGGCAAAAATTGCCGACACCGCCAGGAAGACTTCAAACGCTATTAAGGGCACTAATGATACTTTAAGCCAGTCTTACGACACAATCAAGCGGAAGATAAACGAGCTTGAAGGTGTAATCAGCAAAAGCACATCTATCAAACAGATACGCGAGGCCCGGCGGGAGCTTGAGCAGCTTCAGCGCATGGCCTCCCGCGCTCCTGGAAATCTTTCAGCCTCCGGTTCAGGAGGCGGTTTACTTCGAAGCCTTATTCCTGCGATAAGCGTTGCAGGTGCATTGGCGTTAGGAGGCGGTGCATTACAAAACGGCCTTCAGGCCCAGGCACGTCAGGCATCTTTCGAAGTTATTGCAGGGAAGGAACAAGGCACAGCGCTCAATAAGGACTTAACAAAGTTTGCCCAGGATTCCATTTATGGAAACGAAGTTTTCCAGAATGCGCAGACCATGTTGGGCTTTGGCATTGCATCGAAAGATGTGATGGCAAATACTAAGATGCTTGGCGATGTGGCGATGGGTAACGCTCAGCGGCTAGGTTCACTTACGCTTGCGTTCAGTCAGGTATCCGCAGCGGGCAAGCTTACCGGTCAGGACTTATTACAATTTGTCAATGCCGGATTCAATCCGCTTCAGCAGATTAGTAAGGACACTGGTATAAGCCTCGCAGTGTTGAAGGAAAAAGTTTCTGAAGGTGCGATAAGTTTCCAAATGGTTGAGCAGGCTTTTAAGAACGCTACAAGCGAAGGCGGCATGTTCTATAACATGACGAACAAAATTGCTGAAACTGATTTCGGAAAATGGCAGGCTTTTCAAGGACAACTTGATGCATTAAGCACGCAAGTAGGCGGCGTTCTCGCTCCAATTTTAGGAAGCCTTATTACCAATTTCCTTTCACCACTTGCGTCCCTAATAAGCAACAACATTGAACTGATTACTTTTTTGACTACCGTATTAGCCGCAGGTGCTGTTGGCTACTATGGATATGCCGCAGCTGTCTGGGCCGTAAGTGCGGCAAAAACAGTTTGGGCGATACTAACAGGGCAACTAACTATAGCACAATGGGCACTTAACGCAGCCTTGACTGCAAACCCCATCGGCCTTGTGGTCGCGGCTATAGCTGCGCTGATCGCTGGCGTTATTTATGCCTGGAACAAGTTCGAAGGCTTTAGAGGCGTGCTGTATGGCGTTTGGGAAGTTGCTAAGATGGTCGGGCAAATGTTTGTTGGCCTTGGCAAAATATTAATTGGCGCAATGACCTTCGATCCTGCATTACTGATGGAAGGTGTTCAGCAACTTAAATCTTCAGCTTCAAGTATTGGAGAATCTTTCTCTAAAGGCTACGACAAAGGCGTTGCTGCGTTTCATGGCTCAAAAGCAAAATCCGGCAGTGCTTCAACTTCCGATATAAAAGGTACTACAGTTGCAGGCGCATACGGCGCACTTAAGTCAGGCGGGGCAAATGGTGATGAAGCTGTAAAAGGTGTAACATCAGGCGGGCCGCGAGTGATCAACATCAACGGTGTAAAGTTCACGGATAAGATTGAAATACATGCTGTCACAGTGCGCGAAAGTGCCGACGAGATCAAGGCAATATTTGACGAGTATTTATTGAGAATCTTAAACAGCGGGGCCGCAGTACAATGAGCTGGATAGTAACGGATTTACAACGTCTTTACGAGCAGACTTTTTACAGTAAGCCGTATGTGATTAATTCTAAGCCTTCTGAAGATGTAAGAACAAACAGGGCATCAGCATTAAAAGAGCAATACAACGGTAAAGAAGTATGGTTGCCGTGCGAGTTCTCAGAGTTAGGCAGAATTACAAACGAAAATGGTGAACGTGTATTTGGCTTTAGTTCATTGAAGCTTCCGTATGCAACGGTATCTATTGAAGGCTCGAACAATTGGATAGAGACGCCTCTTAATGGACGCGCAGGAACGGTAAAAGAACTATACAATACTGGTGATTACAACATCAGTGTAAAGGGATTCCTTATAGATGAAGCAAACAGGCTATGGCCAGAAGATCAGATAAACTATTTGCGGCACATTAAAGAAAGCGGCGTAGCCGTTTCTTTCAACAATGCGTTAACTGATATTTTTCTTATTGATATAGGCAACCTGGTTGTAGTGAAAAAGCTCACGTTGCACGAAGTAACGGGGGGAAGAATACACGTGCGGCCTTTTACAATGGAGTTAGTTAGTGATAACATATATAATCTTATCGTTGATTAAATGGCTTTTAAACTTACATCAAGCGTTAAGTTTTCAGGCTTTAAAGATGTGCGCCCTTCTGAATTGGAATGGGAACGCTCCGTTGAAAATTTTAGCGATTGGGCAAAAGTGAAATTGCCTAACAGAGCCTTGCTGTCAACCTATCAACACGTACAGACAGGAACGCAGTTTAAAGAGGGTGACCGGGTTGAGATTTATGCAGGGTATGACAATGACAATGATCTTCAGTTCAAAGGCTTTATCAGGCGTGTGAATTTCACTGTGCCTGTTGAAATTGAATGCGAAGGTTATTCGTACCAGTTAAGAAAGAAGCAAGGTTTCAATTACAGTGCGCAGAATATCACTGTTAAGAAATTGCTTACGGAAGTATTGAAGGGAACGGATATAAAACTTCATAATGCCATTCCCAACATTCCACTTGATAAGGTTTTATTCAAGAACTGCACGGGGCTTCAAGTGCTTGAATGGCTTAAAGAAAAATGCTTGCTATCTGTAATCTTCAATTACGATGAATTATATGTCGGCGGGTTGATGTTGCCACCAAGTAAAACGGTAAGGTTTCGGCTTGGCTGGAACGTGGTGAAAGACGATCAGTTGAAGTTCAATGAAAAGGAGTTTGCAGAGGTAAAGATAACGGTAGGCAGGCGCGACAAGGACGGTAAGACAAAAAGTAAAAGCGCCGCACCAAAGGTGATCAGCGGCGAGAAGAAACTAAGAACGCTTATTACTGATTCTGCCACACAGGCAACAATAGCCGAGCAACAAAGGAAGAAGTTTATCGGACAAGGTTATGAAGGCGTTATCACAGCTTTTTTAAAACCACACTTTGAACCAGGGATGACAGTTGAAATTTCTGACCCTCAGTATGAGGCGCGAAAAGGGAAGTACTTCGGCCTCGGTGTTAGGGGTAGCCTTAGCAAAAGTGGGGGAAGACAAAAAATAAAAATTGGTTATTCACTAAGCGCATGAAAGAAGCAGAGATAAGAGAACGACTTAAACAAATGGCCTCTGAAGTTGGTCCTGACACAACCATGATTGCCCAGGTAAAAAGCGTTGATGAAGATGCAATGACCTGTGAGCTGTACGATGATGAAAGTGGTCTTGACTTCTACGATGTGCGCCTTCGTCCTGTTATAGATGGAAAGCAGAGCTTAACACTTGTGCCAAAGATTAATAGTTGGGTTCTCGCTGTTCGTCTGGAAGATTCTGAAGACTGGATGATCATTGCCTGCGGTGAGTTTGAAAAGTTTAAACTGAGTTGTGATACAATTGAAATAAATGGCGGGGAAAAAGGCGGGCTTGTAAACTGGCCTGATGCCAAAGTACAACTTGACTTAGTAAAGCAATTGATAACGGGGTTGCAAAATGTGCTGAGTACTCCAATAAATGAACCGGGCAACGGTTCTCCGAGCGCGTTTCAGGCTGCGCTTAACAGTACTTTAAGCAGTATTCAAGTGCCAAATTTTGACGACCTGGAAGACACCAAAGTGAAGCACTAATGAAAGATTTCTTACTCGATTTTGAGAATAAAAGACTGTTCGAAAATGGTGACATACGAACAGGTGAAAGCGATAATCAGAACAAGCATTTGCTTATCGTAAGTGAGAAGGCAAGCTTCAAAGAGTTTCCGGCCACTTGTGTTGGCGCTGCAAACTATCTTGAAAGTGAAGATGTGTCTGGGCTGCTGCGTGAAGTGCGATCGCAATTCACCGCAGACGGGATGACTGTAAATAAAGTATTGATTGAAGATGGCAAGTTAAAGGTTGATGCAGACTATTAAGGTTCTATATGGCAATGTGCTTTCTGATCTCGTAAGTGAAGATCAGTTGTTTGAGGCCGCAGACCTTAACGGTATTGGCATTACTGAAGTACTTGTTCCAGGTGTTACGCTTAGCATACCTGATCAGCAGCCCGCGCGGCTTAATGACGAAACGTTACCAAAGGCTGTAAAGCAAAGAACAGCGCAGGCAGTTGCCGGGCAAACATGGATAGACCTTGCGATGCAAGAAGTCGGTGACGAAAGCAGATTGTTTGAGTTGTGCGATTTGAATGATGCAAGTATCACAGAAGAAGTTGAAGCAGGCAGGGTTATTCAGGCAATGCGTGTTGAACAGGACAAGCAAAACATAGTAAATGTGTTGCGTCCTTTGAAACCCTCAAGCATGTATTACAAAGTCGGCGATCCTGCACCAGAAGGTATAGAATATTGGGCAATAGAACTTGATTTTATAGTGAGTTAATATGGCAAGAACGATAGATGAAATTCAACAAAGTATGCTTGATGCCATTACGGCTGATCCAGTGCTTTCACCCGTGGCAACGAGTACAAGTAAAGTGGCAATCTTTCGATTGTTCACCCGTATTGTTGCAGCCTGCGCATGGACTGTTGAAGTTCTTTTTGATACACATAAGGCAGAGGTAAACGAGACAATTGCTAATCTGAAGCCGCATACGCTGCGATGGTATGCCAACAAGGCTAAGGATTTTCAGTATGGGTTTGATCTTCCGCTTGATAGCGATGTTTACAACAATGCAAGCTTTACTGAAGAACAGATTGACGAAAGCAAAATCGTTTCTTATGTAGCGGTTACCGAAGGCAATGACAAAAGGCTTCGCATTAAGTGCGCTAAGAATGATGGTGCTGACCTTGCGCCGTTAGCCGCAGAAGAACTTCAATCTTTTAGCGAATACATGGCACGTATAAAAGATGCTGGTGTAAAGCTCAACATCGAAAGCAATCAGGCTGACAGGATTAAACTTGAATTAAAGGTTTATTATGATCCGCTTATTCTCGATTCAAACGGAAGCCGTATTGATGGCGCAAATAGTCAACCAGTTCAAAGCGCTGTAAAGAACTATCTTAAAAGCTTGCCTTTCAACGGCTACTTCGTGCTTGCTTATCTCACGGATACTTTACAGCAAGTCGACGGTGTAGTAATACCACACATCGTTTCGTGCGAAACTGCATACGCTGCGTTTGGCTTTTCAAGTGTTGACGTTATGTACTTGCCAGATGCAGGGTACTTACGATTTGAGAACGATACAGACTTAACGATAACTTTTATTGCACAGGAAAAACTTGTATAGAAAATGGCGGTTAATGTAAAGCGATATATAATCAACTACAGCAAGTTTGTAACAGAACGAATACCGATGGAATTTAGGTTCGACGATGTTATTGCCTATGTAAATGTGTTAGTAAGCCCGTTGGTTTCATTATATAATAATCTGCTACCGTTCCGCGATCAGGTTACTTACAAGCTCAACATCACATCGCAAGTTTGTTTCCTTGAGAAGATGTTAAATGATCGTTATGATGTGGTTGAGCGTAGGATTTATATAAGAGACGGTAACGAATACTTGCCAACATTCATCTTTAGAAAAGCGGAGCTACAGCCACTTTTTGTATATACAAAGGGTGAGGCATCAAAGCCGCGCGTTAACATTTACCGCAAGGGAGAGGTAGGACAATTCACATACGATTTTGTTGTTTGTGTGCCTGCTAGTGTCCCATACAATGAGCGGGAAATGCGCGCTTTAATTTCATATTACAAACTCGCAAGTAAATTTTTCACGATAACGACTTTTTAAAATGTATAAGAGAATTGATTTCACACAGCTTGAAGGTTTCGGGTTAACGCAGGACGATTTTGAATTTATGCAGAGTAGTTACCGTGAAGCAGTTTCAGCGATGGCAGGGCTTCTCGGTGATCTTGTTATTGTGTCTGGTGTACAGCTATCGGGAGGGAATTATACAAATGGATGGGTAGCAATAAACGGTGAGCTTCTGCCTTTTGTTGGAGGACTTGTTGCAAGCAACATCATCATAGAAGAAACAACTAACACAAATCTCTTTGAGGATGGGAATGAGAAAGTTGTTTATTATACACGTGTAGCAAAGCTTGCCAATTCAGGTGGTAATGCGTTCAGTTCATTTGTTCGACTGGATACATTAAAGCAGATGAAGCAGAACATAACTAATGCTCAGAATAGTGCTAACAGTGCGGAAGAGATAGCGACTGACGCAGCTGCTAGCGCTAACAACAGAGTGTTGAAGACAGGTGATACGATGACGGGCCCTTTGGTGATACCTTCAGGCACGCAGTCAGGCCACGCGGTGAATAAAAGCCAATTAGATGCAAAGGTAAACGCTGGCGTTGCTGGTAGTGATCCGAATGCCGTTCCTCTTAATTCATCATATAGTATTATGGCAGGTCAGGGTAATAACTTTCCAGCTGCAGGCGCAAACTTCATTTGTATTACAGCAGCAACTTCTCAAGTAGCGGTGCAAATAAGTGGCACGGGAGCCGGCGATATTTATGTAAGAGGAAATAATGGTTCAAGCTGGAATAGTTGGCTTTTAGGAAACTCTTAATGAGATGATCAATCATGGCAAAGCAATCGCTTAACACACTTAAAAACTGGTTCAAAAAAGGCTTAAAACCCCTTGAATCTCAGTTCGCAGACTGGCTAGATTCATTCTATCATAGGGATGCGACTGATATTCCTATGAGCAGCATTCAAGGGCTCACCAACGCCCTTAATAGTTTTGTTTCCAGTGACACCATTGAAGCGCTCAATCTTGCTAAAGAAAATAAAGACGAGAAGGGTACTGCGAATGGTTATGCTCCGCTTGGCGCTGATGGCAAAGTACCAGAGGAACATCTTCCACCTATTGCGAGTGACTTAAACTCAGTTCTAGAAGTAGGTAATGATGCAGGAGGTCAAAACATTGTTAACCTCGCTGATCCTGTTGGCGCCCAGGATGCAGACACGAAGGCGGCACGTGAGGCAGGAGATGAAAGCGTGATCAATCAGTTACTTGACGGTGCAGATGAAGATGACAACACGTTGAAGAAGCTTGCTGTTAAGATCAACGCTATTCATACGCTTCTAACAAGCGATGATGTTGACCTTGACACAATACAGGAGATTGTTGATTATATCAAAGAGCATGAGAGTGATATTAATTCATTGCTTTCCGGCAAGGTAAACATAACAGATGTATACAACGCACTCGATCAAGTCTTAGCGGGGAAGGTTTTAGATGCAAGACAGGGTAAAGTTCTGAAAGATTTGATAGATGCGTTGAGCGCTGCGATCGCATTAAAGGCACCGTTGACAAGCCCTGCGCTTACGGGTACGCCTACTGCACCAACTGCGGCACTCGGAACAAAAACACAACAACTTGCTACAACTGAATTTGTTCAGGATGAAAACGGGAAGGTTGTTACAGCAAATATTTCCGGTTCTGTAACTATTGATTTGTCAACTGGAAGGGTCTTCATACTAACCTTAACTGGTAATGTGACAAATTTCAATTTTAGTAATGAGGTTGTAGGCAAAGCGTACACTTTCATTTTTAAGAAGGACACCACAGAGAAAACCATTTCTTGGACCGCTGGTAGATACGAGTATCAAAATGAAATTCCTCCTGTGTTAACTACCTATGCGCTTAATGGAAAAACATATTCGAAGGACATCATTACAGCATTGTGTAGTTCAGCAGGACGGCTAGACTTATTTGAGGCACCTAACTGGATACCCAACTAAATTTATTATGTTCGGACGTCATAAGCCAATAAGATCAATAGAATTCGTAACTGCGGGCCAGATAAATAGCGGGAATCGAATCATGCGTGTAATCGTATGTATGAGACGAACAACACCGAAGGCTGTAAAAATTAACGTTGATGTTGACAACCAGGGTCTGGCAGGCATAACAATGTCAGGAACGGGTCAAGAAAATAATGTGCCCTATTCACTAGCTTTTCAAGCTCGAAATAAGCCGTATGAAAATGCAATCGCGATTGCCGGTACAGCTCTAGGCGGAAATCAGCTTGGCTCAACTGCTCCGTTTGTACCTCCAACGAGAAAAGTAAGAACCACTTTCTACAATACAGACATGGTTTATATGCTCTCAATGGTTAATAGTGGTATCGATTCGACTGGTCTATCTTCGATAGATTTTTCAGTATTTAAGACGCTCGAATCATTTGAGGTTAGTGGAACGGTAAACACGGGAGTTGGATTACTAAAATTACCGAATTCTGTAAAAAACATTTTTGTAAACGCTAACGTCAACTTAGTTGATTTACCGGCCCTGATCGAGAGGTTTGTTATTAACTCTCTGTATGGAGGATTTTCGACTTTGGCTGCTAAACTGCAAAAATCTAGATACCTAAAAGCTTTTCTGAATGGAGGCTTTAATAACAATATCACAGGAGGAAGATCTGGTGCTAGCATGATAAATTTTGCGACAGGATCCATCGGAGCATTGGATTTAAGTAATACGCAATTAGAACGGCTGCAATATGTAGGCGCACTAACAGGACTTATAATTCCACTGAATAACTACTACGAGTTTGTTCTTCAAAACATAGGCAATACAATTCCTGTAAGTACATTACGCACATATATAAATCACGCATTAACATGTTCTAACCTAACTACTTTCTCGTTCTTTGGTAGGGATTTGAGTTGGTCTCGTCCAATAGGAAATACAGACGTTTCTAATGAGTTAAGGTATTTTTCAATAAGTGCATGTAGTATAACTGGCGATGTTACTATAACTGATCCAAAACCAAATCTAGTTATATTCCATTCCTTCAGTGCTTCGGGTTCGACTTTTAAAAATGTACACAATACTGTTAATCTTTCAGGAGCCACAGGGCTGCAAACATTAAGTCTTAATTACTGCTTAACAGTAAATCTGATACTGCCCGCTCCAGGAACATTATTTTCCATATATGCAAATGGGTGCAAGCTTAGCACTTCCGATTTTTGGAATCAAATATTAGCTCATGCTAGTTACTTACAGTATCTAGGTTTAGACGCTCAGGATACAACTGTTGGGCTAGGAATGACGCATGTAGATCTTACTTTATTTTCTGCTTTATTATCTGTCTCACTGGCTTCAAATAAGATTGAGGAAATAACACTACGCGCCTCTGGGGGACTTAACAGTCTTGACGTGAGAGGCAACGCGGATATGCACACAATTAACAACCTAGCAAATCAAGCAACAACACTTAATCAATTAATCTATAATAACACTGCTTTAAATGTCGATTTAACAACCATACCTAATGCCTATGTTGCTGGAAATTTCTCTGCACAAACAATTTTAGATTACAGGACTAGGACGGCCACTACCAGCCTTCAGGATGTAAACTTCCAAAATTGTCCAAGCCTACACTCCGTATACTTCAATGCTGATTCTGCGAAAAACGTAATCACTAACAGCATTACATTAAATGGATGCCCATTGTTATCAACAATGGTTAATATGGATAAGATTGACTTTCCACCAGGGTCAGTTCATGTCTTTAATGTTGCGGGTGATAGTCTTAATATGATCTTCCCGTTCGGGGATAACAGCTTTGTACCTTCATCAATGGCAGTCCATAATAATGGCATGTCACAATCAAATGTTGATGGTACTATAGATAAGCTTTATTCAAACAGGGCCAAATTCTCAGCACTAGGAACGGTGATAACGGTGAATATAAGTGGCACTAACGCGGCTCCATCTGGCACGTATGAAGCTCCAACAGGATTTGTATTAGGAGTAAGTGATGGATCACCTGTAACTGCCCGGCAAAAAATGTATGTACTTAACAACAACTACCTATTTGCAATAACTTCTAATTAAATAATTCTAACCAATTAACCCCCGTTTAACTATGATTATCAGAGTATGCTGGATGAAATCATCTAAGGCAATTTTTGATGTTCTGGAAGCATCAGGAACAACTTACTTGCCTCCCGTTTGCGATCAGGCTCAAGCCGATCAGGCTGACATTATAGGAGTTGTTCAAGAGAAAATGCTGACCGACCCAGAAGAGAAGCTAACAACCTTCCTACTGGAGAATGGGATTGATCCTGCAAATCCTTAAAAAGTAAAAGGGCTCCTTATTGGGAGCCTTTTTTTATGCTTGAAAGCAATTTAAGCGTCACTTAAAGTATGTCTTGAGTGGTAGTGACGTCCACATGATCAGTTCACTTTTAAGCTCGATACCGTGATTCTTATCATGTGTGTACCAACAGTGTTCATCATGATCATACCAACCTACACGAAAATTCTCGCGCGATCCATCCAAATCAATCAATACATCTTCCGAAAAACCCTCTCCCAGGTCTTGCGGGGGTTCCGTTCCTTTGTGCCACATTCCACCATAGAACGGTGAGTTGTAATATTTATCCATGCCTCAAACTTGCGTGATAAATCAGAGGGAATAAAAAGGACTTTCCGAGTGATGTGATTCAGTTTCCGAAAGAGCGGTATATTTATGCGAGTGACGAAACAGGTTGAAGAATGGCGCATCCAAAAGACAATGAAGTTTATCCAATTGATACAGTGGTTAGGCTTAAGAAGGCGGCGCAAAGCCGTGTTTTGTGCGAAAATTGAACAGCTGTAAAATGTACCGTTTTGTTTTAGTTTATGTACCGGATAGTTTTAACGATCTTAAATACAACCTGTTAACGAACGTATATATACCATGAGCTGAATCGCTGCTGAACAGGAATAATATTTTCCGAGTAAACTTCCATGTGAATAGTTTATACATATGAGGTTAGTGTTTTATTTCATGCTGTTTTATTTTTTATGTCTGCTAACTGCATGTAAAGAAGAGCCTATAGAACCAGCCGGTGAGCAAGTGGGAATTGAAGATCCTCAGGATTCAACTGATGATGACACCATTTCAATCGGAAAATTAGATTATTATCCTCCTGCGAGTGACAGCACCTGGGAAAGTGTTACCATCCAGTCGTTGGGATGGAATGCCGACAGCCTTAACCAGCTGCTGGAATTTGTTGAGAAGAAAAACACTTACGGATTTATTATACTCTATAAAGGAAGAATAGCTGTAGAAAGGTATTGGAATAATTGGAACAAGGATACTAAATCACCTATAGCTTCTGCTGGAAAAAGTATAACAGCGTTTCTTACCGGGATAGCGCAGGAGGAAGGCCTGATTGATATCAACAAAAAAACTTCGGAGTACCTTGGAGAAGGATGGACTTCTGCTCCTTTAGAAAAGGAGAACATAATTACGCTTAAACATCAGTTAAGCATGACCGCAGGGCTAGATGAAGCAGGAGATCAATGTATAACTCCTGAATGCTTGAAGTATAAAGCAGATGCAGGAACAAGATGGGCTTATCACAATGGTTCTTATAATCTACTTAACAGGGTTATTGAGAAAACATCAGGTGTTACCATAGATGAATATACTAAAACACGGTTAGCCGATAAAATTGGAATGCAATACTGGGGTTGGGCATCAAACAATATCATTGCATTAAGCACGCGTGATATGGCACGTTTTGGCTTGCTGATTTTAAATAAAGGCAAATGGAATGGCAGTCCATTACTCTCAGACTCCACGTATTTTAACTCCATGCTTAATACGTCAAACGAGTTTAATCAAAGTTACGGATACCTTTGGTGGCTCAATGGGAAAGCCACGTATATCGTACCCGAAAATGGAGAGGTAATTGTAAACGGACCTTTAACTCCTACAGCACCAAACGATATGGTGGCGGCGATGGGTAAGGGCGACAAAAAAATATACGTAATACCAAGTCTACATATGGTTGTAGTAAGACATGGAGACGACACCGGTGAAAGCACATTTGGACCATCTTCATTTGACGCAGATTTGTGGCAGCGACTAGAGGGAGTGATTAAACACCACTAAGCTTTTGCATTCTCCCTGCGATACTCAGAAGGAGTTTTTCCTGTCATTTTCTTAAAAGCAGTATTGAACGACGACTTGGAGTTATACCCCACTTGTTCCGCAATTTCCTCGACTTTGATATTGTTATATTCGATTAACATCTTCTTAGCTTCTTCTACCCGATATTCAGCAGTCATTTCAAAGAAGGATTTTCGTAACCCAACATTAATTACCTGCGATAAAATATGCACTGAGGTTCCTAGTTTTTGCGCTAATTCAGGAAGAGAAAAATCAGGGCTGAGATAAGGCCTTTCAGCAATCATAAAGTTATCGAGTTTCTTCAACAACATCTGTTGCCCCTCACCACTCAATGTCGAACTTTTATATCGCTCCGCTTCCTGAGCAGATGATTGCTTAAAAAAGTGAGAATGTTGCATCACCTGGAAACTGGTGAGGTATATACTTACTGCGATAAACGTAGCAAAGATATGATCACCGGTATCATGCTGGTTGATGGCCTTTACAATGAGCAACAACAGAACTGTACTAACAACTACAAGAAAGTGATTTCTAAGATACTTAAACGCATTACTACCAGGCCTCCAAAATGAGATTCCTTTTTGCTTAAAGAACCTTAAAACTTCTACGCATAGTAGAATCGTGTAAAGCACAATACTTGTCAGAATAAATTCAGTAGCATGATCGGTAAGCCAAAACACTCGCGGGTTGCCATGATAGTGATACTCCTTAAAAGGAAGAGGAACCTTATACGCACCTACCCATGAATTGTATTTGACAACATCAGGCTGAAGGAGAAAGGGTATTAACAGCACGAAGTATAGCAACGGAAAGGCAAAGTGCCAATAGTATTTCTTTGACAACGGTGGCCTGGTGACAGAAAGAGCCATTAGGTAAAATGAGGGCCCAATCATTAAACCAAGGGGCTCTGAGAAATCTACGAGGTAGAGCGTGTTGACAATGTACCCAGTGTACATTAGAAAGATCTCCAGGATACATGCACCCTGCGAGATCAGAAGTACGCCCCAAAATAAATTTACCTGCGTCTTCCTGTTTTCCCTGGAAAGAAAAAAGACAGAAAGAAAAATTGCCTGAAAAAATCCAAGCAATATAAAGATGGCAAACAAATCGATTTTGTAGGGCATGATACGGGTTGCTTTACATCGGCCGTGCTACCTGATTATTTTTCGGCCTAAAGTAATGCCTAATCATGAGTTAGTTCTTAGTCGGTGTACGATAATGTAATCACCACTGGTAAGTGGTCTGAAGGGTAGTACTTCCCGTCATTATCATTTATTACCTTGTAGCCATCGGCACGCCACTGATTGGTAACAAAAATATAGTCGATACCCTGGCACTCCCTGCTGTTCACCTTAAATGTGCAAAATGTGCCGACAGGTTCTGGAGCAGGATCAATGAGCTCAATTACTTCTGTATTTGTGAGTGCGTGGTAAGGTGCCTCTTCACGCGTACAATTAAAATCACCAGTAATGATTAATGGAATATCCGGTGCTAACTCTATTGCTTTGGCTTTTAAAAGCTCTGCACTTTTTAAACGAGCTTCCTCCCCTATGTGATCAAAGTGTGTGTTAATAACTATAAACCTTTGGCTATTACTTTTATCTTCTAACAGCGCCCAGGTAGCAATTCGTGTGATAGCGGCATCCCAGCTTTTGCTTCCCGGCTTGTCTGGTTTTTCAGATAACCAAAAAGTATTTTGTTTGACAACTTTAAATCTATCCGCTTTATAAAAGAGCGCTGAGAATTCTCCCTTTTGTTTTCCATCATCTCGACCCACACCTACATAAGAATAGCCCGGTAGATTTTTCTGGATATCAGTAACCTGGTTATACAGTGCTTCCTGGACGCCGAAGATATCCGGTGAATAGTTTTTCAGTAATTGAAACACCTTCTGTTTTCTGTTACTCCATCTGTTTATGCTATCATTAGGAGTATCATAACGAATATTGTAGGTCATTACTTTGAACGATTGACCTTGTGATCCGAACATCATCAAGGCAAGGAAGCAGACTAGTACAATTCTCATAATACAGTAGCGTGTTTTATAGTTGTTAGTGAATGATTTTATTGCAATCAAATAATATTAGATATAAATATAAAGAAAGGTTAAGCAATTAATTATCCAACTATATGTCACCGGTTCTGAGCTCTGATTACTGAATCAAAATTGAGAATTTGCTTCATTAAAGCGCATAAAAAAACCGGCTTCAGCCGGTTATATCATTACTTATTCTCAAGATCAACTATAACGACTCAACACCATATACTTCCTCAGGCATCATTCGTTTAAACAGGTTTTCGATACCTGCTTTAAGCGTTACTGTTGAAGACGGACAACCACTGCAAGAGCCCTGAAGTCTTACTTTAACTATTCCTTCTCTAAAAGAATGAAAAGTGATAGCGCCTCCATCCTGCTCTACTGCAGGTCTTATATATTCGTCAAGAATAGTTTTTATTTTCTTTATGGTTTCAGTCTCTTCCTGTTCTGGGAAGTCATTTGATTCTTCTACTTCAATGATAAACTTACCGCTTTCAAGGAATTTTTTAATATGATCCTTTATCTGGCCCTGAATCTCAAGCCATTCTACATCCTCCTTCTTTGTTACTGTAATAAAATTACTCATGTAGAAAACCCTATCTACAAAAGGGTAATTGAAGAGTTCTTTTGCAAGAGGAGCACTTGCAGCACTTGCAGGAGATGGAAAATCAAAGCTCAATCCGTCAGGAATAAGCATTTCATTCACCACAAACTTCAAAGAATTTGGATTAGGATTTGATTCCAGATAAATATGGATTTGTTTTGGAGCTGCTTGTAGCATAGAATCAATTTATTACAGAACAAAGTTAACTAAATTAAGTTCAGGAAAACAGAAATTAAAGCTGGTTATCAACAGGTCCGTTCTCAAGGGCATTTTCCCATTTACTCACCACAGCGGTGGCAATGCTGTTTCCTACCACGTTTGTTGCGCTTCTTCCCATATCAAGTAAGGGGTCAATACCGAGCAGAAGCGCGAGACCTGCCTCCGGGATGTTGAAAGATACGAGCGTTCCAGCAATTACAACCAGGCTTGCCCGGGGAACACCGGCAATACCTTTACTGGTTATCATCAATACTAGGAGCATGCTTAACTGAGTTGCTAACGGCAAATCTATTCCGTACGATTGGGCAATAAACAAAGAAGCGAACGTCATGTACATCATGCTGCCGTCGAGATTGAACGAGTAGCCCAGCGGAAGTACAAAGCTTACGATCTTATCTTTGCAGCCAAATCTTTCCAACTCCTGCATGGTTTTCGGAAACGCCGCCTCACTGCTAGCCGTACTAAACGCGAGTAGCATTGGCTCTCTTAAAGCTTTTATAAGTTTGACAATCCTTTTACCTACAACCAGGATTCCAGCTGCAATCAGCAGCAACCAGAGTATTACAAGACCCAAATAAAACTCTCCAACAAAAAGAGAGTATGTTTTTAAAATAGATATTCCTTGCTTAGCAATAACAGCAGTCATTGCGCCGAAAACTGCCAGAGGGGCCAGATTCATAACATACCCTGTTACCTTTAAGATGATATAAGAAAGTGCATCAAAGGCCTTAATGATAATTTTGCCTTGTTCTCCTACCGCAGCTGTAGCAACGCCAAAAAACAAAGCGAATATCACTATTTGAAGAATCTCGTTTTTTGCCATCGCTTCTACCACGCTGGTCGGGAACATGTGATAAAAGAAATCCCTAAGAGAGAATCCTACCTTTGCAATGCCAGTTTCATTGGTTTCAGGAAGGGGCAAATGCATGGCCACACCGGGCTGAAATAAATTTACCATCATCAGACCCAGGAGAAGGCTGAGAAAGGATGCTGCTAAAAACCACAATAATGTTTTACCACCGATACGGCCTACAGCACTAATATCTCCCAGTTTAGCTACGCCTACAATCAGCGTTGAAAGCACCAGCGGAGCAACAATCATTTTAATTAATCTTAAAAATATATCGGCTATCAGCGAAAAAGGCTCTACCTTTTTATCGCGCGTAGCAAGGATTGCATTTCTTTCCTTCGACAGTTCCGCTTTTTTTACCTGAAGTGATTTTATTGTAAGGCTGTCTTGAGCTGAAAGAAATTCATGGGCTACCTGTGCTATTTTATTATCAACCTGAATTAAGGATTCGTTTTCGTTATTAAGGTAATTTCTATTTAAAGCATAGCCCAGGAGAATACCTGCAAACAGAGCAATAATGATGTATGTTGTTAATTTACTTTTTCCTTCAGTTTTAGATATTTCCATGGTCTCTGAATATAATCGAAAAGCCTAAGATCTATTCAGATCAGTGCCTTCATATCGAACATTGTCGCAATATAATTATCTTCTCGGAGGTTTCAAGAAAGGAAATTTCAGCAGGCGAGAAAGCATGATCAACATAATCTTCTATTAAGATAATAGAGATTAAAAAGGGAATAAAAAAGCCTTAATATCTTTGCAGATTTTAAGGCCGTACATGATTTAAGCAGTCGGCTAGCTGCCTCTCTTACTGCTTACCATAATGATAATACCAGCAACAAGTAAAATACCACCTGTAATAGGAGACCAATAGATTGGTGTTTTTTCTTCCTTGTTAATTTCTACCGGACCAATATCTGCTACTTCTTTTTTTGTAACAAGATTGAACCCTGTGAAAACAGTCATGAGTGCTCCTATTATAATCAGAATTATTCCTAAAGTTTTCATATAAGTTGATTTTTTAACCAGACAGTTAAAAGGTTATGCCGTTGAAAACTCCAGCAACGAATGAATAAACTGTCGTTCAATGAGGAAAGCCTTCCCCAGGAAGCAGGTGAAACTGTCTAAACTTTTGAAGACTTAGCGCGTAAAACAAAATCTGTCAATACTAAAGCAGCCATTGCTTCAACAATTGGAACGGCCCTAGGGACAACACAAGGATCGTGTCTTCCTTTTCCTGATACAGTAACTGGATTACCATTTTTATCTACTGAATCCTGATCCTGCATGATGGTAGCAACAGGTTTAAAAGCTACATTAAAGTAGATGTCTTCTCCGTTGGAGATACCTCCTTGTACTCCACCAGAAAGGTTTGTCTTTGTTCTTATGTTGCCGCCGTCATTATAGAATTCATCATTGTGTTGTGAACCCCTTAATGTTATTCCTTCAAAGCCACTTCCATATTCGAAGCCTTTAACGGCATTGATACCAAGCATTGCTTTACCAAGTTCTGCATGAAGCTTATCAAACACAGGTTCTCCCAGACCTACAGGAGTATTTTTGATAACACATGTAACAACACCACCTATGGTATCACGGTCTAAACGAACCTGATCAATCAGGGAGATCATTTTTTCTGCGGTGTCGCTATCGGGGCAGCGAACAATATTATCTTCTGTTTTTGATAGGTCTAGTTTTGAAAAGTGAGGTGCTTTGATGTCACCTACCTGAGAGACGTATGCACTTATATCTACACTGTACTTTCTTAAAAACATTTTAGCGATCGATCCTGCTGCAACACGGGCTGCGGTTTCACGAGCAGAACTTCTGCCTCCTCCCCTGTAATCGCGTACGCCGTATTTCGCCTGGTATGTGTAGTCAGCATGTGATGGCCTGAACGCCTCTGCTATATGGCTATAATCTTTGCTTCTCTGATCCTGATTTTCGATTACAATAGCAATAGGAGTTCCGGTAGATACGCCTTCAAAAACGCCACTTAAAATTTTAAATGTATCATCTTCTTTCCGTTGGGTGGTAATCTTTGATTGGCCAGGCTTTCTTCTATCTAATTCTGACTGAATAAAAGCTTCGTCTATTGTAAGACCTGCAGGACACCCATCGATGATTACGCCAATTGCAGGACCATGTGACTCTCCAAACGTTGAGATTTTAAATAGTGTACCGTATGAATTGCTCATTTGTTGTAATGACTACTTCATTTAAATCTCAAGTCATTTATTGGCTGAGTTAATGAAATAATCGGACTGATTATTTTTTGAACACAAGATACGCGGAAGCACCCAATACAACCAAAATAAATGCATTAAAAGCCACCTTCATCCAGCTCTTATCTTCGAGAGCTTGCAACGTATTATTTGCAGTATCTATTCTGTCATAGAATGAGCCAAGGTCAGTTGATTGAATGGCTTCATTCTTTCTGCTTTCACCAGATACATGTACTGTTATTTTCGAGCGAAGTGTATCATACTTACGCTTGGTGGTATTAAAGAATACCCATTGAAAATGATCTCCCAATTTAAATTCGCCAGGTTCATTTGGGATCAGGAAGTAGTTAAAAGACTTTGTTCCTGTGACCCTACCGTTATCGCGGTTGATATCTTGCCTTACGTTGGGATCGTAAAACTCGAAATTATCATTATCCTGAACCAGGGGCTTCTCAATAGCAGAGATGTTTCCCTCACCATATACACTGAATGTATATGCAGCACTCTTGCCTGTTTCCAATTTTGTTGAAGGCATAGACTCTGTGAGCTTGTAATCGCCTACAGCTACAACATCGCGAAGTGGATGTGGCGGAAGTTCTTTTACAATGACTGTTTTTGGTTTTGAATGGAACTTCTTGAAGTCCTCCTTTCTGTTTTGCCCAAAGAAGGATGGATTGCGAGCCACTTTATACTTAATCATTTCAAGGGCTACAGAAGGAAAGACAATAGGCTCTGCATTAAGCGGATAATACGTGGCCTGATAAATCTTATACTGGGTGTACTCCTTACCATTAATTGTTACCGTTTCACCTTCAATGTTTTCGATGTTGAAGTTCTCTTCCCAGGCATCATTTGGTTTTATTTTCTTCAGTATATCAGTAAGCTGTTTAGCTAAGTCATAAAACTGAAGCGGTGCGCGGTTATCTGCAGAGACAAAGAAAGAAAGCGTGGTATTGAAGCCCTCTCCTACATACACTTCATCTTTGTTTGTGGTAATTGCCAGGAAAGCATCATCTTTTACATCTACAAATTCGGTTTCTTCTCTGCCAAAGAAATCGTCGGCGGGACTACTGTCGAAGAAGCTTTTGAAGGGATCTCGCTGCTGAACAGCTGGACCTACCTTAACTTTCTTCCCCGTTACATTAATAGTCTGATCGTTTACCTTCATTGAAAATGACGGAATCGTAAACGTACCTTGCCTTAGCGGGAAATATGTCATTATTACGCTTTGGGAAGAAGACATTTGTCCGTTAACAATATTGGTAGTGCTTTGTGTTGATGTACCTCTTTTTCTAAAACCGTCGATGTCGGGAAAATTGTCGTAGCTGCGAAGTCTTTCATTTTGGACTGTAACTGTAATGGTCCAACCCTGATTTTCTCCAACTTCATCAGGCCCTAAAGTAACCTTAACGTCCTGTGCTGTTGCGTAGTTGAAAGAGAACAGTATGAGGACGAGAGATATTTTGAAATAAAGCTGCTTCATATATAAATCGAAGGCGAATATGCGTTATCAGAACCAAATTATACTATAAAAAATTGTTTAAAGTTCCTGGAAACAATCAACAGCCGCTATATTATACTGCATTAAGGGGTATTTGTAAAATTTTTTTAAACGACTTTTTCAGAATTGTTATTTTAAATATTAATTTAACAGTCGTTAGCTTATTTTTTAAACTAATTCAAAAAAGCAATTGATTACCGCTATGTTAAATTATGTCAAAACTGTGCTCACCAAAGTGAGTTTTGACGCTCTCTTATTTGAGAAAGAGCTAAGAAAGGCTATTCGGGTTTTAATAGCCGATGAGATCAGTGAACTCAAAAACTGGTGCTATACCAGATTTGGGGATCGTTATGAAGCGATTCTGAATCGCTGTTTTACTGTAGCTTAATTCGAGTTAAAAATTTGTATTATCAGCCCCGACGTAGTTCGGGGTTTTTTATTTAATACCTTACCATAAATTCAGAGCAAAAGTGGTCCCTATCAAATCTCTTAAGTTAGTTGTGTCGTATCCGATGGAAGGCTTTTGCTGGGTGCTTGCTTTGGTGGCGTTGGCGTTTTATGACTGCTCAAGTGGTACTCACTTTACAATATGTCCGTTAGCATTTGCAGGCATCGATTGGTGCCCGGGGTGCGGGTTGGGAAGATCTATTTCACTTTTATTTCACGGCGAGATTAAGGAGTCAATTACTATGCATCCGTTAGGAATGTTTGCTGTGATTATTTTAATTTTCAGGATATTTATTTTAACAAAAAACCATTTTAAAACTTATGGCTCGCGTAATTGATGTAATGCCAGAAATAACAGGTGAAGAAATGGCTTACGTTCAACACCTAATTAAGGATTTTGATGAGGAAAAGGCCAGAACCTTTGCTTCAATTTACAGGGCTAGAAGAAGAGAGCCTATGCTTATTCTTGTTACCGCCTTACTTGGATTTGTAGGTCTTGCAGGTGTACACCGCTTCATTATTAACCATATCGGGATGGGAATTCTATACATCTTTACTGCAGGACTATGTTTGATTGGCACCATCGTAGACCTGGTTAATTATCAAAAGCTTGCCTTTGAGTACAATCAGAAAATAGCGAATGAAGCGATTGTGATGATCAGGTAGCACAAGCACCCTGATCTATAACAAACCTGATATTTCTTTTCAACCCCTCGAACTTTGTTCTTTTGACGGCGGAGTGTCTGAAGATGTTTTGAAACACTTCTTCAGTCAGTTCAATCCATTCATTCTTACTCATGGTTTCGAGTAAGGGATTAGGATTGAACTTGTCTTCGTTGTGTGGTTTAGAGAAGCGATTCCAAGGGCAAACATCCTGGCAGATATCGCAGCCGAAGATCCAGTTCTCGAACTTTCCTTTGACGTCAGTGGGTAATTCTTCCTTTAGTTCGATGGTAAAATAACTGATGCATTTGCTTCCATCTACAACGTGGGCATCGACTATGGCATCAGTAGGGCAGGCATCTATGCAGGCAGTGCATGTACCGCAGTAATCTTTTACCGGACCATCGTATTCGAGCTCAAGATCTATGATTAGCTCTGCAAGAAAGAAAAAGCTGCCATGTTCTTTATTCAAGAGCAAACTGTTTTTTCCAATCCAACCTAACCCTGACCTTTTTGCCCAAGCCCTTTCCATTACAGGAGCTGAGTCAACAAACGCCCGACCACCTACTTCACCTATTTCCTGCTGGATGAGAGAAAGAAAAGTTTTAAGCTTGTCTTTAATCACAAAGTGATAATCTTCACCGTAGGCATACTTGGCAACCTTTAACTCAGTCTGTTGACTGAGATCCTTTTCAGGATAGTAATTGTAGATGAGGCTTACTACTGATTTAGCTCCTGGTACAAGTAACGTAGGGTCTAAACGTTTATCAAAGTGGTTTTCCAGGTATTGCATCTTCCCCTGGTAATTTCGTTTAAGCCATTCATCAAGACGTGGTGCTTCTTCACTAAGAAATTCGGCTTTGGCAATGCCGCAGAATGAGAACCCGAGCTCCTTCGCTTTTTCTTTAATAAATTGAGTGTATCGTTGCTTAACGTTAAAGTCCAATGTTTTCGCGCTTACTCCAAACTTCGTTGATGGGTTCACCTTTACTGCTTAACCCTTTGTGATGCCACTGCTGGTTTTCCAGGTTGAAATCAAAAGAAAGACTTTTACCAACCCTGCTGTTATCTCTAGAAAAGAATTCAATATTCTCTGTATACTTTCCTTTTTCGGTTGTATAAGAACCACCTCCGGTACCAAAGAATTCCTTTGTATCGACATTGTATGCGATCCATTGAAATCTTGTACCGGAAAGAATCTTCATCGTGCGTCTGGCACCGGGTGTCATTTCAGACATCGTATTACCCTGCATTCTCCCTGTTATTAGCCAGGCACCAGCTAGTTTACCAGGCTTTCCATCATCTAATCTGGTCCATTCAGTACCTTCCTGTGTCAACACCAGTTTACCATTTTTGATTTCAGCGGCTACTTCAACTTGCTGAGTAATCATTTCCGGGTTCAAAGTATGGAACTCGAAATTCAAGGTTATGTTTTGGCCAGCCGCAGTGTACTTTCCGCCGTAAGTGCCGATGAATTCACTGTTGGTATAGACTGCAACAGAGAAGAATTTATCAGAACATATTGCAACGGAAGTTTGATTATTGCTTTGCGACTTCCAGGCGCCAACGAGGTCAGAAGATTTAACCTGTGCAACGGCAGATAGTGATGTAAGAACGGCAGCGATAAGAATCAGAAGCTTCATGTCAATATTATTTAGAGATGTAAACCCATTCACCAAAGCAAAATAGAAAATAAAAGCAGTATCAGTAGCGTGACACTACTCTAAAATCCCGCAAGGATTAAACCCAGAGTTTTTCAGGATATTCTCCTTTGGCTATTAAAGCTTTAATCTTTGAAGAAACCTCTTCCTTATCTTCTTTATAAGTAACGCCGAACCAGATATTGCCTCCGCCAAGAACTTTGATTTTACCCTGATTCTTTGCAATCATTTCATTCGCGATAAGCGGAATATAGAATTCAGCTTTAATGTTGTTGTGATTATTCTTCAGGAACTCATTAAACATTTTTGCTGACAACTCGAACATAGAAGGATGAAAGCCCCAGAAGTTCATCGAAGTAGGAGCATCAGGGCTAAGTTCAAGGTCTCCGTCTTTTTCTTTGGCGATGATCTTTCCGTTTTCTTTAACAATGGTTGTTCTTTCCACTACTGATTTTAAAAATCCCTGATCATCTTTTTCACCTACTCCTCTTGATACGCTACCATGCTCTGACAATACATTCTTTAAAGTATATCCAACCATGGCGTGAGCACCTGATGTTTCATTGGCAAAGAAGTTTGCAACAGAAGCAAATGAGTCCTTTCCATAGAAGTCGTCTGCGTTAATAACCACGAAAGGCTCGTTGATAACCTCACGGGCACACAATACTGCATGACCTGTTCCGTACGGTTTTACCCTTTCAGCATTTTGGTACTCTTTAGGGATGAGTTTATCTAAAGACTGAATGACGAATTCTACCTGAAGTTTTCCCTTTAGCTTAGGCTCAAATTTTTCTTTTACCACCTCAAGAATTTCATCGCGAACAATAAAGACAACTTTAGTAAAACCAGCTCTTACAGCATCAAAGAGGGAATAATCCATTATTGTTTCTCCGTTGGGACCGAATCCATCGATTTGTTTAATACCTCCATAACGGCTTCCAATACCTGCTGCTAATACTAAAAGTGTCAGATTTTTTTGTGTGCGATTTGGTGTGTCCATTGTCTTTTCTTTATTTTTCCGTAAGTGTTTGCGCAAACACTAAAAAAGAACCGGGATTTAGGCTCATTCTTTAATGTTTATCGCGACATTAATGAATAAAATTGGGCCCAAAAATAAGATTAAATTGACAGTGTGTATACCGCACATAAATAAACTAAACCTCACTGAGAAGTAATGACTGACTCAAGAAAACAGTACCTGGTGCCGATGATCATTATCGGAGCACTATTTTTCATCTTTGGATTTGTAACATGGGTAAACGGGACATTGATCCCCTACTTAAAAATTGCTTGTCAGCTTGAGACCAATTTTCAATCGTACTTAGTTGCTACCGCTTTTTTCATCGCTTATGCGGTGATGGCTATTCCATCATCCTATGTTCTTAATCTTACAGGATATAAAAGAGGAATGGCGATTGGGTTAATTGTAATGGCAGTAGGAGCGATACTGTTCGTTCCGGCGGCGCAATCAAGAAATTACAATCTGTTCCTCGTGGGTTTGTTTATTATAGGAACAGGTCTTGCGTTACTTCAAACAGCATCTAACCCTTATGTGACGATTATAGGCCCTATTGAAAGTGCTGCAAGCCGCATTAGTATTATGGGGATCTGTAATAAGATTGCTGGCATACTTGCTGGTCTTATCTTCGGGTATATTGCACTGAAAGATGCAGATGTATTGGAGCAAAGACTTCTTACGATGGATGCATCAACAAAAGAGGCTACACTAAATGAATTGGCAAGCCGGGTGATTGTTCCTTACTACATCATTACAGCAGTGCTTGTATTCCTGGCTATAGCCATTATGTTATCATCACTACCGGACATTGATGATAGTGGCGATGATACTAAGGATGGGAATAAGTCACCTATGGGTAAAAGCAGCGTACTTCAATTCCCTCATTTGATTCTAGGTGTTATTGCCCTGTTTGTATATGTAGGTGTTGAAGTAATGGCAGGAGATACTATTATCAGTTATGGCAAATCTATAGGAATAGAGCTAAGTACCGCGCGTTTCTTCTCGCAGGCAACCCTTGGCTGCATGTTAGTTGGTTATGTTGTTGGAATTATCCTGATCCCTAAATACATGACACAGGCAACGGCCCTAAAATTATGCGCTATTTCAGGAGCTATTTTTACCGTTCTTGCCATTGTTACATCAGGCGGATTATCAGTTGCCTTCATTGCTTTGCTTGGATTATCTAATTCGCTTATCTGGCCTGCGGTATGGCCATTGGCACTGGATGGGCTTGGCAAGTTTACTAAGATAGGATCTGGGTTATTGGTGATGGCTATAGCGGGAGGTGCTATACTTCCCTTGTTATATGGAAGTTTATCTGACGCATGGAATGCACAACAGGCCTACTGGATAATGGTACCTTGTTATCTGTTTATCTTTTATTTTGCTACCAAAGGTTATAAGGCGGGCAAAGCCTGAGCTGAATAAACTATTTTACTGAATTATCGAACAACCCTGCCGAACTGCAGGGTTGTTTTGTTTTATAGGTTTTACTATACCCTTGCAGGTTGTGATTTAATGCCTTCTGCACTCATTTTCCACTCGTGCTGCGCTTGTTGCGGTGATACGGTACCTCAAAGTGAGGTCGAACATTTTTCAAATTGACACTATTTGTCAAACCCCACCCTACATTTATTTAAAAAAAGTATAACCCTATGGCACTTGTTATTGAAAATGACCTTACCTCCGGTTTAAGCGGAAGATTTGGAAACAAGTTTATTTTTAAGCAGTTAAGAGGTAAAACTATAGTTGCCCGGCGTGGTAAGCCAACGACCAAGCAAAGTGCGCTTCAACGTGATAACCGGTTGCGTTTTAGGATGGCTACTAAGTTTGCCCAAGCAATGATGCTAGATGCGGACAGAAAAGCGTATTACTGGAAAATGGCGAAGGAAATGAACCTACCCAATGCTTATACCGCTGCAATTACCGAGTACATGCGTAAGCCTCAGCTCAAAGAAGCAGAGGTAAGTACCGATCAATCCCTTGTAACGGTTCGTGTTAAAGCCGATAAAAAGGATTTCGACAATAAAGCAATTCGCGTTCATGCTTTAGGGAAAAATGGCGAAGTACTGGAAACAAAAGAGACAACGGCAACACGGGATGAATGGACTTATACCTTTAGTGTTTTTAGAGAGATGATGGATAAGGTTGTGATTGAAGTAATTGATTACGCAGGGAATGTAGTGCGCAAGAAGATTGGTATGGAATTGGAGCTTGACGACTGACTACAGAAAGTAAGTCCTAGAGAATGTAAGTGTCAGTAAAAAAAAGAAAGTCATACCCTTTCGGATATGACTTCCCAATTATTACCCATTACCCTTTATTCATTCGCTGTCATTTTATTGAGCTCGTTGTACATCAGGTTACCATCGTTAGTACCTGTAAGTGAAACGAATTCAACTCTTCGGTTAAGCGCTTTACCTTCAGCAGTTAAGTTGGTTGCGATAGGTTTTGCTTCTCCCCAGCCTTTAGCCTGCAATCTGTTTTCGCGGATACCGAACTTAATCAATGCTAAACGAATAGCGATAGATCTGTCTTCTGAAAGCTTCTGGTTAGAATCATCTGAACCATCGCTATCGGTGTGGCCTTCAATTCTGAAAGTAATATCCGGATGTTCTTTCATGAACGACGCAATTCTATTGATCGTATTGAACGATTCAGGCTTGATGGTAGCTTTACCTACATCGAATAAGATATCGCGTGTTGTGAACTTACCTTTAGATACCACTTGTTCGTACAAGGTCATATCATCAATTGAAGAGATCATACAACCATTAGCATCGGTTACGTTTACTGTATAAACACCTAACTCAAGGTTTTGTATGTCTTCCGTTGTAGCACCGTGGCTCCAGTTATACCTGTAAGGTTTTACACCACCTTCAACTGTGATAAAGATAGCACCGCTCCTATCACCACAACATTTAACGTTCTTCACAGAGTCAATTCTAAGCGCAAGATTTGTAGGTTCTTTGATTTCAGTGTAAAGTGTTTTCTTACAACCGTTACCATCCGATACAACCACTGAATAACTATCTGCACCGATATCGCTCAGGTCTTCAGTTTTGCTTCCATTACTCCATGCAAATGTGTGAGGCTCGACACCACCAGAAACTGATATTTCTATCGCACCCGTTTTGTTACCATAGCACAATACATCAGTTACTTTATCTACAGCTGCAATAAACTTCGTTGGCTCTTCTATGACAGCCTCGAGTACGCTTTTACAGCCATTACCTTCTGTAATGGTAAGCTTATAGTTACCAGCAACAAGATTCCTGATATCTTCAGTTGATTCACCATTGTTCCATTTGAATGTGTAAGGCGCTATGCCTTCTCTAACTGTTACCTGGATTGAACCGGTGTTTTCACCAAAACATTGAATGTTTGTAATCGCATCAATGGTCTTAATCAACTTAGCAGGTTCAGTAATTACAACAGCTTGTGTTGTGTTACAGCCGTTTGCATCAGTAATCGTAGCGATATATTCACCTGCCTTTGTATTTTCAAGCTTAGCGGATGTTACGCCGTTGTTCCATAAGTATTTGTAAGGAGCAACACCACCTTGTGCTGTAATGGTTGCCAGTCCTGTTTCTTCACCAGCACATTTAATATGTGTGATCGGATCAACTTTAGCAGTGAGCTTAGCAGGTTCCTGAATAGCTGTTGTAAGCGACTTGGTACAACCTTTTGCATCTTTCACAAGGATCGAGTAGTTACCAGCGAGTACGTTGGTAAGATCTTCTGTGTGTGCCCCGTTGCTCCAGGTGTAAGTATAAGGAAGAACACCACCTGTTACTGAAACGTCTACCAGTCCTTTGCTATCGCCGTTACACAAAATATTTCGTACGGTATCCAACCTGATTGTTAACTGTTCTGGCTGTTGAATTTTAGCAACAAGAACATTACTACATCCTTTCGCATCCTTTACAGTAAGCTGATACTCACCAGCAACAACATCCAAAAGGTTTTGTGTTTTAGCACCGTTAGACCAAGCGAATGAGTACGGCTTAGTACCACCGTTCACTTCTACATTTACCCTACCCGTCTTATTATCATAACAAGCAACATCCTGATGGTCTTTCATCACAACAGACAACAACTGCGGTTCGTTAATAACTGCGGTAAGTTTCTGCATACATTGTTTAGCATCAATTACCGTTACCGTGTATTCACCTTTAGGGATAGCCGTAAGATTTTTTGTGCTATCACCGTTACTCCATTTGTATTTGTACGGGAGAGTTCCACCAGCTACATCTATGTTGATCGAGCCTTTTCTTTCGCCATTACACAAGTTATCTGTAACTGCACCAAGTTTTGCAACAAGTAAAGAAGGCTCAGTAATAGAAGCTGTTACTGTATTTGTACAACCGTTGTTATCAACAACTTTTACTGAATATTGTCCTGCAATAGCCTTGGTGATATCTTTTGTTCTTGCACCATTACTCCAGTAGTAATTATAAGGCGTTACTCCACCTTTTACGTCGAGGTAAATCTCGCCCTTATCTTCGCCTTTACAATTGATATTCTTTACTTCAGATACTATTGCAGTAAAATCAGAAGGCTGTGTTACGCTTGCCTGGATTACGCTTTTACAACCGATGGCATCTGTAACTGTAAGCGTGTAATCTGCAGCAGGAACATTTACAAGATCCTCGGTAGTTTGTCCTGAGTTCCAGTTGAATTTATAAGGAGCTTCACCGCCTGTCATTGTAATGTTTACTGCGCCTGAGTTATCGCTGAAACAAGAGACATTCTTAATCATGTCGATCTTACCAACAAGCTTAGAAGGCTGAACGATTTTAGCAGTAAGCGTCTGGTAATATCCATGGACATCGGAAACTTTTACTGTATAATCTCCTGCTGTAACGTTCGCAAGATTTTTAGTTGAATCCCCATTACTCCAAGCATACTTATATGGAGGAGCACCACCAGTTACGTTTAACGTAATTGCACCGTTATTATCACCGTTACATTTAATATCCTTAACAGATTCTATTGTAACAGCAAGCGCAGGTGGTTGTTTAATTAATGTGCTGATTATCTTTTCGCAGGAATTCGCATCTTTAACTATAACCGAATAGTTACCTGCCGGAAGGGCCTTCACGTTTTGTGTGACTGCGCCATTACTCCAGCTATATGTATAAGGAGCAACACCACCAGCAATATTCAGATCAATTGATCCTGTTTTTTCGCCATGCTTAAGTACATCAACTACTTTCAGGACACTGGCTTCCAATAACTGAGGTTGCTTGATTGTAGCATAAACTGTAGAATCGCTACATCCATTTGCATCTTTAATAGTAAGTGAATATGTGCCTGCTTCTACACCTGTGATATCCTGCGTAGTTGCACGGTTACTCCATGCATATTGATAAGGGGTTGTTCCTCCGTTTGCTATGATATCAATAGACCCATCTTTTCCGTTAAAGCATGAGACATTCTTAACGCTTGCCACGGATACAACAAGCTTAGAAGGTTGTGTAACCGTTGCAGCAAGACTTTGTCTACATCCGTTTTTATCAACGATTTCAACAGTGTATGTTCCGGCAGCAATGTTTGTAAGATTTTGAGATGTGCTTCCGTTGCTCCATTTGAAAGTATAAGGTTTTACACCCCCTACTACATCAATTGAAACAGCCCCTACTTTATCTCCATTACAGCTTATATTTTTAACACTTGCCAAAGTAGCTACCAATGCTGGGGGCTGAGCCAACGTAACGCTCATTGTCTTGAGACATCCTTTTGCATCTGTTACCAGAACTGAGTAGCTGCCTGCTGGCAGATCGGAAATATCTTTTGTAACAGCACCATTACTCCAGCTATATTTATAAGGGAGCACTCCACCTGATACATCAAGCTTAATAGACCCTTTGCGGTCTCCATTACACAAGATATTAACTGTTGTATCCAATTTTACTGTAAGAAGCGGCGGTTGCGTTATCTCGGCATCAAGCGCCTTCGCACATCCATTTGCATCTGTTAATGTCACATTGTACTTACCTGAAGGTACGCCGTCGATATCCTGTGTAGTAGCGCCATTGCTCCATTTATAACTATAAGGGCCAACACCACCTGCAACTACGATATCTATTGCACCAGTGTTATTGCCATTACACATTACATGTGTTACACCTTTAACAGCGTGTTCAATTTTAGAAGGCTGTGTAAGTGTAGTTTCTACTCTCTGCTGACATCCCTTTGCATCCTTTGCAGTAAGCACATAGGTACCTGCAGGGAGTTTCGAAATATTCTGTGTTGAATCACCATGGTTCCACTTAAACTTGTAAGGTGTTGTTCCACCAGACACGCGAACATTTATAAAACCTGTAGATTCTCCGAAACAGCTGATCCCTTTATCGTTTTCAAGACTTGCAACGAATTTAGAAGGTTCTGTTATGTATGCATCAACATTCTTAAAACATCCTTTTGAGTCAGTTATAATACCAGCGTATTTTCCTGCTGTAAGACCTGTGATGTTTTGCGTTACCTGTCCGTTATTCCATTTGAAAGTATAAGGAGCAACACCACCCTGAACAGCAAGGTTAACAGCACCAGTTTTTTCTCCGAAACAGTTGATGTTAACAACACTTACAGTTGGCGTAAGTAGTGTATTTTGAACTACCGTTGCACTCAAGGAATCAGAACATCCATTTGCGTCAGCAATTAACACTGAATACTTTCCTGCCTTGATATCAATAATATCCTGTGTAATGGCACCATTGCTCCAACGGTACTTATAAGGAACGACACCACCAGATACACTAATATTGATTGAACCTTTGGCATCACCAAAACATAAAATATCCTTTACTCCTTCTACCTTCTTCACAAGCGGTTCAGGTTGACGAATATTTTGAGTAAATGTGCTCACGCAACCTTTGGCATCAGTCACTTTCATGTTGTATGCACCTGCTTTAAGGTTGGAGATATTCTTAGTTGTGCTACCTGTATTCCAGGCAAACTGGTAAGGTGTAACACCGCCAATGACATTAAGACTAATCGAACCTGAGCTGTTACCATTACAATCAACATGAGTAACAAGATCTTCTTTAACAAGAAGTACAGGAGGCTCGGCAACTACAGTAGAAATTTGCTGTGCACATCCTTTGCTATCTATAACATTGATATTGTAATCTCCGGCTTTGATATCCTTAAGGTCTTCGGTAACCGCGCCGTTGTTCCATTTGTATTGGTAAGGTGCGATACCCCCAGCGACGTTTACATTTATCTGACCTGTATTTGCTCCATTACAGTTAATATGAGTAATGCTTTCGAAGGCCAGCTTTAATGGTTCAGGTTCTGTTATAACTGTGCTTATGTTTTGTTCACAGTAGTTTGCATCAGTTACTTTCAAAAGATATTCACCTGCAGGAATGTTTACTAAATCCTGGGTAACACTTCCGTTATTCCATCTATATCTGTAAGGTTGAACACCGCCTTCAGTTTTTACATCAATTACACCAGTAGTGTATCCATTACAAAGAATGTTGGTAGTATTTTCAAGCTTTACCTTTAAGGCAGGAGGCTCTGTAATTTCAGCTTCTACCTTTT
Organism: Chryseosolibacter indicum; assembly: GCF_018598585.1. GTDB lineage: Bacteria > Bacteroidota > Bacteroidia > Cytophagales > Cyclobacteriaceae > Chryseosolibacter > Chryseosolibacter indicus. Next base: position 65,757 of record NZ_JAHESD010000010.1, read on the forward strand.
GTGAATATCCATTTGCATCTGTAACTGTAACGCCGTATTTACCTGCCCCAATATTATTAAGGTCTTCAATTGTTACGCCGTTTGTCCATGTAAATGTATAAGGAGCAACACCACCCGCGACCGAGATATTGATTTCACCAGTTTTTTCACCGTTACAAGTGATGTTTCTTACATTTTCAAGTTGAACAACGAGCGGTGATGGTTGCGTAACACTTACAGACATGATCTTTGCGCAACCAGTAGCATCTGTAACACGAACTGAATAACCACCAGCAGCTAGATTCGAAATATTAGGAGTTTCACTTCCGTTACTCCATCTGTATTTATAAGGTGGAACTCCACCTTTTACAGCAATATTGACAGAGCCTGTTGAGCCTCCGTTGAACTTAACGTTTTGTAAAGAAACAAGATCCACAGCGAGAAGCGGAGGACCAGTTACTTTAGTAGCAGCAGACTTAACACAAGCGTTATTATCTGTTACTTCTACCACATATTCACCTTCACCAATTCCGGCGATATCCTGCGTGGTTGCACCTGTATTCCATAAATACTTATAAGGAGGTTTACCACCTTGTATACTTACGTTAATAGTTCCGCTTTGATCACCAAAGCATCTCATGTTTCTAACTTCATCAAAAGCGATGGCAATGGGTGCAGGTTCTACAACTTTTGCCAATGAAACTTCAGTACATCCCTTTGAATCCTTTACAACAACTTCATAGTTACCTGCTTTCAAGCTTCTAAGGTCTTCGCTTGTCTCGCCACTACTCCATTTATAAGTGTAAGGAGGAACACCACCGCTTACCGTAATATCAATACTTCCTGAGCTATCTCCACTACATTTAATATTCTTGATATCATCTACCCATCGTACTATCAAAGGCTTTTCCTGCACCTCCGCAGGAACAATCTCCTGACATCCGTATGAGTCGGTAATAAGAACAGAGTATCTTCCTGAGGTTACACCTTTAAGGTCTTCTGTTTTAGCTCCGTTACTCCAATTATAGGTATAAGGAGCCTTACCACCTTTTACAGATATATCAACCTCTCCGTTGTCATATCCGTAACATAAGATATCTCTTACTGACTCTACCGTACCGTTAATTTTTTCGGGGGCTGTGATAGTGACCGACATGGTATCACTACAACTAAGATTATCTGATACAACAACCTTGTAAATACCCGCTTTTAGTGCGGCAACGTCCTGTGTGGTATCACCACTGGACCATACATATCTATAAGGAGGGAAACCACCGTAAGGTGTAATATTGATGGCACCTTTGGATTCACCATAACAGGTATTGTTTGTAACCGCTTCAACTTTCACCATAATTTTTGGTGACTGGGTGATCATAATGTCAACACCCTTCTTTTTTTCCGCTGGTTTTTCCTGTGCATACACTTTGCTGCCTACTACAAAGAGCATGAGATTAATTGTGAGCCAAAAGACATTTTTGTAAATGTGTCTTCGCATAATGTGAGGTTTAGTAACGAGATATTAAAGATAGGGGTACTAGACCGGCTGAGGGCTCCTCATTAATAAAGGAAAATTACATAAGATCGATTTACCGTGGTAAAAGATTAAAGCAGCGATGTAATGCAGTTTAAAATCAAAAAAGATGCATTTGATGCTGAATTCAATGAAAATGAGTATGAATGTGTGATTCGAACACCATACGCAATTGAAGAATAAAAGCTGCTTTTATTTATTTCACTTTCCTTTATTACACTCTCGAAGCATAAAATGGCCTGAAAATTGAAGATCGCAACGGTTTCTTAAGGCAGAATATTGCAGTTGCGGAGCTTTAAAAGTTATACAAGGACAATTGCCAACAAATTCAGGCAGATAGAATTTTGTTTATGGCGTGTTGCAAAAACTGTTCTCTCTCTTCGTAATTACCTGTTACTAGTGGGTACGGTATTCTCCTTTTGTCGAGTTCAGCTTTGAAAACATTATACATTTCAACACGTTTTTCTCCAAGATCTCTCATGTGGTCGGCTACCCACGGCGTATCGGTATTAAAAAGAAAGTAATAATCGTAAGCAACCTCCTTTTCGAGATCGAAAAGCACGGGAGGAATAATGCGTAAGTAGTGATACGAATATATTTCTGTTGTAATCACATCGGTATCGCAAAAAAGCATCTTATTGGCAACCTTTCGCTTTTCTTTTACCCGTTCGGTTTGCGCATATCCAATACGTATAATATCATCTACAGTAAAATCATTGGAAGTAATAAGCTCACGCGCCACTTCAGGCACGAACTCCGTATTATATAGTTGAGCCATTCGTACTGACATCGTTGATTTCCCTGTGCTCTCCGGACCATAAAAGCAAATGTTCTTTACAAAGTATGGACGAACAACATCCGGGATATAGTTCCAGTACTGAAAGGGATGGTCTCTCACTAAGGTTGCTGAAACCGCTATTTGCTTGCGATCATAATCGAAAGCAACATGAGTAGCGCCAAGATTACGTGCAAATGATTCGCCATAAGATTCTGAAGAAAAAATCTTGTGAATCTTAGGATACCTTGAACCAATAACAGATGCCCATTTCTTTGTACGTTCTTCTAAAGGCAATGACTCATCATCAAAATTATCTTCAATAAGAACGGGCTTTATGTTTATATCATTTTTAAAGATCTCTTTAATCCAGGAAAATCGCAGTTCGGCATTAATACTATCCTTATCCGTATAGCTCATCGACACAATTACTTCATTACATTGCGCCGCAGCAAATCTTATTAAAGCGATGTGGCCCAGGTGAATGGGCATAAACTTTCCGATAATTAATCCTCTGATCATGCCAATTTATAAGTACGATATTCCCTGATCCAATTATAGAGTCCGTATGTTGCAAGTGCCGTAAATACCAGATACTCGAAGCTATAAAACTTAACACCCTTAACGTAGTAAAGTATAGTGGCAACTACATCAACAATAATCCAGATTACCCAAGACTCAATTTTCTTTTCTATCATAAGGAAGGTTGTGGCGATGCTCATTACAGTAATAAATGAATCGATATACGGATAAGCACTCGGCAAGGGAAAAACTTCTGCGAACCAATGATGTAGCTGACTTGCCAATGATCCTAATATAAAAGTACCCGCTATGCATACCGTGAAGACTAACAGAAACTGTTTCCAACCCATATAGGAGACTTTCAATTGTTTCTTTTTATCCTCTTCTTCCGACGAGGGATTAAGCCATCTCCACCAACCAATGATATTTGTAATGAAGAAGAAGACTTGCAGGAACATATCCGGATATAATTGAATTTGATAGTATAATACAAAGGCCAGGATTACATTAACTATTCCTACGGGCCAGCTGAGGATATGTGCTCTTGCAGAGAGCCACACAGCAATTAGCCCGAAGAAGACACCGAAGAATTCAATATAACTCATATCATATCCCATTGCTGTAAAAAAGATATGATTGATATCAAAGAGTTGCTTTACCATGAATAAAGAAAACCTGTACGTGTTTGCAGGATTAGGAGGTTATGGTGTTTAAAGTTTGATACATATGTTTTTTGTTTCCATAAAGAACTCTAATGCTTCCCATCCACCTTCGCGTCCCATACCCGACTGCTTCATACCACCGAATGGAGTTCGCAGGTCGCGAAACAGCCAACAATTTACCCAGACGATTCCTGATTTTAGCTTTGAAGAAACACGATGGGCGCGCTTTAAATTTTCGGTCCAAAGCGTAGCAGACAAACCATAAGCCGTGCTGTTGGCAAAACTAATAACCTCCTCTTCCGATTTAAAAGGGGTAATTGTAACAACCGGACCAAAAATTTCTTCCTGATTGGTTCTGCATTCGCATGTGAGACCTGTTATGATTGTAGGCTCTACAAAGAAACCATTACTACAGCGTCCATCCAGATGAAGTCTTCTTCCACCGGTAATAACGTTACCTCCCTCCTGTTGTGCGAGTGATATATATAAGAGAACTTTATTCATATGAGCCTCAGAAACCAAAGCTCCCACTTTTGTACTTTCGAGTAAGGGATCGCCAATTGTTAATGCGCGTGTTCGTTTAACAAACTCATCAGTAAACTTCTGATAGATACTTTCTTCAACAAAAATTCGTGAGCCGCACAAACAAATTTCTCCCTGGTTGGAGAAAGATGAGAGAATAGAAGTTGTCACCGCCTGTTCAAAATCACAGTCAGCAAAAACAATATTTGGATTTTTACCGCCAAGCTCTAACGACAACTTTTTAAACATCGGCGCAGCAGTTGCAGCAATCTTTTTTCCTGTTACTGTTCCTCCTGTAAAAGATATTGCATGAATATCAGGATGCTCAATAATTGCCTGACCTGCCTTTGACCCTAAACCATGTACTATATTAAGAACACCTTGAGGAAGGCCTGCCTCTATACACAACTTGGAAAATAAATAGGCAGTCATAGGTGTAAGCTCTGATGGCTTTGCTACCACAGTGCAACCTGCGGCAAGTGCCGGAGCTATTTTCCAGGTAAAAAGATATAATGGAAGATTCCAGGGAGATATACACCCCGCTACACCTATTGGAGTTTTAGAAGTGTAATTGATCGCTTCTATACCTGTGATGTGTGCCTCGGTAGAGACATGTATTGCACCCGTAGCATAAAAGCGCATGTTTGCAGACGCACGCGGAATATCAACAGCTTTTGCGAGGGTAACAGGCTTTCCGTTGTCAATACTTTCTGCAAGTGCTAACCTATCAATATCTCTATCTATGAGATCAGCAATTCGCAGTAAGATCGCAGATCTTTTTTCAACAGGCATGGAGGACCAATCAGCAAAGGCGCGCAACGCACTGGAAGTTGCCTCGGCAATATCATCAGCATTTGAATCGGGTATGAGACTATACACCTCACCCGTAGCAGGATTGATATTTTGAAGATATTCTCCTGATATGGATTGTACCAATTCACCATTAATGTAGTTTTGAATCTTTTCCATGCGCAGTTAAGTAAGGTTTTACTTCCTTGTAATTTTAAACTCTACCCTTCTGTTCAGTTGTCGGTTTTCTTCCGTATCGCTGGGTGCCACCGGCCTTGAACCTCCATATCCCTGACCGGTAATTCTTTTATCATCAATTCCTTTTTTCACAAGGTACCTCTCTACCGCATCAACTCTTTGTTTTGATAATAACAAGTTAGCTCCTGTATCACCAACGCTATCAGTATGTCCTTCCAACTGAATCTCCATTGTTTTATTTTCTTTCAGAATCTCTACCAACCTATCCAACTCAAGAAATGATTCGGGTAACAGATCGGGCTTACTCTTTTCAAAGAAAACATTTTTGAGTTGTATAGATTCGCCAACCTCAATCGGAACAAGCAACAGGTCTTTCTTCAATTCACTATACTCTTCGAGATGAACCAACTCAAGATTTTCGTTTACAGATAAGTATCCTGCCGCAGCAGCAAGGTATCCATAACTTTTTCCTGAAGGCAATGCGATACTATACTCGCCGGTTTTTGGATCTGATCGCGCTTCCCCAATCTCCTTTAAAGTCTTAAGATCATCAAAGGTGATCCGTGCACTTAAAGGTAGTTGCGTTCTGGCATTTAATACCCTTCCAGTTACTAATACAACAGGATCAGGTTTTATGTCCTGCGGAATTTTAAATCGTACAATATCTGCTAAGCCATAACCCTTAACATTCGTTACCATATATCCATACTCACCAGAAGCGGGTAACGTATAATATGCATCAAACCCTACGGTATTAATTCCTAATCCCAGGTTAACTGGCTCTGACCATTGATTCCATTTATCAGAAATACGTTTTGTCATAAATATATCTGCATCTCCATAACCCGGTCTTCCGTTACTTGCAAAATATAGCGTTCGTCCATCAGCTGAAAGGAAAGGTGAATATTCGTCACCAGAGCTGTTAATAATTTTTCCTGTGTGAATAGGAGACGTCCATTTACCATTTTCCTTTTTCAGACAAACGTAGATGTCACGTTCATCTTTATCTTGTCGGTAGTAAGCATTTGATTTAAGTTTAGCTACAAAAACAATTGCTTTTCCATCAGCAGATAACGATCCTTCCAAAAACTGAGACTCATTTTTAAAATTGATGCCAAGATCTTCAGGAGCCGACCATCCATTATCAGTTCGATGCTTCAATGCGAAGCCATAACTTGTGTGAAATAACAGTGTGTTATTATCAATACTTACAGAAAGTAAATTATTAGTGCTTGGAGAATTTAGTGGTGGTCCTAAGTTTACGCTTTTAGTCCATCCATTTGCTGTAGCCTCGCTCATCCATATATCTTCTTTGTCGTTGACACCACCTACATTTTGAGGGCTATGTTTCCGACCAAAGTAAAGCACTTTACCATCAGCAGAGATTTTAGGACTTACCTCATCATAAATTGTGTTAATAGCATGCCCCATGTTCTCCTTTTCCAAGGCAGCAAGGGACTCGACAGGCTTGTTAATTTTAATATCATGAGTAAAGATGAAATCATCAATAAGCAATTTCATCTTTGTATAGCAAACAAATCCTATGTGCTTGCCAAACCAGGGAAACACGGGTGTTGTTGTTAATAGTTTTCCATTAAGATAGAAATACAACGTACCCTTCTTCTGTTCCAACTTCAGGACATTATCCTCACCTTTTGGCTTTACGAGTTTTGTCTGCTGCCAAACATCTTTCAACTTTGTGAGCGGATCGGTTGTCCATATCCTGTAATTGCCATTACTGGTAAAAGTAAAACTATTTGTTGACTGTTTTCCGTCGTATCCCCAAACGAAGCCAATACCATTGTCTTCAAGCCCATCAAGTTGCGTAAAGGTAGCCTGTATAGAAAAATCTTTTTGGGTTTCTATATAAGGCGTGAAGTAAGTCATCCATCCACCTTCAGGTGCTTCTAGGTAATATTTACCGTTGCGGATCAATAACTTATGATGCTCAGAATCCTTTTCGTACCAACCGTAGACGTTCTTATCAAAAGTTTCGTGAATAATAACCGGCTGCGCGTGGGTGTAATAGCATGCCAGAACAAGAAATAAAAAGACGTTTTTCATTTTACAACCTGCAATCTACAAACTTCCTGTTCTACCTCCGTCAACAGGTAAGTTTATACCGTTAATATACGCGGCCGCGGGAGTAGCCAGAAAAGCAACAGCAGCAGCAATTTCCTGAGCGGTAGCGATTCGTCCGGAAGGGATTTCAGCCACCATCTCTTGCTGAACTTCTTCAATAGTTTTTCCTGATTTTTGAGCACGGTCGCGGATTATCGATTCAAGTCGGGCCGTCATTGCGGCGCCAGGCAATACATTATTTACAGTAATATTATAAGCACCTAATTCTGATGACAAGGTTTTAGACCAGTTTGCAACTGCGCCCCGAATGGTATTGGATACGCCGAGGCCTTTAATTGGTATCTTTACAGAGGTTGAAATCACGTTTATTATTCTTCCAAACATTTCTTTTTTCATACCAGCTGTAAAAGCTTGTACCAATATGTGATTACACAGAAGATGTGCTGCAAAAGCTTTGGTAAACTCGTCCAAAGAAGCGTTTAAAGCCGGCCCACCAGGAGGGCCACCTGTATTATTTACAAGAATATGAACTGTGTTTGATGCCGCATAAGCAGAAACTTTCTCCTGTAATTGCTGCGGATAATTGAAGTCTGCAACCAGATAATCATGCTTCTGGCCTTTATTGGCAGGTAACCCAAGTATGGTATTTTTTAGCTTTGCTTCGTCACGGGCAATGAGGGTAATTGTAGCGCCCAGAGAAGCAAGTTCTATGGCAGATGCCTTTCCTATGCCTTGTGTACTCCCACAAACAACAGCATGCCTTCCGTTTAGGTCGAGATTCATAAAAGATGGTGTGAATTTTTTAATACCACAATAGCAAATTAAGCACAAAGCGAGAATAAAGCTTAATTTTTATTGGTAATGGAAAACCCATTATTAACTTTAACGCGTAGAGCAACAGTTTATGGCAATTCGCAGACCATTCAATCTTAAAAACTGGATAGAAGAAAACAGAGATCTTCTAAAACCACCTGTAGGAAACAAAAATCTTTATGCAGAGGCTGGCGATTACATTGTAATGATTGTAGCCGGACCAAATGCACGCAAAGACTACCACTACAACGAAACAGAAGAGCTGTATTATCAATTGGAAGGCGATATCAATGTAAAAATACAAGAAGACGGAAAAGCCGTAGATGTTCCTATTCGCGAAGGTGATATGTTTCTATTGCCAGGTAAAGTTCCTCACATGCCGATGAGGCCTGCCAATACAATCGGACTGGTAATTGAATGCAAACGCAATACTTCTGAAGAAGATGGACTGATGTGGTTTTGCGAGAACTGCAATAACAAGTTGCACGAATATAAATTCCACCTCACCAACATTGAAAAAGATTTTCTGCCAAGGTTTAAAGAGTTCTATGGATCGAAAGATTTAAGGACCTGTAAAAAATGCGGGACTGTGATGGAGGCGGATCCTAGATTTGTGTAATGATTGGCAATGCTTACTACGCATCTCCCGTTGGCGATCTATGGATTCAATCGGAGGACAATAAAATCACAACCGTTAACTTCCTTAAAAAGGAAAAGCAGGAAGAGTTAATAACACCTGTAATTGAACAATGCATGCGCGAGCTTGAGGAGTATTTCTATAGCGGAAGAAAATTTTTTACTGTTGAGCTTAAGCTTCAAGGTAGTCCTTTTCAATTAAGTGTATGGAATGAACTACTGACCATACCTTATGGTAAAACCATCTCCTACCTTGAATTGGCACTTCGTATCGGCGACATCAACAGCATACGCGCTGTAGGTCTTGCTAATGGACAAAATACAATAGCCATCATCGTTCCCTGCCATCGTGTTATTGGAAAAAAGGGAGACTTAATCGGATATGGAGGAGGTCTTGACAAAAAAGAATGGCTACTCCTGCATGAAGGCGCCTTTACCGAACAACTAAAGCTGTTTTAATAAAGCACACAAAGCTACTGTCTTCGTTCGTGTATTAACATTAAACCATAGGTTCATACCATAATCTGATAAATAAAGGAGATCAAGCCGAAAATAAAGGACTGACTCTTGGAGGAGTCTCAGGGAAGTCTCAGGCTTGTCTCAGGGAAGTCTCAGGCTTGTCTCAGGGAAGTCTCAGAGAATACAGGATTAACTCTTCAAAAAAATGCGATAATCCCTTAAATATTCCTTAGGCAGGAATAGATTGCAGCCCGTATCCCTGCCTTTAAATGCAGGTTGCATTTAAAGCTCTTATTTTACGCGTTATAACCGTCTTACACCATGGAATTCAACCATTCATTACAGTTTGCCCGAAAACTCGATAGAAACGACTCCCTTAAATCGTTCCGCAACCAATTTCATATCCCCAAGGTGAAGGGGAAAACGGCTATTTACTTTACAGGAAATTCGCTAGGGCTACAACCTAAAGCAACAAAGAAATACATAGACGAAGAGCTACAAGATTGGGCCAATTTAGGCGTTGAGGGACACGTGCATTCCAGAAGACCGTGGGTATCGTACCAAAAATTTTCGAAAACAATTCTGGCTAACATTGTAGGAGCACGACCGGCAGAAGTGGTTGCCATGAATCAGCTCACAGTAAACCTGCACCTGCTTCTTGTTTCTTTTTACAGGCCTACAAAAGAGCGATATAAAATTATAACGGAACATGGTGCTTTCTCTTCTGATCAGTATGCATTTGAATCCCAGATCCGGTTTCACAATTTAAATCCTGACGATACACTTATTGAACTTAAGCCCAGAGAAGGAGAATTTACATTAAGAACTGAAGACATCCTTCAAGCAATTAGAGATCACCGTGATGAAATAGCACTTGTAATCTTTGGAGGAGTTCAATACTATACCGGGCAGCTTTTCGATATTAAAAAGATAACAGCTGCAGGCCACGAAGCAGGAGCAATTGTAGGGTTTGACCTGGCGCATGCCGTAGGAAATGTGCCTCTTAATCTTCATCGTGATGATGTCGACTTTGCCGTGTGGTGCAGTTATAAATACCTTAATTCAGGGCCCGGTGCAATAGCCGGTTGTTATGTTCATGAAAGATTTTCACAAGCTGATCTACCTCGTTTTGCCGGATGGTGGGGCCATAATGAAAAAGAACGTTTCCTGATGCGCAAGGGATTTAAACCCATGAAAGGGGTTGATGGATGGCAGCTTTCCAACCACCCTATACTTTTAAGCGCAGCGCATCTCGCATCTCTCGAAATATTCAAGCAGGCCGGGATGAAGAACCTGGTAGAGAAGAGTGTACAACTTACAGGGTACCTGGAGTTCATCCTCAACCAAATAGACCCATCACATAAATACTTTAATATTCTAACACCCTCAAATCCTAAAGAGCGCGGATGCCAGCTTTCTATTTTTATGAAGAAAAACGGAAAGAAGGTTTTCTCTGACCTTACCAGAGCCGGCGTAATTGCTGACTGGCGCGAACCGAATGTAATTCGTGTCGCACCCGTACCACTTTATAATACATTTGAAGAGGTCTACCTTTTCGGTGAGATATTCAGGAAGGCTTTAGGTGTAAAACTTTAAAACTATAAGCATCCTACATGAATAGCAGAAATCATATAGCGGTTATAGGAGCCGGACTAATTGGCTCACTGCTCTCTATTTACCTTGCTAAGAGAGGGTACAAAGTTTCAGTTTTTGAACGCAGGGCCGATATGCGTGTTAGCAACACTGAAGCAGGTCGCTCTATTAACCTTGCATTAAGCACAAGAGGTATAAAAGCCCTGGAAGAAGTAGGCCTGGCGGATGTACTAAAGAGTGTAGCCATTCCTATGCATGGAAGAATGATGCACGACCTGCAAGGAAACCTTTCATTTTTACCTTATGGAAGAGAAGGCCAGTACATCAATTCGATCTCAAGAAGTGGCCTTAACGAAGTGTTGATGAATGAAGCCGAGAAGCACAACGTTACATTCCATTTTAACAACAAATGTTTAGCCGTTGATTTTGAACAAACCAGTTTAACACTTCACGACCTTAATAGTAAACAAAATGTAACCAAAGAATTTGATCTGATTATTGGCGCTGATGGAGCTTTTTCCGCTATTCGGTCTGCAATGCAAATCACAGATCGTTTCAATTATGCCCAGCACTATATCGAACATAGTTATAAAGAACTACATATTCCCGCAGGAGAGAACAACAAACACCTGTTAGAGAAAAATGCCTTACACATTTGGCCACGTGAAAGCTTTATGATGATTGCACTTCCTAATCCTGATGGAAGTTTTACCTGTACATTATTTCTTGCTAACCAAGGCAGCAACTCTTTCAATTCACTCACCACCAGCGAGGACATTAGCACGTTTCTTACCCGCAATTTCCCGGATGCTGTAAAACTGATACCTGGTTTAATTAACCAATATCATACAAACCCAACCTCCTCTCTGGTAATGATTAAATGCTTTCCGTGGGTAAAAAATAAAACACTTGTAATCGGTGATGCTGCTCATGCAATTGTTCCTTTCTATGGACAAGGAATGAACGCAGGCTTTGAAGATTGCCGAATACTGAATAACCTCTTATCAAAGCACAATGATAATTGGCCAATTGTTCTTGAGGAATTTCAAACAATAAGAAAACCAGATACCGACGCAATAGCTGAATTAGCTTTAAGCAATTTTATTGAGATGCGAGATCTTGTGGCAGATCCGAAGTTCCTATTAAGAAAAAAAATAGAAGCTAAACTGCATGAACTTTATCCTGACAAATGGATACCACTCTATTCAATGGTGACCTTCAATGACAGCATTCGTTACTCGGAAGCGCTTGCCATGGGACGAAAACAGCAAATGATCATGGATAAGATTCTGACAACGCCAGAAATCAATGCGACGTGGCAACAGCTAAACTTTAAAGAAATCGTTAGTCAGCTGGAGCGTTAAAACCTTAATTAAACAGCACCAAGATATTTCTCTTTAAGCATGTAGTGGTTCCGTATCATTTTCTCATAACTGGATTTATCCACGTAGTACTTGTTTACTTTTATCCTTAGTCTATTTATCAGCTTTATAAATCGATCTTTAAAAGGGGATGACTGAAGCCCTAAAAGAGTTGACAACTCGTCTCCAACAAAATATTTAATTTGTGCGTCTACCAGGTACCCGGGGATAAGGGGAAAAGATGCCTTATAATGTTTTAGTAACTCTTCGGTAAGACGAATACCTTCCTCCGACCTTTTAAAATGTCGTTGCTTGATAGCTAGCTCTAACAGAGAGGCTTCACCTACAGAAGAAGGCAATAATTCTTCATTTATGTTTAATTGATAGCCGATGTACCGCCACACAAAAAGAAAGTCTTCCAGTTCTTCCTCCCGCATTAAAAACCCGGCTTGCTGCAAGCCTAAAAGAATGATGTACGAAAACGCAAGGTTAGTACCCGCCATGTCCTCCTGATTAACCGGAAGACCCCAAGCATTATTCCATGATTTTCTACGTAAGTGATATCTAACCAAGGCATGAATTAACCTGGTCTTATTTATCTGGATTATCCCCAAGCGAGCGTCACTAAAACTACCAGGCTGCATTACAGTGATGATAAAATGCGCCGTCTCCACCAAACGCTTGCCCGGGTTGCTTCGCATCTTCTCTGTCAAATAAATCGCCTTGTTTCCCGGAGAAGCTGCATAACAATATGGCAATGATTTAGCTCCAAGCAAAGTCATGATGTCAAGTGCATACTTTTTGAAAAACTGTTGTCCGTTAAGGATACGCTTTTCATCAAACCATTGTGGTGTCGGTTTTTGCTGGAGGAGAAAATGTTTTACAGGATGGTCGGCTGTCTGACTAACCGTAGCATCATTTGTACCTAACAGATTGTACAGAATTTTTTGTTCGTTCTTTTCAAATGTAGAACTTACCAATTCATCAGCCCCAACATCGCCGGTTCTACGCATTGCATCCAGAAAAGCAAAATCTGTATTCATATAATAACCAGGCTCTAAGCAAACCCAGATTAATAACAACAGTTTAGAACAATAGTTCTTGCTTAAAAAACCATTGAAAAGATAATGCTAAAAGTCAGCAGCAGGAGTAAAAATTTAAGAGGCAATATGAAGCCTGTACTCTTCAAAACGATCTAAAACATCGCGAACGTAGTTTACGGGCTCTTCACATTTGCAATAACCTGCAGTAACAACTGGGTCGCGGTAAAACTTAGGATCTGATTTCTTCAAAAGAATATACTCTACTTGTCCATCCCAGCGTCTTGAGTCTTTACCGTGTTTCTTAGCAAGCTGCCACGCATCGACAATGTGTGAAAGTCCGGCATTATAAGACGCAAGGATAAATTTAATTCTTTCTTTCTGATCGGGTACTTTCTTCAACCAAAACCGGTCAAGGTACCTGATATATCCAACGCCAGCCCTAAGGCTCTGCCTGGGATCATCAAGATCAACGGCACCGAAGCGTTGTGCTGTAGCAGGCATCAGTTGCATCAAACCCCTTGCCCCTGCCCACGATTCACCTTGAGGCAGAAAGTGTGACTCCTGGTACACCAGCGATGCAAGCAAACGCCAATCCCACCCCAGCTTTTGCGCCCCTTCTTTGATAAGAGTATCAAAAGGAGAAAGCTTGTTACCTCCCAACGAGGAATAATCGCTTTTTAAACGAATGAGAGAAGTACGAGGACTTTTATAATAGCGATTGAAGATCACCATAAACGTAGCTTCTTTCTTCACCTTTACCATCCACTCATTCATTGCAGCCAAAAGATCAGGACTATTAATCCGCGTTGCCCAGGCAATGCGTTGTGAAACGCTTAAAGGTGTAGCAACATCTAAATTTGGATAATAGTAAGCATTAACGTTAGCAATGAGATGATCCGCTACCGTATAATCTATTTCACCAAAGGCTACTTTTCGCATCAGCGACTCGCTTTCTGCTATCGTTGTATCCTTTCTTATAATAATATCTCCTCCAATTTCCTCAGAAAGATGATGGAGACGTGTTTCATAACTCGTACCCGGAAGAACGTAAACTTCTTTACCAATTAACTCAATAGGATTTCGAATGAGCTTGGAATTGATTTCGTCAACCGGCATCTTTCGCCAGCTGTCAGGCTTTCGCTGAACAAGAACCTGGTGTGTATGAAAGTGAGGATTACCAAACGCAATAAACTTACTTCTTTCTTTTGTAACTGCAAGAGAGAAAGCAAGAATGTCACCTTCACCACGATTAAGCTGATCAATGGCGCGATCGACCCCTGTAGTTATTGTGATTTTTAAACCAACGCCAAGATGTTTGGCCAGATCATTCAAAAGCTCATACTCATAACCCATGGATTGACCTTTGTAGATAAAATAGCTAATGGAATTATTATCTACCAGAGCGTTGATATAACCACGTTTTTTAATCTGATCCAGATCGATCAAAACTTCGGGTTCAGTAGAGAATTCTTCTTTAGGGTGTGATGGTACACAGGAAGCAAGCATCCACAGGCACCAAATCAGTACGAAATTTACCGGCTTCTTAGCAAGCATAAGAAGCAATTTACTAATAGTTTGCTAAAAAATGAAACCATAAAAAAGTATGGCCCTGAAAACAGATTTCAGAGCCGTACTTTCAATAAAGAAGTTTAGCTTTTAATTGTGCTGCACAACCTTTACAGCAAATGGTTTTTTTACAATTGTTGTATTACCCGATTTAACAGCTTGACCTGTTAGATAAACGGTATAAATTTTTCCTTCCTGAAAAGTAAAATCATTGGTGACTGATACTCCTGTTCCAGAAACATTTAAAGTATAGTTACCGGAAGGGATATTAGAGAATGCAACATAGTCAACTGATGGCGTACCTGAACTTGCAGTTCGGCTATAGCCTCTTCCTGCCAGTGTAACGCTTCCTGCACTTAATGATACGTCAGGGGCGCCAGGCGCAAGATTCAAAAATCTTACTTTTGCACTACCAGTTGGGGGTACGCTTAAGTTATCTCTTACAGGTCCTAAAAATTGAGGGCCGCCAGGATTCGTCGCGTTAACGGTTGTTGGTTTAGGACGGTTTAATGTGTCAATAACAAATACGGTATAAAAACTACCATTAGCAAAAGTGAAATTATTCTGGTTAGTAGCACCTCCCCGATAAAGAATGCTTCCGCTTCCAATCGTACCACCAATAGTTCCGGTTTGAGCACTGGCTTTTACCTGTGCTTGCCCAACAGGCGTGCTTACATAGTTCGAAAAAGAAGAACCAAAATTAAGTGGAGTACCTATTTGAATATTATTGACTAGAAAAGTCAAAGCTGGTGCATCAGGAGACGCATGAATTGCAAAAATATTTGCAGTACTAGCTGATGAACCTTCAGCAGGCTTTGGTTCAGGATACTCAGTATCCTGGCAACCAATAGCTGTAAACACTATAACTGCAAGTACATTAACAATGTATAAGTTATATCTTAGTTGCATAATTTTTTTCATTACTTATTAATTAAAAATGTAACGTATACCAAATTGTAACTGCCAGCGAGAATTGAACGTTGACTGATTTAATCCAGTACTATTAACAAACGACTCTGTGAGTGGTGTACCATTGCTGTTTGTTGCAAAAGAAAATATTGGTCTTCCGGAAGCTGGACTATTCATATAAGAATTGTTCGGAAGGAGCGGATTGTTACTATTAGTATTCGCTGATGTTGCGGCAGGGTTTTCATATCCAACAAAAGTGAGTAAAGATGATCTTGCTGGAGTTTTAAATAATCCCCAATCGGAATTAAAGAGATTCAATGCATTGATTAATTCCACTGACAATTGCAACGTATTCCTTTTACCCTTTCCTGTTTCAATAAAGAAGTCCTGTAAGAATCTGAGATTAACATTGTGAACCCAAGGTGCAGATGCGCCATTCCTTTCTGCATATTCACCCCGGTGTTCGCTAAGGTACTTATCTTGTTTGATATAGTTATCTAGTTGCTCCCAAATTTGATCGGGTGTACGTGTATCTCTTGCATCTGATGTGGTTAAGAGAATTTCGTCTTTTGATCTCGGAATATAAATAAGATCATTACTCAAACCGTCGTTATTCAAATCACCTGAGTAGGTGTACGAAAAAGTATTTCCTGAATAGCCAGTATAAATTAACGATAAAGAAGACCCAAAGTACTTAGCATACTCCTTTCTATAAGATGCGCTTGCAACGATTCTATGTCGCGTTAAATTACTAGAGTATGAAAGAACAGGTTTGTTAGGGCTTTCAACAATAGGATACCCGGTAAAGATACTACTTGCCGTTGACGCTGTCTGGCTATTTACATCCTGAGCCTCAGTAAACGTATATGCCACAGATGCATATAATCCTTTAGCAAAAGTTTTCTGCAATTGGCCTGTTAATGACCATTGATATCCTTTATCGGAGTTATCTAGCAAGAGTGCTTGCGTTATATTCTGATTCACCCTTCTTCCTGGTAGTGCCGGATTTGTAGGATTAGGAGCTAATGTAGCAGGGAACAAGGGTCTTCCATCACCCTCTATAGTAGAATAAGGATTATTCAGATTGGCATCCTTAATGTATACTGCATTTATATCTTTTGTATAAATACCTTCAAGCGTTCCTACAATTCCGAACGGCAACGCTTTATCTACTGCTATGTTAGTACGCCATACTTGTGGAAATTTAAATTCCTCGACGGCAGCATTAATGGCAAACTGAGGAGCAGTTCCGCTGGAAGTAAGAGGCACGGGATTAAACGGATAACTAGCACCTGCATCCTGATTACTGGCAATAATGGAACCGAATAACAACCCATTATTTCCGACCTGATTCGAAATCCATACAAACGGTACGCGTCCTGTGAACACACCTGTTCCTCCTCTAACCTGCAAAGTCTTATCTCCTAATACATCCCAGTTCACGCCAATACGCGGCGAATACAGAGGAGAAGTTTTTGGAAGTCTGCCAACGCGAATTCTTTGTCCGTTAACAAACGTCATTTCATCGCTAACAGGGTTTTGCGGAAGATCAGTACTAAATATTGGTACATCAACTCTAAACCCTAAGGTTAGGGTTAAATTTTTGAAACCACTATATTCATCTTGCGCATAAAATCCTAACTGCGCTGCATTCCATTCTGCACCGGGTGCTGGGTTACCTTCTATAGCTGAATATTGAAGTAGGTATTGAGAAGGGGCATTGCTATTGCTCGAAGGGATAGTGGTAGGAGCCGTTACGTTATTTATAAAATTATCTATGCTACTATATAGATATACGCCATTGATCTGTTGGGTAAACACGTTATTGAATTTAAAAAACTCATTTGCTGTACCCACCGTTACTATGTGCTTATTTAAGAAAATACTGAAGTTGTCATTTACCTGAATAATAGTCTGATCTAACTTATTATTGGGTGTAAATGGATCCGGCCCAAAAGTAGTTAAGGTACTTCCATTTGGTCCAAGTATGTCTACAGTAGGGAAATTTGGAGGAGTTCCGCCTCCGCCTTGCTCACGGAAATCTCTAAAAGCTGAGTAACCAATTGTAAAAGTGTTTGAATATTTGCTACTGAAGTTACTATTAAGCTCTGCTATTATAGACTTAAGATTATTATTCTGTCTATAAAAGGACTTAGAAAACGGTATCGCATTAACACTGTTTTGTCTTCCTCCCTGAGGCGCCGATCCTATACCTCCTGAATTGCTTGGAGGAATGTCACGGTAAGAATCCAATTGATTATATCTAACCGTTAACTTATGCTTGGTATTAATGTTCCAATCTACTTTAGCCAGGAACTTAGTGCTATGTACGGTAGCATCAAAGTTTTCATAACTCCCCGGATCGAATGTCCAACCTTTTGCTGGGTCAAGTAGAAACGTCCTTAGTCTCTCCAAATTTGTTGGCGAGTTGTAGTTGGGATCATTAACGTTAGTTATAGCAGTAGCTTGATTACCTGATGTATTTACAGGAAATGTAACAGCTGGTGTTATATGTTCTTCAAGTTCTGCATTAACAAAAAAGAAAAGTTTATTTTTAAGGATAGGGCCTCCTAAACGGATACCATAGTTTTTGTAATTAAATTCGCTTGGTTCTATTTTGTTTCCTTCTATTTTCTTTCCAACAAAGTCCTGATTTCTATAAAACCCGTATACTGAGCCCGTGAATTCGTTAGTACCGCTTCTTGTTACAAGATTAACTCCCGCCCCTGTAAAAGCACCTTGGCGAACATCATAAGGCGCAATTGACACCTGCATGTCTTCAATTGCATCAACACTTATAGGTTGTGTGTTAGTTTGTCCACCAGGAGTAGCACTTAATCCAAAAACGTTATTAGAAGTAGAACCATCAATGGTCAAGTTATTATAAAGGTTACTTCTTCCTCCAAAAGAAAGATTACTACTACCTGCCCGCGGATCAAGTGCAGTAAGATCTTGGAAGTTTCTAGAAATTGTTGGCAGCGTTTCGAATTGTTCTCTTCTTACATTCGTTGCCGCTCCGGTTCTCTCAGCATTTAAAACAGGGTCTTCCTGTCCTACAATTTGTACTTCAGACAACGTTGTAGCTTCTTCACCTAGCTTAAAATCAATAGTGTAATTTTGACCTAACGAAAGATTTACATTTTCTTTCTTCTGGCTTTGAAAGCCAACAAAACTAACGGTGATATTGTAAGAACCTACGCGAACATTGGGCAAATTAAATTTACCATCTGTACGAGTAGAAGTGCCATATTCTGTTCCTGACGAAACATGAACTGCAATAATATTTGCTCCAGGCAGTGTTTCTCCCTCTTGATTTGTTACTGTACCGCTAATACTAGCGGTTGTAACCCCTTGCGCAAATGCCCCTGCCAGAGCCGTAAACACAATGGCTGTTACTAGTAGAATTCTTCTCATAAAATAGTTTAAGGTTTAGATTAAAGGGTATTCAGGTCACAAAATTATTCCTTTAGAAAGAGATTACCTTTATTCATGCTTTAAATCTTTATACATTTTGTTCATGTTAATTTAACATCGCTTCGACCACCACTCATATAATATCATTCTAATTATTTGATTGATATGTCTTTATTTTCTCTATTAGAAATACGAAATCCTTAAACCTTTTATGAAGAAAATCCTGCTCTGTTATTTTGCATTTCTAATGCTCCTAAAATCGCAAGCGTTTGCGCAATCAGACCTCTCCTATTTCCTCCCGGACAAAGTCTCTTACGATCCTAAAATACCTACACCAAAATCTATAATTGGTCACGAAGTGGGAGAATTTCATGTCACACATGATCGCCTCGTCAGCTACATGTATGCGCTCGATCAGGCGTCTGATAGGATTGCATTGGAAGTAACAGGATATACCCATGAGGCAAGACCACTATTGCTACTCACCATCACAGCACCAGCGAATCATCAGAATATTGAGCAACTAAGACAGGAACACGTACAACTTGCAGATCCTGCAAAATCATCTGCATTAAACACAGCAAACATGCCGGCTGTATTTTATTTAGGCTGTAGCATTCACGGTAATGAGCCGAGCGGTAGCAATGCTGGTCTGTTGCTTGCTTATCATCTTGCCGCTGCTCAAGGGCCGGAAATTGAATCAATGTTAAAAAATACAATTATACTTTTTGATCCAAGCTTTAATCCTGATGGTCTTCAGCGATTCTCAACATGGGTTAATTCCCGAAAGGGGAAAGTAGTATCTGCAGATTCGTACGACATGGAACACAACGAATCGTGGCCAGGAGGAAGAACAAATCATTACTGGTTTGATCTCAACCGCGATTGGCTGGTAGCACAACAACCCGAATCACAGGCAAGAATAAAGAAGTTTCAACAATGGAAACCTAACCTGCTCACTGATCATCATGAAATGGGAACGAATTCAACCTTCTTCTTTCAACCTGGAGTTCCTTCCCGAAAACATCCATTAACACCACAAAAGAATCATGAACTTACTATGAAGATCGGAGAGTTTCATGCTAAAGCACTTGATGCAATAGGTTCTTTATACTTTACTCAAGAAGGCTATGACGACTTTTACTATGGTAAAGGTTCTACCTTCCCAGATGCACAAGGTGCTATAGGAATTTTATTTGAACAGGCCAGTTCGCGAGGCCATGCGCAAGAAAGTGTTAACGGCATTCTGAATTTTTCTTTTACCATAAGAAATCAATTCGTTACTGGTCTAAGTAGTCTAACTGCTGTTAATGCATTAAGGGTTGATTTGCTAAGCTACCAACGCCAGTTCTTTAAAGACGCAGTAAGCGACGCTACTAAAGATCCTGTTAAGGCAATCATCTTCGGATCTTCAAAAGACAAAACGAGAGCGCATCTGCTCGCAGAAATTGTATCACGTCAGGACATTGCCATTTATAAGCCTGCATCTTCTCAACAGATAAATGGAAAAGAATTTGATGCGACGTCTAGTTTTATCGTACCGATGAACCAAGCGCAATACAGGCTTATTAAAGGTATGTTTGAAAAACGTACCAAATTTGAAGATAGTCTCTTTTACGATATCTCGTCATGGACACTCTCTTTAGCAAGCGGACTTGAAGTTGAAGAATTGAAAACAACGCCCTCGTTAGGCACAAAAGTAACCTCATTCGAAAAATACGAAGGCAGATTTGTAAATGGAAAGAGTACTTATGCCTATGCTTTCGAGCCTTACGAATATTTCACACCCCGCGCTATTAATAAATTGCTTCAGCACAACATACGCATCAAAGTAGCTAATGCTGCATTTAATCATCCTTCGGGCAAGGTGTTTGAAAGAGGGTCTGTTATTATTCCATTGGAAGGTCAGGAGAAATCCTTAGACTTTATTGATTTTATTCTTGATGACATTACAAAGAATGACGGCATAGATATCTATTCATTTGCAACAGGACTAGACTATAAGGGCACAAGCCTCGGCAGTAATTCTTTTATTACACTTCAAAAACCTCAGATCGCTATGCTTGTAGATGTGGGTGTTGTAGCAAATGATGCAGGTGAAATTTGGCATCTTCTTGACACGCGTTATAATATTCCGTTAACAAAGATTCCGACATCTGTATTTAACACAGCAAATCTTAACAAATACAATACGATTATATTTCCTCCTGGAACATATAACGCAATTAACGAGAACGCAAAGGATCGCCTGAGACTATGGATACAAAATGGAGGAGTTGTAATAGGATTTGAAAACGCACTTCATTGGCTTCATGCAAATGCCTTCGGAAAGTTTGAGATGAAGAAGAACGAAGACCAAAAGCAAGTAAAAGCACGGCCTTATGAGTTTATTGACGAGTATGAAGGAGCACAGGAAACAAGCGGAGCAATTTTCGAAGCTAATGCAGACATCACGCATCCACTACTATATGGTTATTACAACACGACTATGCCTGTATTTAAATCCAACAACCTTTGTCTAGAGCCATCTAAAAATCCGTATGCAAATCCGATTACGTTTACTGCGTCTCCGCTAATTAGTGGATACATTTCTAAACAGAATTATAATCTTATAAAGAACGCAAGTGTTGTAAGTGTGTCTGCCCTGGGAAGAGGTAGAGTTATAGGCTTTACTGATAATCTTGCATTTAGAGCTTTTTGGTTTGGGCCAAATAAGATGTTAATGAATGCCATTTTCTATGGCTCTTCTATCAATGAGCGATCGTGCAGGTAGCAAAAGGATAGTGAATTAACGCGAAGTAACCTTTTTAACACAGATCACCTTTAAACCTAGTTGCATATAAAGGTGATCTGTGTTTTTTTATTTCAATGTCTGAGCAAATTCCTTGGCAAAGTAGGTAAGAATAATATCAGCGCCAGCACGTTTTATACTAAGCAATGTTTCTTTCATTACACGATCTCCATCAAGCCAACCCTTTAACGCAGCAGCTTTTACCATAGAGTATTCACCGCTTACGTTGTACGCAGTAACAGGTAAAGCTGAATTATCTTTTAACAACCTGATGATATCAAGGTAGGCAAGCGCTGGCTTTACCATGAGAAAATCAGCACCCTCTTCTGTATCAAGTTCCGCTTCTATCAATGCTTCCGTTCTGTTTGCCGGATTCATTTGATAAGTTTTCTTGTCTCCAAATTTAGGAGCAGAATCCAACGCGTCCCTGAATGGATTATAAAATCCGCTGGCATACTTTGCTGTATAACTCATAATCGAAACTTCCGCAAAACCATTTTTATCCAACAGGTTTCGAAGATATCCAACCCTTCCATCCATCATATCTGAAGGTCCGAGTATATCTATTCCAGTTTCTGCCTGGGCAAGAGCCATCTTGCCAAGTATCTCTAATGTTTCGTCGTTAAGGATTTTTCCATCCTTCACGTAACCATCGTGTCCATCAGAGCTGTAAGGGTCCATTGCTACATCAGTCATAATACACGCTTCAGGAAATTGTTTTTTTATTTCACGAAGTGCTTTTAAGTAAAAGAAATTAGAATCATAACTTTTACTTGCAACCTTGTCTTTGTATTGATCTTCCACAGCAGGGAAAACATCAAAACTGCGAATGCCCAATTTTAAACACTCTTCTATTTCCTTGAGCATAAGATCGGTAGAGAGCCGGTAGATACCGGGCATAGATGCTACTTCAATTTTTTTATTCGTACCATCAACAAGAAACAATGGGAAAATAAGATCATCGGTAGTTACACGGGTTTCCTCTACCATTGCACGTAT
Organism: Chryseosolibacter indicum; assembly: GCF_018598585.1. Taxonomy (GTDB): domain Bacteria; phylum Bacteroidota; class Bacteroidia; order Cytophagales; family Cyclobacteriaceae; genus Chryseosolibacter; species Chryseosolibacter indicus. The sequence continues at coordinate 88,401 of NZ_JAHESD010000010.1, forward strand.
AGCTTCACTTTTTCTATTTCTACGTGGTCTTCGGGTATTTAACATAACAGTTTGACTGGAATAAAGTTAAGCAGGGTTAGATAATGCTTGTTTTCAATAATGCCATAGCAATTCAAACAAGCGGCTTTTGTCACATCGATATACATGGTATAAATGCCTTGTCTGGCAAAAGAGTTCCTCCTGGTATAGCGACTTAACGTATTCGTAGGTACGCTATAACAATAGCAACTATGTACAACTGAAAGGTTACCGAACGAGTCTGTCTATCAGATCATCTACGCTTATGCCTTCTGCCTCTGCTTTAAAATTTCTCACAATTCTATGACGCAAAACCGGTTTGGCAATAGCCTGAACGTCTTCTATATCCGGAGAATATTTACCGTTAAGCAGGGCATTACATTTAGCGCCAATTACCAGATATTGTGATGCGCGAGGGCCTGCTCCCCATTCGAGGTAATCTTTAGCGATTGAAGAAGCACCTTCAATGCCTGGTCTTGTTTTATTGGCAAGCATCACCGCATATTCAACCACGTTATCAGCAATTGGAACTCGTCTTACAAGATGCTGGTAGGCCTGTATTTCATCTCCTGTAAGGATTTTGCCTACGGTTTTTGGCTCATCGGTTGTTGTTGTTTTAACAACCTCCACCTCATCCTTAAATGAAGGATAGGTAAGCATTATATTAAACATGAAACGGTCGAGCTGTGCTTCAGGAAGCGGGTAAGTACCTTCCTGTTCTATTGGATTTTGGGTTGCCAATACAAAGAAAGGCCTGGGAAGTTCATATCGTTGCCCCGAGATCGTTACAGCATACTCCTGCATTGATTCCAGCAAAGCAGCCTGAGTTTTAGGAGGTGTACGGTTAATTTCATCAGCTAATACAATGTTCGCGAAAATAGGTCCCTTCACAAACTTAAAGTTTCTCTCCTTATCCATTGTTTCTGCACCAACAATATCTGAAGGCATAAGGTCAGGTGTAAATTGAACCCGCTTGAAAATAAGATCCAGTGAGGTGGCAATAGTATGAACCAGTAGTGTTTTAGCCAACCCTGGCACACCAATAAGCAGTGTATGGCCCTGACAAAATATAGCAGTAAGTACCTGTCTTACAACCTCATCCTGTCCTATTACAACTTTAGAAATTTCTGCTTTTAAATTTTTATAAGAAGCTGCAAGTGCATCAGCTGCTTCAACATCAGAAGAAAATTTTACCATGTATAATTTATTTGTCCTGGCGTAAGTTCAATTCAACTTCAACGATCGGGTGTCAGATAAAGTTTACTTGTCCAAACGCTCTACTTTAGTAATAAAATATTTTGTATCCCCGCGCCAGGGAAATGTTGCATATCGCTTTACGTAATGCAGGTTTACCCGCTCACCTGTAAGAGCTGCCTCTTCAAGATCCTTAATCACTTGCTCATTGCTCTTCTCTACAGAAAAATCAAAAGATTCCATGATGGGATTTGCTCCCCTTAGCGCACCAAATGTCTGAAGATTTAATTGCCCCTCATACGTCTTGAAGATCATGCCCTTCTTGCTTAATCGAAGAACCATTCCTGCTCTTACACCTTCGTCATAAACACCCCAGTAGTAAAAGCTAAACACTGCTATACCTACAACCACCAGGGTAATAAGAAATACCCTCAGTACTTTTTTAGCTGTCGACTTAGCCCGAACTCCAAAACTTTGATTCTCCATGAATATAAGGTGTTTCGAAAATAAGAAACCATATTCAAATTAACCTAACCGCTTAAAAACAAAAAAGCCGGGAAGCCCCGGCTATAATATTTTCTCATCAGAATTAAACGGTCATAATCTCTGCTTCTTTCTTCTTCATCAAAGCATCGATCTTTGTGATAAATTCATCGGTAAGCTTCTGCACCTTTTCCTCAGCATTTTTAACATCGTCTTCAGAAACACCTTTTACTTTCTTCAACTCTTCATTTGTTTCCTTACGGATGGTTCTCACGCTTACCTTGCCATGCTCGCATTCCTGCGCAACCTGCTTCACCAATTGCCTTCTACGTTCTTCTGTAAGCATAGGAATATTGATGATTACCTGCTGACCGTCGTTCTGCGGTGTAAGACCAAGGTTGGCATTCATAATAGCCTTCTCAATCTCATGGATAAGGCCTCTTTCCCAAGGCTTAATAAATATTGTACGGGCATCAGGGGTAGTCATTGACGAAACCTGGTTTAATGGCGACATCGCACCATAGTAAGAAACCATAATTCCATCAAGCATGGATGGATTGGCTTTACCAGCTCTGATTTTTGTTAACTCATGCCCTACGTGAGCAAGGGCTTTGTTCATAAGTTCTTTTGCTTCGTCTAGGTATAACTGAAGTTCGTCCATAAGAATCTGAAGTTTGAAATTAAACCTGGTGTTAGCTTATTAAAGTACCTGCCTCCTCGCCGTTTACAATCTTAAGTAAATTTCCTTTTCTGTTCATATCGAACACTATAATAGGAAGCTTGTTCTCCATACAAAGAGTAAAGGCAGTCATATCCATGATATTCAAACCTTTTTCGTATGCTTCCTGAAAAGAAAGGGTTGTGTAACGTTTAGCATCTGGTACCTTTTCCGGATCAGCAGTATAAACGCCATCAACACGTGTTCCTTTTAATACTACATTGCATTGAGTTTCAATGGCTCTTAAACTGGCTGTTGAGTCTGTTGTAAAATAAGGATTACCAATACCTGCCCCAAAAATTACAATTCTGCCTTTTTCAAGGTGCCTGATAGCCCTTCTTCTAATGAATGGCTCGCATACCTGCTCCATTTTAATACCAGCCATAAGACGGGTATACATCCCGTGACGCTCAAGCGAGCTCTGTAATGCCATTGCGTTGATAACGGTAGCTAGCATGCCCATATAATCACCCTGTACCCGGTCAATACCAAGGGCTTCAGCCTGGCCTCCCCTGAAAATATTTCCTCCTCCTATTACTATTGCTACCTGTACCCCTTTTTCTACTACTGCTTTAATCTCGTCGCAATACTGCTCTAAAACAGCGGGGTTAATATTGGTACTTTTCGAGGATCCCTGAAGTGCTTCACCACTCAATTTCAGGAGAATACGTTTGTATTTCATCTTTTACCAGTTATATATTGAGTTATTCGTTATTCAATTGTTAATTGATTTGTCTTTTCTCTTATTCCTTACTCTATTCGTAAAGCTTCCGCCAGAATTACCTTTCCGGCCTGTAACGAATAACTTCCTACCGATTTATTTTCAACAAACCGTGCAAATATAGGGAAGTAATAAAAATACGGAGGACTAAAACTCTATCAGTATCTGATTTTTTTCAACGCTTTCGCCTTTCTTTATCTTTACAGCCTTTACAACACCTTCTCCCGGCGATTTAATAATATTTTCCATTTTCATGGCTTCTAAAATAAGCAGTGTATCACCGGCCTTCACCTGATCTCCATCTTTAACCTTCAAATCGATGATTAATCCTGGCATAGGGGCCTTAACGTTATTAACTTTAGAAGAAGCAGCTGCGTTCATACCCATTTTTTCCAGCAGAAGGTCAAATTGGTCCTTCAATTCAACCGGATAATGCTTTCCATTGATCTTTATGATGCAGGACTTACCTCCCCTATCAATTTTAACAATCTCTGCTGTATAACTTTTATTGTTAAGGATGATATGAAAAGCATTGTTGTCAAGTTTTTGAACATCCCATGAAACAAACTCATTGTTTACTTTGAACCCGTTTTCTTCGAGCTGAATCTCAAAAACATTCTTATTTACTGAAGCCTGCACCATGAATCTCTGTTATTAAGTGGTTCTATGACAAAAGTGCAAATTATAATGGATTTGGGTAACGTTTTCGGATTAAAAAGCCCTGATGTTGAAGCGAACCACCTTTGCACCCAGCAACTCCTAAAATAAATTTGATTATTAATAAAATTCACGTTTAACTTTGTGCTGTCCAAAAGGCAGTAATGCCTTGGCGTATGTAATAGTAATAACAAGGGGTGCCTTAACAGAACGGGCTGAGATTATACCCATTGAACCTGATGCCGGTAATGCGGCCGAAGGGAAGGCAAAGGCTGTTGACAATGTGTTGCTGATTAGCTCTTCATTATTCAATCTTTCTCAGCGAATTCTCTAACTTTACACTTCACCATAAATCAATTTGGTGAACTTAAAGAATGAGATCGCTTTAACATTTTAGAAAAGGTTGGTAAGACAAGCTCTCCGACATCATTTAAACAGTCTTGTTTAAACAACGTGGCACATTCCCCTGTGTGCTGCAGTTTAAACCAAGTTAAATCATGTTAAAAACATTTTGTGTAACAGTCTTTATGCTGTTGTCTTCGTACTGCTACAGTCAGTACATTGTAAGTGGCGTTGTTCGCGATGCACGAAGCCGTCCGCTTCCAGGTGCGAGCGTTTCAATTTCAGACCTTAAACAACAATCAGTTACGGACCAGTTTGGTCAATTTAAATTTGAAAGGGTGCCTTCCGGGAACCAAACCCTGGTTATCACTTTTATTGGATTCAGAAAAAAGGAAGAAACAATAGTTGTATCTAAAAATACAGAAGTACAGCTAGCGCTTGAAGAAGCCCCGGTAATTTCTGAAGCTGTTGTTGTAAGCGCAACACGCGCAACAGACAAAACTCCTGCTACTCATACAACAATAGAAAAACAGGATATCCAACAACAGAACTTCGGTCAGGACTTACCATTTCTTCTAAACTGGACGCCTTCCATCGTTACTACAAGCGATGCAGGCGCAGGTGTAGGATATACGGGTATTAGAATCCGCGGAAGCGATCAAACTCGTATCAATGTTACTATCAATGGTATTCCATATAACGATGCAGAATCGTTGGGCTCATTCTGGGTCAACATTTCTGATATTGCCTCATCTTCTCAAAGCATACAGATTCAACGGGGAGTAGGAACTTCTACCAACGGAGCCGGTGCCTTTGGTGCAACCTTAAATCTGCAAACAAATACCAGAAATGATCACGCTTACGCGGATTTTGTCAATGCTTTCGGCTCCTTCAATACCAGAAGACATACTTTTAATTTTGGATCGGGTTTACTCAACGATCACTGGAGTTTTGAGGGAAGGCTTTCCAAAATTGCTTCTGATGGCTTTATTGACAGAGCCTTTTCTGATCTGAGCTCTTACTATTTCTCGGGTGGTTATCAAACTGAAAAAACGCTGGTAAAGGCTGTAATGTTTGGAGGTAAAGAAAGAACTTATCAGGCCTGGTACGGCGTACCGGAATCAAGGCTTAATAACGACAATGAGGCTATGTTAATCACAGCCATGAATGAAGGCTGGAATGACATCCAAACAGAAAACCTGCTCCAATCTAACAGCAGGACGTTCAACCCATATCAATACAAAAACCAGGTTGATAATTATCAGCAGGACAATTATCAACTTCACTTCTCACACCAATTTACAGAGGCCTTCACTTGGAACACAAGTTTGCATTACACGCCGGGCAAAGGCTATTATGAAGAGTACAGATATGATGATAAGATTGAAAGCTACGGCTTGAATAACATCATAATAGATGATGATGGAAGTACCACGGATAATGACACCATTAAAACAATGGACATGATCAGGAGAAGATGGCTCAATAACGACTTCTACGGTTTTACGTATTCTCTAAACTACGATAAAAACATTTGGAACATTGTATTGGGAGGAGGTTGGAACCGCTACGATGGAGATCATTATGGCGAACTACTCTGGGCTGAATACGCTCAATTCCCTCATGAATACAGATATTATTTTAATAACGGAGACAAGCGCGATTTCAACTCATATCTTAAAACAAATATTCAGCTGTCTAATAAAGTAAATGCGTTTATTGATCTTCAGTATCGAAGAGTAACATATAAGGCAAAAGGAATCGAGAATGAGCAAGAGCCAGTAGATGTAGATGCTGACTTCAATTTCTTTAATCCAAAAGCCGGAATCACTGTAACGATATCTGACCATCAGCAATTATATGGTTTCTTTGGCATGAGCAATCGGGAACCGGTTCGAAATGATTTTGTCGACTTTCCAGGAAACAATCCAAAACCTGAGAAACTCCAAAACCTAGAAGTCGGCTATCGCAGAACGGGTAAGAATTATGGCCTTAACCTGAACTACTACCTGATGAATTATAAAGATCAGCTTGTACTCACTGGCCAGCTTAATGATGTAGGAGCAAACATCAGAACAAACGCGGGTGAAAGCTACCGAATGGGCGTAGAGGTAGAATCAGCACTAAGACTTACAAATCAATTACAATGGAACTTTAACTTTACCCTGAGCAGAAATAAGATCCAAAGCTACACTGAAGTTATTGAAGACTATGGTAATAATTTTGATGAATACAATCTTATTAGAAATACCTATAAGAGCACAGATATTTCCTTTTCTCCTGCTATCATAGCGGGATCACAATTGAAATATCTTCCGTTTCGCGGGGCAGAAATAGCGCTATTAAGTAAATATGTTGGTAAACAATACCTGGACAACACACAAAATGAAAATCGCGCTATTGACGCCTATTTCATTAATGATATACGTTTAAGTTATAGCTGGAAGCCCTCTTTCATGAAAGAGATAAATTTCAGCTTTTTGATCAACAACGTTCTTGATAACATGTATGAGTCTAACGGATATACCTGGGGCTACCAGGCGGGTGCTACCACATATAGAGAAAATTATTACTACCCACAGGCGGGCCGTAATATTATGGGAATGCTAACCCTTAGGTTTTAGGTTAATTATCCGTTTAGCAGAAAGAAATTCTAAAACTTAATCTCATCCTCACAATTTAATTAGAAGTGCTCGTTATTTTTACCTTCGAAAGAATAATGAGCACCTCTTACCGCACAAAGCGCTTTATTACATCCCTGATCCGTCTTACAAGGGTCTGGAATCTGCTTATTATCGCTTTATCTCAATACTTTATAGCTGCCACACTTGTTGATAACCAAGCAATTTGGGATTGGCGCCTGTTTGTTCTCAGCTTGTCAACCGTGCTCATTGCTGCAGCAGGGTACATTATCAATGATTATTACGATATAAAGATCGATCTTGTTAATAAGCCAGACCGCGTTATAATTGGAAAAGGTATTACAAGGAGGTATGCAATTCTGCTACATACACTTTTGTCCGTTATCGGTGTTTTGTTAGGTCTTGTGTTAAACTGGCGAATCGGAGCCATCAATTTTGCTTCTGCTTTTCTTCTCTGGTGGTACTCCAATGATTTAAAACGCCAACCATTTATTGGAAACGTAGTAGTAGCACTTATGACAGGCATTTCTATTATTATCGTTGACGCCATTTATCAAACAGGTAATATTCTAATCATTATCTACGCCACCTTTGCTTTCTTTATTACGCTGGTAAGGGAGATTATCAAGGATATGGAAGATCTGAAAGGTGACCATACATTTGGCTGCAAAACGCTTCCTATAGTTTGGGGGTTGAGAAAGACCAAGCAAATGATTTACGGAATTATCGTAGTCTTCTCTCTCATAGCTTTCCTTTTAAGCTTATTCTTAAGTAAGCTCCCTGAATACTACTTCCTCACCTTCCTTTTTCCTCCATTAGTATTTCTCGTAATAAGGCTCGTTAAGGCCGATACCAAAAAAGACTTTGCATGGCTTAGCAGCTTTTGTAAGGTTATTATGTTACTTGGCATTCTCAGTCTCGCCTTTGTGAGAATGTAAAATTCTTTGTGTTCTTTTGCAGGAATTTTAAAGCGGCTACCAACTCCAATGAAGAAATCACGTATTGCAATTCTGGCTTCTGGTAATGGAACAAATGCAGAAGAAATTATAAAATATTTCCGCAACCACGCTTCAATTGAAGTGATCTTAGTTTTAAGTAATAATGTAAATGCTTTTGTTTTAGAAAGGGCCAAAAAACACGGCATTACTCACAGAGCATTTACCAAAGCTGAGTTTAAAGATTCTGTTGTGCTAGAATGGCTCAAGCAATATGACGTAACACACATTGTTTTGGCAGGATTTCTCTGGCTAATACCCGATAATCTTATCAAGCACTTCCCCAATAAAATCATTAACATACACCCTGCACTTTTACCCAAACATGGTGGCAAAGGCATGTATGGAATGAGAGTACACGAAGCTGTAAAGATTTCAGGTGATGTAGAAACAGGTATAACAATTCACTTAGTGAATGAACACTATGATGAAGGTAAAATTCTGTTTCAGGCAAGATGTTCTGTAGAGACTAATTATACACCTCAAGCCATTGCCGAATGTGTTCATAAATTGGAATACGAGTACTATCCCAAAGTAATTGAAAAGTGGATTATGGAATAGCAGGTCAAAGACTTGAATATTGATAAATAATCAAGTCTTTTATTAACTATCATTTGTAGTGCTGCTACTATTAAGCCTTTTGTTCAGGCCTTACCCATTGAAAATCCTGGGCTTTCGGAAAGCCATCAAAAATATTTTTTATAAAGTCATTAGGCTTTGCAAGTTTTCTTTGCTTGAGGTCAATCCATGCACCGTCCACATTTACAATTGCCGCTACCGTATCACCATTTTTCATGAAGTGATGGCGAAGACTCCACCTTCCGAAATCCTCGCTGGCTTTTACCAGCTCAACAGTCAAAACAATCTGATCTTCAAAAAGAATTTCTCTTCTGAACACGGCTTCTTCACGAAACAACACAGGACCTATCATAAACTCTTCCAATTTATGTGTGGTAAGTCCCCTTTCACTAAGAACCTTAAGGCGCATTGATGCACCGTAATCATAGTAAACGGAATGACGGAGATGCCGGTTTGCATCAATATCAGCCCAACGAATTTGTATAGACTCAGAAATTATGCTCATAGTAATTTTTTACGCTGGGCAATTGTAAGCAAACTTTCTCTAAAGTTGATAATTCCTTACATAATTAAGCGGTACACTAATTCGTCCTACAACCAATCTCACTATGGAGTTTGTATTTCATTAAACTGCGCATGTCCGTTATCGGTCCAGCTCATAGGATAATTATTGTCAACAAAGTCTAACGCATCTGTTGTAAGATACAAAGGCCTAAAGGTATCAACCATTACAGCAAGTTCATGCGTTTCTTTTGCTCCAATACTCTTTTCGACCGTACCAGGATGTGGCCCATGTGGTAATCCGCCAGGATGCAACGTAAACGATCCTCGCTCAATACCCCGGCGACTCATAAAATTACCTTCTGCATAATACAACAGTTCATCACTATCTATATTACTGTGATTGTAAGGTGCGGGTATTGAAAGAGGGTGGTAATCAAACAACCTGGGTACAAATGAACAAATAACAAAATTGTGTCCCTGGAATGTTTGATGCACTGGCGGTGGCTGATGTATTCTACCTGTAATAGGCTCGAAATCATTTATTGAAAAAGCATACGGCCACAAAAAGCCATCCCATCCTACTAGATCCAGAGGGCTGTAATCATATACATACTGATGAAGGTAGCCTTGTTTTTTAATCTTAACCAAAAACTCTCCTTTTGTTTCATCGGTAAACAACTCTTGTGGTGGTCGAATATCTCTTTCACAATAAGGAGAATGCTCAAGCAATTGGCCGAGCTGATTTCGGTATCTTTTAACTGTTTCAACCGGTGAAGCCGATTCAATGATCATAAGGCGAAGAGGGCCTTCAGAGAACTCAAGCTTATATACAACAGTGCGTGGAATAACTACATAATCACCTTTCTTGATCTCCAGCTTACCAAATTGAGAAATAAGCACGCCTTCTCCGTCATGTATAAATAATACTTCATCACCCTCAGCATTTTTATAGAAGTAGTTCATCTTACGCTGCTTGGGAGAACAAATAGAGATGGCGCAATCATTATTCATCAATAATACTTTACGGGCGTCCAGGTAATCTTCTCCTGTAGTCAGCACTTTTGAAGTATTTAAGTGGGTCTGTCTTAAACCATAGTCCTCTATTTTTTTAGGACCATATTTCACCGGGTCTTTAAGCATTTTAATCCTTGTAGGAGGATTGATATGATATAAAATAGAATAAATGCCAGAAAAGCCTTCGGAGCTTACTACCTCTTCTTTATATAGAGACCCGTCAGGTTGCCTGAATTGTGTATGTCTTTTTGGTGGTATCTTTCCAAGCCTATGGTAGTACATAAATGGATTGTTTAGTCTTACCAAAAATAAGAAAACTCTTTATGCATTCGTTTTCTGAACCATTTCTATAATAAAAAACCCGAAGATCAACCTCGGGTTTTATGTATTACATTTTGTTTCTGTTGGTTTCCGGAACACGGTCGAAGAGCTTTGTCGCATTCAGGAAAACCTCATTGGTTTCATTAAAAACAGGATAGAAACCTTTGTTACCCCAAAGTCTTCTCGCTATTTGCGATTTGACATGAATCTGGAATAACTTCTTCTTCTCTTTTAACTCCTGGTAGTCTGCTTTTACTTTATTCTTTTCACCAACCTTTGCTAAGGCAGTCAACATAGCGTCATTTACAACAAACTTTTCAAAGAACTCATCAAAGCCTTTCGCTTCCAATTCGCTTTTATTTGTTTCGGCATAATTAAATGAATACTCCTGGATAGACGTGGATGTATAAAGCTCATTTAAATAATGGCTGTTTAATGTGGTATCGAGCGGGACAAAATAATCTGGCATAATTCCTCCGCCGCCGTAAACAGTACGTCCGTTGAGTGTAATATACTTCAGCGAATCGTTAAACTTGATGCTATCGGCATGGAAGAACTCTCCATGATTATACCGGCTTATGATATCTCTTGAATATTCCTCACCATCTTCGTAAGGTTTTTGAATTGATCTACCGCTTGGGGTGTAGTACCTTGAAATCGTCAGTCGTAGCTCAGAGCCGTCGCTTAGGTCAAAAGGAGATTGAACCAACCCCTTACCAAAACTTCTGCGACCAACAATCAAAGCCCGGTCGTTATCCTGAAGGGCACCTGCTAAAATTTCAGAAGCAGAAGCACTACCCTCATTTACAAGCACAATAATATCTCCCTTTTCAAAATCGCCTTTGCTAGTAGAAGAGGCCTCAGCATTATATTTCCGTTCCTTTCCTTTTTGGGATACAATCTTTTTACCGGCAGATAGAAACTCATCTGCCATTTCAATGGCCATGTTCATGTATCCTCCGGGATTTCCCTGCAAGTCTAGAATCAGACGTTGCATACCTTTGCCTTTTAACTCATTTAAAGAAGCTTTAAACTCTTCATAAGTAGTAGCAGAAAACCGATTCACCTTAATATAGCCGGTTTCTTTATCCACCATGTACGCTACATCTACTGAATATTGGGGTATCTTATCACGCACAATGTTGTAATCAACTTCTTTGTCTCCTCGAAGGATCGTTACCTTCACCTCAGTTCCTCTAGGGCCTTTCAGCGCTTTGGTTACAGCAGTTGTGGTAATGCCGATACCCGCCACGTTCTTGTCGTCTACCTTTACAATTTTATCCCCCGAAATAATTCCCAAGGCTTCCGATGGACCGCCGCTTAACGGTGTCACTACTACAATGGTATCGTTAAAAATATTGAATTCAATACCGATACCATCAAAATTGCCTCTTAAATCTTCATTGGCAACATTGCGATCAGCCGCAGAAATATAGGATGAGTGCGGATCTAATTTGTGCAAGATGTGCTGGATGGCATCATCAACAAGTCTGGTTGTATTAACTGTATCAACGTACTCTTCATTTATTTGAGTTAAAACCTCCCTGAATTTTTGAATGTCCTTATTAACATCTGTAGATCTTTTGCCGGTACTAAATGTTGCACCTACGAAAATACCGGCAGCAAGACCTAAGCATAAAACTATTGGAAGTTTCACCTGGTACTTACTCTGATTTTGACTCATAAAAAAATATGAAATAAAAGATTTAAACGAACTTTAAAATTAATTGTTGGATCGCATTTTTAAGAAAATTCATTTAGATTCCTAAACCTATACTTTGTTGCGGTTGTTCTGATTACCTAACACAAAATTATCTCAAGTAGTAACAATTCTTTAGACGATTTTATTGACATTTTCCAAAAGGTAATTTTTATATTTACAAGAATGAGTAGAGTTTCCTTAAAAGATACAAGAATTGCGGAGCTGGTAGATCAAAACTACGTTAATGGCTATGTTCTTTTTTATTTTGGGATACGATTCTACGAATACTTCGAATTAACACTAGAGCAGGTTTGCAAGCAAAAGGGATTAAAAACAGAACAGGTTATTAAAGAACTTGAATCCCCTACCTACCTTAAAGAGGCTGAACTGCCGCTGGTAAGCTACCCTGTCGATCTTATAATACAATATCTTAAGCACTCGCATTTCCTTTTTATTAAACATAAGCTACCTTATATAGCGAGGTTGGTGGAAAGCTTTAAGGCGAACCACGAAGATTACTTAATTATAGAACGAGATCTCAAACTCGTGTTTCCTCTTTTTGTTGAAGATTTCATTGAACACATCTACGAAGAGGAAGATACCCTATTCCATTACATTCAGGCACTTGAAAAGGCCTCAAAAGGCGAGTTTTCACCAGGAAAATTATTTTATCTGATGGAAAAGAACTCCATCAGGAAATTCGCGATGGACCACGAAGTACATGACGATGAAATGGAGGGTATTCGCAAGATCACAAAAGATTATAAGGTTGCCACCAATACACCCCTGCATGTTAAGGTCATGTATAACGAGTTAAAAGGTTTCGAACAAAGCCTTATCACACATGCCCGCATCGAAAACGAGGTCCTTTTCCCGAAAGCAATGGCAATCGAAAATAAAGTTAGAGCGGCCTTCTTTGAGAAATCTAAATTCAACTAATCTCTTTACTATTTAATGGGCCGCATTCTGGCAATTGACTACGGAATTAAAAGAACCGGAATTGCCGTTACTGATCCGCTGCGTATCATAGCCTCACCTCTTGAAACTGTTCCCAGCGACAACTTGCTTACCTATCTTAAAGCTTACCTAACAAAGGAACAGGTAGATGAATTTGTAGTGGGAATGCCTAAAACATTAAAGAATGAAGATTCTGAAATAGCCCCACTTGTAAGAAAATTTGTTGAACAACTAAAAGCCACCTTTCCTGATAAGCCCGTTAACCTTGCTGACGAGCGGTTTACAAGCTCAATGGCACAACGCGCACTTATTGATGGTGGTATGAAGAAGAAAGACAGGCAGGTAAAAGGTAACGTAGATAAAGTTAGCGCCGCCATTATTCTTCAATCCTTTATGAGTGCTTTCAAACCATAAATTGCCAATTTCTAAAGACGCAAAACTATTCCTCCCCGTCGTATTGTTATTGGTTTAAAAGCGCTAACGAAAACATAAGATAACCTTAATAATAGGCCTGATATTTAAGGATTGCCTATAACTTATAAATTTGCGAAATGATTTATCCGATAGTTATGTATGGTGACCCTGTTCTTAGACAACGGGGAAAAGATATCGAACAGGGAACTGATATTAAACAACTTATTGCCGATATGATGGAAACAATGCATGCCGCCAATGGAATTGGCCTTGCAGCTCCTCAGATTGGCAAGGGTATTCGCTTATTTGTTGTTGATGGATCCAGCCTGGAAGAAGAACCAGGAATGGAAAACTTCAAGAAAGCATTTATTAATCCGCAAATCCTGGAAGAAACAGGTACACCATGGGATTTTGAAGAAGGATGTTTGAGCATCCCGAATATTCGCGAGAAGATCAGCCGTAAAGAGAAATTAAAGATCCGTTACTACGATGAGGATTGGAATCTTCATGAGGATACTTTTGACGGAATGCAGGCGCGTATTATCCAACACGAGTACGACCACATAGAAGGAAAAATGTTTGTTGATTACCTCACGCCGCTTAAAAAGCGCTTGTTAAAAAGTAAACTAGCCGACATCTCAAAAGGCAAGGTAGATACAGAATATCGTATTATAGCCCCCGTTAAGCGATAGTAATACCTGTATTGTATGGTGTCAGTTCAATCTCGCTTACCAGACGTAGGTACTTCCATATTCTCCGTAATGTCTAAAATGGCTCTTGAACACGGAGCCATAAATCTTTCTCAAGGTTTTCCTGATTTTAGCATCGACGAGAAAATAATACAACTTGTTAATAAATACATGTTGCAGGGAAACAACCAGTACGCCCCTATGCCTGGTTCACCTTCATTACGGGAGAGAATAGCTAGCGTGATCTTTAAAACATATAAAGTTAAAGTTGACCTGGAAACAGATGTAACAGTAACAGCAGGTGCAACAGAAGGATTGTTTTCGGTTATTGCAGCATTTGTAGGCTCAGGAGACGAAGTTATTGTTTTTGATACTGCTTATGATTCATATGACCCCTCAATTCGATTAAATGGTGGTGTTCCTGTTCATATAGATCTTAACTACCCCGACTTTTCAATTGATTGGGATCGGGTTCGGAATAAGATTACTAAGCGCACCCGTGCCATCATCATAAACACTCCTCATAACCCGACAGGAACAGTACTAAAGGAAGCGGACCTTATTGAACTAGAAAAGATCGTATTAGAGCACAACATTCTCGTTATAAGTGATGAGGTGTACGAAAGACTCATCTACGATAACACGAAACACCAAAGTGTATTAACCAGACCAGCGCTGGCCGGGCATAGTCTCGCAGTCTTCTCTTTCGGAAAAACATTTCATGCTACAGGATGGAAATGTGGCTATGTAATAGCACCCGCATACTTATCAAAAGAAGTACGTCGGGCACACCAGTTCATTGTATTTAGTGTAAATACTCCCGTACAGATGGCTTTGGCAGAATACATGAACGAAGAAGGTCATTATCTCCATCTCGGGAAGTTTTATCAGGAAAAAAGGGACTTCTTTCTTCAGCAGATTAAGGGCTCGTCCTTTGAACCTCTTCCTTCTTACGGTTCTTACTTTCAATTGCTCTCCTATAAAAACATCTCACAAAAAGGGGATGTAGAGATGGCAGAAGAACTGACTAAAAAATTTAAAGTTGCCTCTATTCCGGTTTCAGTTTTTTATAAAAACGAAACCGATAATAAGCTTTTAAGGTTTTGTTTTGCAAAAAAGGAGTCTACCCTCGAAAAGGCTGCCACTATTTTAAGATCAATCTGATTTTTTGTAAATTAGAACTCCTTTACTTCCTCCGACTGTAGAAAGTGCTCAGTTTTTCTCACTAACATAGGCCTTTTAACAAAAGCAGCCATCCTCCCAATCGATTAGCAATATCGAGGTCTTAAGCTTCAAAATATACGATGCCAGCGCTCTGCCGGCACTATGCGTGCGGTATGTCTGCGAGAAACGGGCTCCTTTTACGTACACATACTGTACGCATACCGCACGCACGGTGCTGGCAGCATGAATTTACAAGCCATACATAAGCTTACCGCTACTTGCTAGAAAATCACCACCGCAATTAGAATAATAGAATGACAGGTGTAGTTAATCCGATGTTGCGGTTAACGGCTAAGGGCCTATCAGGAAGAAACCTAAAACCTTGAGGCATAAGTTTATGCCGCTCGCGGTCCGCTATTTTATTGATATAAAAAGGAATATAAAACCATTTTAATCGTGCTTTTTACTCCTCCATTCCGTTTCTTTGCGGGTTCAAACCACTACATAGGCCATGCAGGACTTAAAAATTACGCTTATCCAATCCGATTTGCATTGGGAGGACATCGAAGCCAACCTGGCAATGTTTGAGGAAAAAATCTGGCGGATAGGAAACACCACGGATGTTATTGTATTGCCTGAGATGTTTACCACCGGTTTCACCATGTCAGCACACAAGCTGGCCGAGCACATGAACATGCGCACGTTTAAATGGATGAAGCAGATGGCCGATCAGACAGGCGCCCTCATCTTGGGTAGTTATATAGTCACCGTTCATGAAAGGTATTACAATCGGCTTTTATGGATGGAGCCAGGCGGCAATTTCAAGACGTATGATAAACGCCATCTGTTTAGAATGGCGAATGAACATAAAACATACTCTCCGGGAGAAAGCCTGCTCATCGGCACCTGGAAGGGTTGGAGAATTTGCCCGCTGGTATGTTACGATCTTCGCTTCCCTGTATGGAGCCGTAACAAGTGGGATTTCAACGCCCGGAAATTAAACTACGATCTCTGTATATATGTAGCCAACTGGCCCACTGCAAGAATAGACGCCTGGAATACCCTGCTTCGTGCTCGTGCCATAGAAAATTTAAGTTATGTAGTGGGTGTTAACCGAATTGGCATAGATGGCTCAGGCATAGAACATAATGGCAACTCCGCTATTATCAGCCCCAAAGGAGAAGCGATCTTCTCTACCGAGGGCGACGAAACCACTAAGACAATAGAGCTTAATGCAAATTCACTTGACGCCTTTAGAGACAGATTCCCTGCTTATATGGATGCTGACGAGTTTACAATTGAATTCGAGCAGTATGAGGAAAATGATTACCAGGCAGGGTAATTAACTTTCGTTTTAATAATTCACCTAAACCTTTTATGGCAACTCGTAAAATTTCACGTGCCCTTATTTCTGTTTTTTACAAAGACAACCTCGAACCTATTATTCACAAACTTGCTAAATCCGGCGTTGAATTCGTTTCAACAGGGGGCACGCAGGAGTTCATAGAAAAGCTAGGATATACTGTTACTCCTGTTGAGAAGCTTACAGGTTTCCCATCCATTTTCGGAGGCAGGGTAAAAACTTTACACCCTGCAATTTTCGGCGGCATCCTCTATAGAAGGGATGATAATGGCGACCTGCAACAGGCAAGTGAATACAAAATAGCGCCAATTGACCTGGTAATAGTTGACTTATATCCCTTTGAAGAAACAGTAGCTAAAGGCGGATCAGAGGAAGATATCATTGAAAAGATTGACATAGGCGGAATCTCCCTCATTCGTGGGGCAGCAAAAAACTTCAACGATGTACTGATCGTTGCCTCGCGCAATCAATACGGACAACTACTCGACTTGATAGAATCAAAGGATTGTTCCTCTGAACTTCAAGACAGAAAGAAGTTTGCTGCAATGGCGTTTGATGTAACTTCTCATTACGATACAGCAATTTTTAATTACTTCAACCAGGAGTTCCAGTTACCCGTCTTTAAGAAGAGTGTTCAATCAGGTCGAACGCTCCGCTATGGAGAGAACCCGCACCAAAAAGGAACCTTCTTTGGTGACCTTGAAAAAGTATTTGATCAGCTAAATGGTAAAGAGCTATCCTATAATAACCTGGTAGACGTTGATGCCGCAGTAGCGCTACTGAAAGAGTTCGATGGACATACTGCTTTCGTTATTATCAAACATACCAATGCATGCGGCGTAGCTACAGCAACAAGTGTTAAAGAAGCTTATCTCAAAGCCTTTGCAGCAGATACTGTCTCTGCTTTTGGTGGCATACTTGCAACCAACAAGACTATTGATCTTCCTGCAGCGGAAGAAATTAACAAGCTATTCTTCGAGATACTTATTGCACCTTCTTACGACCCTGCTGCCCTTGAGCTTCTCAAGTCAAAAAAGAACAGGATGATACTTGTTCAAAAGCAACAGGTAAACGAGGTAAAACAATTCAAGAGTCTGTTAAACGGAGTCCTTGAACAAGACCTGGATTTGAAGACTGACGCTCGTGAAGATTTAAGAGTTGTAACAAAGAAAGCTCCAGATCAATCACAGGTAGATGCTCTCTTGTTCGCAAGCAAAATATGCAAGCATACAAAGTCCAATACCATTGTGTTGGCAGTAAACGGACAACTATTGGCCAGTGGTGTTGGTCAAACATCAAGAGTAGACGCACTTAAGCAAGCTATCGAAAAAGCGGGGACGTTTGGTTTTAGCTTAAAAGGTGCAGTTATGGCTTCTGACGCCTTCTTTCCTTTTCCTGATTGTGTTGAAATTGCTCACCAACACGGAATAGAAGCAGTCATTCAACCAGGTGGCTCTGTAAAAGATGGTGATTCAGTCTCCTTCTGCGATCAACACAATATGGCCATGGTTTTCACAGGGATACGTCACTTCAAACACTAAAAAACACATGACAACCAAAAGTTAACTCAGGGTTAACTTTTGGTCTTAAGCCCTCGCAATCCTGCCGCCTTCAACCCTGTATAGCAGGTAGATACAGTGGGTTTAAATAGGGTGTAATCTTGTAAGTTTTTAGCTTAATTAGAGTGCCGAATGATAGCAATATTTATGTAATTTCGTGCCATTCAAAATTTAAACTCACTTTTAGCCTCCGCATTCAATGGGATTTTTTGACTTCTTCACAAGCGATATTGCTATGGACCTCGGCACAGCAAACACGCTTATCATTTACCGGGATAAAATTGTCGTAGACGAGCCTTCCATCATCGCTCTCGATAAGGTAAACAACAAAGTACTGGCTATTGGCCGTGAAGCCATGCAGATGCATGAGAAAACTCACGAGCATATTAAAACTATTCGCCCGCTTAAGGAAGGTGTTATTGCAGACTTCCAGGCTGCTGAGATGATGATCCGCGGTCTTATCAAATTGATAGACTCTGGCAAACGCATGTTCCCACCATCATACAGAATGGTAATTTGTATTCCTTCAGGAATTACAGAGGTAGAAAAAAGAGCGGTGCGCGATTCAGCTGAGCATGCAGGAGCTAAAGAAGTTTACATGGTCTATGAACCTATTGCTGCCGCAATAGGAACTGGTATAGACATTGAGATGCCGGTAGGTAATATGATCGTTGACATTGGAGGAGGTACTACAGATATAGCGGTAATAGCATTATCAGGTATTGTTTGCGATCAATCCATTCGCGTGGCTGGTGATACTTTTAACAGAGATATCCTGGATTACATGAGACGTCAGCACAACTTGCTGATTGGAGAGCGTTCTGCCGAGAAAGTGAAAATTGAAGTTGGTTCCGCCCTTACGGAGTTAGATGACGGACCAGAAGATTATGAAATCCGCGGAAGAGACCTGATGACAGGTATTCCTAAAACAATAAAAATCTCTTATTCAGAAGTAGCGTTTGCTTTAGACAAGTCGGTTTCTAAACTCGAAGAAGCAGTACTAAAGGCACTCGAAACCTCTCCGCCAGAATTATCGGCTGATATTTATGAGCGTGGTATTTACTTAACTGGCGGTGGCGCATTGCTACGCGGTCTTGATAAACGTCTTGCTCTTAAAACAAAGCTTCCTATTCACGTAGCTGAAGATCCACTAAGAGCGGTTGTTCGCGGTACTGGCTCTGTACTCAAAAACATTGATAAATATCGCGCTGTTTTGATGACTTAATTTTTTCATGGAGCGGCTCTTTATATTTTTTTACAACTACCGGGCCTTTTTTACTTTTTTAATCTTGGAGGTTGCTTGCGGCTGGATGATTATCAGTAATAATCAATACCAGGGCGCAAGTTTCTTCAACTCTTCAAACAGTATTATAGCCGGCCTCAATACTTTTTCGCAAGGTGTACGAGAGTATTTCTTACTCAGAAATATTAACAGTACCCTGGCTGAAGAAAATGCTTACCTGAGAAGCAAACTGGAACAGCGTAACCAGGCTATGTATACAAAAAAGGATACAGCAAGTCAGGTGCTCCTGGATTCCGCAGTTATCACCCAGTACGACTTTATAAGTGCCAAAGTAGTAGCAAATACGGTTCATCGGTTTACAAACTACCTTACAATCAACAAAGGATCTGTTGATAGCATTAGATCAGGTATGGCTGTAATCAGTCCGCTTGGCGCAGTAGGAAAAGTTAAATCAGTATCAAAACACTTTAGTGTAGTTACTTCTATACTTCACATCGATGTACAGGTTTCTGTTCTACTTAAAAAGACAGGCGATTTTGGTACAGCCCAGTGGGATGGTAAAGATGCCAGTTACATTAAACTAAAATATATTCCAACCCACGTTTCTGCAGCGAAAGGCGATACCATTGTAACGTCAGGTTACAACGCTGTATATCCTGAAGGTGTAATGATTGGAGTAATAGAGGAAATAGAAAGAAACGAAACGCTCTTCTATGACATCACCGTAAGGCTTTCACAGGATTTCAGAAAGCTTTCTTATGTAGAAGTAGTAAAAAGTAACCTAAAAGACGAACTCGATTCGTTACAATCACCTTTTGTGGAAGCGGAGAAATGAGTAGATTAAATATATTACAGGTTATATCATTTTTTGTCTACCTGATGTATCAGGTACTAATCCTGAAGAATATTGTATTGTTTGATACAGCGTTCTGCTTTCTCTACGTGGCTTACCTCTTCTTCTTACCTGTAGATGCCAATAATCTCCTGCTTATGCTTATAGGCTTTGCAATGGGCTTTTGCATCGATATGTTTTATGATAGCCTCGGCCTCCATGCTTTTGCCTGTGTTTTTGTAATGTATGTTAGAAACTATTATTTATCTGCTATAACCCCGCAGGGTGGATATGACAGCAGTGCCACACCTTCCATTGCTACCAATGGAATACAATGGTTTCTTATTTATACTTTCCCTTTGGTTTTTCTTCACCACGCAGCACTTTTTTATATTGAAGCTGGTGGTTTTGATATGTTTTGGTTTACACTTTGGAAAATCATTACCAGTACGCTTTTCACTACCACGGTAACAGTGATCGTACAGTACTTATTTCCTAGTGGAAGATATCGCTAGAAATCGCTAAATTATTTTTTTCAAGGTTCGTTTTACCAACGACCTATTCCTGGACTTTTTTGTTATGCAGTTATGAACGAAGGAAGAAAAGAAGCCATTCAGATTGGTTTTGTCATTGTAGCCCTCATATTCCTGGTGAAGCTTTTTTCCATCCAGGTGCTCGATAAACGTTATTTAGAGCTTGCAACAAGTAATGCCATTATCCCTGTGAGAGACTATGCCATTCGTGGTCTGATTAAAGACAGAAATGGAAAAATTCTCGTTTATAATACACCTGAGTTTGACCTGCTCATCATTAAAAAAGAGGTTAAAAACCTCGACTCTGCTAAGTTCTGCCAGGTATTTTCAAAAACACCGGAAGAACTAAGAAAACTATTTAAAGACCTCAGGGCAAGAAGAGAGTACTCTCCCGTTAAGCCTACCATCTTCCTCAGTCAGTTGTCTACATTGGATTTCGCAAAAATTCAGGATCATATTGATGAATTCCCTGGCTTCATCATTCAGCCCAGAAATACCCGTGCTTACACCACTAAAGCAATGGCAAATGCGCTTGGCTATGTAAGTGAAATCTCTAAAAGTAAACTTGAGAAAGACGAAGAACACTTCTACCGTCAAGGCGATTATATTGGCCAGACTGGCATTGAAGCGTACTATGAAAAGTATCTGCGCGGCAGAAACGGTGTGCGCTACAAACTTCGCGACGTTGACGGTAATGATAAAGGTTCCTTTGACAAAGGTGCGCAGGATACGCTTTCTATTCCAGGACAAGACCTTACTACTACCATAGATAAAGACCTCCAGGAATACGGCGAGTTTCTCTTTAAAGGAAAGTCAGGAAGTATTATTGCCATTGAGCCAGAATCAGGAGAGATCCTTGCCATGGTATCAGGCCCTTCGTATGATCCAATATTGTTAACAGGTCGTAACTACAGTGCTAACTACAAGCTTATCAGTACTGACACAAACAAGCCGTTATTCAACCGCCCATTAATGGCCCAATATCGCCCTGGTTCTATTTTTAAAATAGCACAGGCAATGGTTGCATTGCAAGAGGGAGTTATCACTCCTGATACCAGGGTAAGATGCGATCGCTCGATTATTGGTTGCCACGGGCCACATAGCAATGAAGATCTTCGTGGCGCCATCACAAACTCATGTAATCCATACTTCCATAATGTACTCAGAAGAATGCTGAATAAAGGCAAATCTGATAATCCTTTTGACGATACACGCATAGGGCTAGAAGAATGGCATAAGCACATGACCAGCTTTGGCTTTGGCCAGCCGCTCGGTATCGACCTTCCAAATGAAAAGAAGGGCCTTGTTCCTAGTCCGGCGTTTTATGACAGAGCTTACAGAGGAAGACCTTGGAAATTCTCAAACATTTATTCCATAGCCATCGGCGAAGGAGAGAACCTTGTTGTTCCCCTGCAAATGGCCAACTTTGCTGCAACTGTTGCAAACAGAGGGTATTACATTACGCCTCACCTTGTTAAATCGATAGGCGACTCAAACAAGCCATTACCCCAATTCCAGGAAAAGCACTACACTACAATTGACTCTGCTAATTTCCGCATAGCAGTTGATGCGATGGAACGTGTGGTAGAAGCCGGAACAGGACAGTTCAGAGCAAAACTAAAAGATGTAATAGTGTGTGGTAAAACAGGAACAGTACAGAACGAACCTAGACCAGACCACTCAGTATTTATTGCATTTGCTCCTAAGGTAAATCCCAAAATTGCAGTGTCAGTTTATGTTGAATACTCTGGTCAGGGTGCTCGTGCGGCAGCTGCGATGGCCAGTTTAATGATAGAAAAATATTTATATGGTGGCACTAAAAGGCCACAGGTTGAAGAGTATGTATTACGTGGTAAATTTCTTGACTAATGACATCATCGTTTAAGAAGGAAGATAGTATTAAAACACAACGGCTGGATTGGGTCACCATCGGCATATACATAACACTTGTGTTTTTAGGGTGGTTGAATATCTATGCTGTTACTTACGAAGAGAACCAGACAATCTTCGACACCAATTTAAACTCCTTTAGGCAGCTAATGTTCATCATAGGAGCCCTGGTAATAGTAAGTGCGATCCTTATTATTGATCGACAGTTCTATGAAACGTTTGCTTACTTTATTTACGGCTTTGTACTATTTATACTTCTGCTTGTTCCTTTTATTGGAAAAGAAGTGGGTGGTAACAGATCCTGGTTTGGTGTAGGATCATTCGGGCTGCAGCCTTCTGAATTTGCCAAATTTGCGACAGCACTTGCAGTTGCCAAATTTGTAGGCACAATAGGTTTCCGGATGGATAATTTAAAAAACCAGTTAACACTGTTCGGCCTGATAGGTGCGCCTATTCTACTTATCCTTCTTCAGAAAGACTACGGAACTGCAATGGTATTCCTGGTTTTCACCATTGTGTATTATAGAGAAGGTATGTCTCCTTTCCTTATCTTGATGGGGATTGGCGCCGCCGCAATCTTTATTCTAACCCTGCTTGTAGCCAATAATTATATTCTTTTTGGATGTATCGGTGTACTCTGGCTAATTGCCATCTACATGAATCGGAGAAAGAAAATGAAACGCCTTATTTTTATAACGGCTGGAGCGTTCTCACTTGCGTTAATTATAACCAGTGTTGATTTCATTTTCCAGCATCTTGAAGATCACCACCAGAAAAGGATTATGTCAATGTTAAATCCTGACGCAGATCCCCTAGGTTACGGTTGGAATGTTACGCAATCAAAAATCGCTATCGGCAGTGGTCGCTTTTTCGGGAAAGGATTTCTGGAAGGCACACAAACTAAGTTCGACTTCGTTCCGGAACAAAGTACTGACTTTATCTTTTGTACAATAGGTGAAGAACACGGATGGATCGGAAGCTTGTTCACGATAGGACTGTTCATGGGACTTATCTTTCGTGTTATCTTCCTGGCCGAACGCCAGAAGCACCGCTTTGCAAGAGCCTATGGATATGCCGTTGCCTGTATTTTCTTCTTTCACTTTGCTGTAAACATCGGGATGACTATTGGTCTTTTCCCTGTTATCGGTATTCCGCTCCCATTCTTTAGCTACGGAGGTTCGTCACTATGGGCGTTTACCGTGCTCTTGTTTATTCTTGTTAAATTGGATGCACACAGAATGCAGGTGCTTCAAAGACTTTAATTTCATTTACTGCCTGATGCTTGGCGCGGAAAACCGATCCTAGACAAGTATCATGCACCCTAGATCAAGAGTCGAGAAGCAAGCATCTCTACTAAAACGCTTCTCTACCAGCTCCATAAACTCATGGAACTCTTTACTCTCCTGATCCCAATTCAAAGAGTGTCTTTCAAGATATCTCACTGCAGCTTTCATATCGGGGAGTTGATCAATTTCATCTATTGCACGACTAAATGAGTCAAAGTCGCCATAGAATAGAACCTTCGTAAACATGAACTTTTGATTAATCGAAAGATGATCTTTTATCTTTGCGATCTTCCTCAGGTTATCCATTACCGCCGGGCGTTGTGATGAAGTCAACTGGTCGTTTAGCGTCGACTTGTTACTCACATTGCTAACCTGAGGTTCAGGTTTAGCTGCCGGAACATTTACAGATTCTTTGTAAGTATTTACTCGTTCACTCGGCTTAGACTGATAAAAACTTGCTGGGTTTAGTGGTATTACATCCGAAAACTTTTCGATATAATCATCAAGATCTTCGGGCGTAAAATTTACTTCTTCTAAAATCTGATCCAGAACAGCAAAGGCTTCATTACCCACTACTTCTCTTATCCCCTTTTCCTCAAGTCGGAACAGCATGCGCTCTAGCGGGGCCGTGTTTACTTTCCGATAGTTAATCTCTTCTGTAAAAGCTTCCATTTCACGTGTATTATTC
>NZ_JAHESD010000110.1 GCF_018598585.1 Chryseosolibacter indicum
ACCAGGTCAGCCTTAACATTCCGCTTCGCTACATCGTTAAGGCTTCCTATTCCCGCCACGCCTCATGCACGAACGTTGTATGCAATGCCATCAGGACAGGGACGACCATGGAAATAAAATACGTAAAAGGAGACGCGACACAACCAATTGGACAAGGAAACAAAATAATTGTTCATGTCTGTAACGATGTAGGTGGCTGGGGAAAAGGATTTGTAATCGCTATTTCAAAAAGATGGAAAGAACCGGAGACTAAATACAGAGAATGGTCGAAGGACGGTAAAAATTTTGAATTAGGTGAAGTTCAATTTGTTCAAGTCGAACCCACGATCTGGATCGCAAACCTTATTGGACAACATGACATCAAAAAGGGAAAAGATGGATCTCCTCCTATCAGATATGGAGCGATACGAAAAGGACTAGCTAAAGTAAGTGTATTTGCTCGAGAAATTAAAGGATCAGTTCACATGCCTAGAATAGGATGCGGACTTGCTGGAGGGACATGGGATCAGATTGAACCCGCACTCTCACATGAGTTGACAGGAGCTGGCGTTGAGACAGTGGTTTACGACTTCGAATGATGGCACAGCATACAACAAAATGTATGTGCCATTGCGGGGCGCAGTGTAAATTTGTAGTTTAGTTTTCAAACAACGTTCGGTCACGGTGGACAGTTACGGAGTAGTCGGGCAAATCAGTCGTTCCTCCTTCATTTGCCTCCAAACCCGCAACGTCACATACATAAACGTTATGCACAATGCCGCGCGGACAGAGTAGTAGCCACCGCGCATTGGCACATTTGCTTGCCACACATTCCATCGCGACACCAAAGCAAGCAAAAGAGCCAATTCTTGCGACTGATGAACTGAACAAATAAGTTTATGACTTTTCTAGCCTACATTGTTTCAATTATTCTGTTTGGTGTAGTGGACGCCTTAGCCACATCATTGGCATTAATGGTTGCCACCACAACTGGTGACCAAGTTTTTAAGCTTCATAACTCACAACAAAAATTTATTTTCCAGTTCTTGTGCACGATCATTGGATCATTTACAGGAGCTTATGTAGCGCTGTATTCATTTTCGTGGTTTGGATTGATGGCAAATCTTTATGTAGCACTGCCTCTATTTGTTATTGTCTGGTACTTCCTAAACCTCGCCATTTTACCTGAATATCAACCTACGGCACAACGCCTTGGGATTTTGATCGGGATAGTCTTATCATGGATCTATTGGAACTAATATATGTTTTTCGAATCAAAAAGACTTAGTGAAAGAAGAGAAGGGCTCAAAGAACTTGAGGAATTAACAAGGGACAAAAACAAAACGTTGATTATTCATTACTCATGCGAGTCTTTTGTCACCACCCATGGAAAGACGCCTCGAGTAACATCGATTTGCATTAGAAATTTTAGGTCAGGGCAAACGAAATCCTTCTCAATTCACCTGCAGGCACAGTTTGACAAGAATGATTTTAATAATCTAACTGACGAGCAGTACGACCAATTGGAAAAGAAAATGCTTGATGACTTTTATCAGTTTGTGAAGCAGCATAAGGACCATAGGTGGATACATTGGAACATGCGTGACGCTAATTTTGGATTTGAAGCTATTGCGAATAGATACAAAATTCTCGGAGGCGAACCATATGAATTAGATGAAGATCGGAAGTATGACTTGCCAAGAATATTGGGGAAGATTTATA
Source organism: Chryseosolibacter indicum (assembly GCF_018598585.1). Classification (GTDB taxonomy): domain Bacteria; phylum Bacteroidota; class Bacteroidia; order Cytophagales; family Cyclobacteriaceae; genus Chryseosolibacter; species Chryseosolibacter indicus. Next base: position 1,702 of record NZ_JAHESD010000110.1, read on the forward strand.
CTTATGGCTATGAGAGAAACGAGCCTGACGGAAGACTTTTGAATCTTGCCAATAGAAATAAAATAACGTTACGGCATGCATTAAAAGGGTCAGACGAGGCGAAAGCCTATGAGGATAAAAAATATTTAGAATTGCACCAATCAACTTTGAGAAAGGTTGATATTATGGACAGCATTGTAGATCGCACCGATAAAAACGAATTAAAAGTAAATGTGAAGAAGAAAGATATCTATGGTCTGACGCTTCCAGGAATAGTTGAAATTGTGAAAAACAATTGGATGTTGGTGGCTCTATGGACATTAATCGTTTACATATTGGGCGCTGCTACGGAACCTTTGATTCAAAAATTGTTTGGGACAGCGAATTAGTAATGTACGCTAACAACGAATTGAAATGTGGACATCTATAAACCACACCAATGCCAAAGCCACGCATCCTGACGCACACCCAAAGCTTTTGCATCCGTGTGGTTAGGAGTAGGCTGATGCGCGGCACAGTGCATAACAAAATGCATATGCCATTGCCGGGCTAGATGTAAATTCTTAGTTTCGTTTTTTAACAACGTTCGGTCTCGGTGGACAGAGTCGGCAGGTCGCGTTAAACATTCCCTTCGGTCATTTATTAGCGCTCCTATCCGGCAACGTCATATGCTCCAACGTTGTAGAGCATTAATTCATGAAATCGAGGATCACTATATTAATTTTATTAACAGTCCTGACAAATGATTTAGTCGGACAAAGGTTGATTAATGCCAAGTATTCTTCATGTGACGAAGGGAATTTCCACAAGTATCGGATGAACTCGATGATAAATAAAGTTAAATCACAACGTGATACAACGACAATTGATCTAACTTGGATTGACAACTGTTCATTTGAACCCGAATTCCATTTAAAGAAACTAGCGAATGACACGCTGTACTTTGAATATACGAACAAGAGTGACGGAGAAACCACTTGTACTTGTGCCTTTAGACTCCAGTTTGAATTGCAAAAACTAAGTCAAAGGGATTTTGAAATAAAAATTAATAATTGGCACATCGACAAAAAGGCTAAGCGGTATAATACAGACGGTTACATAGTAGAATATTATCCGGAGCGGACATCAAACCCAAAAGTATATAGAGAAATCTATACAGATCATGGAAAGTTAATTGCAGAGGTTTTCTATGACAAAGACGGAAATATAGCATTAGAGAAGTATTACAATGAATCATGGGGATTCTTAGAAAGAGAGAGAAAGAATTAACGCCCTACAACAAGATGTATAAGCCATGGCGCTGATAAGGAAGGACATTTTTTTATTTTCGCTCAGCGCCACGGCTTATACATAAACGTTGTAGGCAATAGCATAAGACAGACTGATGACAAGTCACAAGACATATCAATACCATTTTTCTGCCAAGGCGCTGACACTTGGGACAATTATCATAGTCGGTTTTACCTCGTTGTTTACATATCTTTTCTGCATGACGTACGAGAACAATCTATTGGTTTCGATAATTTTTTTGGCTCCGTCGATTGTGATTCTACCAGTAGCCTTGCCTGACTACATTCGATTTTTGTTCTGTGCAATAACAAGCCGGCCTGTCATAATAGTATCCCCAGACAAACTGGTCAATAATATGAATGGATGGACATACAAATGGACAGAAATTAAAGAAATAAAATACATGCCGTTTACTGGAATAAATGCGCCTCCCGGTGGTTACACTGCTGTGACATTGTGGGATGACGACAAAGAAATGCGAATCGGGCACAACTCAATAAAATGTAAGACAACGAAATTCTTGCAGACTTTAATAAGATATCACAAACAAAATGGTGGTAGGTAATGCTACTGCCTACAACAAAAAGTTTATGCAATTGCGGGGTGCAGTGTTAAATTGTAGTTCATGTTTCAAAAGCAGTTCGGCCACGGGGACAATTTCGCAGCAGGTCGGGTTTAACATTCCGCTGCGCTTCATTTTTAAACCCTCCTAATCCCGCAACTGCATAAACTCAAACGTTAGCGGCAAGCACTTATGAACAGAGTACGTTTCTTAACAATGATAGCTATCGGACTGATTTTCCATTCTTGTGAGGAAAGAAGAAGAGTTATTAACGTTGAGGACAACGTTAATGAGTTTATTCAGACCATTGATCCCAATCAGCTAAAAGCACTTGAGCATTGGTTTTTTATTTATCGTGGACCAAATGGATTTTGGCAAAATGACTCGATTGACAACGAAAGATATAATGTTATATACTCCCGAGGCGATAGAGGAGAGACAATATTAGTTCATGGACCACAAAGGTTTATAAAGGATTTTGCCATTAAATTCCAATATGATACTTCAATATTCAATCTGAAATTGGTAAAGGTTGAAAACAAAGTAACTGTTTATACAAACTGGGACCGTTTTGTAAAGACTATGGGGTACTCAGAGCTGACGAATAAAGATCCATTCAAATATATGTCCGAGTTAAGTGACTTAAAGGATAAGTATGGACTTGTTCAAATATCACACCCCCGTAAAGCAGGGACATTCGTTCAGTTTTATTTCTCTACAAGTGACTTGCTTACTTTTATTCCAGATACTGCGGACATCAATCCGGAATTTAAACCTCGGTGGACGAAGGATTGGTCAAAGGGTAAATGGATAGATGCTCATTGGAATCTTAGGAAATTGGAAAAACCAATTGAAGTTGGTGGATAAGTGCCAGCCGCTAACAATGAACTGTGTTGAAAACCAAACAAAAGAATATTTTTCTTTTCAACCACCCATGACTTTTGAGGGCGGTCGAAAAGAAAAATATTATTAAATGCAGGGTTGAGCACTCCGGTAATTCTCGTCATACACCATTCCTGATTTTGCTATTGCTAATGACTGCTTTAATAATTTGTTAGCGACTGCAATCAACGCAAGCTTTTTGGATTTTCCTTTGGCTACAATTCTATCGAACAGATCTTTGCACCCTTTATTATTCTTGCAGGCGGAGAATGAGCACATGAATAGCAAGTTTCTGATAACATTGTTGCCAGCTTTACTTATTCGGCTCTGGCCTCTTACTGACTTACCGGAAAGTCGAATTGTAGGAGCGAGTCCAAAGAAGGCAGATAACTGTTTACTTGATTCAAACGCTGTAAATCCATCCGTTATTACGATTAGGAACATTGCTGTCTTGGTTCCTATTCCTGGGATCGACTGCAATTGGGATAATAGCTTTCCCTGATGTTGGGTGATAAGCACTTCCATTGATTTTTCCAACTCCTTGATCTGTTTATTTAAAACTGTAATTTGTTTTCGCAGAGGCATTAATACCATGGCAAAATTGCCTGGTCTTATGCTTACGCTGTGGAGTTTGTTTTTCAAAGCAGTGCGCTGTCGGATCAGCATTTCAACGAGTCCATTTATTTCGGAAGCCTGCTGGATGTATTCTGCAGGGGGAGACCACAAAGTGGGCTTTTCCAGTTCAGCATAAAGTCGAATCATTTTCGCGTCTGCTTTGTCTGTTTTTGCAAGCTTTAAACGCATCTGCACAAACCGCTTAATTACAAGTGCGTTGATTACAGAAACAAAATGATTTCGCCCAACAAGCCACGTTGCTAAACCCAAGTGGTAAGAACCTGTTGCCTCCATTACGCAATGATCATTGTCTACAAGTGATTTTTCAAAAAGCTGGTAACCCCCAACGTCATTCTTTAAATTGTAAGTGTTTTCCATTTGAAAACGAAACATCAAAGACATTTTTTGAAATGTCTATACCGATAAATTTTGTAGCTTTATTCATAGTATTTGATTTAAGGAAAGAACAAGCGCTACTTGTAATTCTACATCCTATAAACAGGCTTTATGCCTAGTGAACTGTTCGAATTTAAAGTAGAAAAGAGAGGGGGCTATCATTGTTGACGGAATCGGAAGTCCCTACGCATATAGTAACCTTAGTCCTCTCTTTTGTTCTTTCTCAGAAGCTAATTTATTGATTTGTAAACTTAGGATGTGTATATGCAATTCAAATTTCATTGAATTAGTTTTAAAGGAAAATTTAAACTGCATAAACACGAACGTTGTGCGCAATTACTATGACGACAAAGAAGTTTAAGATTGACGGAAAGGACATAAAACAGTTGATTCAACCCATTGGTGGTTGTATGGCCACGGACAAAATAACTGTTGACGGAGAACTTGTTGACTTTATGTATCGAGACACGCCCGACTTTAAACATGACAGTGGTTGGAGATTTTTATCAGGGACAGAGTCACAGGAATATGCTGACAACGCGGACAACTGGGCAATTTATGACGTCAACACAATTGTAAATTATGACTCTTCAATAGTTGATTATCTAGACCTACCAATCGGGACAGAATTAGAGAGAATAAAAGGGACAAACAAGTTCAGGACAGTGGAGTCGTAACTGCGCACAACACAATGTATGTGCCATTGCGGGGTGTAGTGTAAATTTGTAGTTTAGTTTTCAAATAACGTTCGGTCACGTGGGACAGTTTCGGAGTAGTCGGGCAAATCAGTCGTTCCTCCTTCATTTGCCCTCCATGCCCGCAACGTCACATACATAAACGTGTGTGTCTTGAACATCATTCAGTTGTAAGAGTGAAGATGCTGTACAAAAGATGGAAGGCTTTTTAGGAGTTTATCATTCATGCGGAGGTCGAGCGAACTGAACTGGCCGATGAAATGATCAGAAGAAAAGAAATGGACTTCCGCAAGGCGATCGTCAGAGATAGCCTGCAAATCACCTTATGCTGCAATGATGGAAACATACATTGTGGTGAACGATAAGGAAAAAACGGAGACTTGATCTCTGTAGATGAATGTTGAAGAGTCGAATAGAGTGAATCAGCGACTGAAGCCTCGTAATTATAAAGCGATGTTGAAAACAGGTAGTTACGTTTATATCTGTGACCAAGTGCAATGTCCCGATAGCTATCGGGATGATTACTGATTGCATAACATCCGGGGTAAAGCTGACGAGACTTCAACATGGGCTTTTGTATGGAACAAGAGAAATCGCTATCGAAGAGATGAGTTTCAAAACCATTGAAGATGTAAGGATGACATCAGATAGCGGTGACGGACTAAGTTGTAGTAGTGATGAAGTTGCTAAAAGGCGATGGAGCGAAGGACTTAGCCTGTTTGGTTCTATAATGAACGACAACCAATAAACATTGGGATGATCGACTATTATGAAACGAGATCACAGCCAATTACCAGAAAGATGGTATGGCAGGCCTACCAGAAAGTAAAATCAAACAAAGGAGGTTTTGGCGTTGATAAGATGGATTGGATTGCGCTAGATCGTAATGTAAAATCACATTTATATAAACTATGGAATCGCCTGAGTTCAGGAAGTTACTTTCCTATGCCTGTAAGAGAAGTGTCGATTAAGAAGAAGTCTGGAGGTGTACGAAAGCTTGGAGTACCTACGTTGTTAGACCGAATCGCACAGCAAGTTGCCAAGACACATCTTGAAAGGATAGTAGAGCCACAATTTCACGACAGCTCATATGGTTATCGTCCGCGAAGGAATTGTCATCAGGCGGTAGCGAGGGCTACTGATAATTCTTTTACACACAGCTGGGCGATAGACCTTGACATCAAAAGTTTCTTTGACACCATTAATCATGAGCTAATGATGAAAGCAGTTGGGCACTACTATAAAGACAAGTGGGTTTTGCTGTATATTGGGTGTTGGTTAAAAGCAGGTGTTGTACAGCAAGATGGAAGTTATGTTGATAAGATGACAGGGACTCCTCAGGGAGGAGTTATCAGTCCACTGTTAGCCAATATCTTTCTTCATGTTACCTTCGATAAGTGGATGGAAAAGCACTATGGGAGAAAACCGTTTGAGCGGTATGCAGATGACATTGTGGTGCACTGCCGCACGGAGCGAGAGTCGATCTATCTGCTAAAGCAGATCAAGGAAAGGTTCGCACAATGCGGTCTGGATATCCACGAAGGGAAGACCAAGATTGTGAACGTTCGAGGAAGCTCGGAGAAGAAATATAAGAAGAGCTACGACTTCCTTGGGTTCAGGATAGAACCACACTACACAAAAGTGAAAGGCAATGGCAAACGCATCTTGCCAAGGTCTGTGATGAGCAGCGGATCAGTGAGCAGTGTGCTGGATAAGTTTAAAAGCATTCATAAACGGCGCGTAAGCGTAGAAGAACTGGCCCGCGAACTTAACCCAGTCATACGAGGCGTGATCAACTACTATTGTAAGTTCTGGTCTTATCACACGCATACTTTATGGAAACAGCTTAATAAGCGATTACAGAAGTGGGTGAAATGGGAGAAAAGACTTTACAAGAAAGCCTCGATCAGATGGCTCCAGCATAAGTATGCATACCGTCCCGATTTATTCGCACACTGGAAATTGGTACGTCCGTAGGTATGTAAACTATGAAGGATTACATACCTTTGTGATTAAACAGGAAGAGCCGTGTGAGGGGAGACTCTCAAGCACGGTTCTGTGAGAACCTCAGGGTGCAACTCCCTGGGGTGACTCGACTGGTAGCCATACTTAAGACAGATGAGATATTATAAAATTGGGAAAGCTTGGGAACCAGAAATCATAGGAGTTAAAGA
>NZ_JAHESD010000111.1:0-5034 GCF_018598585.1 Chryseosolibacter indicum
GTGCTGAGGAATTGTATTTTACTAAAGCTAAAAAATTCTTCGCAAAGCTTCAATCCCTCCCACCCTGATATTTTCCCAAACACGCTATTCTCTTTCCGAAGGGTATGGTTTTCTCGCGTGAGGGATTGAGCGGCATGTTTGAGCCCGAAGTGGCCTGGCGCGATGACTGGCGAGTAGCGAAAGCCTCGACCTGAGCTGTGTTGGCCTGGTGTGTTGGCGGCGAAGGGCACGCCCAATTTTCTTTTACTCATGTAGTACTTCAAAAGTATACGGCATCACTATCCTTTACTGATTTATCAGCTCCAAAAAATTGTCTTTTACGTGTTAATAGCTCACTGTAAGCTATAAGTCACCCACCAGTAACCTATGAGAGTGCCTGGGGGATGCCTGCGGTTACTCCCGCGTATCCTTCGGTCAGAACGCTTGTAACTGAACATCACCGAAGGCATGTAGGGGTCATTTCCCAGTCACTCTAACGCTATTCTCTTGCCTTACAGCAGGTTATCAGTTTTAAACCATAAAGGGTTACCGAAGAAAAAAATCATAAAAAAAAATTGAATTTATCTTAGATCCGCACGTAGCATGCGGTGTATGCCAATAGTTTTGCCTCATCAATAAAAAAAGAACGTTTTATCAACCCTTAAACTTTAAACATTATTACCATGGGAAAAGTGAGAAATAACGCTCTTATGAGGGGCTTTAGCGGTGCCATTGGCGATGACCTGGTGCTGCGCCAGCTTGACAAACAAACTATTTTTTCACGCCGTGGTGTTGTGAAAAAAAAGCCGTCGGAGCAACAAACCGCAAACCGGATGAGGTTTGCTGAAGCCGCGCTGTTTGCTGCCAGTAAGTTAAAACAACCTAAAGCCAGCCTGGAGTATAAAATTATGGCGGCGCTCCAGGGGCACAGGACTGCGCAACTTGCTGCAATATCAGACTTTCTGAACGACCCGAAAATTGCTGGCGTTGACCTGAAGGAATATAATGGACGTGTGGGTGATGTGATTGGTATTATACCGGAGTTGCCGTATAAGATCATTGCCATTGATGTGCAGATCTTTGCTGCTGACGGCACCTTGCTGGAAGAAGGGAAGGCCGTGGAGCATGAACTGAACTGGAAGTATATCGCCACCGTTGTAAACCCCATGACAAAGGGAACTACAATAGCGTTTGTTTCTCACGACAGACTTGGAAAGACAACAGCGTTTTCATCATTTTTGAAGGGAAAGAATGGCTAGCGAATCAGTGTATTTTTGGATTACAGCAAGATGAAGGCACCCGCTGCAGAAGTACGCGTGTTTGGATTACAAAAAGCCACACCACTGAAATGCAGAAAAGCTCCTTCTCTGCGCTTTAAATTCAGCAATTCCATAGGGAAAGAGATTGTTTCAAGCCACTTCGCATCCCTCCTCTTCTGGTCCCCCGGTTGGCTGCAGGACAAGGTGCCATGACGCATTCCTGCAAACCTGATTATTCTTCATCCGCGCGAGGACATAGCATGACATTGTACGTCGGCAGGACGAAGAAATCTCCTTCCGCTAAAGCGCAAGATTACCTGGTGAGTCTGGCTGTTGAAGAATATAATATATTTCATTATAGTACAAAGATGGTAGGTATCCGAAATGGCGATGTAGCTATTTCTTTTGTACTGCCTCACCGTTAGTAATTATGCTCACCGGTACAACTCCAGATTTTCTTTCAGCATTTCTTTCAGCTCATTTCTTAGACTTTCAGGTTCAAGCACTTTTACCTGGGCACCAAAAGACAGAAGCATTTGCAACAACTCGTAGTTAGGTATAAGCTGCAGCGTAACAACAATACCTTCATCGGTATCGCTCACAATTTTTTGTGTTGCATGCAAATGTTGTGTTTTGATGTAGTTGCCCTGAAGAGGAGAAAACCACAAGCGGATTTCCTTTACTCCGGTATTGTTAATGGTAATACCAATGGTATGATCAAAATATTTCTGTACATCATTGCCTTTATAGGGCTTAAACGCCATCTTAACATTACTGATGCTTTCGATCCGATCAAGGGCCAGGATAAGCTTGCCTCTTCTTTTCTCGCTATAACCAAGCAAATACCACCTGAATTTATATTCCTTTAAAAGGTAGGGATGGAAGATATGTTCGCTTACCTTATCGTTATCAAATTTCTTATAAAGAATATGCAGGGGTTGTTGTTTGATAATGGCCTGATATAGCTTATCAAAATGTTCAACGCCTTTGGAGTAAGGTACTTTTTCAAAATCGACCACGGGATAGCTGACGCGCGATCGCTTTGTTTTAAGTTGCTGCATTATCACTTTGTCGAGCTTATCAAACATACCTTCAACTTGCTTCAATATTTCAGCGCCACGGAAACGTTTAAAAGACTCAACAATAACTTCAAAAGCTTCGATCTCTTCAGATGACAGAGGAAGCTTGTCAAGGGTATAATCCGGATCTGTATAATAGTAGCCTCGGTGCTTGTGTGAATATTGAATGGGCGAAAAGTAACCCAGGCGTTTATCATACCGCATCGTTTCCATATCGCCTTCAATAGCTCTTTTTTCTACATGTATGTCGTAATCGGCAAGTGCTTGCTGAATGTCTTTAATACTTGGATAAGGCTTTCGCTTATTGGTGAGGCATTCATTAATAACCTTATAGCGCATAAAGGGAAATTTTCCTACAGGCATGGTGAACAGTCTTTTTTCCAAAAATATAATTTTTAAATAATTCTTCTCAATCCTTAAAAGGGAGGTGTTTCCAGGTAAGGGCTTTTCAGAAAAAAGAATGTTGTAACAGGCGACGTTCTGAGCTATTATTTTTTTAAAAAAAAGTCCACTTCAGAAGATGCTTAAATACAATTAGTTACCATTTTGAAAAACGTTCTTTATAAAGTTTTTTAAAAAAACATCAAGTAATTTTTAACTCCGCGCGTAGGATGCGGAGGGCGAAAATACTTTTGTGGTATCACACTGCAGGTGATCGAATTAAATGTTAAACTTTTAAAAAGCAATTTAAAAAATGGGTAAAATCCAAAACAACATTGTCACTAAGGGATTTAGTGGCAAGTACAGCGAAGATCTTATGTTTCGCCAGATTGACAAGAAAACAACGTTTTCAAGAGTAGGTGTTAACACAAAGTCACCTACAGCACAGCAAACTGAAGTGCGCAAAAAGTTTACGGAGGCTTCATTTTTCGCCAGTGGGGCCATTGATAACCCTCAAACTTTTGCGGATTACAAGACAATGGCTGAGCTGCAAGGGCTGAAGAGTGCGTATATCGCAGCACTGACTGACTTCCTCACAGAACCTGAAATAGGTGGTGCGTTTACCGCTGGCTATAAAGGACAAGTTGGGGAGCTGATCAACATCGTCCCAAAAGTACCTTATAAGATTACAGAGATTGATGTAAGCATTTTGCGTCCTGATGGCGCCGTGCTTGAATCGGGTAAGGCGCAACCTAGCGTGGAAAATTGGAAGTATGCCGCGACAGTAGCGAACGCTGCAGTTAAAGGATCTAAACTGGTACTGGTGGCGCGTGACCGACAAGGAAGAGAAGTTACGTTTGAGCAAGTGCTATAATGGTTGCCTTCTCCGATGAAATTACGTGAAACTTAAATTTAACGTATGACAAAAGTAAACTCAAATTCTATGAATGTGGTTGCGCGGGTGAAAGCCCCCACACCAAAGTTCTTCAAAGTATTGCGAACAGTAGGGCTGGCGTTGGCTGCCGCAGGCGGAACATTGCTTGCCGCACCAATCGCGCTTCCCGCTGCGGTGATAACCATAGCAGGGTATGCTACCGTAGCAGGTAGTGTGATGACTGCTGTGAGTCAGACTGCAGTACAAGAAGAAAAAGAACCTGGCGAGCAGGTAAAATAACATACTGAAAAATATATAATCAATTTTATTGAAATGGGTCAATATGACTTCCAGCGTCAGACTGATGATCAGTCTGACGCTTTTTTTGTTTGTAACAGGAAGGTAATGGATGGCGTATTAAGGAAGGCGCAGACATTTCCTTTAATATCGTCATTCCCCGCCTGTGATAGAAGTATGACATACAAAACGAGATTGCGAGGGATCCCCTGGCCATGCAATAGATGCTATGAAATGCAGTTGTCTGGATGTACTCTTCAGGAGTTGCAGTTTCCAAATCAATACACCAAACTCATTCAGCAGGTCTTTCTCTTCTTACTTTTTTGCTTGATCAAAAAAGTAACAAAAAAATCAAGACGAAAAAATGCTTCAGCCGCACAAGGCCGGGACACGGCCCACTTTTTCGTCAGGCCATCGCGCGGGGTTTCTCAGCTTAGATTTGGTAATGGAAAGAGTGGGATTAAGGAAGGCGCAGGCACCTCCTGTAACATCGTCATTCCCCGCCTGCGATAGAAGCTATAACAAACAAAACGAAATTGCGAGGGAATCCCCTGGCCTTGTGATAGGTACTATGAAATGCAGTTGTCTTGATGGTGACTACTCTTCAAACTTAGATTCTAACTAATGCTGATGGGTTACGTGAGCGATGGCCTCACAAAAATGCGGGGGCGTCCCGGAAAGTGTGATGGGCAGCATATTTTTGTGTGCCTTTTTTCTTTGCGAGCGTTTCTTTTTGGGCAAGCAAAAAGAAATGCGAATGATGAAGGTGAATAATTATATCTGATAAATCTTGAAGAAAACAGATAAAGGTAGAGCCAGAAGGCAATTGTACCAGAAAGCATCAAAAGTTGGATGTGTACTAGTTATGAAGACAAACAAAAACACCTCTTAAAGCTTGCAGATTCTAAATAACACATCAAGCTCATTCGGCAGGTCTTTCTCCTCCTTACTTTTTTCCTTGATGAAAAAAGTAACAAAAAAATCAAGACGAAAAAATGCTTCCACCGCACATGGCCGGGACACGGCCCGCTTTTTCGTCGGGCCATCGCGCTGGGTTTCTCAGCATAGATTTGGTAATGGAAAGAGTGGGATTAAGGAAGGCGCAGGCACTTCCTGTAACATCGTCATTCCCCGCCTGCGATAGAAGCTATAACAAACAAAACGA
>NZ_JAHESD010000111.1:5134-6950 GCF_018598585.1 Chryseosolibacter indicum
GGATTAAGGAAGGCGCAGGCACTTCCTGTAACATCGTCATTCCCCGCCTGCGATAGAAGCTATAACAAACAAAACGAGATTGCGTTGGAATCCCTTAGCCTTGCGATTGGTGCTATGAAATGCGGTTGTCTGGAGGGTGACAACGCCTCTCGATAGAAGCATTGTCTTTGCTCATTTAACTGCGCTTTTCAACAACCACCATTCAGTATTTTTAGAATACGTTTTGCTTGCCAGTCTTCAGCATTGGCAGGTTCGATAATCAGGTAATCGCCGACACGGCTCTCCTTGAGTATGTCAGATATTTCAGTATTATAATATTTTACTTTTGGCCGTTCTATGATCATTCCATTTCTCCGCAAATACAGATAGAACGGAATTTGTTCTGGTCGCCCTGTAGCTGCATCTCCTTTAATCACTGTTAGCTCACCTTTCGATTCTATGCTAAAGCCATTGTAGTCTAAAGGACGTGTGTTAATCATTAGTGGATTGTTATAAAAACTGCCAACCGCTTTTGCCCCTGGGGTTATTTCATTGTCTTGCATTACTTCTTTCCCTCTGGGTGTTATAGTCACCGCATTGAAGCTTAACCACGCCTGGGCAAACACAGGCGTTTGAACTGAGGCTACCAAGGCCACAAGCATTGCCGGAATAATTCTGAAAGTTTTCATAAGAAAATTGTTTAATTTCATTTACCCAAACATAACGGGTACGTTATAGCTGTAACTGTAAACAAATTGTAAAAAGAGTGTAAATGAATGTAAATTCAGTACTTAGCCCTATCATGAAAAGTAGATTTGTAGCACTCGGTGGCCTGCTGCTTACTTGTATTGCTATTTTTCTTACGGCTTCCGCTTTTGTTAGTCCCACAGAAAGAGACTTATTTGTTAAGCGTGTTAATCTTGCTATTCGTGAAATTGGCCATCACCTGCTGTTATTATCCGGCGATTCAACCTCACAGATATTGCCTGTGAAAGAAAAATCGGAAGGTGTCTTTGTACTTGAATTTGAAAATGAATTCGCCTTTAAACCGGATTCATTGGTTGCCTTCACACAACGTTCGCTGGCAAAAACAGGTCTCACAGACTATACCGTAACAGTATATAAATGTTTTAAGCCAGACATTGTCTATGGCTTCATGATCGCTCCGCCCAACAACAGCATCCAGCCGTGCCTGGGCAGAAGCCAGGCCAAGGGTTGTTATACAATAGAAATTGCGTTTTATAATTTCAATGCAACTACAGATACCAGCCACGCCTCTACTAAACTAATTCTTGGTGGTTTCCTTCTTCTATTTGGTGTTACGTTAATTGTTAAACGCTTTAGGCGATACTCACCTGATCTGCAAACGGGAGATGATCAGCAACCTTTGGCGGAAAACACGAAAGCAACATTGCCTGCTATTGGCAAGCTGTTGTTTGACCGCGATAACCAGAAATTGATGTTGCATAATGAGGTCATCAACTTAACAGACAAAGAGTGTAAAGTACTTGAATTGTTGAATCAGAATTTTGGTGAGCTTACCTCTCGTGAAGTGCTCATCCAGCAAGTATGGGCAAATGAAGGGGTCATTACGGGTCGCAGTCTCGACATGTTCATTTCCAAGCTTAGAAAGAAAATAAGCATCGATACTGACTTACGTATTACGAATATCCATGGTAAGGGATATAAGCTGGAGGTGGCTACGGGTTAAGATATCGTGTGATAGACAAGCTGTATTCATACGCGCTCAAAGCTTGCAGATTCTAAGTAACACATCAAACTCATTCGGCAGGTCTATTCTTCCTTACTTTTTTCCTTGATGAAAAAAGTAACAAAA
>NZ_JAHESD010000112.1 GCF_018598585.1 Chryseosolibacter indicum
CTAGTTAAGAGCATACAAAATATTCTGAGTTTATATTAAGGGAAAGATGCTCCTCCTCTACTCTTCTAGTTCCTTTATCAAGTCACGCCCCTACTGCCCTATCACACGGGCTGTCAAAGTACGTTTTGCTTCTTGTCTTTCTAATAAAAATTGCAGGGAACGGGATCCCTCGAAATGCTTTCACCTCACAGCTAAAGAACGTGCTCTCGGGATGACGTGTTTATTTTTTACTACAGATAATTTTGCAGTCCTCAGGGCCATCGCTCGTCTAACCCTTTTAGCAAGGAGTATCGAGAAAGAGTCGACTGGCGCAGGGCTTTCATCAACGTTAAGCATCATCACTCTCGCCTGTAATAGATATAATCGATGTTCGTTTCTGCTAAACAGGCAGGATCAAAAAGTCTGAGGCATAAATGGTGTATTCATTTTTGCCCGGCTCATCGGTAATAATCCGGAAGCCTGCATAATCAGGGAAGTCATCCGTAAACGTAAATTCAAAACCATTCTTTCCTTCCGCTTTGGTCAGGTGCTGTTCGGAGAGTACCTCACCATCATGGTTAAACAGAATTGCCTTTATTTTTCTGATCTTAAATACACCCTTACTTAACAAGAGCATAACCGTATCTCCCTTTTTAGCTGCAAAGCTTGATGGCTTTACTGCCCCAGCTTTCGCCTTTCGGAGATAATCTGTAATGGCTGCGGTGTAGGCATTCGGCAACTTCAATTGCCTGGCCTTCTGCATGTAATAGGCCTTTAACTTCTTGTCCATCATGGCATGGCTGGCAAAGAATGTCGCCTCCCTAAACTTGCCCCTTGCTTGTCGGCGTGCCTCTGTATTGGTCTCGTTCTTATACTTCGGCCTCATGGAGACTACGGTCTTCCCATTATAATTCCTGAAGATGAGGTCGCCCAGCGCACCCCTCAGGTTTCGGTGTAGCTGACTCGTGCTTATAGCCATGGTTCGATTTTTAGTGCCTTTTATGAATGATGATCTAAGATACGATGAAAGCGGCAATTAATAAATACCGTTGTTAGAAGATAGTATGAAAATAGGGAGAGTGTAGGAACTTGAAGGATATACTGAAGCGAGATGGTTTATAATCAGGATGTTCGAGGTTAAGGGTTCTGGTTAATCCTGTTTCAGGTTTAAGGTTGCAACCGTTTAACAACATGGTAACTTGAAACCTTAAACTTGTAACGATTGGATTTGGGGTTTGGGATTGTTTCAGGTTCAAGGTTACAGGTTACAGGTTTAAGGTTCCGGGTTAGGTTTGAGAATTGTCAACTGCCCATTGTCAATTGTCAACTACCCCTATTGCCTACTGCCAATTGCCTACTGCCTACTTTCTTTGGTTCGAAGTTCTGGGTTCTGGGTTGTTTAAGGTTTAAGGTTCCGCAACCACCTTTTAACAACATGTAACTTGCAACTTTAAACTTGTAACAATTGTGTTTGGGGGTTAAGTCTGTTACAGGTTTAAAGTTAAAGATTTAAGGTTATGTTTAAATTTTGGCTTTGGTGATTCCGAATTGATTTTAAGAATCAGTAACTATTTTCGAGTCTTAACGTTCAGCTGTTTCTTTCTAAGTTTATGGGTTAGCATCATTCATCTATATCATTCGCATTTCTTTTTGCTTGCCTCCCGAAATTATCGGGACAGGCACAGAAACGCTCGCAAAGAAAAAGGGCACACAAAAATATGCTGCCCAACGCACCTTCCGGGACACCCCGTCCCGATAGCTATCGGGATGAGGCCACCGCTCGCCTCTCCATTTAAGATCGTGTGAAGGATACTGTGCTGTGTTTTCGAAGTTCACAGATTGTCAACTGTCAACTCTTTATTGCCTACTGCCAATTGCCTACTGCCTACTTTCTTATTGGTTCGAAGTTCTGCGTTCGGGGTTAAGTTGTTACGGGTTTAAGGTTTAACAACATGTAACTTCCAGCCTTTAACTTGTCCCAATTGAAGAGGTAGTTCAGACATTTCATAGTACCTCTTGCAAGGCCAGGGGATTCCCTCGCAACTGCTTTAGCTTTTTATAGTCTCTATCGTAGGCGGGGAATGACGAAAACGATGAAAGTGTCTGCGCCTTCCTAATGCTGTTCTTTCCTTGCTAAAATCTAAGATGAGAAACTAAGTGCGATGATTCGACATAAAAGGGAGCTGTACCCTAACTAAACTCCTTAAACTGATACAGAAGATTTTATACAAGCGTCCGTATCCGGCATTTCTATAGTTACATTTCAACAACATGTAACTTGAAACCTGAAACTTGTAACAATTGTGGTTCGGGGTTTGAGATTGTTACAGGTTCAAGGTTACAGGTTACAGGTTTAAGGTTCCGGGTTAGGTTTGAGAATTGTCAACTGCCCCATTGTCAATTGTCAACTTACTCCATTGCCTATTGCATTGTGCCTACTGCCTACTTTCTTTGGTTCGAAGTTCTGGGTTCTGGGTTAAGTTGTTTCAGGTTTAAGGTTACACGTCTATGGTTCAATGTTTCCCAACCTTTTAACAACATGTAACTTGCAACCTTTAACTTGTAACGCACGGGTTCGGGGTTTGGGGTTGTTACAGGTAAAAGTCAAAGGTTTGGGATCTGTATCAGAGTGAGATTGTCAACTGCCAGTTAAATGTTCGCAGAATCAGAAACCAAACTTGACACCAACTAAAAACTGCCGTGGGCGGAGTTGGTAGGTGGTTTGGTAGATGGTGAACGTGTTTTGATTGTAGTCTACAAAACTGTTCTCATTAAATATGTTTTCGATGCTTAGTGTCGCATCTATGCGTGGCCTGGTAAAGGTATACTGATAGCGAAGATCTACAAATGCCTGTCGTGTTGTTCTGTTCTCGAACCAGTTTGTATAGCTATCAAAAGATATACTTATTTGCTGCTCTTTATCAGGAAATACAAACAGTGATGCCGTTTGTAAAAACTGATCGACATGGTTGGCAGTCTTGTGATCAATGATTACATCAGCTCGCTTCACCGATCCGCTATACGATAAAGAAGTATACTTACTAACATTTATATCGATGCCTGGCGAAAGGGTTATTGACCTGTTTGTTACCATACTTAATGCATCGTTGATGATTTGATTTCTTTTGCTCTCCTGCAAAGCATAGTCAAGGCGAATGGTAGTATTGATCTCATCAACAAACTTACTTACCTGCCCTCTTAAATGTTGTATCCGGGCTCGGTTATCCTGGTTTACAACATTCGTATTTATTATTCCGGCAGGTGATATAATGCTTTCGTAAAGGATATTATGGTGTTGCCTTGCGTATGAATACCCTGCATTGAAGAAGAAGGAAGTAAGTGGATTCCGGTAACTGATATTTACCCCTGCATTATTCACTGATTGTTTTGGTATTGCACTATTATAGTTTTCCTTTTGCCTGTAATTTTTCAGAATAGGATTGTAATGTATATCGTCTAAAATATATTTTTCCTGCCTGCTTATTCTTGCATAAGCTTCCCAGAATCCATTGATAGTATAGGTAAGTCTGAAGGTTGGGTTAAAAAATAACTTCTCCGGTTTTTGTTCGACTTTTTCCTCCTCATCTCTTGCTATTACCTGCTGGTATGACAACGGAAGTGCTAATTGCAACTTCAGCTTTCTTTTCTTGTACACCAGTTTCGTTTCATAGTATGCATTGTAGTGAAAGATTTCCTGGTTATTTCTATAATCATCGACTGCCTGTTTTACACCATTGCGATGTTCAATTGCACTACCTGAAAGAGCCCTGTATTCGTAGTCAAACCCTAGCTTGCCATCAAAAGAAATTTTTCCGAATTGATGTCCATAAGCAGCACTGTGTTTGGCTACTACATTTCGTTCCCGTAATGATTGTTGAATATGTTGGGGGTTGGGTTGTCCTTCACTTAATGATACTAGCCCAGGCTGTACGTTTAACGTATGACGGGTTGATTGGAGAGTAACCTGAGAACGCAGGCTGACAAGTTGCTTACCTAACGGTCTCAACCAAATCAACTGATTTGAAAGCGACTTAAAAGGGAGGTCGGCATCCTGGTTAAATGTTGTTCCTGCAAAAGTTGTACTGCCCTCCTGCTCACTCTTCTTCACGTTAAACTGCAGGAGGTCTCTTACATAGGCATTCTTGTCGTTCTTAAGAAGGTTAATTTCACCTTCAAGGTGGTGTGTATGATAACGGTTATAGGTTGGCTCTGTTACCCGCACGGTATCCTCAGGGAGCAAGTAAACTGTTTCAGAAGCGCCATATTCCTTATTCCGGAAGGTATGATAGGATATATATGCTTTTGCCTCGAATGAATTATTAAGCTTGCGGAGTACATTGAGGGTACCCAGGTGACTACTATTAAAAAGTATGCGGCGGTTATCGAAATTTGGTTTGCTTAATTTATGTATTTCCACTCGTGGATTTTCATTGTCAGGTATTATATAGTCGTCAAGAATTGTCTCTTTTGACAGTACCCGTATTTGATTCCCCAACTCTTCGCCTGAATTGTTTGACTGCAATGACGCGATGCCTTGTGTTTTTGCATTAAAAAACATCGGAGTGATGTTTACTTCATGCAATGATTCATCTTCATTCACTCCTGCCAGTGCCTGTACCTGTCCTGTTGTCGTTATCTTATTCATAAGCCTGATGTTGAGTGATGTTTTATCGCTATAAGCGATACTATCCAGCAACCGGATAGGCTGATGATTCTCCAACACTTCAACTGACTTCACGGATTGTGCCGGCAGATTATTGCTGGCGAGAGAATATCTTCCGCCTAATAAGTCCAATCCTTCTATGTAAAACTTTTCGATGGGCTCACCCTGGTATTCAATAGTTCCGTCTGCCCGAATATTAAGCCCAGGCATACGACTTATTACATCTGCAACAGCTCTGTCCTGTGCTTTCTGAAAACTGCTGACGTCATAGATTATCGTGTCACCCCTTTTACTGATTGAAGGCGAATCTTTGAATACGATTTCCTTTAACGGATGGTTGCGATAATCAAGTGTAAGTGTAACATACTGCGACTTATTAGGAAGCTGAAGAACTGTATCTTCAATACTTTGGCCAGTTACTTTAAGGAATATACTATCGCTATCCGAATCATATTTTACCTCAAAATAGCCAGAGCTATCGGCAATAGCATAAGCTATTGCTGGTCCCTGTGGTTCTTCCTTAACCATTGCATTAATAGCAGAAAGTGCTTTACCACTGAGGTCTCTCGCGTGCCCGCTTAGGTTTTGTATTTTCTGTGCAGAAAGGTGTTGTGAACTAAGAAGGAAGGCGTTCAGAAATAAGCAAAATAAAAACCTTACTGACAGGTTAAACATATTTTCTACTCCATTTCAATAAGATTATTTACAACCTGCATGTCCTGATCCATTTTCTTCTTTTGCTCTGCGTCGACATTGAATTGAATACCAGCTTCAGAATAGGCCTGTGTAACGCTTCCGTAATATCTTCTAACTGCTTTAAGATACTCCTCCCGTTTTACATCAATATAAACTATTTCCTTATCACCCTCTACATAGGTACATGAGTTCTCATTCCCGCTAAGCAGAAAGTGATGTGACTTACTCTGATCGTATACTTCCACAATTAAACCGGGCAAACCGTAAAATTTATAAGGACCTTCCTGTAAAGGAATTTCTTCAGTAAACCATGCCTCAAATTCCTTTCCATATAGCCGCGTGGTGGCTAACTGGCAATGTAGTCCGTTGATCACTTTTGTCTTTTTCTTGATTGACCAGTTAAGCGGAGTTAGTTTTTCTGCATACCTATAATTTGTTTTAACAATCTTATCGGTATAAATATGTTGCTGTTGATTGTAATTTCTCTGAAGAGCAAACTTGAAATTAGCCCGGGGAAGTTTGTTCAAATTAGCGGCAAACTCCTGAGACGGAACATTTCTTTCTTTCATTGCCTTTATTTCACTGTTACGACGAAAGTTCGAATAACTTTCGAACACAGTTATCCCATCTTTTATAACCAGGATCATCTGGTCCTTCCAAACCTTATTGGTATCGATGGTAGAAACGTGGGCTGTATAGTTATAATAAAAGCATCTTTCCTTGTCAACTATCTGGCTGAACGAAGAAAAACTGTATAAATAACATACTAATAAAGCTACTAAGTATTTCATTTATAAGAATTAAAAAATTGCCCTAGGGACCCGGTCGACTTAAGAATTAAAACAGACCGATTAACTAAAAAATAATTATGAACTTATTTAAATATAAAGCATGAGACTTTATTTAAGCAAGCAGCACCTGAGGTAATTCAGTGATGAACTAAAAAATACTCCTTTGTAGGTATGACCTTCTTTTCCAATAACGGAACTGCTGGTTATAAGACTTTGCCTATTTCAATTGCCTACTTTCGTATTGATTCGATGTTCTGGGTTCTGGGTTTGGGATTGTTACAGGTTTAAGGTTACAGGTTTAAGGTTTCGCAACAACCTTTTTACAACATGTAACTTGCAACCTTAAACTTGTAGCAATTGTGGTTCGAGGTTAAGTCTGTTACAGGTTTAAGGTTTAAGGTTAATTATTCGAGGTTCTAGGTTGGGGAATTGTTTAAGGTTACAGGTTACAGGTTTAAGGTTCCGGGTTAGGTTTGAGATTCGGACTTCAGGAATTCTGTGTTGTCTTTTTGAAGTTCGGGATTGTTAACTGCCCCATTGTCAATTGTCAACTTACTCCATTGCCTACTCTTATAT
>NZ_JAHESD010000113.1 GCF_018598585.1 Chryseosolibacter indicum
CGCATCACCCATTACACCTACTGACTGTAATGGCGTAAGTATTGCCCCTGCCTGCCACACCTTGTCATACAAGCCATGTTGCTTAAGACCATTTATAAAGATGCTATCCACTTCCTGGAGGATACTTACTTTTTCAGGAGTTATATCTCCAAGAATTCTAATACCTAAGCCTGGACCTGGGAATGGGTGTCGTCCTAAAATAGCATTATCAATACCAAGTGTTTTACCCACTACTCTCACCTCGTCTTTAAATAACGTATTCAAAGGTTCTACTACCTTCAGCTTCATCTTCTCAGGCAAGCCGCCTACGTTGTGATGCGATTTAATGGTAGCAGAAGGTCCTTTAACAGAAACAGATTCAATAACATCAGGATAGATGGTACCCTGGCCAAGCCATTTTACGTCTGTTATCTTGTGAGATTCTTCATCAAATACATCAATGAAAGTTTTACCTATGGCTTTCCTTTTCGCTTCTGGATCTATTAATCCTTTTAAAGCAGCATAAAATTTATCTTTAGCGTCAACTCCTTTAATGTTTAGTCCAAGCCCGTTATACGAGTCCAATACCTGCTCGTACTCATTCTTTCTAAGGAGTCCGTTGTCTACAAAAATACAATGGAGGTTTTTTCCTATTGCTTTATGAATAAGCGTTGCTGCTACAGTTGAATCGACACCACCAGAAAGCGCCATTACAACTTTATCATCTCCTAACGTATTCTTTAATGACTCGATTGTTGACTCTACAAATTGATCGGGAGTCCAATCCTGGGCACAGCCACATATGTTTACAACAAAATTTCTCAGCAGATTTTTACCTTCCAAAGTATGGGTAACCTCAGGATGGAATTGAATACCATACACTTCTTTGCCTTTAACCTGATAAGCAGCAACTTTTACCGTGGGCGTACTGGCTATTATTTCAAAATTATCGGGTACTGAAGCAATGGTATCTGCGTGAGACATCCACACTTGGCTATCCAGTGAAATTTCTTTAAATAAATGCGAGTGGTGGTCAACAGTGGTTAGTTTAGCGCGTCCATACTCGCGCATCGTTGATGGCTTTACTGTTCCGCCGCTTTTATGGGCAATTAATTGTGCGCCGTAACAAACTCCCAAAACAGGCATTACTTTTTCAAAGGCTGTATAGTCAACCTCAGGAGCGCCTGCGTCCCGCACCGAACAAGGGCTACCTGAAAGAATTACCCCTTTAATGTCACTAGTAAGGGGCGGTATTTTGTTAAAGGGATGAATTTCGCAATAGACATTTAATTCACGAACTCTTCTGGCTATTAATTGAGTATACTGGGATCCAAAATCCAGGATAAGTATCTGTTGTGGCATGCTGCAAAGATAACAGAAGCTATTGGCTGGAGCTTTCCAGAACCAAAAAAATCAATCCTGATTTACAGACAGTTACTACAAAGTAATGAAAACAAGCCCAATTTGGAAGCCTAAAGCAGAAAACCGGTCGTAATTGTAGTTCTCACTCTTGTTCGTTGAATAGTCATAATGGATTGCAGCCATGGCTCCTATAGACCTTCTGTGACTAAACTTTACCAATATACCGGCCTCTGGTCGCGCTAAAAATCCCCATGATCTTTCAGAGTCCTGGTAAATATTATAATACAATACGTATTCATTGGTGTTTGCGCCTAAACCCAGGCCTGCATAGGGAAAGAGCACTTCGCCATCACCAACCTTGAAATTATACTGCGCGCTTATTGCTGCCGAATAATTATAGATGTAGTTGAAATAGTCTGAGGTAACAGCACTATTGTTGGTATAGATTGTTTTGGTAGGCTTATACTCATCATATGTGCTCCAACCTAAATCCAGTCCGGCAGAAATTTTAGGATTGATGAAGAACCTGACACCTGCTTTCCCTCCTCGGGCAGTAGTACTATTAATCCAGTTCGTATTGTCCAACGGTTTACTAATGTCGAGGCTCACGTAGAAATATTTATCCTGAGCAAAGGCATTACCTGCAATTAATATTATGATGATAAAAAGAAGCTTTTTCATAATCCTGTACCTATATAGTTTGATTGCTGAAAGGCTTGATCAATACCTGAAACTGCCTGATTAATTAATGAAACTGTACTATAGATATCGCCTAGGTAAGCCGTCCATACTACCCGAACTTGGTTGTTTGCGTTCCTATTTTTAAGATCAACAAGTTCTATAACCAGCACCCCTGTATTATAAGCATAAGTATTAACATAGGGATAGTAATACCACGAGTTATACCCGTAGTATCCGCCATAATATCCGGGGTAGAAGCCACCACCCGGATAGAAATAAGGATCAGGATAAACAATCTGCTGAAATACATTAAAGTCATTAACAACAACTACATTAACACCCAGATCCGGATTTTCCTTTCTTCCCACTTTTGTGTACCCACGATCGCTTAAATTCTTTCCGATAGCATCCAACACAGGTCTAGGAAAATCACTCCTATTCGCGGTAATAATTGTATCCTGAGAATTATTCGAAAT
Organism: Chryseosolibacter indicum; assembly: GCF_018598585.1. Classification (GTDB taxonomy): domain Bacteria; phylum Bacteroidota; class Bacteroidia; order Cytophagales; family Cyclobacteriaceae; genus Chryseosolibacter; species Chryseosolibacter indicus. Next base: position 2,499 of record NZ_JAHESD010000113.1, read on the forward strand.
TAATCCAATAGTGTCTGTCGGTATTGCAAAAGTTACATAGCTATTAAAACGAGCAATAGTATCATAATTGGTAGATACAACAAGTTGGTCTAGTAATGTTTTGGTATCAGGTTCTGATTGACATGACGCAATCAAACCTGCCAGCACCACAAAGAAAAATCTTACTTTCCGTTTCATATTATCCATAACGACAAGCCTCGCACAATATTTCCTATATCTTCACAGATAGACACAGTTGCGTTGTATATGGTTTAAACGAAAAAAGTTTATGCCGTAGAAATTAGCTGAACGCTAAAGCGATTCCTCCGCCAAAAAGCAAGACAAACAGCAATGTGCTTATAGCCATTTGCTTTAGAAACGGATCTAATTGTTTTGAGGACACTTTAGTAACAGCTACTCCATTTCTCACAAATAAAGGAACACTTAATAAGAATAATAATTGCCAGGCAGATTGAAATGTTATTATAGTGTAGATAATGGATGCTGTCAATCCAAAAAATAGTAATAGCCAATGATAAACTACAGCTTTCTCTTTCCCTATTCTTACTGGTATTGAATACTTCCCCGCTTTCTTGTCTGACTCTATATCTCTGATATTATTAATATTTAAGACAGCAATGGAAAACAAACCACAGCTTAATGCAGGGAGTAGCTGAAGCAATGTAATGTTTTTTACAAAGAGAAAGTACGAACCACCAACACCAACAAAACCAAAAAAAATAAGTACCGAGATATCACCAAGCCCAATATAACCGTACGGTTTTTTTCCTACTGTATAAGCAATTGCCGCAACGATACTAAGCAGCCCCAGACCCAAAAAAGAAATAATACCGCGCCAGTTGCTACCAAAGGAAACAAATAAAAGCAAAAGACCACTTATCAGACTAAGAAAAACGAACAGCAACACCGCTGATCTCATTTGAGAGGCACTAATATGTCCTGATTGAACTACGCGGGATGGACCTACCCTTTCAACATTATCAGCCCCGTGTATTGAATCTCCGTAGTCATTGGCTAGATTTGATAATACCTGTAGAAAAATTGTAGTCAATACACACAGCAGGAATATATCCCATTGAAAGGCACCTACCGAAAGAGCCAGGAAAGCTCCCATAAAAATACATGACAATGCCAGAGGCAGCGTTCTTAATCTCGCCGCCTTTAACCAAATCTTTATATTACTCACGCTACAATTTTATTAATAATTTCCGGATCTGTAGGCAGAACTTTAGAGGAATAGAAGTTTACTGCCTCTCCTTTCTCATCTACCAGGTATTTACAGAAATTCCAGGAGGGAGCCTTTCCCGCTCTAGCCGCAAGCCATTGAAATAATGGGTGACAATTTCTTCCTCTAACAGAAATCTTTTGAGACATCGGAAAAGTAACACCATAATTTACTTCACAAAAAGTAGCTATTTCTTCATCACCCCCCGGCTCCTGCCATAGGAAATCATTTGAAGGAAATCCCAGCACCACAACTTTATCCTTATGGCTATTATGTAGTTGTTGTAAATCTTGATACTGGCTTGTAAAACCACACTTAGACGCTGTATTTACAATTAACAATTTCTTTCCCTTGAACTGATTTAACGACAACTGTTTCCCCGAAAGGGTCTTCAAGTCAAAATCATAGACAGATCCTTTTGCTTCTAACTTTAAAGAAGAAAACCTCGAAATAAAGGATGACAGCCAAGGCACAATGCCTAACCCCTTACTCATTATGTCTAAAGTTGATCAATTATCTCCGTACTTAGCGGACTTACTTTTGAAGAAAAGAACTTAACAGTACCATCAGGCTTTACAAGATACTTACAGAAATTCCAGCTTGGCTCTTGTCCTGTTTTTCCTTGTAACCATTTATATAAGGCATGCTGATCTTTTCCCTTTACTGAGATCTTTTCGAACATTTTAAATTTCACCCCATAGTTTTTCTGACAAAATTCGGCGATCTCCTGATTAGACCCAGGCTCTTGTGACGCGAAATTATTAGCAGGAAAACCCAACACTACCACCTTATCTCCATAGTTCTCGTGAAGTTTTTCAAGATCTCCGTATTGCGGCGTAAACCCGCATTTAGAGGCCACATTAACGATTAAAAGATTTTTCCCTTTAAACATGGAAAAATCAATAAGCTCGCCATCAATTAAGTTCATTTTAAAGTCATATACCGAGTCAACTGAGGTGAGCATGAGCAGAAAGATTATAAGAGAAATTTTCATAGATGTAATGAAATTATGTTATCAAATTAACACAATAACCTTTAAAACAGCTATTGAAATTGAATTGTTTCTTTTATTCCGCTATTGTAGTCCGAAAACATCGTTTCCTCAGTTTCTAATTAAAATTGCACTTCTAAGCAGCTAAGGCATCCCTTGGCATAAGATTATTTCTACCGTACATATAAGGGCACTCTTCTCGTGTGCATTGAATAAAGGTTTGAATTATGATTTCGAAAAAAGTCTTTCTGGGGTTTGTATTGTTGTTTTTAGCCAACGCAGGTTTCTCACAGGATAACAGAGATATTACCACAGCGTCGGGCAAAGAACGTTCGAAAAAGCTTATTCTTCAGTTACCTGTAGCACACATGGAACTTGGTGAGTTATATGACAAATACCTTAAAGGATACAAGAAGGCATTCAGATGCAGCTATCTTACCTTAGATAACTTATCAAAAGCCGCTTTCTCCATTCAGAAATCTTCAGCCTTCGATTGCCTTGATAGCCACATGGCTGTTCTTCACAATGAGCTATTAGACAGAAAACCGGACGAAATACTCACTTCTTCACCATCAGTAATAGTGAGAGCCGGAAGTAATGGAGTTCATTCTTCTCAATGGAATTAATAAAGTAAGAAGATACTCATTGCTATCTTATTCGAATCAATAAATACAGGTACATCAGCTTTAGAATAATTCTTATAGATTAAATGACTTTATAAAGTTTGGCGTTTTAAGGAAACTGCTTCTTCGGTATAGATTTTATATGCATGTTTATAAATTCTGATTTATGCTTATTCAGCTTCTCGTTATTGTGCTTTTTATAAGTGCGGGTTGTCAAACCGGAAAAATTCCTTGTCCTAAAGTGAAGGTGGACAGAACGAAAAAGACATTTGTAAAGAAGCGAATGAAGCAAGAGAAAGAAGGACCGGTTACGGCGAGAATAACACCTAACGAGACAGTATCCCAATCAAGAACGACACAAAACATAAGAAGAACTACGCCAACAAGACCTGCACTTGAACATGTGGATGTAGAAGAGTGGGATTGTCCCAAACCTGGTATGAAAAAGAATCTTCCTAAAGCATTAAAGGATAATATAAAGAAAAACAGGAAGGCTTACGAAGCTTACTACAAAAACAGGAATAGTGCCGACTCACTTTCATCGGGCAAATTGCATCGTTAGTTTTGGATTATCACGCTTCATCTGAAACCGTCTCCTACAGACGTTTCAAATACCCATATTCTATCTTAACAGGTATAATTATTTTAAAATATTTAAACATCTGATGATTTATCAGAAGGAAAATATCTGTTAATCTAAATATTAAATAATTATGGCAACAAACTTAAAGACAATGGCTGCTACTATCAATCCGACACAAAAGGAAGGAAAAGTAGCACGTGCAATCGAAGAACAAACAGCTAAACTTCCATCGGATCTATTCTTATGGGCTGCAGTTGGTGCAATGGCTGCTTCTTTGTCACTTAAGTTAATGAAGAATGATCATATCTCTCTTTTCGTAGGCCAATGGGCTCCTTCATTCCTATTGTTAGGAATTTATAATAAGCTTGTAAAACTTGAAGGACACGATAAAGAAAGTTAAGAACTCGAAAAGTTAAGAACTTGAGAAAGTCCTGGTTGTGAAACCAGGACTTTATTGTTTAATAGTAATTTTAAAAGAACATCCACTTCTTCAGTAAGAACTTGTAATATTCATAACACTCCACCCGAACTACCAACCATTCGATATATTTCCTGCTTTTCTTATTCTTTATTTCTCTTTCTCGCTTTGTCGCTTCTAGACGGGTAGAAAACTTTCTTGGTATACTAATGTCCAGGGATGACAATTACTTGTAAAGGTACTCCCTCTACCTGTATTATGTTCTTCTAATCTACGCTCTATAGAATCTGTGTGGCCTACGTAGTACTT
>NZ_JAHESD010000114.1 GCF_018598585.1 Chryseosolibacter indicum
CCCTACTCATCCCCCTGTTTGTCCCCCCCTTTTACCACAGGATAAGCTGTACCCCTGTGGAACTTTAAAAGTGGTTTAAATCCCCAGTTCTCTTTTCTTCTTTTTTATTAAGTCCCCCATATCACTTGTATCTATCACGAAGCCATTCACACTTATATAATTTGATTCGGTATTAAACCAAATGGTTTCATCACTATCCTTTATCCTAATTTTATATAATGGTGGATATATGAATTGAATCAGTTTCACTTCCTCAACCTCTAGCCAAGAGATTGCTTTATCCTGTCCATTGTGTTTAATCTTTACTGTTTGATTTCCTAATTCCACAATAGCAAATTTATCCCGGATCAAAAGAAATACTAAGAACGCTATTACTGCAATTAGGGCGAATATCAATGTTGTCAAAAGGTCTCGAGCCCCAGGTTGGCCATTAACAGTCATTAATTCCGGAGCAATCCAAGAAACAATAGCTACAATTGCTAATAAAATCGAAACTCCCAATAAACTGTATTTAAAGAGATAGTAGTATGTTCTGTTACTTTCCATTTTCCTAATTGGATAAGCCCAATAATTCGCTATAGGACACCCTGCCCTATATACCCTACAATTTAATACTTTCCATTCCTTCTCAAAAATGTAGCTGATAAACCGGTTCTGTGAGCGTAGCTCAGGTTCGTGAGCTAGTTGCCACTTGCCTTGCACAGTTTGATAAAAATCGGCATATAACAATGCGGGCCGAAACGGAAACCCTACTAGACTATAAACAACGTATTAGTCACCTATGAGAGTGCCTGGGAAGTGCCTCCGGTTAAACTCGCGTATCCTTCGGTCAAAACGCTCCTGACGCAACGTCACCGAAGCCACCCTCCAGTCATTCTCCAGGCACTTTAATGCTATTCTATTGGGTATCTGATAATTATTAGACCATAACTCAAAAAAGGCAACCGAAGAAAAATCCTGGTTCATTGCTCGACATCTTTAAGAAAGCATGGGAACAGCTTGTAAACGAATTTTTTAAATAAGATTAGTAAGGCCCACCAGGCAGTCAAATGAAGGAGGTTACGATAAGCGAATGCCTTGCTTTTCCTGGTGTTCTTTCGTATCTTTTGTAAGCGAATTAATAGTTAATCATTAAACCCACCCCTACTATGAAAACCATTAAGCGTACGCTCATCCGGTATATTGATTACTATTTACTTGTTGCAGGGTTTTTTGCCACCTATCTGCTTCCCGTTTCTGTTAGTCCAATAGCCATTGCCTTTATCTTTATTCTTATCCTTCAGCTTATTTTCAAAAACAGGATTATGGGGTTTATGATTGCCAGTGCATTCTCCCTGGTTAATGTGTACTTGTTACTTGCGCTACTCGCTGAGTTCGATGAAATTGCCATTGCAGGGGCAGAGGGCATATCGTTAATTCTTGTCGGGTTATCCCTTATCGTGCTCAACATTATGGTGTCTGTCGTTATGGTATTCAAGTATGCCCTTCCCGGAGAACAGACCGAGTTTAAAGTATTACAAAGTATCTAAAGGATTAGAGCGGTCTTTGATCCCCGTAAGGGTGATTCACCGGGTATGCTTACCTAACACATTAGCTTGCGCAAATGCTTTACGTTCCCTCAACTAGCGCAAGTCTTAGGAAGGTGTGACATCATGTGTGCGACTTGTGCTTGACTGACTTCAAATCATCAGGCTTAAATCACAAGTAGGTCCAAATCACGCGCGGTGCCTGGCGCCATGCATAAGACTTGAATCAGGAATGGGACATTGGGCATTAGGGGTTAGGCATTGGAGGTAGTCAATGGTCAGTCATCAGGACTGAGCGATTGTCAATTGAACATTGTCAACTGTCAATTACGCATTGCCTACTGCCTACTTCTTCGGCTTGTCGTCGTTGATCTCGATCAGATGTCCGTTGGGGTCTTTGATGTAGATTTGTTTTACGCCGTCAACCCTTACGGTAGGGGCTTTTTCTGTGCCGGGCCAGTTGGTGTAGTCGATCTTGTTGGCATCCAGGCGCTCAATAAATTTGTCGACTGACTTTACACTGAAACAGATGTGGTTGTTTTTGTTCACCTGCGGATCTTTCTCTGGTGACTGTATGAGGTGTAGTTGTCCCGCGGCACCCAGTGTAAACCATGTATGGAGTCCATCTTTAAAGGGCTCTTCTATCTTTTTAAGCCCAAGGATATTTTCATAAAACGCTGTGCTCTGCTCCAGGTTAGAGACATGAACGGCGATGTGGTTAAGCATGATGGTGGGGTCGTCCTTACCCTTTTGGCCCTTCTGGGCCGTAGCAGGAACAATAAGCATGCATATCAATACAACAGACAGGATAATATATTTCATTTTCATGGTTAAAAGAATCTACTTTGCGAAAGATAAAGAAATAATTAGGCGATTATACAACCGCTCCTGTTAAATCATGAGAGACAGAATCATTGAAATTATACGTTGGATCAGGAAATTCACTAAAGAGCAACTCCATTCAAAGAATGAAGACCTCCCCTACTATATTTCCATCATCGTTGCCATCGTTATCTTTGGCTTCGCTTTAAAGGTGTTTGTTGAACTGGCTGACGAGCTTGCTGAAAATGAACTGGTGTATTTTGATGATGCTGTCAGTAGTTACATCATCAGTTATCGCTCTCCGTTTTTAACAACAATCTTTCAATACGTAACTGACCTGGGCGATCGGTATACGTACATCGCACTGATCATTGCATTGGGGTTCTTCTTCTATTTCTACCTCAGAAAATGGATGTATACTTTACAGATAACGGCGGTACTTATTCTGGCTACGCTTTCCAATATTGCCCTGAAAAGAGCGATCAACAGGCCAAGGCCCATCACCGAGCATCTGGTAACAGTGAACTCACTCAGTTTTCCCAGCGGGCACTCCATGAGTGCCATGGCTTTCTACGGGTTTCTTATCTACCTGTGCTTCAGGATAAAAATGCATAAAGCCTTAAGATTGGCGCTTGTTATCCTTTTAAGCTTACTGATCCTCTCCATCGGTATTAGCAGAATTTATCTCGGGGTGCATTATCCTTCTGATGTGCTTGCAGGTTATATGGGCGGATTACTGTGGATTACACTTTGTATCATCATCTTTAACATTGTAGACCTTTTAAGAAAACGTAGAACAGCGCGAAACTAAATCACTGGTTACTGTTGTTGGAAAAGGATTGAACGGCAGCATCCGTTAATTATATTCGCAAAAAATTAAACTATGCAGAACCTTGAAAATAAAGTTGCTCTTATAACCGGTGGTAATAAAGGTATTGGATATGGCATTGCAGAAGCCCTTGTAAAACAAAAGGTAAATGTGGTGATCACCAGCCGAACTCAAGCTGCTGCGGACCAAGCAGTTAAAAAGCTTAATGCTTTGCGTGGTGGTGAAGCCGCAGGTATTCAGGCTGACGTAAGGGATCTGAAAAGTCAACAAAAAGCCGTTGAGCTGGCTGTTAGTAAGTGGGGTAAGCTTGATGTGTTTGTAGCCAATGCGGGCGTAGGACATTTCGGCTCTGTAGAAACCTTAACAGAAGAACAGTGGAATGAGACCATCGAAATAAATCTTACGGGTGTGTTTCATGGTGTGAAGGCAACAGTGCCGGCACTTAAAGAATCAAAAGGCTATATTATCACTATTGCAAGTCTTGCTGGTACAAACTTCTTTGCTGGCGGCTCTGCCTACAATGCGAGTAAATTCGGTCTGGTAGGTTTTACACAAGCCATTATGATGGATTTGAGAAATCACGGCATTAAAGTTTCTACCATCATGCCCGGTTCTGTTGCCACTGAATTTGATGGCAACAAGCCGAACGAAAAAGACGCATGGAAGATTCAGCCTGAAGACATGGGCCAGATGGTAGTTGATCTGTTGCAGATGAATCCAAGAACTTTGCCAAGTAAGGTTGAAGTAAGACCAAGTATGCCTTCAAAATAAGGGCGTGAACTATTTGAATTTATAATAATCACATAAGTAACAATAAATCTAATTAATGAAAACAGCAGAAATCCACACCGGTAAAGGTGTAATGAAAATTAAGTTCTTCGAAAAAGATGCTCCTAACACTGTTGCTAATTTTATCAAGTTAGCAGAGAGCAATTTTTATGACGGACTTACCTTTCACCGTGTGATCCCCAACTTCGTTGTTCAGGGTGGTTGCCCTAACGGTATCGGCAATGGTGGCCCTGGCTACAAAATTGATTGTGAGTTAACAGGAGACAACCAATATCATGACCGTGGTGTATTGTCTATGGCACATGCCGGAAGAAATACAGGTGGCTCTCAGTTCTTTATCTGCCACAACCGCGAGAACACCAAACACCTTGATCGTAACCACACCGTATTTGGCAAAGTATACGAAGGCCTGGACGTGATCGACCAGATCAGACAAGGTGATGTAATGGAGAAAGTGGTGATTAAAGAAGTAGAAGAATAATAAATACTCTGCTTCATTATTCAGTTATAATTTGGAAGAGCAGCCTGAGAGCTGCTCTTCGTCTTTAGGCCAGGAAAGACAACTTGCCACCTTCTAGGTGGGAGTGAACTACAGGATGCGATCCCATTATTGATATACTTGTAATCCCGATAACGAACACATTTATGCATATCTGAACATGAAATGAAGTACTATCGGCCTTTTTACGATATTTAGTGCAGTGGCACAGTGATTGCAAAAGGGCGAACATTACTACTGTTTGCCACTTAACCTCCATCCCTATGTTTCGAAATTACTTTAAGACCGCGTTACGAAGTCTGCTAAGGCAGGGAACCAGCACCCTTCTTAACATTGCAGGGCTGGCACTCGGCATCTCAGCAAGCCTGATTCTTTTTCTCATCGTTAGAAATGGAAATTCGTATGATCGATACCATTCTAATTTCGACAGAATCTATCGTGTTGTAACACAAGCTAAAGGGAATAACGACTATACCTTTACGCAAGGTGTTCCACCGGTCTTGCCTGATGCTTTTCGGAACGACTTCCCGGAAGCTGAGGAAGTGGCCTTTACTTCTTATCGGAGAGGAAGTTTAGTAACTGTAGTACAACAGAATGGACAGTTAAAAAAATATGAAGAACCCACTGGGGTAGTATTTGCCGAGCCTTCATTCTTCAAAATCTTTGATCGTAAGATATTAATTGGCTCACGCGAAAAAGTTTTAGATGAACCTAACGAAGCCGTGATTTCCAGACGGTGGGCAATTAAATATTTTGAAAAGACAGATGTTGTCGGCGAGATCATCCAGTATGAGCGCAATGACTTTAAAATTACTGCTGTAATGGAAGACTTTCCTCCTAACACAGATCTGCCTTTTGACTTGATGCTCTCTTATGTCACAATAAAGAAATCGATGGACCAGGCTGGCTGGGGCAGTACTTCAGATTCAGATAACTGTTACTTCCTGTTAAAAGAAAATAGCGCTATCGATGGTGTTGATCGGGAAATGTCGGCCTTCGCGCAAAAGTATGTTGGCTCAGGCGATAACAAAGCTGAAGAGACGAAATTTTTAATTCAACCGCTTAAAGAAATGCATTCAGATATGCGGTTTGGAAACTACAATAAGCATATGCCTCCTGTGGTAGGCATTACCTTTTCTGTGATTGGGATCTTTCTCCTGCTTACCGCATGTATCAATTTTATCAACCTTACTACTGCAGAAGCAATTAAAAGAACGAAAGAAGTGGGTATCCGAAAAACACTGGGAAGCTCACGCGGCGATTTGATTATAAAATACATGATCGAAACATTTTTAATAACCGTTGTTGCCGTGTTTATCTCGCTCGCCGTTGCACAGCTATCACTTGAATTTCTCAATCCTTTCCTGGAGTTGTCACTTTCTCTCAACCTGATGACAGACCTCACGCTTTGGGGATTTTTGATTGCTATTACAATTGCGGTCTCATTGTTGTCTGGGTTATATCCCGCATTTGCAGCCTCATCATTTAAGCCAGTGTTAGCACTGAAAAGTCAGGTTAGTAGCGAACCTTCATCCAGTGCAGGCTTACGCAAAGGCCTTGTTATGCTACAATTCTTCATTTCGCAATTCTTTATTATCAGTACCATTGTAATAGCGAAGCAGATGGACTTCATGCTTCAGCAGGACATAGGGTATGATAAGGATGCGATTATAACAGTTCCAATTCCCGTTAATGATACCAACAGCGCTATAGGTATAGCACGTACATTAAAAAATGAGATTCTCGCATTACCAGGAATTGAGAAAGCAACACTGAACAGTACTCCCCCTACCTCCAACAGAGTAAGTAGCACAGAATTTAAAATGACAGGTAGTGAAGCTTCTTTTAAAACGCAAATTAAACAGGTGGACAGTGACTACCTGAAAGTTTTCCGGATAAAAGTTACCGCGGGTGAAGGACTTATGGATGCTGATACCATTAACGGAGTCATCGTCAATGAAAGTCTCGCAAAAATTGCAGGCTTTGATAATATGAATGACATTGTCGGAAAAGAGATTGATCTATGGGACAAGCGGTTTCCGGTAAAAGGCGTAGTAACTGATTTTAACACTACCTCACTTGTAAAACC
>NZ_JAHESD010000115.1 GCF_018598585.1 Chryseosolibacter indicum
GCAACTTTCAAGATGCCGAAGGATCATGAGATCTTTGAACGAAGAGAATTTTCGGAACTTCAGATTGTCCGGGAAATGAAAGACCGTGCATGGCAGCAAATTGGATCTTCCGGTGGAGGTAATCATTTTGTTGAATTCGGTATTGTAGAAATAACAAGTGTTATGAATGAATACAACCTTGCGCCTGGCCAATATTTGGGAGTTCTGTCTCATTCCGGTTCTCGTGGACTGGGTGCAAACATTGCGCGTCATTATACGAAAGTCGCTATGGATAAATGCAAACTTCCACAAGAAGCGAAGCACCTTGCATGGCTTGACTTGAATACGGAGGAGGGACAAGAGTACTGGCTTGCAATGAATCTTGCTGGAGACTATGCGTCGGCGTGTCATCATCAAATTCACGAGCGTATGGCTATTGGTCTTCGGGAGACACCACTCGCCATGATCGAGAACCATCACAACTTTGCATGGAAAGAAAAAGATGCAAACGGAAATGAGATCATCGTTCATCGCAAAGGTGCGACACCTGCCGGCAAAGGTGTTCTTGGAATTATTCCCGGGTCAATGGCAACACCGGGCTTTATTGTTCGTGGTAAAGGCTTGGCAGAATCTATAAACTCCGCTTCACATGGAGCTGGCAGAACAATGTCAAGAACAAAAGCAAAACAGACTATTCTTCAAGGCCATGTTAATAAATTCTTGAAAGAAGCTGGCGTTGAATTAATCGGCTCCGGCCTCGATGAAGCACCGATGGCTTACAAGGACATTCATCAAGTGATGAACTATCAAAAAGAGCTTGTTGAGGTGCTAGGGTCGTTCATGCCTAAAATTGTAAGAATGTGTGGCGATGAGAAGTTTCAGGAGGTGGATTAATACGAGTACTTGCAATATGCACCCGCGTTTCCAAATCTTTCATTAGACGTAAATTCAGTTTGCGGTTAAAATGAAAAAAGTGTAGGAATTTGAAAAGAGCGCAAGATAGGTGTTGACTAACCTCACGATTGTCGTGGCACGTTCGGTGTCCTTTGACAATTTCTTTCGCCTTATGCCTGTCAGTAGCGCTGACTAACGGATGTAATTCAACGTTTGTTTTGATTTATAACTCCAACCGTAATATATTGTATAGAACATGGATCATGTATTTCGTCATGTTCGTGTTAACACTATGCAGAAAACGATCATCTTTACCTTTCTAATAAATTGCGGCTTATCCTTAGGAACCGTCACTGCTCAGGAGAAATTGTATCCCTCGATATTTTCATTGCGTGATGTTTCCCTGCTGGAAAGCCCTTTTAAAAGCGCACGCGATCTCAATATCAAAGTGCTTCTCGAGTACGATGTTGATCGCTTGCTTGCACCGTACCTAAAAGAAGCCGGATTGACTTCAAAGGCAGCGAGCTATCCGAACTGGGAAGGGCTTGATGGGCATGTAGGAGGACACTACCTTTCGGCGCTGGCCATAAATTATGCTTCTACAAATGATCCAACCTGTAAGAAGCGGATGGACTACATGGTCGCGACGGTCAAGTCATGCCAGGAGGCACATACTAATCAACATGCAGATTGGGGAAGAGGCTATGTAGGCGGTGTTCCGAATAGTGCTCAAATCTGGTCAGCGTTAAGGGTAGGCGACTTCAAAGCATACCACTCGGCCTGGGTACCCTGGTATAACATTCATAAAATGTACTCAGGGCTAAGAGATGCATGGGTATATGGTGGTAGTGAAGAAGCAAAACTGATTTTCCTGAGTTTCTGTGACTGGGGAATTGAGATCACTTCCGGCTTAAGCGAAGCGCAGATGAATGAAATGCTGGCGATGGAGCATGGTGGCATCAATGAAGTTTTCGCCGACGCTTATGAAATTACCCGTGATGAAAAATATTTGCGGGCAGCAAAACAGTTTTCACACAAAGCGTTGCTTGAACCATTTTCTTCAGGAGTTGATAACCTTGATAATAAACACGCCAACACCCAGGTTCCCAAGGCAGTGGGTTTCGAGCGTATAGCAGAGCTTACTAAAGATCAACAATACAAGAACGCAGGCCGTTTCTTTTGGGAGACGGTGACAACGAATCGCTCACTGGCCTTTGGGGGAAATAGCCGGAGAGAATTTTTTCCTGCTGTTTCAGCTTGCGGAGATTTTATAAATGAAGTCGAAGGTCCCGAGACATGCAATTCGTATAACATGCTTAAGCTTACCGAGAATTTGTTTCGCATGAATCCATCCGCACGATATGTGGATTACTATGAAAGAACGTTATATAACCATATTCTTTCAACACAACATCCTCAGCGCGGTGGCTATGTGTATTTCACGCCGGCGCGTCCAAGACACTACCGTGTTTATTCAACTCCCAATGAAGGAATGTGGTGTTGCGTGGGCAGTGGCATGGAAAACCACGCCAAATACAATCAGTTTATTTATGCAAAAAGAAATGATTCCTTATATGTAAATCTCTTTATTCCATCAGAGCTGAATTGGACTGACAGAAAGATCAGGATCAGGCAACAAACAAGATTTCCCTTTGAAGAGGAAGTAAATCTCAACATCACCGAAGGACGTTCACGGTTTACGTTGATGGTTCGCTACCCGTTCTGGGTGAAAGAAGGTGCATTGAGAATTACAGTCAATGGGAAGCCTTTCATACATACGTCGTTGCCATCTTCTTATGTAGCAATAAACCGGAACTGGAAAAAAGGTGATCAGATTAAAATTGAGTTGCCGATGCAAACCAGAATCGAAAAGCTACCCAATGTTCCGAACTACATAGCTTTGCTTCATGGTCCGATATTACTCGGGGCGAAAACCGGCACTGAAGATTTGAAAGGGCTAGATGCAAATGATGGACGATGGGCGCACATCGCCAGTGGAAAGCGGCTTCCTGTTGACCAAGCTCCTATAATCATCGAAGACAACCTGACAGCGATTGCGCGCAAGCTGAAACCAGTTGAAGGTAAACCATTAACATTTGCAACTACTGATATTGAAATGGTAAACGCCACAACGTTGGTGCTGGAACCATTCTTTCAGATTCACGATGCAAGGTACATGATGTATTGGATGGCATTGAGCAAGAGTAAATACCAATCGTATTTGGATTCATTGAGCCAAGAGGAAAATAAAAAACTCGCTATTCAAAACAGGACAATTGACTATGTAGCCCCAGGAGAACAACAACCCGAGGTAGATCACTCGATGAAACATGTTAACTCACGTTCGGGCTCATCCCACGACACGTTTTACAGAGATGCTTACGAAGGAGGTCATTTCAGTTACCTGCTTTCAACTGAGGGAAAAACAGATCTTAGTCTGATGATCCGGTATTGGGGAGCTGAGTGGGGAAACAGGAAATTTGAAATCTATATTGATGACCATAGGCTTATTGAAGAAGACAACACAGGGAGATGGAATCAATCAAGATTCTTCGACGTCACGTATGCCCTTCCAAATGAAGTGATTCAGGGCAAGAAAAATATTCGGGTGAAATTTCAGGCACTTCCTCAGAACACAGCAGGAGCCGTATACTATATTCGGTTACTTGAAAACGAGAAGCCAAAATAGGAATTGAGTAACACAATTGACAACAGTATGCCTGCATCCAGTTCTGGTCCGAAAGACTTACTCAATGTATTGTAGGAAAAGTTGTCGTAAGTACGGATACAGCATCACGAAATAGGTAGGTTGACTTTCAGTGAGGTACGTCAAAGCTGGTGAGCAATTTTTTGAGATTCTTGTGCTTACCAATTTGCTTACCCTTGAGATTTGGTGATGTCACTAAAACAAAAAAACTCGAGTACATTATAAATTCAAGGTTTTAGATCTGTTTAATTGATACTCAGCGGAGGAGGTAAATAAATGTAACGCCTACCCCTATGCTTTTCAATATCTAGAAGCGGCTCTAAAACTTGTTTACCAGTTCGCTCACCGCCTTTTTACTGCAATTCCTTATTAAATATAGGAATTGACGGATTTGAGATGTTAAAGTAAAGACGATTATCTCTATGTAGCAGGTGGTCACCTGCAACCCCTTCACACACCAGTGCGAACTCTACGACATTGGCAGGTTTGCTATGCATTCATTTCCTATAATTCAAAGTGCTATAGCTACCTGAGTCGAATTTACCATATGGTAAATACTTGCCAAATCTGAACAATCAATTTTGATTCATCAAATATTTTAAATCATGAGAACCTCATCAAAATCATTTTCCCTGAAAGACAAACGAGTTGTTATTTTAGGAGGAAGTACCGGTATTGGTTTAGCCACCGCGAAAGCCGCAGCTGAAGAAGGTGCTACTATTGTGGTCGCATCCAGCAATCAAAAGAAGATAGATGCAGCGCTGAAAGAATTACCCAAAGGAAGCACTGGCTTCACTGTCGATCTTTCAAAAGAGCAGAACATCGAATCATTCTTCAATAACAATGGCAAGTTTGATCATTTACTATATACCGCTGGTGAAAACTTAAATCTCTCCAACTTAAATACAACTGATCTATCGAAGGCTAAGGAATTTTTTACTGTAAGGTTCTGGGGAGCGATTGCAGCTATTAAATATGCAACTCCGTTTATCAATGAGGGAGGTTCAATCAGTCTTACCAGTGGCATTGCCAGTCAACGGCCGGGTGCGGGTTGGGCACTCGCCTCAAGTTTGTGTGGAGCGATGGAAGGTTTGTGTCGCGCGATGGCCGTGGAATTAGCACCGCTACGAGTAAACGTGGTTCTGCCCGGTGTTATCAAAACAAATCTATGGGACAGCATGCCCGAAAAGGATCGCGAAAACTTCTATGAGTCGGTAAGTAAATCCTTACTTGTAAAACGTGTCGGAGAGGCAGAAGATATAGCTCAAACATATATCTTCCTGATGAAGCAATCATTTGCCACGGGCCAGACTTTTGTAATTGACGGAGGCACTGTACTTGTTTGAGATAATTTATACTTGATTGAGTATATAAAATCACGTTTAAGAAGCCAGTTTGATCTTGCGATCATCTGGCTTTTCGCTTTTCGAATCCAATTCCCTTCAAGTGCCCCTATTAACACATCTAAGGCGAGGAAAAATGACAGCCAAATTAGAATGGACCAGGAAGTGTAACTAACTTATAAATGGGAAATATCCCTGCGTATTCTACTCAACGACTGTTGGGTAATTCCCAGGTAAGAAGCCACGTCGCTTAATGGTAATCTCAACATAATCTCAGGTTGCTGCGTAATGAACTTTAAATACCGGGCCGTTGCATCTTCTCCCATATAACTATTACGAACTTTGATTTTCTCAAGCAGTGTTTGATGTGTAATGGTCTGTATCAATCCTTCAAAATAGGGAAGTTGTTTAAAGACTAGTTCTAATTCCTGTTTGGAGAATACAACTAACTCGGTATCGACTGCTGTAATGATACTTTCTCGTGACATGTCACCACCAAGAAAGCTATATAGAATTGTGCAAAACTTATTCTCTTTCACAAAAAAATGGATCACGTCGATCCCCTTGTCTGTAGTTGCTTTAATCTTCAATATCCCATCAAGCACGAAAAATAATTGCTTAGCCACTTTTCCTTCCTCGAGCAGTACCGTACCTGTTGGGAACGTCGCAATATGACAGTGCTTACTGATAACTTCAAAATCGGATTCAGGAATCTCCCGGAACAGGTTTAAAAATTTGTATAACTTAAGCTTCTTCTCCACGTCACCGACTTATTAAGATGCATGATAATTTAAAATCACTTTTCACGCTGGCAATTTTTTTCTTGCCAATTTAGCAAAAGGAGCGGCCCTATAACTTGCTCACCAGTTTGCTCCAATTTTTTGACTGCAATTCTTATACGAAGATACAATTTCACAAGAATTGTTTAATCACGCACTCCTTTGAAGTGTGATACCAATGATGAAACTGAAAGTGGCGAAGTTAAGGGAACCGTAACTGACACGCTGAGCTGTAGCAGTAAGTATTAAAATACACCTTTGAACTGCAGAAAACCTTCTTGGCAGCTATAGAAGGAAGTAAGGGCTTGGCACGACCGGTTTTCCCTTAATAACACTTTATAATTAATAGCTCGTCTCTACTAATCAGTTTTTTCCTTGTCATAGCTAATAATATTTTTAAGTTTCCCATAGCCCGAGTTCCATAGGCATCTTTTCTATCAAATTCGTTAGCATTATACATCTTGCTGCGTAAGATGGGTCATTCACATAAACTGTGGTTAAGGGTGGATATCTGATTCTGATTGATCTTAATTTAGCTTAGCTGATCTTCACCGAGGAATTTTGGATCCTCCTGGTTTAGTTTGCTTCTCGTCCAGCTCATTGGCAACCTTAAAGCTGTTTGTGCCTTTCTGCGGTCTCCGGTTTCTCGAATTCCCACCTTCCGAATGGCAAAAAATGAATCTTTTTGGAAGGGCTTAGAAACAAAAAACCTCGAGTCCATTA
>NZ_JAHESD010000116.1 GCF_018598585.1 Chryseosolibacter indicum
TGCCGTGTGTGCTTAATGCCGCTAATGAGGTGGCTGTAGCGGAATTTTTAAAGGATAATGTTGGTTTTATTGAAATGTCCGATATTGTGGAACAATGCCTTCAGAAAATTGCTTTTATAAAGAGTCCTACATACGAAGATTTTGTGAATACGGACAAAGAAACACGTATCCACGCGATGGAATTAATAAAATAGTCAAAAAAGTAAATAAGTAGAAATGGATTGGATGATTATGCTCGCTCAGCTGTTGCTGAGTCTCTCTTTTCTGGTTGCGGTGCATGAGTTTGGGCACCTTCTGGCCGCAAAATATTTTGGGATGCGTGTTGAACAATTCTCGATTGGATTCCCTCCCAAAATCTGGTCATTCAGAAAAGGAGAAACTGAGTATGCAATAAGTGCTATACCGCTTGGTGGATATGTGAAGATTTCCGGAATGATTGATGAATCACTGGATACAGAAACAATGAAGCAGGAACCACAGCCTTGGGAGTTCAGGTCGAAGCCTGCATGGCAACGGCTTATTGTAATGCTCGGTGGAATCACGGTTAACGTTATTGTAGGTGTTCTTATCTTCATTGGTCTTACTTACGCATTTGGCGATACTTACATCTTAAAAGATGAAGTTAACAAACATGGTGGTTTCCAGGTTGGAACAGTAGGGGAAAGCATCGGTTTAAAGACAGGTGATAAGATTGTAAAGATCAACGACCAGGATTATCAGTACCTTCAGGAATTGGTTAAACCTCAGACCCTGTTAGGGGAAAACCTTTCATATACAGTAGAAAGAAATGGTGAGCTGATAAAGATTCCTGTACCTGGTGACTTCATCAAGAATTTCAACAAGAAAGAAAATCACCTTCAGTTTATTGGTATTCGTGCCCCCAACTATATTGGTAAAATTAAAGAAGGAATGATGGCTGATGAGATCGGCCTTAAACAAGGCGATCAGCTTCTTGATGTAAACGGAACACCGATACAATATGCAGATCAGGTGCCTGACCTCGTTCAAAAAACTGCAGGAGATACCATTCAATTTACCATTAAAAGGGGAGAAGAAGTTCTTAAATTTAAAGAGGCTTTCAGGGACAAGAATCAGAAAGCCATTGGTATCATCAGCTGGATGATCCCTGAAGATTATCTTAAAGATGCTGAAGTTATAAAACGCTATGGCTTCTTTGAATCAATTCCGCTTGGTACAAAAAGAGCATTTGAAACGCTACAAACACAAATCACTGCTTTTGGTAAAGTAATATCAGGTTCAATATCCCCGAAGGAGTCGCTTTCAGGTCCTATTGGTATAGCGCAGGCCTTTGGTGTTGAATGGGATTGGGAACGCTTCTGGTCTTTAACAGGAGTTCTTTCTTTGGTACTTGCATTCATGAACCTCTTGCCAATTCCGGCTTTGGATGGTGGACACGTTATGTTCCTCACTTATGAAATGATATCAAGACGTAAGCCATCTGATAAATTCCTGGAAACAGCACAGAAAGTAGGGATGGTATTCCTTCTTGCATTGATGGTATTCATCTTCGCAAATGATATTATTAAGTTATTCTAGAATATTTACAACTTCTTAAGGGCAAGAGACCTGGCTGTAAAGTCGGGTCTTTTTGCTTTTATACGGCTACCCGTAAAAAAGTAGGCAATAAGCAAAAGGCAATGTCGTAGGTAATGACAATACAATAGGCAATGCTAAAAGTGACTATGAGTAATGACCATTGACTTAATGACTAATGACCGTTGACCATTGACTTTCTTCGTCGCTAATACCTTACCCGAGGATGCCTCGACCATGCTTCGAGGATGCTTCGACTATGCTTCGACCATGCTTCGACTTTGGCTCGAGTTTCATTATCGTTTTATTACTATTTCAGCATAAATAACCCTAGAATAAACTTCTGGCTGTGCTCAGGAGATAATCGGATATTTTATTACGGATTAGGCATTAGTGTAGAATCAAACCAATGGTTCAATGGGTGGTAAGTAATATATTTGCCTCAAGGACTGTCTCTGATTTTTGAGTGATTTTCAATGTGTTATCTTGCCGATGATATATTTGTATATTATAAATAGTCTTTAATGTATACGCCGATTGTTAGAGTTATAATACTTGTCCTAGGACTAATTCTTGGGTTCTATTATTACATGACCGATAACCCAACCCCTGCATTGTTAACATTATTTGGCGTAGCCCTGGTGGTATGGGGATATTTCAAAAATGGAACAGTCTACTTGGCTTGGAGAAAAGTAAAAAAACAGGATTTTCAGCAAGCAGAAAGAATACTAAGTCAAACAAAATATCCTGAATTATTAAAGAGAGAACAAAAAGGATTTTATCACTTTATAAAAGCAATGATTTCAGCTAATGCTAACGATATTGACAACGCTTATATCAACTTTAAGAAAGCGTTGCAATTTGGGGTTAGGACACAAAATAATTAGGCTATTATTTATGTCAGTTTAGCTGATATAGAAAGAGAAAGAGGAAATTTTGGCGAGGCAGAGAAGTACCTGAAAAATCTCGAAGGATTAAAATATAAAAAGCTTCTTAATTCAGAGGTTGTAAAACTTAAAGACAAACTGATATCTGATAAAGATACACGAAACTAATTCTTGGTAATATTAAACTCGACGCGTCTGTTTAGTTTACGATCTTCATCGGTATGTTCTTCAATAAGTGGCTTGGAGCTTCCGAATCCCTGTGCCTCTATACGATCAGGATCAATTTTAAACATATACATCAGATACGCACGAATCGCATCAGCTCTCGCCTGAGATAGTCTTAAATTAGAATCCTCAGAGCCTTGTCTGTCTGTATGCCCTGAGATATTAAGTTTTAATCTTGGATGGTCTATAAGGAAGTTTGCAAGTTTATCAAGGTCGCTATGCATAGAAGGGAGAATATCAGCTTTTCCGTTTTCAAACTCGAGTGATTGAAAAGCAATTTTGCTTTCGATAGGTTCAGTCTCACGGTTCATTTCCATATCACCATCCATGAAGAAAAGTTCTTCGATCCTGAAAAAGTCATCACCTTGAATAATGAGCAGGTAATTTCTTTTGTTAATCAGCTTGAAATCGAAGGAGCCATCTGGTCTTAGAAACTTAGGCGCAACTTCAACACCCTCATCAAGATCGATGACGGATACAATCCCCTTAAAAGGTTTTTTAGTATTGGAATCTACCAGCGATCCTTTGAGGTTAACAATGGCCTCCGGTTGAGCTTCCATGGGTACGGGAAATGAATGCAGGTCAAGGTTGTCAATATCTTCTGCTTCCGACCTGGCGTAATAAAGTGTGTTAGACTGCGAGTCGATAGTGAAATAGTATTCACTTCCTGGTCCATTTACAAGAGGGCCAATGTTCTTCGGTTCTTCCCATTTGCCAAGGTTATTGTAGGCTTTGTAGATGTCAAAGTCGCCAAACGTTACAGGCTGACCATTGGAGCTAAAATACAATACATTGAAGCGGTGATGGAAAAATGGACTTACCTCACTGCCGCGGGTATTAACAATTGGTCCTGCGTTTACTGCCTTTTGCCACTTGCCTTCCAGATCCTTAACAGTGTAATAGATATCAGACATGCCGAAACCACCAATACGATCAGAAGCAAAGAACAAAGTATCTCCTGAGTGCGAAAGAGAAGGATGCGAATCCCACGCTGTTGAATTAACAAGTAGTCCCAGGTTTTGAACATTACCCCAGGTACTGTCCTGCTTTAACTCTGCCTGAAAGAGATCACAATTCCCATGTGAATCCGGCGAGTTGCAGCGTGCAAAGTAAAGTTTCTTTCCATCTCTGCTCAGGCATGCCGAGCCTTCATTGTATTGCGTATTAATGGTTTTGAATGCCTGGGCTTCATTCCATTGCCCGTATTGACGGATGGTAAAGAACAGATCTTCATTATAAGTCTTTTCAAGCACGTTTTGATGATGACTGTTTCTCTTTGAAGTGAACAGCAGAACAGAGTCTAAATTGCCAATTGTAGGAGCGTAATCTGCCTTCGTTGAATTAATCCAATCTGCCATACGAAGCAGTACGCCTTGCGGAGGCCGTAATGTGTCAATTTCTTTCCTGTAGGCTACAAGCTCGTAGTATTCTTTAAGGGGAACGTAGTAGTCCCTCTCATTCTGCGAGAGCGTGTCATATTCGCGACGCACCTTTCGAATGTCAATATTCTGGCGGTTGTGCTTAAGAATTAACCGATATAAAAGGATGGCTTCGCCCTGCTGTCCGTATTTTTCAGAGAGTTTGGCTAATTGCCAAAGCAGCTCGGTCTGCTGAGCAAAATTCTCTATTCCAAAGTTATAAACGTATGTCCTCAGTTCCTTGTAAAGCTCCTTTTCTGCAGCCGAAAGCTGCAGTTGTTTGATTCGTTTTAATTTATCTACATCGGAATAAAGCTTGATTTTATTTATATTGGGGAAATCAAAGATGTCAGATTGGCTGTAGCTAGTGACACTATCATTTAGCTGAACCATTCCGCCCTTTTTGAATTTCTTATTGGATTTTTGAGCCGTCAGTGAGGCAGTGGTAAAGACTAAAAACGTTGATAATAAGATGAAAAAGTGGGTTTTCACACAACCTTAGTTAGTTGGAATGCACGCAATCTGATTAGTTTACAGGCTGGCGGCACTTTAAAGTTCATATAATTTTACTTCTTTTACAACTCACTGGCACTACTATTGTCCAAATTACACGTTAATAAGAAGAATTGAAGGTTTATTGTTTAGTGTGCCAAAGTGACATTGCATTACATGTTTAAATCGTTACCCATACAACTAGTACAGGAAGATACCGATGATTTGATCCAAATGATCAATCCGGAGCAGGAAAGTGATCTGAAACCGGAAGATCTTCCTGGCGAAATTCCAATACTCCCCATAAAAAATACTGTACTGTTTCCCGGGGTTGTTATTCCTATAACAGTAGGAAGACAAAAATCAATTAAGCTGGTAAAGAAGGCTTATCAGGGAAACCGCATTATCGGCGTTGTAGCCCAGAAAAACCCACAAGCCGAAGAACCAACTATAGATGATCTTTACCGTACAGGCACCGTAGCTCGCATCATTAAAATGCTTGTGCTGCCCGATGGAAATACAACCATTATTATTCAGGGAAAAAATCGTTTCAGCATACGCGAGTTTGTACAGGAAGATCCATTTCTTTCTGCAAGTATCGATTTGCTGACAGAACCTGCATTGAATATCGAAAGCAAAGAAGCGAAAGCTTTGGTGCAATCATTAAAAGATGCAGCATTAAAGATTCTGAAGCTGAACCCTGAGATACCACAAGAGGCACAAATAGCACTTGATAACATTTCAAGTATGTCTTTCCTGGTTCACTTCCTGTCGTCTAACCTTAATGTAGAGGTTGCTGATAAGCAAAAGATCCTGGAAACCCAGAATCTGATTGACAGAGGTACGCTTCTGCTACAATTCATGCTCAAAGATATCCAGATGCTGGAGATCAAACATGAGATACAGAAGAAGGTGCATACTGATATCGATCAGCAGCAACGCGATTACTTTTTGCGCCAGCAGATAAAAGTACTCCAGGATGAACTCGGTTATGATGGTCCTGATAAAGAAGTAGAAAAACTCCGTAAACGCGCAGAAGGTAAGAAGTGGCCTAAATCGGTTAAGGAACATTTCAATAAAGAACTCGATAAACTCCTTCGTATTAATCCCATGGCTGCAGAGTACCCTGTTGCCATGAACTACATTGAGTTTATGCTTGACCTGCCATGGTCAGAGTTCACACAAGATGACTTTGACCTGAAGCGTGCGAAAAAAATTCTTGATCATGATCACTTCGGTTTGGAGAAAGTGAAGACAAGAATTCTTGAATATCTTGCCGTGCTCAAACTCAAGCAGGATATGCGCGGGCCAATCTTATGTCTCTATGGTCCTCCCGGTGTTGGTAAAACATCACTCGGGCGTTCCATTGCTAAAGCATTACAGCGTAAATACGTGCGTATGTCATTAGGTGGCGTGCATGATGAAGCAGAGATCAGGGGCCATCGTAAGACTTATGT
>NZ_JAHESD010000117.1:2500-5840 GCF_018598585.1 Chryseosolibacter indicum
AGTTATTGTATTGCATGGAGGTAGACATACAGGAGAGATTCTGTATGAAATACAATAGAGCGAGCACATAGGTATAGTATCCAATAAAATATTGGTCCTGTTTACAGGAATCGTTAAAAGAAGTAAACAAGGGCGTATGGGGGATGCCTAGGCTCTCAGAGGCGAAGAAGGACGTGATAAGCTGCGATAAGCTACGGGGAGGCGCAAATAGCCACTATATCCGTAGATTTCCGAATGGGGCAACCCGGTGTACTGAAGGTACATCATCCTGAGTAATCAGGAAGCAAACCCAGGGAACTGAAACATCTAAGTACCTGGAGGAAGAGAAAACAAATAGTGATTTCGCAAGTAGTGGCGAGCGAACGCGAAAGAGCCCAAACCTAATTAGTTACGGCTAGTTAGGGGTTATAGGACCACGATATCGACTACACAATTAAATTGAACGGTATGGGAAAGCCGGCCGCAGAAGGTGATAGCCCTGTAAGTGTAAAGTTGTGTTACGTAGTGGTATCCTGAGTAGGGCGGGGTTGGAGACGCCCCGTTTGAATTTGCCAGCACCATCTGGTAAGGCTAAATACTTCTGAGAGACCGATAGTGAACCAGTACTGTGAAGGAAAGGTGAAAAGTACTCCGAACAGGAGGGTGAAATAGAACCTGAAACCGTACGCCTACAAGCGGTCGGAGCCACGTGATGTGGTGACGGCGTGCCTTTTGCATAATGAGCCTACGAGTTACTGTCACTGGCGAGGTTAAGGGTTTAAAAATCCGCAGCCGAAGCGAAAGCGAGTCTGAAAAGGGCGCTTAGTCAGTGGGAGTAGACGCGAAACTTTGTGATCTACCCTTGGCCAGGATGAAGTTCCGGTAACACGGGATGGAGGTCCGAACTAGTAAACGTTGAAAAGTTTTTGGATGAGCTGAGGGTAGGGGTGAAAGGCTAATCAAACTGAGAAATAGCTCGTACTCCCCGAAATGCTTTTAGGAGCAGTGTGAGGGTAAAGTTTATTACAGGTAGAGCTACCAATTGGACTAGGGGGAGTCACATCCTACCAAATCCAGATGAACTCCGAATGGTAATAAATATACCTTGCAATGAGGGCATGGGTGCTAAGGTCCGTGTCCGAGAGGGAAAGAACCCAGATCTACAGCTAAGGTCCCAAAATCTAGATTAAGTTGAACTAAGGCGGTTCAGTTGCAGAGACAGCCAGGATGTTTGCTTGGAAGCAGCAATTCATTTAAAGAGTGCGTAACAGCTCACTGGTCGAGCGACAGAGCATCGATAATAATCGGGCATAAAATCTAGTACCGAAGCTTAGAATTGTAGTAATACAGTGGTAGGGGAGCATTCTAACAGCGGAGAAGTCGTCTGGTAATGGACGGTGGAGCGGTTAGAAAAGCAAATGTAGGCATAAGTAACGATAAGGCAGGTGAGAACCCTGCCCACCGATAGACTAAGGGTTCCGCGGCAATGTCAATCAACCGCGGGTAAGTCTGGACCTAAGTAGAAGCCGAAAGGCGTATATGATGGATAATGGGTTAATATTCCCATACTACCTTAAAGAGCGATGGAGAGAAGGAGTAGTGACAATCCCGCGCCCTGACGAAATAGGGCGTTAAAAGGTGTAGGTATAAGCCTCGTAGTAAAATGCGCGAGGTTTGCTGAAACCCAACAGTACCTGGAGGCTTCGGCCAAAGGGATAGAGGATGTAAACAGACTTCCGAGAAAAACTTCTAAGCATATTTTTAAGGTACCAGTACCGCAAACCGACACAGGTAGTCAAGGAGAGAATCCTGAGGTGCTCGAGTGAGTCATGGCTAAGGAACTAGGCAAATTAAACCTGTAACTTCGGGAAAAGGGTTGCCTCACTTCAGCAATGAAGAAGGTCGCAGAGAAATGGCCCAGGCGACTGTTTAACAAAAACACATGGCTTTGCGAAATCGCAAGATGAAGTATAAGGCCTGACACCTGCCCGGTGCTGGAAGGTTAAGGGGGGAAGTTAGTCGCAAGGCGAAGCTTTGAACTGAAGCCCCAGTAAACGGCGGCCGTAACTATAACGGTCCTAAGGTAGCGAAATTCCTTGTCGGGTAAGTTCCGACCTGCACGAATGGTGTAACGATCTGGGCACTGTCTCAGCCATGAGCTCGGTGAAATTGTAGTCACGGTGAAGATGCCGTGTACCCGTCACGGGACGGAAAGACCCCATGCACCTTTACTATAGCTTCGCATTGACATTGGGTAGATGATGTGTAGGATAGGTGGGAGGCGCTGATCCTGGGCCGCTAGGTTCAGGGGAGCCAACGGTGAAATACCACCCTTTATCTATCTGATGTCTAATCCGGGAAACTGGAGACAGTGCGTGGTGGGTAGTTTGACTGGGGTGGTCGCCTCCGAAAGTGTATCGGAGGCTTTCAAAGGTATGCTCAGTACGCTTGGTAACCGTACGTGGAGTGCAATAGCATAAGCATGCTTGACTGTGAGACTGACAAGTCGATCAGGGTCGAAAGATGGATATAGTGATCCGGTGGTTCTGCATGGAAGGGCCATCGCTCAAAGGATAAAAGGTACGCTGGGGATAACAGGCTGATCTCCCCCAAGAGCTCACATCGACGGGGAGGTTTGGCACCTCGATGTCGGCTCGTCACATCCTGGGGCTGGAGAAGGTCCCAAGGGTTAGGCTGTTCGCCTATTAAAGTGGCACGCGAGCTGGGTTCAGAACGTCGTGAGACAGTTCGGTCCCTATCTGTGATGGGCGTAGGAAGTTTGAGAGGATCTGACCTTAGTACGAGAGGACCGGGTTGGACTAACCGCTGGTGTACCGGTTGTGGCGTCAGCTGCATCGCCGGGTATCTACGTTGGGACGAGATAAGCGCTGAAAGCATCTAAGCGCGAAACTCACCTCAAGATGAGACTTCCATTAAGGGACGTCAGAGATGATGACGTTGATAGGCTGCAGGTGTAAAGACAGAAATGTCAAAGCTGAGCAGTACTAATTACCCGAACGCTTCGATCCCGTTCCGATTTACTCGGGACGGGAGAACTACAACGAACTATACGATGTGCTTGCTCACATCTACTTCAAGTGGTAACAGATTAACAAATCTACACACTGCTCTTTCATCAATACATGTCATTAACTTATTAAGCTGTTAGCTTCTGGTCATAAGCCATAAGCACCACAGTTAAAGTCTTAAGGTGACTATAGCGGTGGGGATCACCTCTTCCCATTCCGAACAGAGCAGTTAAGCCCACCAGCGCTGATGGTACTAGGATAACACCTGGGAGAGTAAGTCGTCGCCTATCTTTATTACATAAGCCTTGCAGATATCCTCTGCAAGGCTTTTT
>NZ_JAHESD010000118.1 GCF_018598585.1 Chryseosolibacter indicum
TTACTCATCCCCATTTCCGTTGTGTAAACATTCCCTGTCGACCCTGAGCATACTCCAACTGGTTCAGATACTGTTGGATGGGGAGAACTATTGAGGGGAACACTTACTATACGACTTCCTATACATGTACCATCTGTGTATGAAACAGATACATCAGCGGAAGTACTTGTCAAAGGCCAGTCAACCGTAATTTTATTGGTGCCCTGACCCATTATAATTGTACCTCCTGATACTGTCCACTCATAGGAGGTCATGCCAGGTTCTGTTAAAAAATCCGTAGTGCCTCCCTGACAGGATTGATCCCTATTTGAAATTATATTTGGAGTAAGTTGGGTTTCTGTAACTACATGAGGAGCTGAATTCTTAGGACATCTATTTTCTCTTGTCGAATAACTCACTTGAATACTATACGCTCCCCCAGATGAAACATATAATGATGTACCCGATCCAACAAACGTATCATCCTTAAACCATTGAATACTATATCCTGGTTCGTTATATGCATTGAGTGTAACACCCTGCCCTGTGCAAAATGAGGTAGGCCCAGAAATAGAAGCGGTTAAATTTCTAATTGGTATTACGAACTCATCACTAGCAGAACAAATTATACCCCTCCTTAAATTAATTCTTGCCTGAGGATATTTATTATTAAAAACAATTCTTACGGTTGAAGATGTAGTACTCCCAATAATAATCCCTGCATCTGATGGGGATATAGACCATCTGCAAACAGATGTAGCTGTTGTACTATAGACAACCTCAACTCCTGGGCATGCGGATGAAGGACCTAAAATTTGAGCCTCCGAAATAACCGAAAGAAAAATAAAACTCAATAGTAGTAGAAACGTCTTAGTCTTCCGTTTGACTAAGAAAGAAGACGGATTTCTTAAAGCATTAATTAAATTCGGAAGAATTATAGGTAGATGATTATCTATTATCAGCTTTACTGTTCTCATTGTGCCGAAGTCGGCATCAAATTGTGATTTCTCAAATTGAGAACTTGCTTCGCGCATAAACTTTGTGATGGGGTTTTATTTAAAAGACAATACTTAATTTTCAGCAATGCTCTGCTTATTGCCTTATTTTATTTAAGGATTCTGAACATTAATCTTACCATTGTTTTGTACAAGTAATGCCCTGGAAGTAGTCGTGTTATTTTCGCCCTTTATCACCACGTTACCCTTGACCCGCAACACTGCAGACGCGCCCTCTATTTTCAAACAGGTATTTTCATTAATAGCGGTTATGTTAACTCCTAGTGAAGTAATGCCACTAGCCAGTGTGACTGTATAACCTTTTATCTGTACCTCATCAGAACTACTAGGGTATAAGGTGGCCGGAGTTCCTCCCTCAGACAATGACCATGTATTTGGTTGAGTCCAATCTCCATTAGCGATAGCATAATAAGTTTGCGGAGTACGAGTAAAGGAAACGGTTGTTAGCGGAAATATTCCTGATCGAAGAGATACATCGACAAATAGTTGGTATGATGTATTTGCAGCCACTGTACGTACCACTTCTCCGTTTATGTAATACTTTACATTTGATCCCTCCCTTGCTATAGTATATACAGCTCCTTCTTCCTGTGTTGCTACAATTCCTTTCGACGTACCCCATTCATACACCAAAACATTTCCTTCGCTGAAATAGAATGCGTAGTCAATACGCTGGTAAAGGACTACATTATTCATCCTTGCCAACCCAAACATACAATCAATACTCCCTGAGGGCATTACGCACTCAACCCAACCATCTGTTGACGGAGGTAAAACATTGGATGAGATCGCACCGGCATTCCAGGCACCATCCCCTCCCGCAGTTTTTATTAATGTATTATTGACAGTAACGGAAGTATTCTGCAGATCTGCCCATTCAACCGGGTAGCCCGCGCGATAGGTGCGTGTAAATGTATTGGATAGCGCATCATTAACCGTAACGGTATATGATCCGCGGTTTTTATCGGTAATAATATTACTCGTCTCTCCACTTGACCATGAAATATTCTGCGGCGGGTAACTCCCTTGTATATTCAACGCAATGCTTCCCGACGTGTTTGAAGAAGCATCAGGTAATGTTATAGAAGGCAGCACCCGAATCTTTTTATCAAACGAGGCGGTGACTACAGGCAATGATGCATTTTTTGTTGCAGCGCCAACATCAATTAAAAAAGTTGTCGTATAAGGAACATCTGTTACTTCGCGTTTCATTTGTCCATTTAAATAATACCTGATAAAGGTCCCTTGCCTTTCTATTCTGAATATATCACCTTTCATTATCCCTGCTGAAAATCCAGCATTTGTATTCATTTCATAGATTAATATCCCTCCTGATGTATTGACAAACCATCCGTAATTTACTTTATCGCGATTGAAGCCATTGTCAATTCTAGAAAGACCAATTATAAACTCGGCACCCGGTTCATTTACTACAAACTCTATCCATCCATCTGTATTTGCCGGTAATACATTTAATGAGGATGCTCCCGATGTTCCCCACCCATCAGCATCTGTTTTAGTAAGTGAATTGTCAGCATTTACGGAGATATTAGAAAGATTAGTCCAGCTGACCGGATAGCCTAAATTGTATGTACGGGATATTGCCTGACCACCGCCATCAGTAATATTAACAGTATAAGCCCCGCGACTTTTAGACGAAATAACGGAAGCCGTTTCTCCGCTCGACCATGTATAATTAACAGGATTCGTACCGTTTTCAAGTTGTATATTGATAATCCCATTATTATTGGACACGCCCGGATTAACAATAAAGGACTTCGCCGTTAATTTTGTTGTAAAAGAACTACGGACAACAGGTATAGTACCTGTATGAATACTAACGTCAGCCCTTAACGGATCATTTGTATTAGCCAATGTTATGGTTTTAACCACTGTTGTATTCTTGTAGAAATTTATTACTCCACCTTCCCTGGCTATCTTCAAAATATCACCTGCAACTAAAGATAATGTTATCCCTTGGTCCGCACTGCCAAGATATATTTTAAGGGAGCTTCCAAAAATATGAAAATTGTAATCACTTAATGTGTAGCTGGGGCTTACGTTAAGTCTGGAAAGCGCGATCATGTATGTATTTCCCGTACCTGAATAGGTAAACTGTATATATCCATCTGTATTCGGCAAGAGAAGGTTTTCACTTGCAGCACCTGAATCAAAGGTACTGGCAACTCCACCTGCCTTAGTTAGGGTATTATCTGCATTTACATTTACGTTTATAGGATTACTCCATACAATGGGGTAAGTGGTTTGCGCCTGTGTAGTGATATAACTCAAGATAAGGACTACAAAGTAGACAAGTTTTTTCATGGGGTTTATTTGATGAATGTGCTTGTGTTTTAAAGTGATTTTAACGCTTCTTATGCTAATTGTTTCTATTCGTTTACAACTTCTATTTGTTGTTAGTCGTTATTCTTACCTATTAGAGCACAAGCGAGACGCTTGCGCTAGTGTCGGTCTACCTTGATCCGCGCCAGTTTAGGGCAAGTTCCCTTACCCGCTTGCCTTTACCCTATAAAATTTACCAGAACACTCAGAACAGATCTGGGGAGTTACTTGCGCGAATACTGTTATATAACTGAAGATTAAAATTTACTACCTGATAAAATCCAAAAAAATCCTTTTCAAAAGAATACATAACCTTTGTTTTTGAAGGCAAAAGCATACCAATCGATTTTTGGCCTGTATCTATCTTATCAAATTCCCATTGAACATTGATTTGATTTAAGAACATGGCGAAGTCAACAAAATTGGCCTTGTAGCCTAAATCAAATTTTTTTTCTTCTATCTCAACCTTATGCAAAGCATCTAAGTCAATATCAAACTTTATACTTATTCCTATTATTATTCCATTTAAGCAGCTAATATCGTATTCGCCTTTATCATAATTAAATTTAAAAAGGGATGGTATATCTCCATCCTGCACCTGATATTGCTCTAAATCTCTACATTTAAAACCGTTAATATCTGATCCTGTTTTTATATCGCCCAAGAAGCCTTGAAATAATAATTCACTTATACCCTTTTTCATTTTTTAATATCCTTTTGTGCTTTCTGCAGAAATTCGTAAAGTCGATTTAACTTTTTTTCTCTATTAGTGCCCTTAAGTTGACCGCTACTTATTGCACTTTCTACTCTTTCCAGAAGCGAGGGAATAAAATTTGAATCTTTCAAAGCTTCTTTTCCATATTGTTCCAATAATTTCGCTTTCTCCTTATCGGGTTTACCTACAATATTAAATATAACTTTAGTTCCATCTTCTGATAATTCAAATCCTATTTCACCAATTTTTTTACTCTTATGGAATATATCCCCATGGATGCCTTTAGTTAGGACATCTGTCATCACCGTTTTATATTTTTGCCAAGTGAATCCAAAATCGCACGGCCCCCCGTTATGAACTAAAATATTAAATTGAGTAACGTAATATGTGTGAAAATCTTCCACAATAAAATTGTAGACAAAAAACTTTCCAACCTTAAAGGTAATTGATTCAACTATAGAGTTTTTCCCTGAATAAATTGTTAGTTCATCTCCAGGTCTGATGTTTCTGACATTTACCCATTTTCCCCTAACAAAGAAGGGGTGATCTGACGTTACATTAACAATTTCGCTAGCAACTTGGACATAGTACAATGTATCTCTTTGATACTTAAAGGTTCTAAGAACTTTCTTTAACTGCTTAACTCCTGTCTCTTCATTATAGGCCCACACCAAATCTCCAACACCAATATCCTTTATTTCAACATATCCACTATCTGTTAAAATAGGCGTCTTCCCATCAAAACAACCACAAGGATTGAATTTATTTACAACACTTGCTATCTCATCAGAATACTTAAGTGATTTAGCTGCGTACTTACCTAACTTACCAAGAGGAACGAATTCTAATGTAGCATTAACAGCAACATCCGCTCCTACTTCTTTTCCCCTTTGTTGATCTATAGTTGCATTAACAGACCATCCACCTGGTAAGATATCAATTACCGTTTGCTCTGCTTCTAGTACAGTCTCAAGTCTTTCTTTTATAACTTCAAGCTTGACCCTTTGATACGCATTCTTAGACTGATTTTGAATCTCTTCCTTCAAATCATCTGCATGATCTTGGTCAACACTTAAATCATAACCAAACCATTTAGCAAAATCCGCAAATACTTTTTTCGCTTCAAGTCCATCTAAATCGATTGCCTGTATCGGCGTGTTAGATGCAAATTGATAAGGCGTCAATTCAGGATATTCCTTCGTCAACGGATCAACACTTAAGAATTTTCCTATACTCGGATTATAAATCCTGAACCCATAATCATATACCGCACTGCCCCACTCTCCATTGTCATCCTTCTCCTTCCCATTAAACCCATAGCGGTACTTGCCATTCGCATTCCAGGTTCTGTTGGGTTGGTCCATACCGAAGGGGTAGTAGTTCTGGATGCTCGTTAC
>NZ_JAHESD010000119.1 GCF_018598585.1 Chryseosolibacter indicum
CTATCGTGTGGGAGAAAGTAAAGTAAGAAAAGTAAATGTACGGTTTATTGCCGCGACAAACCGAAACCTGGAGCAGGAATCTGAAGCAGGGCATTTTCGAAAAGATTTGTTCTACCGTTTGTCTGTGTTTACCATTTCACTACCACCACTCCGTGAACGAACAGAAGACATTCCTACGTTGGCGCAATTTTTCATCCGCCAGTTTTCGCTTAAAACCAATAAGCCGGAGCCAGGGGTGTCACCGGACTTTTTCAAATCCCTTCAACAGCATGCATGGAAAGGCAATATCCGCGAGCTAAAGAATGTCATTGAGCGATGTATTATCCTTGCTGATGATAAGCTCGATGCATCAATACTTCCGCCCGATTTTAATGTTGACCCTTATGAAATTGCTTTGGACCTCCGTTCGATTGAAAAAAAACATATCAAACATGTGTTGATGCGCTGTAATGGCAATAAAACACAAGCAGCGAAAGTTCTGGACATTGCGCTGACTACCTTGTATCAGAAAATCAAAGAGTACGAACTTTAGTAAGTTCCCGTTGCACCACTACACGGTGTTACAGTTTTTTCAGGATCATATCTCATGGCCGTGCAGAGACAGAACTTCCTGTTTGTACGTTTAAGAATATCATGATTCGCGCACATTTCACATCCTTTCCAAAATTTTTCGTCTGTTGACATTTCTGCAAAAACAGTAGGGTAAAATCCAAGTGCGGTGTTAATCTTCATCACGGCGACACTTGTTGTAATTCCGATGATACTTGCTTCAGGGTATCTCCTTCGGCAGCGATCGAATAACCGCTTTTTTAAAATCTTCGCCAGGCCATGTTCCCTGAATTCGGATGACACGATTAGCCCGGAGTTTGAAACAAATTTGCCATTATTAAATACGGCCATATAACAGAAGCCAGCCCAACGACCATCCCGGTGAAAAGCTATGAGTGCATTGCCTTCCCTCATGTGATTTGCAATCACTTCAGGTGGCCTCTTTCCAATGCCTGTGCCACGTGTTTTAGCACTCTCTTCCATCGCCGTTGAAATTAATTCAGAAAATTGTACATGCCCTTCGGAAGCTACTTCAATCTTGAATTCGTGGCCCTCATCATCCATATGTTATTGTAAAGTTAATGCGGCGTGGTCAGCAACATCTGTACCACAGGCCTTTCCTCAGGTGTTTCGCTCTAAGCACGTGAAAATCCCTTTCGTTTCTGCAATACACCCTACGAAATCCGTAGGGTAGAAGCATTTGACAAAATCATAATTGACTGCAAATCAGGTTCTTGAAAAAGAAGGCATCTGCATTGCCATGAGCAGGAAGCTTAAAACGAAAGCAATATGATCAACGAACGAATAGCACTTGTGATGCTGAATGGAGAGGTACCAGGTAGGGCAGGAGACCCTCACCATACAAAACAATATTATCACACCATTCAGGATTTTGCCTATGCCTCCGCCCTGCTTTGTGAGAAAGGACAGTTTAAAAAGCTGGAGGAATTCCTATGGGTCGCGTGGAAACTTTTCAAGGAAGGAAACGAAACTGTGAAGAGCGGAATTGTAAATGTTTTTCTTTTCACGCTTTCAAGGGCGATGGATCAACATCCCAATGCAAAAAAGAATATTGAACCGTTTATGCCAGGCGAACTGAGGCTTGAGTATGCCCGGATGTTGTATGCCCCTGCAGTGTAAACTATTAAAAGCAACATCAATGAAACCAGGATATTCAAGACCAAAAGCAGGTTTGAAAGCAAAACGAGCGATGTGGTTCTGGCTTTTGTTTATGACCGCAATAACGACGCTCATTACTGCTAAGCTCTTTTACCTGATTCAATGGTGGTTCACATAATCAGAATTTTCAAAACCAATTATATCATGACCATACTCTTACTGGCTGCAGGCCTTTTGTGCTTCGCCATATTCTTTAAAACAGTTGACTACTTCGAAAAAATATAGTGCTATGATGCTGATACTCTTTTGTCTCTCTGTAGCGGTATGCTGCTACCTGCTCTATGTGCTCCTGAAGCCTGAGAAGTTTTAAGGACATTAAAAACAGAAACTATAACTATGAATACAGAAATACTTGGTGTTATTATCACCTTTCTTATTACCGTGCTCCTTGCGTATCCGCTGGGAAAGTACATATCGCGCATATTCAGTGAAGAAAAAACATTTACTGACTTTTTGAATCCGCTTGAGCACTTTATCTACCGCGTATGCGCCATTGATCCGCATGAAAAGATGAACTGGAAACAATTCCTCAAGGCCATGCTTACGATCAATATGCTGTGGCTGGTATATGCATTTTTTCTTCTCGTCTTCCAGGATAAGCTTCCCCTGAATCCTGATGGTAACCCGGGTCAGACACCAGACCTTGCCTTTAACACAGCCATCAGCTTCCTTGTAAACTGTGACTTACAGCACTACTCCGGGGAGTCGGGCGTAACTTACCTCACACAACTTTTTGTGATCAATTTCCTGATGTTTGTAAGTGCTGCTACGGGTATTGCCTGTCTTATTGCAGTTCTTAACGCATTCAGGGAACGAACAACAAACAACCTCGGAAACTTCTGGCACATTTTCACAAGAACAAACACGCGTATCCTCCTACCGATCAGTATGGTGGGTGCCGTGCTCCTTGCTTTTAACGGAACGCCTACAAGCTACGAAGGCAAAGATACTATTACTACCCTTCAAGGCGACACCGTCCAAGTATCACGAGGCCCGGCTGCCGGGATGATCGCCATCAAACATGTGGGCACGAATGGTGGCGGATGGTTTGGAGCCAATTCAGCACATCCGCTTGAAAACCCGAACTACTTTACCAACATGCTTGAGATGATCCTGCAGGTAATTATTCCCATGGCCATGATCTTCGCTGTAGGATTTTACATACGCAGGAAAAAATTTGCCTATGTGGTATTTGGCGTGATGACCCTGGGCATGCTTTGCCTGATGATACCGGCTATCGTCACTGAAACGAACGGTAACCATACCGTTGCATCTCTTGGCGTAACTCAAGAAACCGGGGCTATGGAAGGAAAGGAAGTTCGCTTTGGTCCTGCAGCATCGGCCTATTGGAGTATCATGACAACGATCATCTCAACAGGATCTGTGAATTCGATGCATGACAGTTCGATGCCGCTTTCAGGTATGATGCAGCTTCTGGGTATGATGGTGAATGCATTTTACGGTGGATGTGGTGTCGGTTTTTTAAACTACTTCATCTACATCATTGTAGCCGTGTTCATCTCCGGTCTTATGGTGGGTCGTACACCGGAGTTTATGGGACATAAGATAGAAGCACGTGAGGTAAAGATCGCTATGCTTGTGACGTTGCTCTCGGCATTTCTGATCAAAGGACTGCTGGGTCTTGCTGCCTTTGTCTTCGTTCAGTATCCGGATGCTGCGTGGGTCGTAAAACCTTCGAACTGGCTGAACAACCCTGGATTCCATGGATTTTCAGAGATGCTTTATGAATTTACTTCGGCGAATGCGAACAACGGAAGTGGATTTGAAGGCCTCGGTGATAACAATATTTTCTGGAATATAACCACGGGCTTTGCCCTCATCCTCGCCCGGTTCCTGCCAATCATCGGACCTGTTGCCATTGCAGGATTACTTGCTAATAAGAAGTTTATCCCTGACAGTGCAGGCACCTTACGCACCGATTCATTCACTTTCGGCGTGATGACCTTCGCCGTTATTGTCATCATCACGGCACTATCCTATTTCCAGCCACTGGCATTGGGTCCCCTGGCCGAATACTTCTCACTCTAAATTATTTAAGCCATGACAAGAAAACGTACAATAAAATTATTTGAGGCTGCCCTCGTGAATACAGCAGTCAGACAAGCCTTTGTGAAACTGAATCCGAAGTTGATGGTAAAGAATCCAGTCATGTTTACTGTTGAGATTAGTACCCTCATCATGCTGATCGTTGTATTCCATCAACTTATTACGGGTGATTCCTCACAGGGAGCCATTTGGTATAATGTAACTGTTTTTATTATCCTGCTCGTGACCGTGCTGTTTGCCAATTTCGCTGAAGCCCTTGCCGAAGCCAGAGGCAAAGCACAGGCAGAAAGCCTTCGCAAAACACGTGAAGAAACAAAGGCGAAAAAAATTATTAATGACACTAACCAGGTAGCAATCATCTCATCATCGCAGCTAAGAAAGGGAGACCTTTTTATTTGTGAAGCCGGTGACATCATACCCAACGATGGCGAGATCATTGAAGGCATTGCCACGGTAGACGAGTCCGCCATTACAGGAGAGTCTGCTCCGGTAATTCGTGAGGCAGGCGGCGACAAGTCTTCAGTGACAGGAGGTACAAAGGTGCTTTCAGACAAAATCAAAGTGCGTGTTACTACATCTCCCGGAGAAACATTTCTTGACAAGATCATCGCACTGGTGGAAGGAGCTAGCCGCCAGAAAACACCGAATGAAATTGCATTGACCATCCTGCTGGCAACTTTCACCCTGATTTTTCTGATCGTGTGTGTTGCCTTGAAACCTTATGCTGATTATGCAGGAACACCCATTACCATTGCAGCATTCATTTCCCTTTTCGTTTGTCTCATCCCTACCACCATTGGTGGCCTGCTCTCCGCCATCGGTATTGCAGGAATGGACAGGGCACTGGGTGCTAACGTCATTGCGAAAAGTGGAAAAGCAGTAGAGACCGCCGGCGACGTAGATGTTCTTCTGCTGGATAAGACCGGCACGATAACCATTGGCAACCGGAAGGCTACGAGTTTCCACCCCGTGAATGGAATTCCTATGGATGACCTGATCGAGTGCGCGACGATTGCATCACTTTCTGATGAGACACCCGAGGGGAAATCTATTGTTGAACTCGCAGCTTCAAAAGGATATAAGCATCCCGTCATGGTGGGTTCAGGGGGAGATCCTACCTACGGCCTGCCGAATGCTAAAATTGTTCGCTTCTCTGCAGAGACTCGCTCTTCGGGAATTGACCTGGATAGCCGCAGCATTCGCAAAGGTGCATTTGATGCCATTCGCAATCTTGTTGAGAAAAAAGGAGGTCGCGTTCCGGAAGAGGTAAAACTTTCTGTTGAAAAGATTGCTGCCAATGGCGGAACCCCACTGGTCGTTGCGCAGAATGACACCATTTACGGAACGATAGAATTGCAGGATGTGATCAAGCCGGGTATTACAGAACGATTTGACCGCTTGCGTAGGATGGGCGTAAAGAC
>NZ_JAHESD010000011.1 GCF_018598585.1 Chryseosolibacter indicum
ATACCAAGCTGATAATGTTCGCGACTTTGCGTGGGCGAGTTCAAGAAAATTCATCTGGGATGCGCAAGCTGTAAAACTTCCCACCAACACTGTAATGGCCATGTCTTTCTACCCGAAAGAAGGGCTTCCTGTATGGCCGGAAGAATCGACCAAGGCAGTAAAGAACGCCTTGGAAATCTATTCTAAATATTCATTCGACTATCCTTATCCCGTAGCAATTTCGGTAAACACATCAAACATAGGAATGGAATTTCCGATGATCAGCTTTAATGGCGGAAGACCGAGAGACGGGAAGATGAGTGAGGGTGCTAAGAAAGGAATGATCGGCACCATTGTTCACGAAGTAGGTCACAACTATTTTCCAATGATCGTAAGCTCAGATGAACGTCAGTGGTTCTGGATGGATGAAGGTCTGAACACTTTCCTTCAATCGATGACAGAAGAGCAACGCTATGGCTGGGACTTTACCACTAAAGACATTGTACCCTACATGAAGGGCGACAAGAACTTTTTGAAACCTGTAATGAGTACTGCAGATAATGTTGAGCTATTCCAGATAGGTAACAATGCTTACAATAAACCTGCTACTGCGCTTTATATTCTCCGCGAAACAGTAATGGGTCCTGAGTTGTTTGATAAAGCATTTAAAGAATACGCACAACGTTGGATGTATAAACACCCTAAGCCTGCTGACTTCTTCAGAACTATGGAAGATGCCTCAGCGGTAGACCTCGACTGGTTCTGGCGCGGATGGTTCTACTCAACAGATCGCGTAGACATTGCGGTAGATGAAGTAAAGTGGTTTAAGCTGAAAACGGAGAAAACAGATCTTGAAAACAAGAACAAGAATGTAAAAGCCGGTGACCTGAACGCGTCATCCGCAAACAAGAACACAAATGATTTTAGCAACGGGCCAGAAGAATTTACACTGATCAATACACCCGATCAATTCTATGGCGAGTTTAAGAGTCGCGTAGATGACAATGCGATCAGACAGAAATTAGAAGGCAAAAACATTTATCAGATCAAGTTTAAAAACGTTGGTGGTCTGGTAATGCCATTGGTTATTGAATGGACTTACAAAGATGGTTCTAAAGAAATAGAGAGAATCCCTGCAGAGATCTGGAGAATAAATGAAAACGAGATAACGAAAGTATTTGTAAAGGAGAAAGAGGTTGTTAACATTGTTCTCGACCCTAACTTCGAACTGGCAGATACAGAGATGAGCAACAATGTATTCCCGAAGAAGCCCGTAGAATCCAGATTCGATCAATTTAAAAAGCAGAATTAATCATTGCAGTCGTAAAACTAAAAAGGCCACCACATAATGTGGTGGCCTTTATTGTTTTAACACATCAAATATATGTTAATCCATAGCAGTCTCTATTGTTTCTTTGGAAACCTTCTCCACCTCTACCATCTGAAAGACAAAAAGGCTTCCATCACTAGTTTGTATCTTTAAATGTTGAGAGGGAATCATTTCGGTTATAAGTCCTTTAATTCTACTGCCATTTTTAAGATACACAACATCAACAATTAGCTCAATAGGTTTCTTGGGTACTGGAGTAGGGCAGTTGGTATAATCAACAGTGTATTTGAAATTTTTGTAATTCAGTTTTGTTACGCCAAACTCCGTATTATCCGGTTTCCATACGGCTCCCGTGGCTAAATCGACCACACCACCGACGGGTATGGGAAATGGTGCTCCGGTGCTTGGCGAAAAAGACCAAAACAACAGACTGCAAATAAAAGCTCCAGTTCTAAACTTACGTGATACAAAGGAATATGATTGCGTTGGGCAACCGTCTTGTTTAACTTCAAATACAAAATTGTTTGCCTCAACCCTTTTCACTTTAAACTTGGCAACGCCTGTTCCCTGGAATTGGTCATTATAATAAATCTTAGCTTTAGGGTGGTCGTCGACTTCAACAGATGCTATATATCGGGAGCCGCCTACAATCGTACCA
Source organism: Chryseosolibacter indicum (assembly GCF_018598585.1). Classification (GTDB taxonomy): domain Bacteria; phylum Bacteroidota; class Bacteroidia; order Cytophagales; family Cyclobacteriaceae; genus Chryseosolibacter; species Chryseosolibacter indicus. The sequence continues at coordinate 1,968 of NZ_JAHESD010000011.1, forward strand.
CAATTGGACAGAGAAAACATGATCGTAACGATCAGGAGGAATCTTTTAAAATACATGGGGGTGGTTTAAAGGTTTATATAAAGATAAACCTTTAAACTCATTGTATAAAAAGCTTTGTTACTTTTTCAAGATCAACATTTCCTCCGGAGAATATTACTCCTACCTTTTTACCAGCGAATTCTTCTTTCGACTTTAAAACTGCGGCGAGGGGAACCGCCCCTGATGGTTCTACAATAAGTTTCATGCGCTCCCATATCAAACGCATGGCTTCAATTATCTCCTGGTCTGATACGGTTATCACTGCTTTTACATTTTCCTTAATGATGGGAAAGTTTTTTTCGCCTAGCGCAGTAAGTAAACCATCTGCTATTGAATTAGCTTGTGATTTTTCAATTTTACCACTTTGCATAGCGCGATAAGCATCATCAGCACCTTCAGGCTCTGCGGCATACACTAAAGTAGAAGGCGAGAAATATTTCGTAGCCATTGCAGTACCACTGAGTAGTCCGCCCCCACCAACAGGTGCAATAATCACGTCAAGGTTATTTTGTTCTTCAAACAATTCTTTTGCAGTAGTAGCCTGGCCAGTGATAACATCATAGTTGTTAAACGGATGTATTTCATGCGCGCCAGTTTTCTTAATAACATCTGCCAATGTTGATTCTCTAGCCTCAAGTGTTGGTTCACATTCAAAAATTTCACCACCATAACCTTGTACACCTTTTTTCTTAATGGCAGGTGCCGTCCGTGGCATTACTATATATGATTTAACACCCAACACCTTACCCGCCCTTGCTATAGCCTGCGCATGGTTGCCACTGGAGTGCGTTGCAATTCCCTTTTTTCTTTCTTCTTCTGATAATGATAACGCGGCATTCATTGCTCCTCTGGCTTTAAATGCTCCGACCTTCTGAAGGTTTTCGCACTTGAAGAAGATTTTACATCCTGCAATATCATCTATACTTTGGGATGTAATTACGGGTGTGCGATGCACATAAGGTCTTATCCTTTCATGTGCATCAATAATGGATTGCCTTGTTATCATTAGAAATAAATGTTGGATATTAATCTTTAAACATTAATGCGCATCTAACCAATTATCCCCAACACCCACTTCAACTTCCATCGGCACTTCCAGCTGAACCGCACCGCACATAAGCTGTCTTACATTCTCCTTTACAATATCAACTTCATCTTTATGTAAATCGAAAACAAGTTCGTCATGCACCTGCATGGTCATCTTCGTTTTTAATTTCGATTTACGCAGCCATTCGTGAATATTTACCATGGCAATTTTAATGATGTCTGCAGCACTACCTTGTATAGGTGCATTTATAGCGTTACGCTCTGCAAAACCTCTTGTAGAAACATTCCTTGAGTTGATATCCCTCAAATATCTGCGACGTCCGAAAATAGTTTGTACGTATTCTGTTTCACGTGCACCGTTAATTGACTCATCCATGTAACGCTTTATAGCAGGAAACTCCTGGAAATACGCTTTGATAATCTCTGAAGCTTCGCTGCGCGAAATGCCAAGATTCTGAGCCAAACCAAAAGCTGTGCTACCATACAGAATTCCAAAGTTAACTTCTTTGGCTTTTCTACGCATGTCTGAAGTAACCTGGTCTAACGGCACATTAAAAACTTTCGCTGCAGTGGTTGTATGAATATCTCTACCCGTACGAAAAGCTTCAATCATGGTTTCATCCTTCGCGAAAGAAGCTGCAATTCTTAATTCTATCTGAGAATAATCTGCCGACATGAAAAGGTAATCTTCATTGCGGGCAACAAATGCTTTTCTTATCTGTTTGCCCTTATCCGTTCTGATGGGAATATTCTGAAGGTTCGGATTGTTTGAGCTTAGTCTGCCTGTAGCTGCCACGGCCTGCCTGTAGTCCGTATGAATTCTTCCATCATATTGGCTGATCATTTTAGGCAACGCTTCAACATAGGTAGAGCGAAGCTTGTCATAGACCCTGTAATCTAAAATCTTCTTTGCTATTTCATGTTCACTGGCAAGATTAAGTAAGATATCTTCACCGGTAGCATATTGTCCAGACTTGGTTTTCTTAGGCTTGTCACCAAGCTTCATTTTATCAAACAGAACTTCTCCAAGTTGTTTTGGTGATCCGATATTAAATTCAACACCAGCAATCTCATAGATGGCACGTTGTACGATTTCAGTTTCAGCACGAAGTTCCTCTGACATCTTATTTAACGCCTTAATGTCTACCTTCACGCCCTCAAACTCCATTGCTGCAAGTACTTTAACCAGGGGCATCTCAATTTCATTCATCAGCTTGATATGCCCGCGTTGCTCAATTTCCTTTTGCAATGGCTCACGTAACTGAAAGATCTTGTCGAGTCGTTCGCATACCTGATTCTTCTGTTTTGAATCCGGATCAGACAACAATTCATAATTTAAATACTGAGAAGCCAGTATTTGCAAATCGTGAGAAGCTTCTGGCTCAATCAGGTAATGCGCGAGCATTGTATCAAAAACGTTTCCGCATACTTCAATACCAAACTTCTTTAGTATTAGCAATGTGCTTTTTATGTTGTGGCCTACTTTTAGAATATTCTCATTGCTAAAAAAGCCACTAAACTCTGCTGCAATTTTTTCGGCCTCCTCTGCATTGGTAACAGGAATAAAATGCGCTTCATTGGCCTGATAACAAAATGCTAGGCCTTTCAGTTGATAATCAAAATTGGAGGCGTTATCTGTTATTGCTTCAACCGCAACCACTTGTTGCGCACAAATTTTATCCAGTAACTCCTTACGCAACTCTGGTAGATCAACAAGGAAGTAATTAGTGTTCTCAGGATTAAAATTTTCTTTTGCTATTGCAGCAGACTCTGATGATGTTCTTCCAAACATTGAGAGCTGTGCATTTTGCTTTGCCTTAGGTGCAGCTGCAGCAGATCCTCCTTCTTCATTAAATGCCCGCGATGCAATACTCTTAAATTCCAATTCATCGAAGATAGGTCTCAATATATCGGTGATAGGTCCTGTATATAAAAGCGCTTCTTCGTCAAATTCGATAGGAACATCCGTAATAATGGTAGCAAGTTTCTTGGAGAGGATGGCTTGCTCGCCAAACTTTTCCAATAGCTCTTTTTGTTTTCCTTTCAACTCATGGGCATGTGCTACAGCGTTCTCAACAGTACCATATTGCTTGATTAATGTTGCTGCTGTTTTCGGTCCGATGCCTGGAATACCAGGGATGTTGTCAGAAGTATCGCCTTGAAGTCCCAGGATATCTTTTACCTGCGCAACATCTTCAATATCCCACTTCTCACAAACTTCTTTAGGCCCAAGCACATCCACGGCATTGCCCATGTATGCTGGCTTATATAGAAACACACACTCATTTACTAACTGACCGAAGTCTTTATCGGGAGTCATCATGTAAACTTCAAAATCACGTTTACATGCTTCAGAAGCCAACGTACCAATGATGTCATCTGCTTCGTAACCATCCAGTTCGAGAATAGGAATATTAAAACCTCTTATGATTTCCTTAACCTTTGGAATTCCATAGCGTATATCTTCCGGTGTTTCTTGCCGTGTGGCTTTATATTCTGTAAATATTTCATCACGAAAAGTTTTTGCAGCTGTATCGAAAGCTATACCTATATGGGTAGGCTTTTGCTTTTGTATTACTTCAAGTAGTGTATTTGTAAAGCCAAAAGGCACCGAAGTATTAATTCCTTTTGAATTAATTCGTGGTGTTTTAGTAAAAGCAAAGTGAGCCCTGTAGATAAGGGCATATGCATCCAGTAGAAAAAGTTTCTTTTTAGGCGTACTCATATTCTCTGCAACTTATGAATTGAAACCCAAGTTTCTAATTCAGAGTTATAAATTTGAAATAATTTTTATTCGAGGAAGACATCAGTTTATGTTGTAATAAATCTCACAACCTTTCAAAAAATAAGACCTTTACGGATGACTCCTTAAAGGTCTGTTTACTTGATGCTATAACTTAAAAATAACCGATGCAGCTTAAACAACTATTTTAGTCTTCCCCGGAAAAAGGCGACGGTGTGCTTCCAGGCATCTGCGGCGGCTTCTTTATCATAAATCTCGTTACTTGGATTAGCAAATCCATGTTCAGCGTTGTAATTCTTAACAGTCACATTTTTACCTGCAGCTTTCATGCTCTCTTCAAACTTTTGCACCACGTTAGGTGAAATGTATTTATCTTTTGTTGCAAATATTCCAAGCACGTCTGTATTCAATGTCTTTAGCTTTGCCACGTCATCAACAGGCATGCCGTAATAAATAACACAGGCTACTGCCTGCTTTCCCGCATTTAATGTTGCAAGTATAGACTGACCTCCGCCGAAACACCAGCCTAACGTACCAACCTTCGCACGTTTACCAGCAAATTGAAGCGCACCTTTTACAATGGCATCACCTCTATCCTGCTTAAATTCCTGCATGTAACGTGCTGCTGTTTCTCTGTCGGATCCAACTTTGCCGTCATACATGTCTAAGGCCAATACATTTACGTTTCCCAATTCCTTATACAGTTCTTCTGATTGTCTCTTGATGTTGTCATTTAAACCCCACCACTCCTGAAATACAAGTATCCAATTGTCTGTTTTGTTTTTCGCTTTCAGGTAGTAGCCATTCGCCTCCTTCCCATCAGGCGTCTGAAATTTGATCATCTTTCCGCCTTCTTCAGAAACGTGGCGATAAACGCGAGGTATTTGATGTTCAGCATTAAAATCTTTATTGGAAGCAAACATGGCAAACTTCTCTGTTGGAGACGTGTGACATACGGTAATAGCATCACTCTGCGCCATTGCGATATTTCCGACTATTATCGCAATAGAAAGTATAATTACTTTTTTCATGTTTATAATTGCTTTGGTGTTCACTAAATGTCTAGTCTTTCAATTGTCCTGTTATAACTCTATCATAAGTTATAAAATCAGTGTTTATTGGATCATATCCTTTTTGGCGAAGCAGCATCGCTATCTGTGCTCTGTGATAAGATGAGTGATTGACAAGATGGATCATAATGTTTTCTACATTATTAGTATAGGGTTCTTTAACATAGTTGTTATAAGTAAGCTCCCAGTCAAAGTTCTCAGTGCTTTCTACAAACTCAAGCCATTGTTGACCCGCATTTTCGGCCATTGAAACAAGTTGATCCAAAGTATAATCCCCCCACAGTTTAACATCCGGGGCAGGTAGCCCTTTAATTCGGTGGAGCCAGAGGAATTGTGCAGCTACAACATGGCCGAGTAATGAAAGAATTTTCTCATCATGAACCTGTTGTTTCACCAGTGCTGATATTACTCGTTTGTTTGCCCAGGCATTATATCGGTAAAGTTTTAAAAAATATTTTTTCATACCGGAGCAATTTACGTTTGAATCGCTGGTAAGGAAACACTTTTGCATATAAAGTGTAAAGTGATTTAATCTTTATCCTGCTGCAGCCGATTAAAGATGCTTTAACGCGATATACTGATCTAATATCCAGCCGGTGATACTATACCTTTCACGCGTAGCGGGTAAAACTTCATGCTCTATCTGATCACTTCTAAAGCATACTAAACGGCCTCCCACAGGTAAAATATCAGCGGTTTTTTCAGGTAAATACATCCTCAGCTGGCCTCCATGTTCTTCCTTCCATCCTTCATTTAAGTAGCATATTACCGAGAGCTTACGATGATCGTCTTTCTTGAATTGATCTAAATGTCTTTTGTAAAAGGTACCAATAGGGTAAACGGTCATGTGTACCTCAAAATCTTTTAGGCTCAGAAAAAGGGCCTGGTTCAGATACTGAACAAGACTTTCTAGCCTGGAAACGTAAACCTGAAGGGGTGCCGGCGAAGCTTCTTTATCAACCCACTTGATGTAATCGCCCCGGATAGCTTCGTTAATCTGAAGTCCCTGCTGCTTACCAATACCCGCCTTTTTAAAATGATTGGCTGTATTTTTGAAGTCGTCTAGGGTAAGAATATTGTTCAGTTCATCCTGGCTTAAAAATTTGTCGGCAACGGCAAAGCCGTGTTCAGCAATATTATCGGCAATAGAATCGAATAGGGCATCCATATAGCAAATTTACAGGGTAATTAACTATACTTACAGCAGTATTATGAAATCGTTAGTAATTAAAGCAATTAGCGGCCGTTTTATCCTCCTGGTTTTTGTGTTTACGTTTTCGTTGTTAAGTTGCGAGCGTCCAAAAGAGGAAATTATATTAAGGCAGATAAAGGATGTAGTTGCCGATGCAAGTTCTGACCCTATGCTAAAAGCTGAAGCTGTCTTCTATAATCCTAACAATATTAGTGGAAGACTCAAAAACATAAATGTTGAGATTTTTGTGAATGGGAGAAAAGCAGGGGTTGTAGATAAAGACTACAAAGTAAAGATTCCGGCGAATGGAGAATTTTCGGTTCCCCTGGAAGTAAAGCTAAACATGAAGGAGCTTGGCGGTTTACAAACCCTTCTCGGGGTGATAGGCGGAAAGAAATTTGATATTCAGTACGTAGGAAAGATTAAGCTTTCGTACCGCGGTGTACCATTTAAAGTGCCGGTTGACTACAAGAGTAAAGTACGATTAGGATTATAAAAAAACAAAGTTGAGCCAGGGCCATTAACAATGAGATTAGCAAATTCGAACTAATTGCCCTAGCTTTCAGTTATTTACAAAAAATCAATTTACGATGGGAAGACCTCCAGTATTACCTAAAAAGAAAAAAGACGGATTTTGGCTTGAAGTAAGAAATAAAGGCGCTGACAGCGGCACCATTCTTATTCGTGATACACATGAAGCAATGATGCAGGCGGCAAGAATGTATCAGAATACAAAAGACGTATATATTCTTGGTGAACACAAAAATGGTAAACCTGTAGAGAAACCTAAGTCTGCTGAAAAGAAAGCTAAAGGTTAAGCGCCAGGGCGATAGCTTTCAATTACTTCTGATAAAGGCTTTGCGGAATTATAAAATTCCAGGAAGCGGAGCATGACCCTGTCCACAAGTGTATCAGGACAAGAAGCACCGCTAGTGAGGATTATTTTTACTTCTTCTTCAGGAAGGAAGTTATGTGTAATCCTCTTTTGCTTCTGATGGTAGTCGTAATGATGTATCTCTGTTTGTGACTTTATCTCCTGCTCTGAATTAATGAAGTAAGTCGGAAATTTCCTTTCACACAACTCTACAATGTGGGAGGTGTTTGAACTGTTGTATCCGCCAACAACAACTGCTAAGTCAGCGTCGGTTTCCAGAAGCTGATAAGTACTATCCTGATTGTCATTGGTGGCGTAGCATAAAGTGTCCCTTGTATCAGCATAATGTTCTTTAAGATTTAATATGCCATACTTGTCTATCATCAATTGCCTGAAGTAATCAGCGATAGCTTGTGTTTCAGTTGCGAGCATAGTTGTTTGATTGACCACACCTACCTGACTAAGATGTATTTCTGGGTTAAAACCTGATGAATAGCGCGATTCGAATTCCTGATAGAATTCATGTACGGGTTTCTCACCAGTAATGTAGGCACCTAATCGTTTTGCTTCCTCCATGTCACGTACTACAACAGATGGAGCACCCTGTGAGCTGTGAGAAAATGTTGCACGGGTCTCCTCATGTTTTGGCTTACCGTGAATAATTACAGTGTAGTTCTCTTTCCCTAGCTTATCAGCTCTGTTCCAAACCTTTTCTACAAAAGGGCATGTGGTATTATACTTTTGAACTTCAACGCCTTGGTCGAGCAGCAAATGCTCTATTTCTACTGTGGTGCCAAAAGCCGGAATAATAACAACATCGTCACGCCCAATTGCGTCCCAGGGAATAAATTGCTTTCCATCAGTATCCATTATAAATTGAATGCCTCTGCTTTGCAGGTCGTTATTCACTTCCTGATTATGAATCATCTGGCTGAGGAGAAATACTTTTCTTGATGGATTTTCTTCCAATGCACGATAGCTTATTTCGATAGCGTTTTCAACACCATAACAAAAGCCGAAATGGCGAGCTAAGTAGAATTTTACCGGGCCAAAATCAAGTAATGTTGGGGTAAAGTCTTGCTTGCGAAGATCTTTAAGTCTTCTGGCTTCCTTTATTTTTCCGGTAATAGAGGACCGGTAATAGGCGGGTATCTCGAACTTTTTGATAACAGTAGGATTTTAACAAGACATTTTTCATGTCTTTAACCCCAAAGTTATAAGGTTTGTTCAAACCCTGAAAGAAAAAGAGAGACGCATGAACAACACGCGTCTCTCTTCAATACTATGCTGCTTTGGAAAGCTTATCTTCTTCTATTGTATTTGTTCTGGGTTCTTTCTTTTCAAGGTCAAACCACATTACCTCTACTAAATTCTTTTTGATGTACTTTAAAACTTCAACTACTTTTCCATCAATTTTACTGCGAACTCGGTCGCCTTTCCTAAACAGTCTTCTCATATCTTTATTCACAATTTACATTCTCAAAGCATAGTTATATTCTCTTGGAAAGTCTTCATATGTTCCTGAGAGAATTACTAACTCACCTGGCTTCTTTTTCTTTAGTATCTCATTAAACTCTTTAACGGATTTGACCGGGGTATCGTTAACTTTTGTAATGATAAAGCCTTCACGCATTTCGGTATACTTTGCAAGCTTACCATTACCTACATCTTTCACCCGAACACCGCTATTAATATCGAGTTTTTTTAGAACTTTTGCATCAATATCTTCTAATTCTATGCCAAGTGTTGCAAAACCCTCACGTTCTTCCGGTTTTACAGCATCCGTTTTTCCTTCCTTATTTTTCAGCACAACAGGTATTGTCATTTCTTTACCTTTCCTGTTTACTGTAACGTTTACCTTATCACCTGGTCTTCGTCTTCCAATATACTCAATTAAAGCTGTATTTGAACGAATAGGTGTTTCATCAATTTTTATTACAACATCCCCTTCTTTCAAGCCGGCTTCTTTAGCAGAACTTTGATCAGCGAAAGCTGATATATAAGCTCCTTCATTAACACTTAAGTCATATTCTTTTACAAGGTCGCTGTTAACACTTGCTATAGAAACACCCAGCCATCCGCGTTGTACTGTACCGAATTTCAGAAGGTCTTCAACTACCTTGCTCACAATATCTGAAGGAACTGCAAAACCATAACCTGAGTAAGACCCTGTAGGACTTGCAATAGCAGTATTAATACCAACCAGACCACCTTGAAGATCGACTAGCGCACCGCCACTGTTGCCCGGGTTGATAGCAGCATCTGTTTGAATGAATGATTCTATTGCTGTACTACCCTGTCCGTTGTTGCTATTGCGACTTAGTATATTTATACTTCTTCCTTTAGCACTAATGATACCGGCTGTAACGGTACTGTTCAAATTGAAGGGATTACCAATTGCTAAAACCCACTCTCCAACTTTGGTCTTATCTGAATCCACGAAAGACAAATAAGGTAAACCCTTTTGATTAATTTTTATCAAAGCAATATCCGTGTCTGGGTCTGTACCTATCACTTCTGCTTTGAAAGTTCTATTGTCGGTCAACGATACCTCTACTACATCAGCCCCTTCAACTACGTGGTTATTCGTCACGATGTATCCGCTCTCATTAATGATTACGCCAGAGCCAGTACTTTGACTTGGGCCCTGCTGTTGAAAACGCGGTCCGAAGAAATCACGAAAAGGATCAAATTGATATTCCTCTCTACCATTGCTTTTCCGTGAAGTGCCTTCTTGCGTTGAACGAATATGAACTACGGCCGGCATTACTTTTTCAGCGGCTACTGTAAAATCCAAAGGCACTGCTTTGCCATCTTCATCTACTGTATAAGCAACTTTAGAGGTTGGTATATTGGCGATATGCTCAACCTTCACATTTTCCTTTTCACCTTCCAACCATTGATATGAAGCAACCGTACAAACACTTCCTAATACGGCTGCGAGAAAAAGAGATCCAAATTTTCTCATAGGACTTACTTTCTTAATTATTTTTTACTTTTAAATAAACAAAAACCAGGCAGAAAAATTAAAGCGAAATTTTGTCAGTTTTTTATTCGTGATATAAGTACGAAAATCTTCGGAGTTTAGTTTATTCGAGGGCAGGTATTTTTTTAACGGTGTTAGTAAATTACACCAGCTGTAATGTTAACCTCCCGGACAGGAGCTGCAAGCTGGTTGAAGGAGTTTTATATTACAATTAAGATAGCCCTCACCCCACTTTAGGTATTTCTTAAAAAATTACAACTTTTGATTAGCTGCTCACGTCATAGTGGGTAATAGAACAGGTTTTCATATCATCCAATGGAAGATTTTTACGGTACATGGCAAATGCACCTTGCAGAAGAAGAGAAGAACGCTGACAAACGTCTTTTGAGGAAGTTAAAAATCGCTCTTTTTATCTGGGCTATTGTATTTATTCTTACCGTTATTTGGTTCTCGCTCTCATTCTAATCTATTCTCAAACACGAGGTACATTCTTTTTCAATACTTTTGCCCTCCAACAAGTGAGGTATGATAATTCACGCAAAAGTTTTTCTTAAGAAAGGGAAAGAAATTTCGATACAAAGGCTTCACCCATGGATATTTTCCGGTGCTATTCAACGCATAGAAAGTAACGCAATAGAGGGTGGATGGGTAGAGGTGTTGGATTTTAAAGGTACTACCCTCGGTTTTGGTCACTATCAAAATGGAAGCATCGCTGTGCGAATTCTTTCTTTTGAAATTCAACCTCCGGAAGATGATTTTTATGTTAAAAGATTTTATGCTGCGCTTTTGCTGAGAAACGCCAGTGGTCTCCCTTCCGATGTTACCAATGCCTATCGTTTTATTCACGCTGAAGGTGATGGGTTGCCCGGGCTAATCATAGACTATTACGACGGTGTTGTTGTAATACAGGCTCACTCTGCAGGAATGCATAATGATAGAGAAAAGATTTCTGAAGCCCTTCAGAAAGTTTTTGGATTCCATCTTAAAGCGATCTATTACAAAAGTCATGGTACGTTGCCAGGCAAAATGCGTGACGACAATACCGAAGGATACCTTCATGGAATGGCTGTAGTACCGCACATTATCTTTGAAAATAATGTCAAGTTTTATATTGACTGGGAACAGGGACAGAAAACAGGATTCTTCCTTGACCAGCGGGAAAACAGAAAATTGCTCGGCGGTTTCTCGAAGAACAAAAAAGTTTTGAACACTTTCTGTTATACCGGTGGGTTTTCAATATATGCCCTCCATGCAGAGGCATCTTTGGTTCACTCCGTTGATGCATCACAGAAGGCTATTGAGCTAACAGAGAAGAATCTTGAACTTAATGGCTTTGATAAAAGCATTCACCAATGTTTTGCGCAAGACACCTTTGATTATCTAAAAGATAAGCAAGATGAATATGACGTCATTGTTTTAGATCCTCCCGCCTTTGCAAAACACCGAGATGCCCGGCATCAGGCTGTAAGAGGTTATCAGAGACTGAACACAGAGGCTATGAAAAAAATAAAGCAGGGAGGAATCTTATTTACATTTTCATGTTCACAGGTTGTGGATCGCCAGCTCTTTTATGATACCATTGTTTCTGCCGCCATTCATGCAGGCCGACAAATAAAAGTTTTGCATCACCTTTCACAACCTGCCGACCATCCGGTCTCTATTTTTCATCCGGAGGGTGAATATTTGAAAGGACTTGTTCTTTACGTGGAGTAAGGACAAATCGTGCTTTGCAACTTGTCAACGTCTGCAGGTGTCTAAGAATTGTAACTATTTACTATGAAACTTCTTACGTTACTTTCACTTCTGGTTGCTGTTTCGTTTTCAAACTGCTCAGAGAACGCTGAAGCATCGTGTAAAACAAAAGCTACAGTTAGAGATCTGACGGGGCTCGACGGATGTGGTTATGTATTTGAACTGGAAGATGGATCTCGACTGGTGCCTGTCTTAAGTGCAACACACACTGAAGGCAAAGATAAAGATGCGCTCTCCGGTTTTGAATTTAAAGAAGGCAAAGTTGTACTTATTGATTACAAACTTACAGCATCAGTAACTACCTGCATGAGCGGTGCAACCGTGGAAATCACATGCATAAGCACCCTGGATGCTAAAACCAAGAATTAGTTTCGGTTAGATTTTGATATTAACCTCCAGTTGCCGGTGGTTCAATTATCTTTTTTGTCTTTCGCAAGATCGCTAAACATACTGTTAAAGATCGACAGTATTAGGCTAAACAGTAAAGCCCACCAAAAACCATTAAAGTAAAACCCAGAAACAAGATAATCTACAAACAAGATAATAATTGCGTTAATAGCTAACAAAAACAGCCCAAGCGTTAGCACTGTAATAGGAATAGTGAAAACGATAAGGATCGGTTTTACGATCACATTTGCAATAGAAAGTATCACCGCAACAATAAGTGCGGTGCCGTAATCCTCTACATCAACGCCCGGGAGCAAATAAGCCGTAAGCACAATAGCTAAACCATTGAGCAGAAAGCGGATAATGAAATTCATTACAATTAGAAAAATTTGTATCAATATCCGCTTTTATGTGAAAAGCACAAATTTTAAATTGGCAGCATGTATGCTATTGTTGATATTGAGACGACAGGAGGATATGCCGAGAACCATCGCATTACAGAAATAGCGATATATCATCATGATGGCATCAACATTACAGATTCTTACCATACCCTGATTAATCCGGGTAGAAATATTCCATACTACATTACCGGTTTAACAGGAATTACAAGCGAAATGGTTCTGACTGCGCCTTCTTTCGAAGATGTAGCACAGGATATTTACAATCGTCTTGAGGGAAAAGTTTTCGTAGCACACAATGCGCACTTTGACTATTCGTTTCTTAAAAAAGAATTTGAACAGGTAGGAATCAATTGGCAGAGCAAAAAGCTTTGCACCGTACGGTTATGCCGAAAGATTATTCCTGGTCTTCGTTCTTACAGCCTTGGTAGTCTTTCTGAAAGTTTAGGAGTAGAAATTCTGAACAGGCATCGTGCTGGTGGAGATGCTGCTGCTACGGCTAAAATCTTTGATCAACTTCTCCAACGTGACAGAGACGGATATATCCTTAAAACATTAAAGAAAAATTCAGGCGAAACGATTCTGCCGCCCAATCTTCCTAAAGAAGCATTTGATAGGCTGCCAGCGCAATGTGGCGTTTACTACTTCCACGATGCAAGAGGTAATGTAATTTATGTTGGAAAGGCCGTAAATATCAAAAAACGAATTGCAGGTCACTTCACGGGGGATGCACGGGAATGGAGCCGGTCGAAAATCAGAAATGAAATTCATCACATAAGCTATGAATTAACAGGAAATGAACTGATCGCATTAATTCTTGAATCGCAGGAAATAAGAAGACTATGGCCTAAGTATAATCAGGCTCAAAAGTTTCGTGTTGAAGAATGGGGCATTTACGATTACGAAGATAGAAGCGGATATCAACGTTTTTCTGTTAACCAGGTAACAAGAGGCGCCAAGCCCTTAATAAAGTTCACTTCAAAAGGTGATGCTTGGAATTTTCTCTGGGCTAAAGTTCGGGAATTTGACTTATGCCCCAAACTTTGCGGATTACAGGTAGCAAAAGGATTATGCTTCGACTATCAGACAGGAGAATGCTGCGGTGCGTGTATGGGAATGGAAACCGCAAAGAAATACAATAAGAAAATTCAAAAAGCTATACAATCATTTGCAGGAACAGGTAATACCGTTGCCATTATTGGCAAAGGACGAAGCTTAGATGAACAATCATTAGTATTGATTGAACAAGGTAACTATTTTGGATTTGGATTTTTCGACAGGCAAGCCTCAATTTCTGATTTGGAAAGTGCCCGTAACTTTGTTAAAAAAGGCGTTGAGACCCCAACCGTTCAAAACCTTATTAACTCATACCTAATGAATCCACGTGGGTCTCAGGTAGTAGTATTCTAATACTAATCTAATTGCCGTTCGTAATTTCACTTTAGCTTGTTATCAGATGCGTAAATTGTTAAAATAGTATTGATAATTTTCTTCTCTTTGCAAAGAAGAATTGTTTAGACCCCATGCTCTATGAAGCACTTTCTCTTAGTCGTCATATTATCGCTGTGTGGTATTAAAACCTACAGCCAACAAAAGGTTGGGCTAGTACTGAGCGGAGGTGCTGCCAAAGGAATTGCGCATGTTGGCGTACTTAAAGCACTTGAAGAGCATGAGGTTCCAATAGATTATGTAGTAGGTACCTCAATGGGGGGTATTATCGCTGGATGTTATGCTGCAGGAATGAGTCCTGATCAGATCGAAAACATTGTCTTGTCAGAACAATTTCTTCGTTGGGTAAATGGGCTTCCTGAAACAGGATACAACTACTATTACCATGAAGGGGAAGTAAACCCTAATTTTTTAAAAGTTAATCTCTCTCTTGATTCCATTCTTAACTTTCAACTTAATACAAGCATAGCAAGCGATGTATCGCTGAATTTCGCATTGACAGAACAAGTGGCACAGGCATCGGCTATCTCAAAGAAGGATTTTGATAATTTATTTGTGCCATTAAGAGTAGTGGCCGCAGATATTTTTACGCAAAACCAAGTCATTCTTGAAAAAGGGCTCTTAAGTGACGCGCTAAGAGCAACGCAGACCGTGCCTTTCTTTTATAACCCAATACGGGTTGAAGGAAAATATTTATTTGATGGAGGTGTGTATAATAACTTTCCTGTTGATGTTGCCCAGGATGTTTTTAAGCCCGATGTTATCATTGGATGCAATGTTTCCTCTAAGATATATAATGATTACCCCTACGACCTTGATGAGAAACTAATTGCAAACTCACTTCTCTTTCTGCTATTGGATAAATCAGATCCGGCCAGTGTACCAAAAAATGGAGTTTATATTCAGCCTGATCTTAGAGGTTATACATCCTTTGATTTTGCGCGTGCAAAGAGTTTGGTAGATAGTGGTTATGTTCAAACCCTTCGGCAAATTGAAGAGATCAAATCAAAGATAACAACAACAAGATCATGTGAAGAGGTTACGTCGCGCAGGAATGAGTTCAATAATAAAAATGCACCACTTATATTCAATGAGATAAAATTTAAAGGTTTTAACTCGAAACAAAGAAAATATCTTCAGCATATCTTTCATTACAATCCTGCTAAACCAGAGCCTTTATCATTCAGTAAAATAAAGAGAAGTTACTTTAAATTGGTATCTGAGCAGTATTTCAACAATGTATATCCCAACATTCTATTTGATTCCCTAAACAGAAGTTTCCAATTTCAACTTACACGGCGCCCACAGAAAAATTTCCAGGTAGAATTTGGTGGTGTTATAGCCTCAAGAGATATAAGTAATATTTTTCTGGGTCTGAATGTATACAACTTTAATAATCAACTACTCCATATCTACGGAGGTTTCCAGACCGGAAACTTTTACAAGGCTGCGGAAATAAAAACAAGATTGGATTTTCCTTTTCAGATGTATGTAGAACCCATTATTGGCTACCATACCTGGGACTATCTTGAAAGCGATGACCTGATACAAAAGGTAAGTTCTCCCACCGTGTTAAGAAGAGTAAACAGATTATTTGGTGTTCATGTTGGATGGCCCATGGGAAGCTTTTTTAAGAACTCCATTGGCATCGTAGGAATTAATAACCGAGATGATTATAGCAATAGAAATGTGTTTGTAAGTAGTGATACTTTAGACGCGTTGAAGTTGACTGGCTTTAAAACAGAATTTATTTTTTCAGCCAACACATTAAATCGCAAACAATATGCTTCATCAGGCAAAAACTATTGCCTTACTGCCCAATATTTTAACATAAATGAAGAACTTGAGCCGGGGAACACATCGGTAGAAGAAGGTACTGTAGAAGCAAATCACCAATGGTTTAGAGTTAAGGCATCACTTGAACAATATTTTAATGCAGGGTGGTTCAGGCCAGGGGTCTATCTTGAGGGAGTTTTATCTAATCAACCTTTCTTTCAAAATTATAAGGGAACACTCATTAACGCCCCTGCATTTTATCCTTTACAGGATAGCAGAACCCTATTACTCGAAAACTTCCGATCGTTCAACTTTCTCGCCGCAGGCTCAAGAAATGTATTTCGCATTAAAAACCGTTTAGACTTTCGCTTAGAAGGTTATGCTTTTAAACCGATTGAATACCTTAAAGAAACTAATAACCAGGAGACTGTCGCAGTAAAAGATCTTAAATCAATATACTTCTCTGGCACTGCAGGGCTAGTACTGCATTCTCCAATTGGCCCAATTTCATTAAGTGTTAATTATTATGACGACAAAGAGAACAAACTAGGCGTTCTTCTTCACGCAGGGTTCCTTTTATACAATAAGCATTCATTGGAATAGAGAACAGAAAGCAAAGCATACTCAGTTGGAATTATTTTTTATATTAATAATTCCTGCTTCTGGCATTTATAATTTTTAAGTAAGTTTAACGGTAATTTGAAATTCCAACCCTTCATGAAGAGACTTTTATTCCCCCTCTTGTTTTCAGTAGTAATTTCTTTTTCATCATCAGCACAAACAGTTCAGTGGGCATCTGAAGTACTCGATTTTTCTTCTGAACTGACATCAGTGCAATACGCTGCACGACAAGCATTGGGAAAACCTGATGTGCTTCCTGCGGGAGGCCAAAGTCCCAATGCGTGGACACCAGATAAGCCTAAACGTAAAGAGTTTTTAAAACTTGGATTCGCTAATCCTATTTCAATAAAGCAAATCGCAATTGCAGAGTCTTTTAATCCCAGTGCCCTGTATCGTGTTCTTGTTTATGATGAATCAGGAAAGGAACATGTAATTAATACACTTAACCCAATGGCCATTCCTTTAAAAGGAAGGATGTTAAATATCTTTACAGATCAAACGCCATACAAAGTTGCTGCCGTAAAACTTGAATTTGATGGTGCTGCCTTGCCTGATTATTTTGGTATTGATGCAGTAGCTATTTCGGATTCGAACTATCCCATTATTGCGGACATTCCAAAGCTTAAACTTTTAGCTTCAGGAATTGTAATTGAAGCATTGGATAAGAACGTTAACAGTGAATATGATGAGCTGAACCCATTGTTGTCTCCGGATGGCAAGACCTTATACTTTAGCAGAAAAGGACATCCTGGCAATATCGGTGGCGTAAAAGACAAAGAAGACATTTGGTTCTCCGAGCTTGACTCTGCAGGCCAATGGCAACTTGCAAAAAATATGGGTCCAAAGTTTAACAATGAAGGACCTAACTTTTTAAATACCATACAATCTGTAACGCCAGATGGAAAATCTGCCATTATGGTATTAGGGAACAAATACATTGGAAATGGGAAGATGGTAGCTGGTGTTTCTATCAGTTCAAATATTAATGGCCAATGGTCATCTCCTGTTGCGTTAAATATTAAGAACGATTACAATTTTAACGAGAAGGCAAACTATTTTCTTTCAAATAGCAGGAAGACCTTAATTATGTCTGTTGAACGTGAAGATTCTTATGGTGATAGAGACTTGTACGTAAGCTTTATGGGTCGTGACAGCATCTGGACGGAGCCATTAAACATAGGTGATATAGTTAATTCTGCAAGTGAAGAATCCGCTCCCTTCCTCGCTGGTGACGAGAAGACTCTATATTTTTCCTCTAAAGGATTTAGTGGTTACGGAGGCAACGATATTTACGTAACAAGAAGATTGGATGACACATGGACCCGTTGGTCAGAACCAGAGAACCTTGGCCCTGAAATTAACTCTCCTTTGGAAGACCTCTTTTTTAATATTCCCGCATCAAGTGAGTATGCTTACTACTCGAGAGGGGTAAGTGAAAAGAATACTGACATTTTCAGGGTAAAACTTCCGATTGTAAAGAATCCAGAACCCTGGATAACAGTACGTGGTAAAGTTATTGATGCCACAACAGGCGAACCTGTTACAGGGAAAATCGTATATGAAAGACTACCTGACGGAAAGGAAATGGGAATAGCGCAGGCAAATCCGCAAACAGGCGAGTATGAGATCAAGTTGCCAGGTGGGCACATGTATGCGGTAAGAGCAGAATCTAAAGACAGAATTTCCGGAAGCCAGAACCTGGATTTAAGAAATATTACTGCAGATAAAGTTATTGACCAGAAGGATTTTAATCTTGACCCGATCAAGGTTGTAGCTGTAAAGGAAGACGCAACAATTGCATTAAATAACGTCTTCTTTGATTTTAATAAAGCAACTCTTAAACCAGAGTCTTTTCTTGAGCTTAACCATATTGCAGAACTGTTAAAAGAAAAAGCTGGCATGCAGGTTGAGATAGCAGGACATACTGATGCAATTGGTTCAGACGCTTTTAATTTAACGCTGTCAGAAAAAAGAGCAAAATCAGTTATTCAATATCTTGTTAGTAAAGGTGTACAAAAGAACCGATTAAAGGCTCAATTCTATGGAGAAGCAAAACCTCTTGATTCTAATGATACAGAAGAAGGGCGCCAAAAAAACAGACGTGTAGAGTTTAAGATATTGAAGATATAGGATAAGAAAACCTCTAACCCCACTATGACTAGACATTCACTTTATTCAACTTTAGTGCTTAGCCTGGTTAGCTTCTGTAGTATAGCACAAAACCCGGATAATGTAATCTATGCAGAAGGAAAAATAGTTAATGCACTAACCAAAGAACCAGTAAATGCAAGAATAACGTATCAATCACTACCTTATGGCAGCAGAATTGGCGTTATTAACAACAGCACTTACTCTTTTCCAATGTTTGATAATGAGAAGTATGCAATTGTAGTTGAAGCTACCGGCTTCTCAACTGTCAAATATCTGCTTGATCCAAGCAGTGCTGACTCCGCCAATAAAGTAATTAAAGATGTGGAGTTAAGCAGCGAAGGAGAATCCAAACATGCAATCGGGCAAGTAATGCGATTGGACAATCTTATTTTTGAGGTCGGCAAATCCAAAATAGATCCTGAATCTTACAGTGAGCTCGACGTACTCGTTGACATGATGGTTGAAAACCCAAAGATGGTAATACAACTTGAAGGCCATACCGATTACCTGGGTGAAGCAAAGGTAAATTATAAATTGTCACAATCGAGGGTTGAATCTGTAAGGGACTACATTGCAAATAAAGGGATAACAAGGTCGAGAATTAAAACAAAAGCCTTTGGTGGTACACAACCTCTCTCCAGGGAAAATACACCAGAGGCACATCGATTGAACAGAAGGGTAGAGGTACGGATCCTTCAGAATTAATCGGCTAAGAAGGATGAGCTTGCAATAGCAGGAATACGTTGCTTTCTTAACAATTGAATTTTCTTTACGTACTCTTCCTTGGTAGAGGCATCCAGTTCACTCTGCATTACAGAGAGCAGCACAATTTTAGAAAACTCTTCTATTCTTGGTGAATTGTATACAGCTATCGCCTTATCCAAATGGTTAATAGCACCTGTCAGTTCTTGTGCGTTATATGCTTCAATAGCCATGTTATAGTGTAGCAACCCTGCCATTTGCTTTAGTGATACTGTATTAAAAAGCTTAAACTGATATTGATATAAGGTTTTTTCGTTGTCCTTTTCTTTCTGTTCAATTCTATTTTCTTTATAAAAAGAAATTCGTCTCACCATTTCTCTTTCATCACTTACGTAGCCGTGAGCAGGATCAGTAGCCTCGAAAAGAACTGCTCCATCATTTGTTTTTACCAGTAGAAAAATATGGTAATTCGTTTCAATTATTTTGTGTTCGATGTTAAAATGATCGAGCAGTAACGCATAAAGAGCGGTACCTGTCAAACAATTATACGTTCCATTTTCAGCGAGCTCACCAAAGCTTGCGTATTCTGTATAATTTTTAAGGTAACGACGATGCGTTTTTGAAAAGAGATATTCGAGAAACTGCTTTTCTGATTTAGAATTTCTTTTTCGTGCTAGCTGCTGAACGAACTTTTTAAGGTCATCATCTAAAGAGCTTGATGTATTATCCGTTTCGGAAAAAAGGTTTACATAATAAGAAATGCCTCTATCAACCTGAGCAGAAGCATATGTGCCTCGAAGAAATAAAATTGGCACCAATAAAAACAACACCTTCACCCTCATGTTACGCCAATGTTAATATTACGTTACCAAATTTAACATAACCTTAATATTTTACAAGGTTTATTAACATAGAAGTAATATTTACATGCCAATTGCACTTTTAGAAGAGAAAGCTCTTACCCCCTTCCGGAAAATAAACAAGATGGCTTGGTATCCGGTAAAGTCTGTTAAGGGTATAGCTGGGAAATATTTGGAGCGTAATTTGAAGGTTTTGCAAGATTTCTTACAATCAAAAAAATAGCCGATTAAAAATACACTAGGGTGTTTACTAAATTTACACCCGATTTTTTCGTTGAAAAAAATAATTATGAAGAAAATATTCAAATGGGTTTTTATAGTACTGGGCGGCCTCCTTGTACTTATACTTGCAGCAGCATTCATTCTGCCTATCGTATTTAAAGACGAAATAAAGGCAGCTATTGAAAAAGAAATAGCGAAATCAGTAAACGCTGACGTATTCTTCGAGGATTTTAATGTTACATTATTCAGAAGCTTCCCTAATGTAACGGCCGAATTAAAACAAGTTGGGGTAATCAACAGGGCTCCTTTTGAAGGTCAGGTGCTTTTTGCAACTCAGGAATTTACTGTTGACGTTAACATCATGGATTTACTGGGAGATCAGCTTAGGGTAAAAGGCATTTCTTTAGTGAAACCTGTTATTAACATTAAAGTTCTACCCGACGGCCGTGCTAACTATGATATTGCTTATCCAAGCACTGATACCACAACGACATCAACAACAGATACTACAGAATTCTCGTTTGGTATAGATCATTGGGAAATAGTTGATGCTGATGTTACTTATAATGATCAATCGCTGCCTTATGTACTGGTAGTAAAAGGACTTAACCATAGCGGTAGTGGTGATTTTACCCAGGATGTTTTTGATTTAAAAACCCGCACTACTGCAGATACTGTTACAACTTCGTTTGACGGTGTTGAATATTTAACGAATAAGAAGGCTGAGATAGACGCAACACTAACCATCAGTGAAGGATATACAAAATATACCTTTAAAGACAATACAGCCAAAATAAACGACTTCGCAGTGCATTTTGATGGTTGGTTTAAGATGAATGAGAATGACTTTGGAATGGATTTGACTTTTAATTCACCAGAAAGCTCTTTTAAAAGTCTTTTATCGCTTGTTCCTGGAATTTATTCAAAGGATTTTAAAGATATTAAAACAGAGGGAGAATTATCCTTTAAAGGCGCCGTAAAGGGAACATACAGCGAAAAGCAGATGCCTGCGTTTAACCTGAACCTTTTGGTTAATAACGCTATGTTCAAATATCCTGATCTTCCTACTGCCATCAGCAACATCAATGTTGATCTCTTGGTAGATAACAAGGATGGTATTATTGACAATACAGTAATTAACCTGAAAAAACTTCACCTCGATTTTGGATCGAATCCTGTAGATGCAAGTGCATTAGTAACAAAAATGTATCCTACCAACGTAGATGCCAGCCTTGCAGCCAAACTTAATCTTAACGAATTAAGTAAAATGTTCCCTATGGATGGCTTAGAGATGAAGGGTAACTATTCGGTTAATTTGAAAGCAAAAGGTATTTACGATAGTTTGAAGAAAACCATTCCTGCCATTGACGCAAATATGGCCCTTGCAGGTGGGTATGTTAAGTCCAAAGACTTCCCTATGCCGTTAGAGAATATGCGGTTCACGTCTACCATAAAAAATGCAACTGGTAAAATGGCGGAAACTGTTATCAACGTACAGGACTTCTCTCTCCTACTTGATAAGGAGCAGTTTAACGCAAACCTCTTGCTCCAGAACCTTGATGATTACAACTGGGATTTAAAAGCCAAAGGTGGTATAGACCTTGAGAAAATAACAAAAATCTTCCCGATTGAAGGAATGACACTAGCTGGAAAAATCAATGCAGATCTCCAGACTAAAGGAAAGTATTCTGATGTTCAGGCCGAACGGTACGATAAACTTCCTACCAGTGGTTCAGCGTCATTAAAAGACTTTAAATACATTACGAAAGATCTTCCCGAAGTAACGCTTAGCCAGGCTTCAATGCAGTTTGATCCGAAGAAGATTGAGTTAAAGAACCTGGATGGTAAAATAGGAAAGAGTGACTTCGTGGTTACGGGAGCTATCTCTAACTACATTGCTTATGTGTTTGGAAATGAAACCATAAAAGGTAAGGTAAACTTTAGTTCGAATCTTCTGGATTTAAATGAGTTTATGACTGACACTGAAGTGCCTGCTACTGCAACTACTGATACTGCTTCTTATGGTGTAATTCCAATTCCAAACAATATTGACTTCATTCTTACTTCTAATGTTAAATCTGTTAAAATGATGGATTACAACATTACGAATGCAGTTGGTGATATTATTGTAAAAGATGGTGTAGCTAACCTCAGTAACCTGAAGTTTAACATGCTGGGTGGTTCTTTTGTGGTTAATGGAGCTTATAACACAAAAGATGTTAATCATCCTAAATACGACTTTGCATTAAAAATAGATAACCTTGCAATTCAGCAGGCAGCATCGTCATTCTCTGTAGTTCAAACCTATGCTCCTATTGCAGGACTTGTAAATGGTAAATTCAATACCGATTTTAAAATAGCAGGGGAATTGAAACAAGATATGATGCCAAACCTGGCAACAGTGAATGGGGGAGGTCTTATAAAAATTGCGCAGGCCTCATTAAAGCAGTCGAAACTCGTTGCAGGAGTTACGTCATTAACAAAACTTAATGATTCAGATGAAGTAAACCTTAAAGATGTATTAATGTCTGCTTCTATAGAAGGAGGAAAATTGAGTGTAAAGCCTTTCGACGTTAACTTCGGATCATATAAAACTACCGTGGCAGGTTCAACTGCCTTAGACGGAACTATTGATTATACGTTGAAAATGAACATTCCTGCAAATAAATTAACAAGTCAGCTTAACAGCTTTGTAGGAAAGTATACTAACACCAAGACAGACCCTAATGCGCCTATACCGGTTACAATAGGACTTGGAGGTACATTTGCCGATCCTAAAACGAGTCTTATTGGAGATGAACAAAAAGAACAAGCTAAGGAGGCGGTGACAAATGCTGCCAAAGAAGAGGGAGCAAAGGCATTGGAGAAAGCTGTAAAGGGAACAGAAGCTGAAAAGATAATTGGAGGTATTTTGGGCAAGAGCAATAAGAAAGATTCTACTGCTACAAAAACCGATACTGCAAAAGCTACCAACCCTGCACCTACTGTTCAGGATGTAAAAAAACAGGTAGAAGACGAAGCGAAGAAAAAGATTCAGGGATTGCTGAAAAAGAAAAACTAAAATCGTGCAATCTCGAGATACATAAAAGCCTTCCATTTGGAAGGCTTTTATATTTCTGGTAACTACATTTTATCGTTGTAATTCTACGCTCATCGCGCTATATGATCGTTATTCGAAGGTTGAGAAATACTGCTTTTATATCAGCGTATTAACGTTCACTTTTACCCAGTGGTTATGAGAAAAACAATTCTTTGGATACTGTTCATACTTATTCCTTTCATGTACACAGTATTTATGTGTATATGACATTAAGTAATTAAAGTAATTGCTTTAAGGTTATAAGAGTGGCTTTGCTTATTGCTCCGTATTCAGCATAAAAAAAGCCAGTTTAAAACTGGCTTTTAACTATTTAGCTGTATTTCTTCTCCTTCTTTATTAAGGAACTTAAATTCTATGATTGCCATTGAAGTGTCCTTTTCAAGCGTAATCCAGCGCTTGTACTTTAAATACCACTTCATACGCTGCGAGATGAAACCCTGTGTAAAATACGCATAGAGGTATGGATGCACAGCGAGAACAAGGTTCTTCTCGTTTTGTTTTGTAACGAGATGCTCAATATTCTTCTCGATAAGATCGGAAACAAGTATTGATGCAGAGATCTTACCGGTACCATTACAAGTTGGGCAAACTTCTTTCGTAGCGATATTCATTTCAGGACGAACACGCTCGCGAGTTATTTGCATCAACCCAAACTTTGAAAGCGGGAGGACGGTAGACTTAGCTTTGTCGTCCATCATTTCCTCCTTCATCACTTTATAAATAAGCTTTTTATTATCCTGGCTCTTCATGTCAATGAAGTCCACCACGATAATACCGCCCATGTCTCTTAAACGAAGTTGCCGAGCAATTTCCTTAGCGGCCTCTACATTTACAGACAAGGCTGTTGTTTCCTGGTTCTCTTCGCGGTTAGACTTATTTCCGCTGTTTACATCTATTACGTGAAGTGCTTCAGTATGCTCGATTATTAAATAACCTCCTCCTTTTAAACTTACGGTTTGTCCGAAAGCAGACTTAATCTGTTTTTCGATTCCGTAATGTTCAAAGATCTTGGCTTTTCCATTATAGAGCTTAACAATCTTCTCTTTGTCAGGAGCGATGGTCTTGATATATGATCTAACTTCATCATACATCTTTTTATCATCGATATGAACGTTATCGAAGGATTCGTTGAGAAGATCCCTTAATAAGGAGGATGTTTTATCCAGCTCGCCGATGATTTTTTCTCTTGCATTGCCTGTAGGGAGGCGTAACATGCCATCTTCCCAGGTCTTTACCAGATTTCTTAAGTCTTTATCGAGCTCAGCTACCTCTTTGTTTTCCGCTACTGTGCGGATGATCACGCCGAAGTTTTCCGGTTTTATAGATTGAATGAGACGGAGCAGACGCTTTCGCTCCTCGCTGCTGGTAATTTTTTTAGATACGCTTACTGCATTAGAGAAAGGCACCAATACCAGGTATCTTCCGGCTAATGACAACTCACAGGATAATCGTGGCCCTTTTGTTGAAATTGGCTCCTTAACAATCTGAACAGGTATTAACTGATTCTTAGAAAGTTGTTGTGTAATCTTTCCATGCTTATCAATATCCGGTTCTGACTGAAATTTGTCGAGTCTTGCACCATTAATTTTTTTAGCCCTGACCAGTTTGGTAAACTTTTGAAGTGAACTAAACTGAGGGCCAAGATCTAAATAATGAAGAAAAGCATCTTTATCATAACCTACATCAATAAAGGCGGCATTTAAACCTGGCACTACTTTCTTAACCATGCCAAGGTAAATGTCACCTACGGTAAATTTGCTTTCCTCTGATTCCTGGTGAAACTCTACCAGCGTCTTGTCTTTAAGAAGGGCTATACGACATCCGTCTTGAGTGCTGCTAATGATTAGTTCATTACTCAAAACACAAAATGGTTAAGTTTAAATATGATGTGTATAGGAGCTCACAGATTTCTCACATCCGGAAACCTGTAAGCATCTAAAGAAGAAGATTATTTCTTCTTATGTCTGTTTTTTCTTAGACGCTTCTTACGCTTGTGCGTTGCCATTTTGTGCTTTTTTCTTTTCTTTCCGCTAGGCATAGTAATGTTTTAATTTTTTTCTGCCAACATAGGCAGGTTGTTAACTATTATTTTAAATCCTTTAAATAAGAATCTACTGTGGCCTGAACAGCTGGATCCTTATCCATTTGTTTTACTTTCTCGAACTGCTCTCTGGCCTTCTGTTTGTCACCGATATTCATCCATGCAATACCGAGTAACAACTGGCCCTGTATGTGAGAAGGATTTACAGAGATTAATTCTGATAACCTTTCCACCGCTCTATCATATTGACCTGATTGAATGGATAGCATACCCATGTTAAACAGCGCCAACTGATTTTTTGGATCTTTAGCAAGTACTTCTCTAAGCATCGTAATTCCCTGCATAGGACTTTTTGAGCTTAGGTAGGTCATGGCCATTTTTGTTTTTACATCCAGGTTACCAGGTTCATCTTCCAGCACCTTTTTGTAAAACTCCTGCGCCTTCACAGCATAACTTTGTTGCTTTGAAGGGTCTAAGGCCAGTGTATAAGCCTGGTAATAATCGTCACCTGCTTTTACCTTGCTTTCCGTATTATTAAAGAACTTCGATGCCTCTTCAGCGAACCATGCAGCACTGTCAAAACGGCTTGCCTTTCGGTATAGCCCTGCTAAAGAGTCGGCAAAGATAGCATTTTTTTCATTCTGTGCATTCCCAGACCAAATCCTCCTCAATTCCTTTATACTCGCACTCACTTCCTTAGGTGCTTCTGCATGCTGTTGGATATGGGAGACAATGGAATCTGAAGTTGTGTCTGATCCAATAGCCCGTTCATTTTCAACTACCGCTTTTGGCAATTGAAATATGATAAATATAACTACAACAGAAGCTGCAATAAGTAGAACCCTTGTTTTAAGCATAAAAAGATGGTGTGCTATAAAAATTCAGGCTCATCCTTGCAAATTCTTTTCAGCCAACTGTTTTACTTTCTCGCTGTTTTTGATCTTATTAATGAAAATCTTGGCGGGTTTAAAACTTGGGATATAATGTTCATCAATTACAAGAGCCGTATTGCGTGAAATGTTACGGGCAATTTTTTTCTTTCTTTTTTTATTGATGAAACTGCCGAAACCTCTGATATAAATGTTATTTCCATTTGACATGGAACTCTTAACTACAGTGAAAAACGCTTCAACAGACGCTGTAACATCAGCCTTATCCACTCCTGTTTTTTCAGCTATCTCATTAATTATATCTGCTTTGGTCACGGTGCTATATTTAAGTCTTAAAAAATTTCGGGAGGGCAAATTTAGTGGCCCCTGTCAGATTAAAAAATGAATATTGAAAAAATTGATTATCAAGCGGATGGACAAACGCTATTTCTCGGATAAAATCGTTGAGTGGTACCAGGAAAACAGAAGAATGCTTCCCTGGCGGCAGACAAAAGATCCGTATAAAATATGGCTATCTGAAGTCATTCTGCAACAAACGCGGGTTAATCAGGGCTTGCCTTATTATTTAAGGTTTACAGAAACTTTTCCGACTGTAACTGCTCTTGCCAATGCCTCAGAACAAGAAGTGCTTAGGTTATGGCAGGGTTTAGGATATTACTCTCGTGCCCGCAATCTTCACAAATGCGCTAAAGTTGTAAGTAAAGATCATCATGGCACTTTCCCAAAAACTTTTGAAGAACTAAAAAAGCTACCAGGAATTGGTGAGTACACTGCTGCTGCTATTGCTTCCATTGCTCATTACGAAGCCGTAGCTGTAGTTGATGGGAATGTTTTCAGGGTTTTAAGCCGGATTTTTGGTATAGATACGCCAATTAACACAACGGAGGGCAAGAAAGTATTTGCAGAACTGGCAAACAAGCTGATTCCTGAAACCTCGCCAGACATTTATAATCAGGCGGTAATGGAGTTCGGTGCAATGTATTGCGTGCCTAAAAATCCTTTATGCGCTGAGTGTATTTTCAAAACACAGTGTACGGCTTACGAAAAAGGACTACAGAATTTACTTCCTGTAAAAATTAAAGGAAAGGAAAGTAGAAAGCGATACTTCTATTATGTAGTTATCCAAAAAGGTGAGAACTCATTATTGATGAAAAAGCGCGTTGAAAAAGATATTTGGTTTGGCTTGTATGATTTTCCTTTAATTGAATCCACTAAACCAATCCGTGCAGATAAAGTTATAGAAAAAACGACGGCATTATATCCAATATATAGAGTAAGTGAGTCAGTTACAGTTTCCGACCTCTACAAACATGTACTCACACACCAAACTATTTTTTGCAAATTCATTATCATAAAAACTTCTCGAAATATGCCGGCGCCTGAAAAATCGATGAAATTCTATTCATTATCTAAGGTGGGCGACCTACCGAAACCTGTTCTTATTTCTAAGTTTCTTAAAAAATCATATCTTTTGTAGTTGTCAGAACGATTGGTACTTTTGTTTTTACACGTTATTAAAAAGCAATTAATAAACAATTTATATGTCAGGAGTTAATAAAGTGATTTTAGTCGGCCGGTTAGGTAAGGACCCGGAAGTTCGTAACCTGGATAGTGGTGCTACTGTAGCCAATTTCACAATAGCTACATCAGAATCATATAAGGATAAAACTACGGGCGAAAAGAAAGAAATCACAGAGTGGCATAATGTTGTTCTCTGGAGAGGCTTAGCTGAAATTGCTCAACGATATTTGCACAAAGGTGACATGGTATATGTAGAAGGAAAGCTTCGCACCCGCTCGTGGGAAAAGGATGGTGTAACACGCTACACAACCGAAGTTATTGCCGACAACATGACTATGTTAAGTACGCGCGGAAGCGGTGGTGGATACAACAATTCCGCAGATATGGGATCTCGCAGTTCTGAACGTGCAACGGAAAGTTACAGCGCTCCCGCTGATAGCGGCACCGATGATCTGCCGTTCTGATGTTTCACTAACTCAATAACACCTTGGACGAACCTCCCAGTTATAGTAAATACCTGACTTTATTTTTCGGTGACAACCTACTGTATTTATTCATTACAGTATTGTTAGTTCTGATGGCGGGTATTGTATCGGCTACAGAGGCTTCTTTGTTTTCGCTAAAACAAGAAGACCTTGAAAAGCTAAAGAATCAGAAAAAGCAGAAAGTAGTAACTAATTTGTTAGACCGACCACGCCTTGTAGTTACAGTTCTTACAGCCTGGAAGTATGTGATGCTGATTAGCGCTGCAGTAATGTTTACCATTGCTACGAGAATTCCACATGAAGTGGGTATTATATCCTTCACATTGTTGCTCACAGTAGTATTTGCTTTTTTCAGTGTGATCATTCCAAAAATTTACGGTACATCAAACAGCTTGCGCATTGCAGGCTTGTTTGGTACCATAAGCAATAAACTCGTTACTATTACCGCGCCTTTTGTTAATCCTTTTTTAAGGATGTCTAATAAGATTGAGCGCAAGCTGGAATCTGTTGCAGCTGAAAACTCAATTAAAGAACTGACACAGGCACTGGAACTTGCTGCTGTAGATAAGCATGCAACGGATGACCAGAAAGAAATACTTGAAGGTATTGTAAACTTTGGAACGCTTACAGTAGAAGATGTTATGCGCCCGAAGAATGAAATTAACTCTATAGATATTTCATTGAACTTTCATGATCTTCTTATATATATAAAAAAGTCGGGCTACTCCCGAATACCTGTATACGAAGATAATGAAGACCGGGTGAGGGGCGTTCTTTACATAAAGGATTTGCTCCCATATCTTAATGAGAGCAAGAGTTTTGAATGGAGAAGCTTTTTGAGACCTCCTTACTTTGTACCACAAACAAAGAAAATCGATTTACTTCTTAAAGACTTCCAGGAAAAGAGAGTTCACATGGCTCTTGTAACGGATGCCACAAACGCAATTGTTGGCCTTATTACGCTTGAAGATCTCATAGAGGAAATTATTGGAGAGATTCATGATGAGTTTGATGAGGTAGGAGGTTACTATAAGAAAATAGAAGACAAAACTTTTATAGTAGATAGTAAAATACCTGTTTCAGAATTCTGCAGAATTATGGATGTTGATCAATCTGTTTTTGATAATGTAAAAAGTGAAACGGAAACACTTGGGTCGGTACTTCTTGATATACAAGACGACTTGCCTAGAAAGGGAGACCAGATTACAGTAGATCCTTTTACATTTATTATTGAAGCCGTAGATCACAAACGAATCAAAAAAATTAAGGTACTCATTCATGAAGAGAAGGAGAGACAATAGGCATTGGGCAGTGGGCATTAGGCATTGGGTATTGGGCATTGGGTATTGGGCAGTGGGCACTGGGCAGTGGGTAGTAGGCAATGGTCAATGGTCAATGGTCAATAGGCAATTGGTAGTAGGCAGCAGGCAGTGGGCAGTGGGCAGCAGGAGATGGGTGGTTGGTAGTGGCTTTTCGTTTTCTGCTTTTTGCTTTTTGCTTTTTGCTTTCAGCTTTCTTACAGCTTGTGAGCAGAATTATCTACCTAAACCTTTGGGTTATAACAGGCTTGAACTTCCTTCGCCGGAGTATCGGTCTTTGCCAGATACGCTTCCTTATACATTTGAGTATTCCAAACATGCAAGGCTACTTGATGACACTACTGCCATTAGTGAGCGATACTGGATTGAAATTTTTTATCCTCACATAAAATCCAATGTTCACATTACATACAAGAAGCTGAACAACAATGAAAAACTTTTACAGGAATTTATCAAGGATGCTTATACACTTACAGCTAAGCATCAAATAAAGGCATACGCTATAGACGAAGTAATAGCTACAACTCCTTCAGGAAAAACTGCAGTAATTGCCGAATTGCAAGGCGATGTACCCAGCCAGTTTCAGTTTACTATAACTGATTCGGTTGACAATTTTTTACGTGGTGCTTTATACTTTAACACACAGGTAAACAATGATTCACTGGCGCCTGCCATCGATTATATGAAGAAAGACCTTATGCATATGATCAACACACTGCAATGGAAGAGACCTGCTAAATAAATCCTCCGTTCTGTATTCCCTTTTCGTTATTTTTTAGTATATTAATTGACTCTTCCTGGCAGTCTATCCTGCAAATAGCCATTTTTATTTCCTGTTTCTTATCTGCTTTTGTAAACCACCAGTGGCAACCTGGGCAGGAGGCCGGCACTGTGCACGGAGTGTGGAGGATATAGCTGTAAAAAGCCGCAAGAAGCCGTGATATAGCCTGACAATAGGATTTGAGGAAGTACCTGATCTTAAAAAAAATAGATTGGAGGTAGCGATTGACAGTATTTGTCACAAGGGGTGGTTTATTTTGTGTCTAAAAACAAGATCTATGGCAATATTACGGACAGAATCTATCGTTCAGGGCTTTAGTGGCGCTGTTGGCAACCTCGTGCTGAGGCAAGTAGGTGGTAAGACCATTCTTTCCAAAGCGCCGGCCCGACCTGGAAAGCAAAGTGAACTGCAGAAGGAGAACAGGCAAAAGTTTAAGATGGCCTCTATTTATGCGAAGACTATCTTAAAAGATCCGAAGAAAAAAGCATACTATCAGCAAAAGGCTAGGAAACTAAAATTGCCCAATGCCTATACTGCGGCGATTACGGATTACATGCGAAAAGGCGAGATCAGGGATATAGATACCCGAAAATTTAAGGGCAAAACTGGCGATGTGGTTGCTATTAAAGTGCATAAGCAGGATTTTACTGTAAGCGAGGTTAGGGTGAAAATACTTAACGCCGCAGGCGATTTATTGGCTTCTGGCGTGGCTAAGCGAAAAGATACCGGCCAGTTTAGCTATAAGCTGACCACGAACATTGGTGATGTAGACAAGGTACGGATCAAGGTAGTGCTGGGTGGTTTTTTGCAAGATGAAATTTCGAAGGAAGTAACTGCATTTCTATCGCGGTAGCAAATAAGGGATGAAACCCCGGGTATTCATTAGGAACAGAAATGCATCCTGCCTTCGTACTTTAAAGTATCAGGTTTCTTAAACTGATCTTTATTCAACAGCTATATTCAAACGGGTTTCCTTTGTATACTTGTGTATGCTATCCTGTAAGTATTCTAAATTTTCTTTGCCTAAAAATATAACGTATCTCAACTGCTCCTATTTATCGCCGTTGATGAAGAGCGTTGAGAAGGCAGGTATCAGAGGTGTTCGCAGAAAGCGTAATCCAATGGATATTACGCCTGAATCATTTTTTACAGATGCAGAATTACTTCGCGAACAGTTTGCAAAACTTATCAATGCATCAGATCCTAAGCGAATTGCTATTATTCCTTCGGCATCGTATGGTATCTCTACTGTTGCAAAAAATGTTGATATAAGGAAGGACCAACATATCATTGTTGCAGCAGAGCAATTCCCCAGTAATTTTTATCCGTGGCAGGCCTTATGTGAAGAGCGAGGTGCAGAGATTAAAGCCATAGCCCCTGAACCCGGTTTGACTGGCAGGGGAAAGAAGTGGAATGAAAAAATACTGAATGCCATTAATGCACAAACGAAGTTGGTTGCTCTTGCCCATACACATTGGGCAGATGGAACAAAGTTTGATCTTGAAGCAATTAGGAAAAGAACAACTGAGGTTGGCGCTTTGCTGGTTATAGACGGAACACAATCTGTTGGTGCCTTACCCTTTGATGTAGAAAAAATAAAACCTGATGCATTGATATGTGCTGGTTATAAATGGTTGTTAGGGCCTTATGGAATCGGTCTTGCTTACTACGGGGAGAACTTTAATAACGGCAAGCCCCTTGAAGAAAACTGGATTAGCAGGTTGAACAGCGAAGACTTCTCCAAACTTATCTCTTACGAAAAAAATTATCAGCCAGGAGCTTTAAGATATGATGTTGGCGAAAGAAGTAATTTTATTCTTGTGCCTATGATGATAAAAGCGCTTTCGCAACTCAACAGATGGCATGTAGAAAACATACAGGAGTATTGTGCTTCAATAACAGCTAAGGCTATTGACAGATTAAAGGAAAAAGATTTTTGGGTAGAAGATGAACAATATAGAGGTGCACATCTTATCGGTGTTAGAATACCCAAAGAAATGGATATCGAGAAATTAAAACAGACCCTTCTTAAGAATAAAGTATATGTATCTTTCAGAGGTGACGCCATTCGCGTAGCACCCAACGTATACAATGATGAGAGTGACTTGAAAAAACTGGTGAAGGTGCTTACAGCACAAACTAAATGACGACAACTACAACCAGACAAAGCTCTTTTATAGGAGGAGTTTTAATTTGTTTACTCGGTGCTGTATGCTTTTCCACCAAAGCAATTCTGGTTAAGCTTGCTTACCGCGAGACATCAGTAGATGCAGTAACATTACTTGCACTGCGCATGCTTTTCTCATTACCATTCTTTATTATTTCTGCTATTGCCTCATCGCGTAAAGCAGATAATGTGAAATTTACAATATCACAGTGGGCATATGTTGCTTTGATTGGATGCCTTGGATACTACATCAGTAGTTTGCTTGACTTTCTGGGACTTCAGTATATCTCTGCGGGTATAGAAAGGCTTGTTCTTTTTATCTATCCTACCTTAGTATTGTTAATGTCAGCACTAATCTTCAAGGAAAAGATAAAGACAAAACAGTGGGTCGCGGTGCTGATTACTTACATTGGTCTTTCAATTGCTTTTCTTGGGGAGATAACTTTTCAAGGAACACATGATCGTGATTTCTATATCGGTTCCCTGCTCATCTTTGCCTGTGCTATTACCTATGCGATGTACATTGTAGGCAGTGGCAGAATTATACCGCAGGTAGGTGCTGCCAAGTTTAACAGCTATGCAATGAGCTTTGCCTGTGCTGGTGTGCTTATTCATTTCTTCATCACGAGTAAGGAGTCATTAATAGGGCTTGAAACAGATGCCTACTTATACGGATTTGTAATGGCGGTACTTTCTACTGTAATACCTTCTTATTTGGTAGCGGAAGGAATTAAACGAATTGGATCTGACAATGCTGCCATTGTTGGTAGTGTTGGTCCGGTATCGACCATTCTTCAGGCTTATATTTTTCTGCAGGAGCCTGTGTTTGCATTGCAGATAGCAGGAACGATACTGGTGCTTATTGGCGTGCTGCTTATTGGAAAGAAAAAGTGACGCAACCTTACTCCATTTATTCGTAACTTGATGTAGAAAACAAGTCCCTTACATTTACTGTATGATCAAAAGCTTTTATATACGAACTGCATTGGGCTGTATTTTTTTATTCAGCTCGCTCGTTGTGCTTGGGCAGAACAAGCATTACACGTGGGTGTTTCTCAATAAGAATCTGCAAGCTGATACGTTATCTAAAGAAGAGACCTCGAAACTAATGGAAGGCCACATGGCAAACATTAACAGACTTGCCAGTGAAGGGAAGCTTCTTGCTGCAGGACCGTTTGACGGTGGCGGCGGAATTTTTGTGCTTAACACAACAAGCACAGAAGAAGCGAAGACGTGGCTTAGTAGTGACCCGGGTATAAAAGCAAAGCGATGGCAGGTTGAGTTGTATGATTATCAGCCGCGGGTTGGTGCGATGTGTAAAGTAACAGAGCCGTATGAGATGGTTTCGTATAATTTTTACAGGTTCGATGCCATTATCAGTAAGTCGACAGCAAGTACATTTCCTCAGATTATACGAAAGCATAATGACTTTATTAAAGAATTGGTAAAGACCGGTAATGTGATAACGGAAGGGATATTTGGCGACAATGATGGAGGCATCTTAATTATGAAGGGCGATGTTGATCTGTTTGTATTGCAGTCAGACCCCGGTGTACAAGAAGGTTTGCTGGAATTAACAGCGAAGAAACTTTATATAGCAAAGGGAAGTTTTTGTGAGAAGTAGGGAGTATAAACTGACCAGATACATCAGGACCATTTTTGCAAATTGGATCAGCCTTCTCCTACACTTGTGGAAAAAAGAAAACTGAAAAGCATAAAAATTATTTATCTTTGGAATAGAGCACACAAGGCATTATTATGGATATCTCAGTAAAGAAAATAGAACTGATTGAATGGCTGGCAAGATTGCAAGATGAGTCGTTGATTGAAAAAATTGAAATGTTAAGGAAGGGTTCCATTAAAGATATTTATGAGCAAAGGATACCCAAAACAATTGAAGACCTGGAAGAAAAATTGGACCGATCGGAACAGAATATAAAAACAGGGAAGGTCTTTTCACAAGAAGACGCAGAATCATTCTTTAAAACGAAATTTGGGAAGTGAAAAAGGTTCGTGTTGTTTGGTCAACAGAGGCATTAGTTGATCTCGAATTTATTTATGATTTCTTAGTAGAACATTCTCAACCAGCCGCACGAAATATAGTTGAAAAATCCTGTCAAGAGTAAGACAAATAGAATCGTTCCCTGAATCAGGTCCGATACAACCAACATTAAAAAATAGAAATAAAGTATATCGTTATCTAGTTGAAGGAAATTACAAAATCATCTATAGCATTGTAGATCAGTTCGCCTATATCGAAACAGTTTTTGATACGTGATATGATCCAGATAAGTTAAAAGTATAATTTAACACTTCCTTGTCACCGGCATGAAATAAAGAACTTATCCTTTGATTTGCACTGGTTGGATTGCCTGAAAAGCTCTACCTAAAGGTGCAATCATTTACCCTTCAGTAGTGGCTAGTGAGCTTTGGTTATCGATGGTGTAGGACGACTCGAGGTTGAACTCTTTGAAAACTTGCCAGATTCTACCGGTGTGTTTAAGAAGCGCAAGACGATCGGCAATGAATTCTGCTTTGAAGTCTTTCTTCTCAAATTCCTCCCAAGCGTTTTTAAAATTAGGCTTCTTCAGGTCGCGAAAAGCCAACGTAAGATGAGGATGAAATGCCTGCTCCTTATAATTAGCATTGAAGATATTAAACTCCTTCTTACAAAAGCGTTGAATTGCTTTTTGAATTACCTCTAATGCTTCACTCTTAACAACTTCAATAAAAATCACTCGCGGAGGAAAGGCGGAAAAGTTATCGAGACAAACTTTTATTGGATCAAAACTCTTTGTAAACGTCTCTAACTTTTGAACCAGCTCGTTTTCCTTTGCCTCCTTCCAGCGAAAGGGCATGTGCAATGTAATATGCGGTGGTGAGTTTAATGAAGCTTTACTGTTATAGTGCTCCTTAAAATGGTTTTTATACTCCAGGGCCTGATCGTATATAGGCTTAGGAGGTATCAGAGCAATAAAATAAAGCTTTGTCTTCTCGTCACTTTTTACCTGCATAAATTCTCAAGTGCGGCTTTTACATCCTTAAATTCGAAAACAAAACCCGCTTCTAATAATCTTTTTGGAAAAACTTTACGGCTTTTCAATATTAATTCCGTTTCCGTTCCTATAAAAACTGCACCAACTTCTAACAACCATTTTGGTGCCCCTAATCCTACAGATATCTTCATCGATTTTCGAAGGGTATGCATAAATACGTTATTAATAACAGGGATGGGTGCTGCTATATTATAAGTACCTTTCAGGCTGGGATTATTAATCAGGAATTCTATAGCTCTGCAAAAGTCCCATTCATGCACCCAACTAAAATATTGTTCGCCGTCTCCTTGTTTACCACCCAAGCGAAGCTTAACTAACTTAATCAGCGGATTCAGAGCTCCTCCGGATTTACCAAGCACAATAGATGTTCTTATGATAATTTTTCTGGTTGACGGGAGAGTAAATTTGTTGAAGGATGCCTCCCATTGTTTACAAACATCCATGCTAAAGTTGTTACCAATCTCTTTGCTATCTTCAGTTCTGAATGACAAGTGTGAAGCTTCATAAATTGTAGTAGACGAGGAATTTATCCAAAGTTTTGGTGGTTGCTTGCAGCTTAGAATGGCTTCTCCTAAAATGTTGGTTGAGTTTAACCTTGAGTTATAGATAAGCTGTTTGTTTTCTTTTGTGTACCTGCAGTTTACGCTTTTACCAGCCAGGTTGATTAATACATCAGCATCTTCCAGCTCATTCTTCCAATCACCCAAAGTCTCACCGTCCCAATATTTCCAAAGTACATTTACCTTAGAAGGTAATCTGCTTCTTGATAACAAAACGATATTGCACTTATTCCTAAAATAATCTGTGAGTACAGTACCAAGAAAACCACTTGCTCCTGCTACTACAATTTTATGCATACATTAAGAGTTTAGGTATAGTTTCACTTTCAGCGATGGCTTTTATTAAAGCATTTCTCCTGGTAAGCAAACTCTTCATATATTTCCTGAGGATAACCCAATTGAAAAGCGCTCCTATAAAGCCAAAAGGGACTGTATAAACAAACTCATCGATCAGCAATGTTCTTCCGTTATCACTCTTAAGCTTATGAACATGTTCCATGGTTTTAAATGCGCCCTTTAGCATTACATCTTTAAAGTAAAATGGTCTTTCCATTTCTGTAATTGCTACGGTAAGGTGTTGTCTGATCATAAAGTGAGTCGCTTCCCATGTTACAAACTCTCCTTTTTCTATTAGTCCTGTTGTGCGGCCATCAATTGCTATTTCATTTGTTTGTTTTGTTGAGAGTTGATGAAGTTCAATACTTCTAGACAGGTCAAAACAAATTTCTATTGGAGCACGAATTTCTGTTTCGAGTGATATGACAGTCTCGTTCATAAGACTTAAAAGCTGATGTGAGGCAAAAACCGATTACTGTCTTTCTTAGCTATGAAAACACACCTCCACGAAACAACATAATAATATACAGCAAGAGCCCACGATGGCAAAAATAGAAGCACATTAGTTGGAGACACGATGTGTATGAAGCTTGTAACAACGTAAAGTAGGATAAGATATGTTATTGCTGCGATGAGATGCGTGCGCTTTCTCTTCCATTGATTTGTTCGAAAGCTTACTGAAATAATTGAACTCAGCATTTGCCATATTCCGATAAACAATTGTAAAAAAATCACGGCGCCAAAAGGCCAGTCGTTATCACCAATTGAAATTAACCCAATTCCAATACAGGCTAATAAGATGAGGGTTTGACCAACGACATCAATGTATTTCATAATACAATATATTTAGAAGTTTCAATAAATTGTGAAAGTATAGACCAAAAAAATATTACTTCATCAGTTTCAAAAGATTATTCCAAAACCAGCTTTCTTCCGCCTTGATAAACGTCTCTAACAAACCATCTGACTTCTCGGCAAAGTTTTTCAATTCCTTAACCACCTTTTTAAATTCCTTAGCCTCTTCTGTTCCGTCCGCCTGTACGTCATTTACCTCACGAAGTACTTTTAGAATGGGCTCCAGCTCACGCTTTCTTCTTTCTTTTGCAACCTGGCGAGCCAGAGCCCATATATCCTTTTCAGACTTAAAGTATTCCTTTCTCTCTCCTGCAATGGATATTCTTGATATTATGCCCCAATCGAGTAAGGCCCTAATGTTCATATTAGCATTACCCCGGGAAATAGAAAGCTCATCCATAATATCTTCAGTAGACAAAGGTTTAGGAGATATCATTAATAAAGCATGGATTTGTGCCATGGTTTTATTTAAACCCCAGCTATATCCGAGATTGCCCCATGCTTGTATTAATTCTTCTTTTGCCTCTGTGTACTTCATATACGCATCAAAGATAATAATGTTTCTAAACTTTCAATAGTTATTGAAAGTTTTTTTAGTCCTTAAAGGTTCGCCATCACATACTCGATCATTTTGGTATACAGGTGATGCCTTGTTTTACCACCTGGAATACTATGGTTTTTGTCAGGATAATAGAATGAATCGAACTGCTTTCCTGCATTGATCAACGCCTCCTGAAATACCACAGAATTCTGAAAATGCACATTGTCATCTGCTGTTCCATGAATCAATAAGAATTTACCTTGTAAGTCACCAGCAAAAGTTAAAGGTGAGTTTTGATCGTAACCATCGGCATTCAATTGCGGCGTCTGTAAATATCTTTCTGTATAGATGGAATCGTAAAATCTCCAGTTTGTAACCGGAGCCACGGCAATACCCATCTTAAATACACCGCCTCCTTTAGTCATTGCCAATGATGACATATAACCGCCATAACTCCATCCCCACACCCCCATTCTACTTTCATCGATATAAGATAAGGAGCCGAGATATTTAGCGGTTGTAATAATATCTTCAAGCTCATATTTGCCATTTTGCTTATAAGTAACTTTCTTGAAAGCCTCGCCTCTTGCCCCAGTACCACGTGAGTCTACTATTGCTACAATGTATCCCTTTTGCGTTAGCATTTGATGGAAGTAAAAATGACTTCCTCCCCAGCTATTGGTTACATTTTGTGAGTTAGGGCCACTGTATTGGTAAATAAGAACAGGATATTGTTTTGTGGAATCAAAGTTCGCAGGTTTAAGCATTAGTCCGTTTAAAACAGAGCCATCAGATGCTTTTACAGTATAAAAACTTTTAGGTGAAAGGCCATACTCTTTTATTGCCGAGGTCAGGCTCTCATTTTTCTCAAGAACCTTAACTAATGTGTTTCCTTTGCTTCGGTACAAAGTGGCAACTGAAGGCTGCGAAGCAGAAGTATGATGATCAATATAGAATTGGAAATCTTTACTCATATTAATAGCATGGCTTCCCTGGTTCTTGGTTAA
This sequence comes from Chryseosolibacter indicum, assembly GCF_018598585.1. Classification (GTDB taxonomy): domain Bacteria; phylum Bacteroidota; class Bacteroidia; order Cytophagales; family Cyclobacteriaceae; genus Chryseosolibacter; species Chryseosolibacter indicus. The sequence continues at coordinate 40,899 of NZ_JAHESD010000011.1, forward strand.
CCTCTGCTTCTTTTTGCCATCAAAAGAAATTGAATATAAATGTCTTTCCAGGGGAGAAACTTCTGTTGATGAGTAGTAAAACAATTTTGCTTTTTCATCATACCCTAGAAACTCATATACTTCAAACGCACCTTTGGTTACCTGCTTTACTAAACCACCTGCCATTGAATACAAATAGAGGTGCTTATATCCATCGCGTTCGCTTGAGTGAATGAAGTGTTTTCCATCCTTTAGATAAGTAAGATCATCAATAAATTCCAGGTCTACATATGCATCTTCCCTTTCAGTAAGCACGATTGATGACTTTCCTGTGTTTGCATTGGTGTGTATAAGATCGAGTTGATTCTGCAGCCGATTTAATTTTCTTATTGATAAAGTATTAGGGTCGTTAGTCCATTTGACCCGGGGAATATAGAAGTCCTTATCAGTTCCAAGATCAGCTTTAACTTTAGCGTTGGTTGTGATGTCGGTAATCCAGATTTCTACAGTTGAATTTGTCTCACCTGCCTTAGGATATTTGAATTTATAATCTTCTGGATACAACTGTCCCTTATTCCACCTTTGTAGATTATATTCCTTTACTGCAGACTCATCAAACCTGTAGTACGCCAGCTTCTTGCTGTCTGGCGACCAATAAAAACCGGTGACAAAACCAAATTCTTCCTCATAAACCCAGTCGGTACTTCCATTGATAATTGCATTAAATTTCCCGTCGTCAGTTACCTGGGATTCTTTCATGCTTGCCAAGTCAACATAGAAAAGGTTGTTATCACGAACGAATGCCACCTTGGCACCATCAGGAGAGAGGGTGGCATAAGATTGTCTTCCTGTTGAAGAAAGTTTTTTTACGGTCTTATTTGTAAGATCATAAACATAATATTCGCCTGTATAAGACCGTCTGTAAATCGGCTTTGAATCAGTAAGAATTACAATTTTTTTCTCGTCTGCGCTAAGGCTATAATCTTCTATTTCAATTTTTGGATTTAATGTAGTTCCGTCTACCAGCGTTTCTACTGCCTGACCAGAAGTAATATCATATTTTATTACTTTGTTATCTGCCAGTGCTGAGTAGAATTTGCCATCATTCATCCAGTTAATTCCGGTTACTGTTTTCTGATAGAATGTTGGTTTTGTGGTGAAGTCATCTACTGTAATTTGTTTTTGGGCCGATGCCGTTAAAACAAAAAACAGGGAAACCATTAAACTAGTTATTAATTTTTTCATGAAGATCAGGTTAATGAATTGGCGCAATTTTTACAATATTGGCGAATATTCAAAAGTAAATTAGTAGCAATGGCAGTATATGATTTGATAATAGTCGGCGGAGGACCAATTGGATTAGCCTGTGGTATTGAAGCGAACAAAGCCGGTTTAAACTATCTTATCATAGAAAAAGGATGCCTTGTTAATTCTCTATATAACTATCCATTAAATATGACCTTCTTTTCAACATCTGAAAGGTTGGAAATTGGAGGCGTTCCGTTTATTTCACACGGTCCTAAACCTAATCGCCTGGAATCCCTTGAGTATTATAGAAGGGTATGTGACACCTGGAAGCTTAATATAAACCTGTATGAAAAAGTTATAGGGGGAAGAACAAGAGATGGTGTCCATCAAGTAGAAACAACGAAAGGTATGTATTCCTGTAAGGCACTTGTGTTAGCGCTAGGCTTTTATGATTTGCCATTTCTGTTAAATGTGCCTGGGGAGGAGTTGCCCAAAGTAAGACATTATTATGACGAGCCGCATCCTTACTATAAACAAAAAATAGTAGTAGTTGGTGCTGCCAACTCAGCTGTAGACGTAGCGCTTGAAACATGGCGCAAAGGAGCCGAGGTCACAATGGTGATACGAGAACAAGGTATTCGGGACAGTGTTAAATATTGGGTAAGACCTGATATAGAAAACCGAATAAAAGAAGGGTCCATTAAAGCATATCTTAACTCAGTTATTACACGAATTACAGAGCATGCGGTTGAAATACAAACTCCTGATGGAATTGAAGAAATTCAAAATGACTTTGTTTTGGCGATGACAGGTTATCAACCACCCTTCGAATTTATGAGGTCCTTAGGAATGGAGTTTCAGAATGATAAGGATCATACTCCTGTGTATGATGAATTAACAATGGAAACTAATGTTCCAAACCTTTATCTCGCAGGTGTTGTATGTGGTGGACTAAAAACGAACAAATGGTTTATTGAAAATTCAAGAGTACACGCTGAGCTTATTGTGAATGATCTTCTTAAAAAAAGACAAGTGCATTAAACCGTTTCGGCTACTATCTTAGCATCAATCACTATCTTGAACTTAAAAGTTACAGGGGCTGACAATGTTCCTGTGAACAAAAGGTTGAACTTTTTATCAGCTTTTAATAGAGCAGATAGTTCCTTCAATTCACTCTCGTTTGCTGGTAGCGTAAATGAAACGGCATTCATAAAGGCGGACGTTATATTAAAATCTTTTACTTCTGCCAACAAGACTTTGGATGAACTCTTTATATAAAACAGGGCACCGGAGGTATTTACTTTTAAAGCTGAGGATTTAAATTCCGTTATCTCAAACGTAATTTTTCTTATTTCAAAGTCCTTAATTTTATTACTAAACCGGGCAACTTCAGGATTCTTTGCGGCTTCAATATCAATATTTTCCTCATAAGATATAACGCCTTTATCAGACCTTGATCCTTCAATAACACCTTCTTCGACAATTTCCCCATCAAAAGTAACATCGTCTACCTTATCAAAAAGATCGCATCCAGAAATTACAATAGAGGTAATTGCTATTAATAGCAAAGAAAAAAAGTGCCTTTTAAGCATCAACTGTGGGGTTAGGGCATCTTATAAATGTAAATGACAGAAAAAATTTAACATTTATACGAAATAATTAAGAATGGAAACCACCTGATTTAAATAACTTCTTCCGAAAAGGTTAACATGAACCAGTAGCGGATACAACTTATAAATTTCCAGCCTTTCCTTATAACCTGGTGGCAGAGGGTAAACGGTATTGTACTCGTTAACGTAGGACACGTCGAACCCGCCAAATAGCGTAGTCATGGCCAGATCTGCTTCACGGTTTGCGTAACAAACAGCAGGGTCGATAAGGCAAGGATTACCATTTTCATCAACCATGAGATTGCCGCTCCATAAGTCGCCATGTATTAGTGCCGGCCTTTCATCGGTAAGTAGCGATGGGAGTTTTAAAAATAGCTTTTCAAAGTTCTTAACAATTCCAGTGTCAACGAGATTATTATTTAATGCAAGGTTGAGCTGCACCTTTAGCCTCTTCTCTATAAAGAATTCTATTCCATTTAAAACTGGGTGGTTAACCTGCTCAAGCGATCCAATGTAATTATTATAGGCCAGACCGAAGTACGTATTAGAATGAAGATGGAGTTCAGCCAGCTTTCTTCCAAACTTCAACCAGAAGTACGGATTTTTCGGTTGACTATTCACGTAAGAAAGAAGGAGATATTGATACTCACCAATTGCGTTATGGCTTATTACTTCAGGAATTGTAAAGGTGTTTGTTCCGCTTAAAAGTTTTAGTCCCCGCGCCTCTGCTTCGAACATTCCTGGAAATGTAGTAGCGAGATTCCATTTTAAAAAAAGGTCTCTGTTAGAAGTCGTTAGCCTGCCTCCATTATTAATACATCCTCCTGCGGCAGGGGAAAAATCTATTACCGTGATTCCTTGACTATTTAATATACCGACGACCTCCGGAGGTATGACACTTCTCACGTTATTACTTTTCAAAAGAAAGATCAAATTTTACTCCGAGATAGAAGTTACGGGTGGCTGCGGCGTTGAAATATCGTCCGCCAAAAGCATTTAAGTCATTACCTAGACTATACTTTTCATCGAAAGCATTATCAATACCGGTGTATATATCAATGCCGTTCTTACCGATACTTGACCTGTATCCTATTCGCGCTGCACCTATTTTATAGGGTCTCGCAAAAATGGAATTGTCATCATTTAAAGGGATGTGATCTACATAATTGAAGGAAAAATTGCCATAAACTTTGTTACGAATTACAACATCAAGGCCAGCAAAAAACATGGTAGGAGGAACACCGGTGAGCTTGTTTCCTGTTAAATCGGAAGTATTGCTGACGTAGTCCTTAAATCGGTAGTGATTGTAAGAATAACTGCTTCTTAGTTTTAAATTTGAGATGAATGAAGTTTTACTTTGAAGCAACGTCCAATTAAGTGTTGTCTCTAAACCTCTTTGTTGCGTTCTACCTGCATTAACGAAGTATTCTGGTTCTCCAGGCAAAGAAGCATCTCTTCTTATTACAATCGTCTCATCCAATTTAAAGTTGTAAGCAGTAAATTCATAATATAACTTTTCATTGAACAAGTTTCCTTTAACTCCTGCCTCAATGTTCGTTCCTTCTTCAGGGTCAAGACTGCGGTCGAAAATTTGCCTGGAAGGAAAAAGCTCTGCTATGGTAGGAGGAGAAAATCCCCTACTCATGCTAGCATATAAGGATACACTCTCATTTACTTTACCAAGGACCGCAATACGAGGAGTAAACTCTGCTGAAAAATTTCTTGTATCGTTTACTACTACTGGAAGTAATGAATTATATTCAACGCCAACAAAATTAGCACTTGCCCCAAGTGTGAGATAAATTTTTTCTAGGTATGAAAACTCAGCCTGGCCAAATACCAGTCCAATACGCGACGATAAATCTGAGTCCGATGTTATATCTCCACGAACGCCGAAATTATTTTGATACACTTTTATTGGAGAGCTGGATAGTTGTAATTCTCCTCCGCCGGTAATGTTAAAATTAAAAGCACCAGTCTCAACTTTATACTTTGCTTCCGTACGCACGCCAAAGTTTTTCTCTTTTCGTGCCTCATAATTTCCAATTGCAAAGTTTCCAAAGTCTGTTATTAAAGTATACGCGCCGGTGTTCAATGAAAATCTTTCGTTAAATGTTGCAGCATGAGAAAGGCTGCCAAAAAAAGTTTTGTTATTAACAGAGGCATTTTGCTCAACTGCTCCTCGAGAAGGACCAGCTGCGGGCCTGGCCTGTTTTGGGTTAGCATTAAACTGTGCCAGCGTTAGCCCTCCTGGTGTCTCATAAAAGAGATCACTGTAAAGAATTGTAGCTGACAAAATGTTATTTTTATCGATTCGAAAACTCAAATCAGTATTAAAAGTATTTCTTCTTAAACCCGACTGTTCGCGATAACCATCTGACTGTTGATGGGTAAACTGCGCACGTCCTGAAATGCTTTCATTGCGAAACTGTCCCGAAACACTGTATCGCTGCAAACCATAGCTACCTGCTAATGCAGATACGCTGACCTGATCGTTCCTTATTATAGGTCTATTAAATAGAATGACGCCACCAGTACCTGCTCCATACAAGCTTCCTCCCGGACCTTTTATTATTTCAATGTTTCCAACTGAAGCCAAATCAATTAGGTTAAGATATGTATTCCCGCCGGCGTCAGTAAAGGGAAGACCATTCCAATAAACCTTAACATTACGAACTCCGAAAGGAGACCTGAGAGAACTTCCTCTAATTGAAAACCTGTAACTACCCGGGGATCTTTCCTCCATCCGTACACCAGCTACAGTATTAATTACAGGAACGATTGAGGTATTATTGAAGCGTTGTAAGTCTTGCATAGGAAGGTAGCCAACAGATGCTGCTACATCTTTCAATGGCCTTTCAGTTGCATAGGCTTGAATTACTACTTCCTGCAATGTAGTATCCTTTGAAATTTCCTGTGTATAGGCCGTTGTTGTAAAACAAATAAACAGAAGAAGGCCGTAAATGTTTCTCATGGTACAATACTATGTGAAAAAAATTTGGCCAATAAGGAGGTTTAAAGATTTTTATAATCTTATACTAAAAATGCCACTTGATACAGCAATCATAATTGCAACTGCTATACCTAAGATTAGTAAGATTTTACGTTTGCTAAACATTGAAGTCACTTCGATTGGTACGATATAGACTCGTAAAGCGAGCTTGTGGTTGCAAAGCATATGTTACAATTTGTTATTGCACAGGTCTTAAAAACAAAAAGCCACCTAACAAATGGTGGCTAGTTGTCCTCTCCAAAAATATATCTTTATTAATTCAACAGCTTGTCGAAAGTGTTTGTAGCAACAAAGTGATAGTTTGATCTTGCTTTTGAATAGATAACTTTCGCTTTTTGTTTGCCCTGCTCGGTTTTGATCAACTCATTATAAATGGGACCAAGGAATTTTCTTCTTCCGGTGTTGATAAGAAATGCTTCAATAACAGGATCCATTCTCTGATAATTGTTCCGGATAGCGATGACGCTCCATGCACTTATAATTTCAGCATTGCCGGACTGGGTAAATTTACCAAAATTATCTATTGATTGCATCTGTTGTTGTGATAAAGTATCAGGAAGATTTTTTAAAAAATGCAACCATTCCTGCGTAGTCCAATCACCTGCCTTACTCTTATCCAGGTTTTGTTCTGCATTCCATCCCGCTATGACTACATCAACCTTCTTGAAACGATCTGAACTTGGTCTTGGACAATTTTCCGGCACTCCTTCAGAAAAAATCCAGGACTGAAAGAGTTGATCATCGAATGCTATATTAAATTTCTTCTGATAATATTCTTTAATGTAAGTCATGAAACCTTCTGTATTCATTGACTTAAAACCGTTATCATAAAAATAGTCCTTTAAGAAGGTATCGAACTTGTCTTTACCGTATTTTTCTTCAATTGACCTAAGGAAAAAGTATCCCTTAACATAAGCTACTTCTGTCACGCCATCATCAGGATTTCTGTCGTCCAGATCAAGCTTAAGTTTAGTATCCGCATGCAGCCCTGCTTCATTCAAATCTTTTATTTCGTTATGGAGGTCCTGCAGATTAAGGGAGGCCAGCATTTCTGCATGGTCTTTTCCGTATAATTTCTCCATGATACGCGTTTCAAAATAAACAGTGAAACCTTCATTCAACCAGAAGTCGTTCCAGGTAGCGTTGGTAACAAGGTTCCCAGACCAGCTATGCGCAAGTTCATGTGCTATAAGTGATGTTAGCGATCTATCTCCTGCAATAACTGTAGGCGTAGCAAATGTTAATCGAGGATTTTCCATTCCACCAAATGGAAAACTGGGAGGAAGAACCAGAACATCGTATCTATCCCATTGATAAGGACCATACAATTCCTCAGCACCTGAGATCATCTTTTCAAGATCTGCAAACTCCCATACCGATTTCTGTAGCATGGATGGCTCCGCATAAATTCCGCTTCTGTTACTAATTGCCTGAAATTGGAGATCGCCAACAGAAAGTGCGAGAAGATACGAAGGAACAGGCTGTTTCATTTCAAAATGATAAACGCCTGTTTCGTTTTTCTGTTGAGGGTTAGAGGCACTCATTAAAGCGAGAAGATCTTTCGGCACTGTAACATCTGCCTCATACGTGAAACGTACGCTGGGTGAATCCTGGCATGGAACCCAACTTCTTGCCAAAATAGCCTGCGACTGTGTAAATAGAAATGGAAATTTTTTTCCAGCAGTTTGCTCTGGCGAGAGCCATTGCAATGCTTCTGCTCCGGGACTAGTAGTATAGCTAATGTTAATTGTTTTAGTATATGGCTTGATCATCACAGCCAAAGCTTCTCCTAGTATTGAATCTCGTTCAGCAATTTTAAACTCCGTAGGTTGATCATCATCCAGCGTTACCTTTGCTATTTTGATATCTTTAATGTCGAAAATGATAACATCGGCATCTTCAATTGACTCTATTGTCCACGAAGCAACAGCTGTTATAATTTTGGTAGAAAAATCTATTGTCGAGGTCCATTTTAAGTGCTTTACCCGTGCCTCTTGTGGTTGAGAAAATGAGTGTGGGTCTGTAGGCTTAAATGTTTTTTGCTCCATAGTTTTATTAGTAGAACAACCTGCAACCAAAAAAATAATGATGATGGCAAGGAATCTTAAATGCATATTCTAATATGTTATGAATAAGCTCTATACTTAATTATAAATAAATGTACCGTACTCTCCTTTAATTGTAACTTGTTTTTGAGAAGCAGCTTCAACTCTACCTATTACCTGAGCTTCAATACCGAATTGTTTTGCAATGTTGATAATATTACTTGCGTGCTTCTCCTCAGTATAAATTTCAAGACGATGACCCATGTTAAACACCTTATACATCTCTTTCCAATCCGTTCTGCTCTGCTCGTGAATTATCTTAAAAAGCGGCGGGACGGTGAAAAGATTATCTTTAATGATATGTAATTGGTCTATAAAATGGAGCACTTTGGTTTGAGCGCCTCCACTGCAATGCACCATACCATGAATGTGTGATCTATGTTGTTTAAAAACTTCAACCATTACAGGCGCATATGTTCTAGTAGGAGAAAGCACTAGTTTACCTATAGTAACACCAATCTCAGGGTTTACGTCTGTTAACTTATAATTTCCGCTATAAACCAGGTTAGAAGGTACTTGCTGATCGTAGGAGTCTGGATAAACGGTTGCGTAAGAATGATCAAAGACGTCATGACGTGCAGATGTGAGACCATTACTTCCCATCCCTCCGTTATATTCGTTTTCATAGGTAGCCTTTCCATAGGATGAGAAACCTATAATAACATCGTTGGCCTTAATGCGACTATTATCAATTACGTCAGTGCGTTTCATTCTGCTCACCACCGTACTATCAACAACAATAGTCCGCACTAAATCACCTAAGTCAGCCGTTTCACCTCCAGTGCTAATAATGTTTAATCCATGCTTTCTCAGCATTTCAAGGACTTCTTCTGTGCCGTTAATAATTGCCGCGATCACTTCACCCGGTATAAGGTTCTTATTTCGCCCAATTGTAGATGACAACAATATATTTTCAGTCGCCCCTACACAGAGAAGGTCATCGATATTCATGATAATCGCGTCCTGTGCTATTCCCCTCCATACGGAAAGATCACCGGTTTCTTTCCAATACATGTAGGCTAATGACGACTTTGTTCCAGCACCATCGGCATGCATTACGGTACAATATGTGGGGTCATTAGCCAGGTAATCAGGAACAATCTTACAAAATGCTTTTGGAAACAATCCCTTATCAAGCTTGCTGATGGCTTGATGAACATCTTCTTTAGAAGCGGATACGCCTCGTTGATTATAACGGTCAGACAATGTAGTGGTCGATTAGTCGATCTGCAAATGTGCAAAATTTTTTCCTTTTCAATGTATTTCTTGAGTCAATATGGTTAGATCAACGCTATTGACAATCTGGACTATAAGATTTAAGATGCTAATGGAGAGTTTTATTTTAAAAAGCTCAATTAACAAAACCACTTTCCCAGAAATAAAGTCTTAAAAACAGGTGGGATACTTGGAACATGCAACCAATTTAGCTTTTTTAGGTCTTCTTCAAGAAACAACTTTATGTTTAAGAATTACCTTCTCATTGCTGTCAGGAATCTTTCGAAGAACCTCGGTTATACCTCTATTAATGTAATAGGACTTGCAATAGGGCTTGCAAGCTGCCTACTCGTTACGCTTTATATCCGGTTCGAATTAAGTTATGAAAACTTCCATAACAACAAGGACAAGATCTATCGTTATATTCCCAGAGGTGAAAGAGATGGTCTAGTGCGGATGCAGACATTTGCACCTGCCGGATTTGGCCCGCTCGTTAAGGAAAACTTTAGAGAGGTTGAGTCCTTTACAAGGTTCAGTACAATGGATGAGCGACCATTGCTTAAGCATAATGAGAATGTAATTGATGCTAAAAGTTTGGTGCTTGCTGATCCTGAGTTCTTCAAAATTTTCAGCTTTAAATTAATTGAGGGTAAAGCAGAAAGTGCACTATCGAGACCATTTACTATTGTGATTTCTAAATCTATAGCCGAAAAACATTTTGCGGGCAGTGCCTTAGGAAAGATAATAAGGTATGATAATGCCTATGACTTGGAGGTAACCGGCGTATTTGAAGATGTCCCTGCAAACTCACACCTTAAGTTCTCGTACGTGGTACCCTTTGAAAGCGTTGCTAAAATTGTTGAGGATCGTTATAAAATTCCAGCGCATCAATTTCTAAGTAGCCTGGATGCGTGGAATTATTCAACTTACTTCTATATACCTAATGCAAAAGACATAAGCGATCTTGCGAAAAGAATTGATAAAAAATTTACAGAAGCAAGAAAAGAAGAATTTGATGCTGAAGCATTAGGCGACTGGCTTCAGCCATTAAATGAAATACATTTTACAAAAGGTATTAGAGGAGATAGCGCAAATGGAGACATGAACACCATTTTTATTTTTTCTGCAATTGCTATTATGATTTTGCTTATTGCATGCTTCAACTTTATGAATCTTTCAACTGCCCGAGCGATCAAACGTTCAAAAGAAGTAGGACTAAGAAAAGTGATGGGAGCAATTAGATATCAATTGATTAAACAGTTTCTAGGAGAAACGTTGGTTCTCGTTCTTATTTCCATGGTTTTATGTATTATTCTCCTTGAGTTTCTAGTTCCCCTTTTCAACTCTTTAATAGGTCAGCAACTAAATGTAGTCTATTTCGGAAAGAACAGCATCCTTTGGGTGATTGTTGCTGCTGGAACATTAACTGGTTTAATTGCTGGAAGTTACCCTGCTTTTTATTTAAGTTCCTTTACACCAGCTAAAGTTTTAAAAGGCCAGACAGGAGTTGCAGGAAATGCAGGACTCAGAAAAGTATTAACCGTAATGCAGTTTGGCGTAGCAACCTTTCTATTAATCGGGACCCTCGTGGTATCCCTGCAAATGCGCTTTATTCAAAATACAAATCTCGGCTTTAATAAAGAAAACATAATTTATATGAACCCACCCGCTGCGCTGTGGCCTAAGGTTGATGTATTTAAAGAAACTTTAATTTCCCATAATAATATTAAATCTGTATCGGTTTCAAATGGTACTCCAGGTATGGAAAATTCAACATGGCGATATGATTTTCCTGGGACAAATATTCCCGAGAGGCCAATGAATACCCTTATAATAGATTATGATTATTTAAATACTTATGGGTTAGAGCTGATAGAAGGAAGAAATTTATCTAAAGAATTTGCAACTGATTCACTGGAAGCTTATTTGGTTAACGAGGCTGCTGTCAGAGACCTGATGATAGAAAAACCAATCGGTCACCCAATCAGAGCGAAGGACGGTCATCCCGTTGGGAGAATAGTGGGAGTTGTTAAAGATTTCCATTATAGATCTCTACATAGAGCGATAGAGCCACTTGTATTGCGAATTGATCCTGGAAATACGTGGTGCATTTCGGTAAGAATGGGGACAGGAAATCTTAGCGACAATTTAAAAACTGTTGAAAGAGTATGGAGGCAATTTCAACCTGATTATCCTTTCACATATGAGTTTTTAGATGAAACAATTGAAAGGCAGTATAGAGCCGACCAAAATACCGGTATACTTTTAACTTCATTTACTATTCTGGCTATTCTTATTGCCTGTTTAGGACTTTTAGGTCTAACCTCCTTTATGACTGAACAACGAAAAAAAGAAATCGGAATAAGAAAGGTATTAGGAGCGAGCGTATCAAATATCGTTGTGTTACTTTCACGAGACTTTTCTAAGCTTGTGCTCATAGGGTTTTTAGTTGTTATACCACTAGCATGGTATGCGGTGCAGAAATGGTTGGAGAACTTTACCTATAAAACTGAGATAAATCCGTTAATATATTTGATTGCAGGAATGATCATAGGAATTATAGCGTGGCTTTCAATAGCCTATCAATCTATTAAAGCTGCGACTGTCAATCCAACCGAAACACTTAGAAATGAGTAATAGTTAAAGATGGCCTTGGGGAGATGTAAAGGCCATTCTTTATTTTTAAGATAAATTCATCTTAAATCCCTAAGTTTTTTAAAAAACTCCCATGTAACAATACCGAGGCATACTGATATGTTCAGAGAGTGCTTAGTGCCATATTGAGGAATTTCTAAAGCCATATCTCCTAAAGAGACCGCCTCATCACTCACTCCATGAACTTCGTTACCAAAAACCAGACAATACTTCTCATCAATATTAGCATTCAGGTTATTTAAAGAAATGCTGTGCGTTGTCTGTTCTATGATAACTATCTTATAATTATTCTTTCTGAGGTGTTCCAGCACAAAGGCTGTGCTTTCTGCATATTCCCAGTCAACCGATTGGGTTGCTCCTAATGCAGTTTTCTCTATTTCCCGATGAGGAGGCGTCCCTGTTATTCCTGTTAAATAAATCTTTTCTACCTTAAAAGCATCAGCTGTTCTAAAAGCCGAGCCTACATTATGAAGGCTTCTTACGTTATCAAGAACAATGGTAATTGGAAGTTTAACTGATTCCTTAAATTCATCAACGGTAATTCTCCCAAGTTCCTCAAGTTTTAGTTTTTTCATACCCGCAAATTAATTGTGACAACTCAATTGTGCTGTATTTCTTGCCTGATTTGTAATTTATACCTCGGCGCGAAAGTAAAATGGGCATATTGAAGGAATAAGAGGAGGTTAAAGAGCTTTCAAGAAAAAAAATCTTTGGGAAAAAACATCCCGCAGTAGTTTTCTATCTTTGTTTTTATGGCTGAGGCGAAAACCACTACTGAAACCCCGCTCATGAAGCAATACAATGCTATAAAGGCAAAGTATCCAGGGGCATTACTTCTTTTTAGGGTTGGCGATTTTTATGAGACTTTCGGGCAGGACGCTATTGCTGCCAGTAAAGTACTTGATATTGTACTTACAAAAAGGGGTGCGGGGTCTAGTTCAGAAACGGAACTTGCGGGCTTTCCACATCACTCTCTTGACACATACCTGCCAAAGCTGGTTAAGGCAGGCCATCGGGTAGCTATCTGCGATCAACTTGAAGATCCCCGTTTTGTAAAAGGTATTGTTAAAAGAGGAGTTACTGAGCTTGTTACGCCGGGCCTCTCTTATAATGACAATGTTCTCGACCGAAAGCAAAACAACTTCCTGGCTTCTGTTTTTTCAGGAAAAGAGATGCTTGGTGTGTCTTTTCTCGATGTATCTACTGGCGAGTTTTATGCTGCGCAAGGCAATGAAAGTTACGTGCTCAAGCTTATTCAGGGCTTTGCTCCTTCTGAAATTATTTTCAGCAAGCAGTCACGTGATAAACTTGAAAAACTTTTAGGCGATGAGTATAATACTTTTGCTCTTGAAGAGTGGGTATATGGGTTTGATTATGCTTATGAAAAACTTATCAATCAGTTCAAAACCGCTTCTCTAAAAGGTTTTGGTATTGACGAAATGGGAGAAGCTATTATTGCTGCCGGAGCTATTCTCCATTACCTGGAAGATACTGAACACAGGGATACTTCTCATATCGCATATATTTCTCGTATAGATGAGGACAAATACGTTTGGCTTGATAAGTTTACTATACGCAATCTTGAAATTGTTTACGCACAACACGAGGGTGGTGTACCGCTGATTGATATTCTTGATCAGACGGCTACACCCATGGGATCTCGTCAACTTCGAAAATGGATGATCCTCCCCCTAAAGGATAAGATTGCGATTGAAGAACGTCTTAAAGTTGTTGATGAGTTTCACAAAGACAACACGCTTTCGGAAAAGCTTCTTGAACAATTAAGGCAAATCGCCGACCTTGAACGATTAATTTCAAAAGTTGCTGTTAACCGCATCAACCCAAGAGAAATGCTTCAGCTTAAAAAATCTCTGAAGTGCATCGCTCCCATACGCCAACAACTTATTCAGCATTCATCCAACGAATTAAAGAAGTTAGCTGATCAACTCCATCTTTGTGAATTCCTGACAGAAAAAATTGAGAAAGAGTTAAGAGAAGATGTTTCCATTTTAAGCAACCAGGGTGGATTAATCAAAGAGGGCGTAGATGCAGAGTTAGATGAACTTCAAAAAATTGCCTTTTCAGGAAAAGATTATCTCCTGCAAATTCAGAAGCGGGAGGTTGAACGAACCGGAATTTCATCTTTAAAGATTTCGTATAACAAAGTTTTCGGTTACTACTTAGAAGTAAGTAATGCAAATAAGGACAAAGTACCTTCGGATTGGATCCGGAAACAGACGCTGGCAAATGCTGAACGTTTTATTACTGAAGAGCTGAAGGTGTATGAAGAAAAGATTCTTCATGCAGAGGAAAAACTTGTTGTGATAGAACAGCGTATTTTTAATGCGCTTGTTCATCATGCCGCAGAATTTGTTCCTCAAATACAGCAGAATGCACGTGTATTAGCACAAATAGATTGCCTGCTTTCTTTTTCTACTGTGGCTAAGAACAATCGGTATGTAAGGCCAGATATTAATGAGTCTTTAATTATAGACATTAAATCAGGTCGACACCCCGTTATTGAAAAGCAATTGCCTGTTGGTGAAACGTATGTTCCTAACGATATATTTCTTGATAGCGAGAAGCAACAAATATTAATAATTACCGGACCTAACATGGCGGGAAAGTCAGCATTGCTCAGGCAGACTGCCTTAATCGTACTTCTTGCTCAGATAGGATGTTTTGTTCCTGCCACAAGTGCTAGTATCGGTATAGTAGACAAGATTTTTACGAGAGTAGGAGCCTCCGATAATCTTTCACGGGGAGAATCAACTTTTATGGTTGAAATGACCGAGACAGCGAGCATCCTTAACAATCTCAGCAATCGAAGTCTTATTTTAATGGATGAGATCGGAAGAGGTACAAGTACTTATGATGGAGTTTCTATCGCCTGGGCTATAGTTGAATATCTTCATAACCACAGCCATAAAGATTGTAAACCAAAAACTTTATTTGCTACTCATTATCACGAGCTTAATCAACTCCAAGAAGATCTTGTAAGAGTTAAGAACTTTAATGTATCGGTAAAAGAAGTTGGCGATAAGATCATCTTCATGCGCAAACTTAAAGAAGGAGGCAGTGAACACAGCTTTGGCATTCACGTAGCACAGCTAGCAGGTATGCCGAATAAAGTAGTTTTCAGGGCTAACGAAATTCTTCATTTTCTAGAAAAAGACAGGCATAAGAACGAAAAGAAAAAAGTTCAGGATATACCCAAACCAATACCTCAAATGAGTTTGTTTGAGAGCGACCCCCGGTTAAGAGAGATGGAAGAGATGCTAGTGAAAATTGACATTAATACCATAAGCCCGGTAGAAGCACTTCTAAAATTGAACGAAGTATTAACCGTCTTAAAGAGAAAATAAAACAGCCTTTCTTTAGAATAATAAGTATTCTTGCGTAAGTACTTCAACTTATTTGATACTTGCCTAACAAGTGTTTCTCTGTGTTTTCAATATTTGAAGATATTTATTTAACCCGCGCAATGAATTTTAAACATTACACACGACCTTTGTAAAAAATTTTTTTGATTCGCATGCATTAATTTCAGCAGGTGCTTGCGAACCTTATTGTATCACTCTGCTGTTCGTTAGAGACCATGAGTCAAAGTTTAAGTCCTGAAGTAAGAAACAAGCCAATCCTGAAGCAAGAGATTGCGTTTGCTGTCGTTCACCTGATTCCTTTTGCAGCTATTTGGACAGGTGCAACAATGTTTGATTGGATCGTATGTGGGGTCCTGTATGTTTTCCGCATGTTTTGGGTAACAGGTGGTTATCACCGTTATTTTTCACACAAGTCGTATAAGACCTCACGCTGGTTTCAGTTTATCATTGCATTTATGGCTCAAACATCGGCACAGAAAGGTGCTTTATGGTGGGCTGCACATCATCGCCATCACCATCGCCATAGCGATACACCAGCCGATCCTCACTCTATGAAGATCTACGGCTTTTGGTACTCGCATATCGGGTGGATTGTTGGTCCTGATTTTAAGGAAACAGATTACAAGACAATAGGCGACTATGCTAAATACCCTGAGCTTGTTTGGTTAAATAAATTTCATGCTGTTCCGGCTATTGTCTTGGCTATAGCTGTTACAGCTCTTGGCGCTTATGTTAATGGTGGGAGCGTATCGCTGATGTTTACACATCATGGCTTGTCTACCTTATTTATTGGTTTCTTTTTGAGTACTGTTATCCTGTATCACGGAACATTCTCTATAAATTCAATCATGCATAAATTCGGCTTTCAGCGTTACGAATCGGATGATGAGTCGAAAAACAGCATCTGGCTTGCCTTGCTTACGCTGGGTGAAGGATGGCATAACAACCACCACTATTATGAAGTATCCTCACGCCAAGGATTTTTCTGGTGGGAGATTGATATCACCTATTATATTCTAAAAGGTTTAGCAGCTGTTGGGCTTATCTGGGATCTTAAAGGTGTTCCAAAGCACATTAAGTATTCTAAAAACAAGCAGCATGCACAGCAATTGAAGAAAGAAGCGCTGCAGCAACAGCCTTTGAAAGAGGTTGCTTAGAATTTGATAAAAGAATCTGCTATTAATTTTTTAAAAAAGTAGCAGATTCTTGCATTTTTAGAAACGCTCACTAAATTTGCAGTCCCTTTACAGATATAAGGAAAGGAAATAAGCGGGAGTAGCTCAGTTGGTAGAGCATCACCTTGCCAAGGTGAGGGTCGCGAGTTCGAGTCTCGTTTCCCGCTCAACAGCCCCTCTGACGGAGGGGATTGTTATTTTAAGAGGTTTTAATAAACCACGCCTTGGTGGTGGAATTGGTAGACACGCAGGACTTAAAATCCTGTGGCTAGTAATAGCTGTGCGGGTTCAAGTCCCGCCCGAGGTACTTTTATCCTGTTTATTATTCTGTATTCACTGCCTGAAATCCCTATCTACAGAGCGTTACTCTAACACTACGACCATCCTGATAACGACGTCTCAAACATTCCTGCCCCTACATATGCAGCAGGAGAGCACAATAAAGCTAAGTCCAGACTGTGCGTCTATGCTTTTAATTGGCTAACACACTGATTAAAAGTGGGTAGGTAGTAACAGCCGCGCGAATCAACTTTAATTTTCCCAGTTTCTCAGAAGAAGCGTCATTAATTTCACCTGTAAGGAAGCGTTTGAAGTCTCGGTAATCGAGTCTATATCTATAAAAAAGAAAAAAGTCCTGCCAGGATTAAGCAGGACTTCAATACGGTTAAAATAGTTTGGATTATAGTCCAAAGGATGCTAATTCTGATCCCTTAGCTGTACCGTTTATTACAACGAAAAGCTGACCTGTTACCTGATCTATTTCATAAAGAGGGTCTAAAGATTTTAATACAATTTTACCTTTTTCAGCGCCTGTTGCTTTATCGACTTTAACCATTCCAATACGTTTTGTATTGCCTTCTTCAACTCTTGTCATTATATACGTCGCATCCTGAGTTGCAAAGGTCTTCTTTCTGTTTGCTATTATTTCATTAATTCCGCCTACAATTTCATCGCCTCTTTTTGAGCGCTGTATATTAACTGTGTTTGGTTTGTTAGGATCTTGTGTTGCCTCAAGATTCGATGCTGTAGCATATACTTTTCCTACAGTACCCAATATTTTAGCTCCTGTACCAAGCGATGCAGGCTTGTAATATACTGAATAAGCTACCTTGCCTTCAGGTGTGATTAACCACATGTTCTGCGCTGAGCTCAGGAGATAACCATTGCTTAACAATTCAATATTTTGTACGTCTTCGTCACTACCTTTAAACTTGATGTCTTGTGCAACAAGTTGATAATTTAAAGATGTCATATCTACCCGATAAAGCTTTTCGTCAGAGTAAATAAGTGCGATTTTATCATCAATATAGGTTACAGGAGAAGCCTTAAGTTTAATTCTCTTTTTCCAGATCGTATCATCCCCCGTTTTAAGATCTACCATGTTTGCCTCCTCCGCATTTGCGAACAGTATACCTTTTGGGGTTAATTCAAAACTTACAACAGGCATATCTGTTTTATATGGTCTTTTCCAGAGCTCCGCTCCTGAAAAACTGATATAATCAAATGCAGAAGTCTTCTCATCACTACTGAAAACTAAAATACCGTCAGCAGTAAACTTTAGTGTTTTAAAGGTATTGGCAAATACAACTGGCTTTTTCCAAACCGCCTTACCTGTAGTGTTATCAATTACAGTTATATCAGTTGATGTAACAACGTACATCTGATTGTCTTTGCTAGGGATGAACATTTGAAATTCTCCTGAGATTTTGAAAGGGTCTTTCCATAGTTCCTTTCCATCCGCGAGTGTCAAAGCCTTAATTTTTCTTCCGGACCCTAGATAAACTACGCTACCATCGTCAGAGAAATTGAGGCGACCTATCCCCTTTTCATTTTCATTTTCCCAAAGTAGTTTTCCGGTTTGGCCATCAAGTCTTTTCAAAATTTTATCGTCAGGAAACAATATGTTACCATCCTTATCGCTAACAGGTGAAGCATCCAAAGCTGATTTGACAGTTTGTTTCAAAGCACCCAAGCCGACGCCGGTTTTCCTGTCAGGTAAATCGAAACGCCAACGCTCTTTACCTGATTCAATATCAATTAACGCAAGAAATACTTTCTTATCTTGTTTAAGTTCAAGAAGGAGCGCTCCAAGATCGAGAAGCGGACTCTTTTCTCTTACTGTAACATTGGCTTCAAGCGTATTATAAATGATACGACCTGAGGTGTAATCGATAATGTTTGTTTGCGTCTTTAAGCTTTTAAGTGGGTTACTGCTTTCATAAATAGCGAAGGGTGTTCCTTCAATTTCTATAAAACTTTCCTTGGTTACCTGATTGATTCCCTTCATTTCCCACAACTTCTGCTGCGAAGTGGGATCTATGGAAAGCAGTGCGTTATTTGTTGAGATTAAGAGATTTCCTG
Source organism: Chryseosolibacter indicum (assembly GCF_018598585.1). GTDB lineage: Bacteria > Bacteroidota > Bacteroidia > Cytophagales > Cyclobacteriaceae > Chryseosolibacter > Chryseosolibacter indicus. Next base: position 59,643 of record NZ_JAHESD010000011.1, read on the forward strand.
TTGGAAGGATTTTCATCCAATCAGTTTTGCTTTCAAGATCGAGTTTCCATTTTGGTTCAACATCTTGTGCTTGCGCTCTGATTAACAGAACAAACAAGAGTGACAATGACAAGAGAGTCCTTTTCATAGTGAGGTTTGTATTTAAATTTATTACTGTAAAGTTAGCGGCTACTGGAGAGAATGGAAACGAATCAGATTTTTGCCAAGTACAATTTTATTGAAAACGCAAACTCAGAAGTTGAGAATATTAAATTATAACAAAATGAACAGCCTGATTACGAATAGATTAAAAGCAGCATTAGTCCTTTTTGACTAGTAAAAAACAGGTGAGATAAGCAACCATATTAAAGTAAATTCTATGCTAACTTTGTTGTTCGCTCATTACTTTTCTATCGAAATAGCGTTTCGCTTTGTTGTTTTTCCCGGCTAATTGATAAGTAAGACCCAGATTAATTTCGATTTCTGTAGGTTCATCCTTGCGATACTTACGATGAGCCTTTATAGCTTTTTTGTGAAACCTGATAGATTCTTTATAATGTTCGTTAAGGGCCAAAGCAAGTGCCATTGCGAAGTATCCCTGAGCAATCTCTTGCTCACGGTGTTCTTTTTGGTATGCAGACAGTACTTCCTTAAATGTGGTCATCGCCTCTTTAGCCTTTCCTTCATTTAATTGGAAATTTATTTTCTCGTAGAGGGCAGTGGTAGGATCAAAACCAAGAAAATTTTCCTGACCAAGAGCAGCAAAGGGAAGCAGTGCGATAACCACCAATAATTTCTTCATACAATCATTATTCAATCCTTAAAGCAAAAGACAAGACTCACGCCTGCTTCAGTACTAGCTCTAACCAGCTGCTTAAAGTTAAGAATGTAGAAATTGTGGTGGTTATAGCGAGAATATACCTCAAATTGAAAGCAACGCTAACTCTACATTCCTTCTTATTATTTCTTCTGTTGTAGATACATATAGTCCAATGTTACATTAAGCATAGTTTTTAATCCTGTTAGCAAGCTTCTTTCATCCATCATAAAATCAGGTGTATGATGGGATGGAGCTGTAGCAAGATCAATTTCAGGAGGGCAAGCGCCTACAAAGAAGAAGAACCCTGGTACTTTTTTCTGATAAAAGGCAAAATCTTCAGCTCCGGTTTGAGCTGCAACTCTTACCGCATTTTGTTCGCCTACGGCACGCTTTATACTCGCTTCAACTTTTTCTGTTACTCCGGCGTCGTTAAATGTAACAGGTGTCTTACGTTCAATAATCACCTCCGCACGTGCACCTGCACTTTCGGCAATTTTTGTTGCCGTTAGTTTAATCTTTTCATGAACCTGCTTCTGCATTTCATCATCTAAAGTTCTAATAGTACCCGCCATTTCCGCATACTCGGGAATTATATTTTCACGAATACCTGCATTGATTCTCCCTACAGTTACTACGGCTGCTTCTTTAGTCAATTCCATCTGTCTGCTTACTATAGTTTGCAACCCGTTGATAATTTGGGCAGAGACAACTATAGGGTCGACGCCCATCCAAGGCGCTGCTCCGTGTGCTTGCTTTCCGTAAACTTTTATTGTAAACCAGTCAGAAGCAGCCATTAGGCCCAACGGTCTATATTCAATTTTTCCCAACGGACTTATTGACCTAACATGTAATCCAAAAATCACGTCAACCTTTGGGTTTTCAAGCACACCCTCTTTTACCATAAGATCTGCTCCGCCTTCTTCACCTGCTGGGGGACCCTCCTCAGCCGGCTGAAAAATGAATTTAACCGTGCCTCGAAGTTCATTTTTATTCTTTGCCAATACCTCTGCAACACCCATTAAAATGGCCACGTGTGCATCATGTCCGCATGCATGCATCACTCCAGTTTCCTGACCGTTAAATATTGTTTTCTCTTTTGATGCAAAAGCAAGACTATTTCTTTCAGTTACAGGCAGCGCATCCATATCAGCACGTAGTGCTATTACAGGACCAGGTTTTGATCCCTTTAAAATGCCTACTACTCCAGTTTTAGCAACACCTGTAGTTACCGCAATGCCCAGAGATTTTAAATGCTCAGCTACTTTAGCAGATGTTTTTACTTCACGATTTGATAGCTCAGGATATTGATGAAAGTGCCTTCTCCATTCGATGACTTTTGGCTCAAGTTCTTTTGCCATCTGCTCGGCTTTATTGATAAGTTTGGATGGCGCCTGAGCATAGGCAACAAGGCTAAAAAGACTTAAAAGGATACAAAAAACTTTCTTCATAGTTAAGCTTTAATGAAATTTGACGGCAAACAATATAGGTATTATCACTAATTGCAGCAATCCGATCTATGGAATGGATTAAAATATTTGGTAACAAAAGCGAGGCAGATCATCGAATAATGAATGATAAACCACAACTGATCATTATAGATGGCAAAAGGATTTGTCTTGTTCGTCATAAAGATGAGTATGCTGCAGTTCAGGATGACTGCTCGCACAACGGCGAGTCGCTAAGTAAGGGTATCGTGAATTACCTTGGCGAGATAATTTGTCCGTGGCATAATTACTGTTTTGAACTAAAAGGAGGAAAAGAGATTAAGGGAAGATCGCCCGACCTTAAAACTTTTCCTGTCAAAGCAGATGACACCGGCTTTTTTATTGGAATATAAAATACATTGTTACATCTTTCGTTTGTTTCAAAGAACACATACATCTGTGAAGTTATTTTCAATTGTTCTCATATTTGCTTCCCTTAATGCTTTTGCACAGTTACCTACCACTGAACAGCAATTTCTTTCACGACTAAAACCAGGTGGCCCTCTACCAGAAAAACTACTCATGACAAAGAGTGTCGTTTTTTATCCGTATGAGATGACCACCAAAGAGCTTGAGAGTATTCAAAGATCGTTTCAAAGAACCGGAATTGATGCCGTAGTGTATTATGAAAACGACTTGGTATCAGCAGGACGTGATGTTTCTGTTAACCTGGCCGAGTACCTTAACAGCAGAGAAATTGCTAATTTAATTTATCTTCAAAAGGAAGGGGAATACATAATCTACATTACTGAATACAACAAAAAGGCTAATCTGGTTGAGCAGGATCAGGCTACTTTCATCGCAAAAAATACTGCACTAGATGCACTATTGCAATCCATATACATAGCGGCTGTTAACGGATTAAAGTCAGAAAATTTCCTTATCAACGATTATCCTGAACTTGGCAACACTGTTAAAGCAATTGATGGAAGAAGAAATGAATTCTTTGCTATTGATCTAAAAGTTGACCCACTTGCTGTTCCAAAGTTCGGAGATGAAGCAATGGACAAAGAGCTCGAAGAAATAATGAAGCAATATCCTTTTAAATACCAGCTTACTGAGGCAAATCTTTCCGAAGTTGAATTAAGAAAAAAAGGGTTTCTTTATGTACTTAGGTTTGTTTGCTCAAGAAATAAAGTAGCGAGCAATGTGCTTGAGTATCCAATGAGCAAATCGCAAAACGCAATTGTTTCAATGACCTACAACGGGGGCGCGCCAGAGATTAAAAACATAAGCGCCGATGCAGCTGTTTACAAATTCTACTTCAAGCACCTGGAGTCAAGAAACGTTTTTTTAGGAACAAAATGGGATGCAGACACCAGCTGGCAGCAGGCATTGATTAATCAGATAAGAGGTTTTAGAATGGAATTTAAGATTCAATGATCAGTGTAAGAAGTTAGCTTATAATGCTCTTTAAGCATTAATGGATAGTGGTACATTCGTTACCAAATCTTTACCATGAAGCAGCTTTTACTCTCCCTTACATTGTTCTCTCTTTTATTAACTATTAGCATACAGTCAAATGCCAAAGCCAAGCAATGGCACGAGGGTACAGTGGTATTTCACTCCGGAGACACAATCAATTGTAAACTACGTTTTACCCGAATAGCCTCCGAAGGTTTAATTCAGGTTCTGCAAAACCACCAAATAAGGATTTTTACTGTAAAAGATGTCAGCAGCTTTTCTTATTTCGACAAGAAACAAAACAGAACAAGGACATTCTTCTCATTACCCATACAGCCGGATCTGGTGAGCAGAAAACATGAAGTTTTCCTTGAGCACATTTATAGCAGCGACAAATTCTGCATTCTGAATTATAAGACACTGGGTTATAAAGAAACATCACTCTTCAATCCTTTTCAAAAGAAAAGGGTTGTCAATAAGCCTTATGTGTTTAGTAACGCGACAGGTGATATTCTCCCTATGTCTCGCGAAAATGTCTTATTGCTTATGCAGGAGAAAAAAAAGAACATCATTAGTTACTTAAATACCAACAACATTAAGCTCAAGTCACTCCCCGATTTCATTGACCTTCTCGAATACCATCAGTCTATTACTCAGATGTAAGTACACATTGCTTTTCCTACTGACATAGGGTTGTCAACAGATTGCACTTTCTTTGCTGTGCTTTTACAGTGATGAAAGACGTTGAAGACTTTATTGCAGAATTACCGATTGATGAAAAGTTGATCTTGCAGCAATTAAGATCAATTCTTTTCCAAATTGAACCGCGTTTCCAAGAGAGGCTTTCGTATGGTGTTCCGTATTATTACAGGAAAAGAAGAGTTTGCTTCTTGTGGCCTGTATCTGCACCTCTGGCTCCTAAAGTAGCAGGAGATGTTAAAGTTTTGCTGGGTTTCTGTTATGGCAGCAAGCTTTCTAATGCTCACGGCCTGCTTCAAAAACAAAATCGAAAGCACGTTTACATAATACCATTTTCTCGTTTGTCTTCAATTAATCAACAGATTGTGCAAGAACACATCATTGAGGCTATTCTTATTGATAACGAACTTCATAAATCTAACACCTTAAAATAACCATGGCCGAACCTTTGAAATACATGTACAATCCCCATTTCTTCGAAACGCTTTGCCCTGTTATCAAGAAGGTTATTCCTGATTTTAACTGCAACGAATTTATATTTGGAATTTTTAACACTACCTGGCCTGACCTGGAATTAAAACAGCGTGTAAGACATATCGCTGTAACGCTTCATCACTTCCTTCCTGAAGACTTCAAGAAAGCGGCAAAGATTCTTGTTAACCTTTCTAAGGCATTGCGTGAAGGAGCTTTCAGAGAACAAAGCTTTCAGGCAATTTTTCTCGCTGATTATATTGAAGTGCATGGTTTAAATCATCCCCAAGAATCACTTGATGCAATGGAAGAAATTACGAAGCTTGTAAGTGCTGAGTTTGCAATCCGTCATTTTATTATCAGGTACCCAGAAAAGACCATGGAGAGAATGTTGCAATGGTCTAAAAATGAACATCCAAGTGTCAGGCGTCTCTCCAGTGAGGGTTGCCGGCCACGTTTACCGTGGGCTATTGCTTTACAGGATTTTAAAAAAGATCCAACGCCAATCCTACCCATACTTGAAAACTTAAAGCAAGACACGTCAGATTATGTTCGGAGAAGTGTTGCTAATAATTTAAATGACATTGCTAAAGACCACCCCGAAGTAGTGCTTGAAATTGTAAAGAGGTGGCAAGGCACTCACCCTGATACTGATAAAATCATCAAACATGGATGTAGAACTCTTTTAAAAAAAGGTCATATTAATGCCTTGGTACTACATGGCTTTAATCCAAAGTACAAAGCGGACATTAAGTCTTTAAACCTTAGTAAAAAGAAAGTAAAAATTGGCGATACATTAGATTTCGGATTTGATTTTACCAACAAGGAAAAGCAAACATCTAATTTCCGATTAGAATATACAATTGACTTTGTAACAAGTTCCGGCAAAAGGTCGCCGAAGATATTTAAGATTGCAGAAAATAGTTTTGAACCAGGAAAGACTGTTACAATCAGAAGAAAACAATCATTTAAAGACTTAACCACACGAAGGCATTTTAAAGGAAAACACATGCTTTCAATTGTTGCCAATGGTAAAAAACTTGCTTCTGCTGAATTTATGATTTGCTGATATAGTTTAATGTTCAGTACCTTGAACATTCAAACTTATGGCACGAACTGGTTACGCAGATCTTCCCCTACACTATGGCCGTGTACCACAATGGTTGGCAGAACGAATGTCGCTGCTGGGAGGGGCTGTAGTTGAAGCCATTATTTTAGAATACGGAAAATCGGAAGTACTTAAGCGGCTGAGCGATCCATTATGGTTTCAGTCGTTCGGATGCGTTCTTGGAATGGATTGGCATTCATCTGGTATTACCACCTCTGTAATGGGTGCCTTAAAGAAGGCTGTCAATCCAAGAGCAAAAGATCTCGGCATCTACATCTGTGGTGGCAGAGGCAAGCACTCCAGACAAACCCCCAACGAACTTCTGGCTGTGGCTAGTAAAACAGGCCTTGACGGAGAGTTACTTGTACGATCAAGTAAACTTGCAGCCAAAGTAGATAACACATCAATACAAGATGGCTTTCAGTTATATCTTCATAACTTCATTGTTACTAATGAAGGGGAGTGGTCTATCGTTCAGCAAGGGTTAAACGACTCTTCAGGCATGGCAAGAAGATATCATTGGCATTCAACACAATTTCAATCTTACTTAAATTCTCCTCACGTTGGTGTTACAGGAGAAAACCAGGGGTTAATATTGAACCTCGCGCATCAGGAGGCTAGTACCACTAGGGATGCCATTGTAAAACTTGGAGAAGAGAATCCTGATAAGATGATCTCAGAAATCAGGAAGATTGTTTTACCAAGACATCATGAAGTAATGGCAAGTGATGTTAATATGAAAAGATTAGGCGCTATCTTAACGCTTGCGCATGAAAGACATCTTACAGATTTTGAATCAATGCTCATGCTTGAAGGCGTTGGACCTCGGGCTATTCAATCTCTTACCTTAGTAAGTGAAGTAATTTATGGATCACCTACAAGGTTTAATGATCCCGCTCGATTTTCATTTGCCCATGGTGGCAAAGATGGTCATCCTTTTCCGGTGCCATTGAAGGTTTATGATGAAACCATCAACGTTCTAAAAACATCAATTGAAAAGGCGAAGATTGGTAATAGTGAGAAACAAAAAGCAATCAAAGATCTATCCACCATGGCTATGCGCTTGGAAAAGAATTTCCAACCAAAACCCTTTCTTGATGATATCATTCAGCGCGAACGCGAAGAGTCTCATAAACATGGAGGAATGACAGTATTTGGAAAAGCCCAACCTCCTAAAAAAGATAAACCGCAGCAATTAAATTTATTCTAACGCGAAAAATCAGAACATCTCTGCATCTCCTTCTTTTAACACAAGAAACTTACTGGGAGCAAGATTATATTTTACAAGGGAGCGATGTAATTCCATTACAGGTTCCTCAAGCCCATCATCAGCTAATGCGAAGGTGCCGAAGTGCGAAGCGATGCTTACCTCGGAGTTTGTATCAAAATGAATTTTCACTGCTTCTTCGGGTGAGCAGTGAATAGGAGACATAAACCATACTGGTTTGAAAGCGCCTATTGGAATTATTGATACTTTAAAAGGACCAGCCTTTGCACCAATGTCTTTAAATGTAGTGTCATTATATCCTGTGTCTCCTGCAAAATAGATGTTTCCATAACTGCTTTTAATAACATAGCCACACCATAAAGTGCCATTGCGATCTGTTAAACCCCTGCCGGAGAAGTGTTGCGCCGGAACACATTGTATGCTTAATTTTTCATTTATAGTTTGCTCATTCCACCAGTCTAAGTCGGTTGAACCGGAGACATGCAGCTTATCAAGATAAGCTTTTACACCCAGTGGCGTCAATATTTTAGGATGATGAGCACCAAATACCATTCTCATGGTTGCAACATCTAGATGATCATAATGATTGTGAGAAAGCAGAACAAGGTGAATGCGAGGTAGATCTTCAAACTTAATACCTGGTAAGCGCATCCGCTTAGGTCCTGTCCAACTAAAAGGACTTGCTCTCCTGCTCCATATAGGATCAGTAAGAATGTTTATACCATCAACTTGAATTAAAAAGGTAGTATGATTGACATATGTAATCCGGATTCCGTCCTTGTAGAAGTCTAGCGGGCGATTGCCGTACTTTGATGTCTTATCCTCCTTCCATGGTCCTTTTTTCCTTGTAAGCATCCAGCGTACAACGTCTGTAGCTTTCTGTTCTTTAATACCCGTAGGGTTGCTGAATCTTTTACCATCAAAGTGATCAGTTATTGGGCCGCGGTGTTTAGGTGCAGAAAGCACTACCCCTGTGCTGATGAAGAATGTGACCGTGGCAACTATAACTGCAAGAACGAATAGTAACATATTAATCAAAAATAAAAGGGTTGTGAACTACTCACAACCCTTCTTACAAAAGATCTAATATTTATTCTTTATTGTATCATTTTTGCAATTTGAGAAACCGGTATTCCATTTGCCATTTTCAGTACATCCGCTTCATTACTGTTAGGCACTGTGAGTGTAAGCAGCGTACTGTTGAGCGGGATCTGTAATGTAAAGTCTGTTTTGCTTGTCTCTGTATCAACGGATTTCTGTAAAACGCCTTTGTACCCCTGCACTTTTACGGTTTTTTGCGTACCGTCGCCAGAATTACCGACAAAGGGCAGTGAGAGTATAGCATTTAAAGAACCAATTAATGGTGAGTTACTCATAATATCAAGATTGATAAGTTTGTCACCCGTTCCATAATCTCTATGAATAATTACACCGGTTAAACCAGTGTTGGTAGTTACATTGTCGTTCTTTACGTTCGAAGCAAAAGATTCCATCTTAGTTGGAAGCATCTTTAATACCTCTTTGCCTATTGCTAAATCAAGATCATTTAGCATTTGTTGCATTGCAAAACGAGCATCCTCCAGGTTACCTGATGAGTAAGAGGATTTAGCAGTTGTAAGATTTTTAGAAAAGTCTTGTGCAAAAGCATTATAGCTTAAAACAATTAATACAATTTGTAAAAATATTTTCTTCATGTTAAAGTCTTAATAAGGTTAAATCATTTCTCACCCAACATCTTCTTTATACCGTCAATATCAAAGGCATTAGCCGCGGCCATCATCTCCTGTTCAGTAGCAAAATTTACTGCTTCCCAAACTATAAGTGATGTTTGACCAAGAGGAACGCTTAATTTATAACCCGTGCTTTCATCATACTCTATAACACCACGATGTCCTTTAACCTTTGTTTGTTTCCAATTTTGCTGACCGTTTGTCTGCTGCGCATAGCCACCATTTGCCAGATACATATTCACAGCGCTCATCCATGCCGAATTGTTTGCAACCGTTGTACGCAATTGCATATCATCTTTATTATATTCTCTCTCGATCGTGAGCCCTGCCCATCCCCAACCTGTACTCGTTACCTTATCCTGTGAGTCTTCTTTCTTCAAACCACTCACAGTTTCCGGTAATGATTTTAAAACTTTTTGACCTATTTCCAACTCCACACCTAACATCGCTTGTTGTACAGCGTAACGCGCTTCACCATAACTTCCCGTTTTATAAGCTGATTCTGCATCAGATAAATTTTGATTTACATCAGGAGGTGTTGAGATTAGTCCTCCTCCTCCTTTATTGGTTGGATGATTTCCCCCACTAGAATTGTTGCCAGAATTTTCATTTGAAGTATTTCCGCCATTCGAATTTCCGCCTGTTTTCTCATCGACCTTTTTTTCCAGTGCTTTCTCTGCAGCCTGTGAAGCCTTTTGCTTCAACTTGCCTACTAATCCTTGCGCATTTGTCGATACGGCGAGAATAAAGGCAATACCTGTGAGTAAAAGTTTTACATTCATTTGGGTTAAGTTTAATAAACTAAATTAAGCAATTACGTATTTATTTCTTTTCGCTTCTCAGAATAAGATAATGAAAACCTATCATACGAAAAATAGCGCTGCTGGTTACACAATTGCGAAACGTATGTAGTCGAGAATGTCTTGGCAGACTAGTTTATCGAACAGAAAAATACCGTGCAGAAGAATTATTACAGGAAGTCTTTTACTTTTTAGTCAGGCTGAACACCGCACTGATCTTTGTGTAGTATACACTTGTTTTTCCTTTAAAGTTTGAGTCGGTACCAACGATGAGCCACACCGCACCATGTTTATCACTGGTAATAATAATGGGAGCATTGTAGTACTTGTTGTAAGGCGAGTTTGACTGATTGATAATCGTATAAGTTGGAGATTCTTTGGGTAAAGAAATATCACCAATAAAAACCATGTCGGTACCGCTTTGATTCTGATCTGCTTTATCGATGTTAATCTTGTAGTAATTGTTTTCAACCACACTTATCGGCTCTGTTTGTGTAGCCCCGACTTTCAGATAAATTTTTTCAGCAGCAACTTCTCCTGTACCTGTTACCTGGCCGTTGTTAGCGTCAGAAGCAAGTTCTACTTCTATCGTTACATAGTAAGAAGTGTTAGGTTCTAAATCACTAATCTGCTTTTTCAAATACATGAAAAGATCACCGCCTTGGTTATTCCCCGAAAGCATAAGCGCTTTTATACCCCTGTTAACACCCAGGGGCTGTATCGTATGTTGAAATTTAAGCTCATAAGCAGCTGTATCAGCAGGGTCAGCGGAGTATTCAGCAAAACCTGCTTTCCATCCATGATCGGAGTTATTGAAATCGAAACTATAAGAAAAGATCCTCAATTGCTCATCTTTATCATCCGTACTACAGGACATAAAAAGTACAGCAAGGAATCCGACACAAAAAAGACTGCTAAGGTTCATTAAGAGAATTACTTACTACTGATAGACACGGAGGCAAAAGCAAAAGTTGGAACAAGAGTGAATGCAATAATAAAAGAATTTGCTTACAATACTTACAGAAGAATTTCGTCTCATTTTTTGAACTCCACATTTTACATTAACGTTGAAGCTCAAAACAGCGGCCATGAAACAGACTTCTACCCTCAAAGAATTTCCCTTCAAAACAGTACTTAACCTTAATTTATTGGCCGAGTACTGGGAAAAGTCCATAAGATCAGGCGAAATCCCTGCCTTCGCACATGGTGTACTGGAATCTCTTTCCCAAGCTCCTGAATTAAGAAAGCCTATTGAAGATATTTCAGTTCTGGAAAAACATCGGGATCTGGTTAACTTTTTAATGGGGGCTGTAATACCTAGCGCCCAAACTGAAGAAGACCTGATTGCGGCAACAATACCTTTTGATTTTAAATCCTTTTACGCAACAAAGGCTTTTCAGAAAACGATTGATTTCGGGAAGCTTAGTAAGACTTCTAAAGTAGATGTGCCAGCAAACGAAATGGTAATTGGTAAAACCATTCATGCATGCATGTTAATTCTAAAGCATTTCTATAACGTAGATGTTAATTTTGACAGACCTATTTTAGGCACCATAAGAGATCCGGAAACAGGATTAGACAAAATCTATAAAATTGAAATAGGCAGGCAATTTATCAGTATTGTTGCTAAACAACCTCTAAAGCCAATAGATCCAAAAGTCATTAAGTTTCTAACAGAAAAAATATACGATGTGGATTTATGGCTTCAGTACATACGTCCTGAAGATTTTGAATTCAACGGATTCATGATCGTTAAGATGTTTGATGTGACAGAGCAGGAGATGATCTCATCTATCAAATTTGATTTACTTGAAAAAAACGCTGTAACAAAAGAAGAGAGTTTTGCTAAAATCCAGCATAAGTTACAGTCGATGTTTAACATGCCGGAAATCAGATTGGGACTGGCTTTTTTTGACCTTAACAACAACATTGTTTTAAATAGCTCTGGCAATTCAAATAATTGCTGGAGAACACTTGCACGCGATCGCGAAACAGGAAGTGTTTGCGGAAGCTTTGATGGTTCTATTTACGAACAAAGCTGGGAAGAAAAGAAATACATTATCATAGAAGACCTGCAAAGCTTTCCATACAAGGGCTCTGTTGAAGAGGCATTGATCAAAAATGGTGTAAGGAATATTTTATTAGCGCCTTTGGTTGATGATGGAGAAACAATAGGAATGCTTGAGATAGCGTCTACCTTCCCTGGAAAGCTAAATTCTTTAAATGCAAGCAAAGTAGAAAATGCGCTCCCCATGTTTACCGCAGCTGCAAAGCGTGTAAAAGAAGAACTTTTAACGGAAGTACGGGCACTCATACAGGAAGAGTGTACCAACATTCACCCAGCAGTTCAATGGCGCTTTTTTGAAGCAGGGTCTAATCTTTTGAATAAGAGAAGGCGTGGTGAAAAAGCAGTTCTTGAAGAAATTGTTTTTAAAGATGTATTTCCTTTATACGGTTTAGCTGATGTGCGAAATTCTTCTATCGAACGTAATCTGGCTATCCAACAAGATCTTCAGCAAAACCTGCAAATGGTTAAAGAGCTTCTTCAAAAAATAAATCAAGTAAGACAACTTCCTATACTCGAAGAAGTCACTTATAAAACAGATCATCACCTCACAAAATTAAATCAAGGCTTGGCTGCGGGCGATGAAAGTACCGTACTTGACTTCCTGAAGGAAGAGATCAATCCTTTACTGAAACACTTTGAGAAAGAGCATGATCTGAATAAACTTGTCAATAAATACCTGGGGCAGCTCGACTCTCAATTTGGAGTCGTTTATAAAAGAAGGAAAGCTTTTGAGGAGAGTCTTTCTATGATCAATAAAATGATCAGTAGTTTTCTTGACGAAGCAGAAGGTGCAGCCCAAGAAATGTATCCGCACTATTTCGAAAAATATCAGACGGATGGCATCGAGTATACTCTTTATCTCGGAGAGTCACTTACACGTGGCCATAAATTCGACCAATTCTACCTTAAGAATTTCAGACTTTGGCAGCTTATGCTCATGTGTGAGATTGATAAAAGAATGGATCAGCTTAAGCCAACACTCAAGAACAACCTTGATATAACACAGCTCATACTTGTTCACGATCAACCGCTGTCCATTCGTTTCAGACCTGATGAAAAGCAATTTGATGTAGATGGCGCTTACGATATACGTTATGAGATTGTTAAGAAGAGAATAGACAAGGCATATATTAAAGATTCAGGCGAAAGGTTAACGCAACCTGGTAAGATTGCCATAGTCTACAACCATGCAAAAGTTGAAGAGGAGTACATCCGGTATTTTGATTATCTCAAGACAAAAGGAATTATCACCGGAAAAATTGAGCATCTTGAGCTTGAAGAGTTACCTGGAGCAAATGGATTAAAAGCTTTACGAATAGAAGTTGTAAAGCAGAAGAAGAGCATTGTTTCTCATAAAGAAGACATAATAAGAAACATCGAAGAAGCTTTAAGTTTACAATAATTTTTAGAACTTACTACTCAACACTAACATAAGCTGTTATGAAGCGAGTAGTAGCTTTCTTATTGCTGATTTCTTTATTTTCGTGCAAAGAAGTTTCCTTTAAAGAGGCACAACCTGTATCAAGAAGGCCGCTAGTTTCTGTGCCTAAAATCTTACGGGGAAAATATTTAACCTATAAAGAAAACGGTGAGCTCGCTAAGGATACCGTTATCATCAATTCAATGGGCTACAGGTTTGGTTACTTTAGCCCTGAAGAAAGAACAAAGGCAACAAACCAATACGATGATGGCGTGCTAAGTGATTCAATGGTATTGAAATCTTATAAAGGGTATTACTTCCTGAGCCTTAATCAAAAACCCGAGTGGATTTTACGTGTAATCAAACTTCAAAAAAATGGTGATTTATTATACATGGCTCCTGAACAACCTGGAGTAAATATTAACGAATACATTAAAAGACTTTCGACTCTAATGCCTGTCGATTCAACACGAGTAAACGACAAAACCATTTATCAAATCGATCCTTCACCACAACAATTGATTGATTTAATTGAAGAAGGATAATTTCTCTAAAGTAATACTAAAACGCTTAGAACCTTCTCGTCTCAAAAACCAGTAATCGAACCAAGAACTGCATCTAATTCAGATTTCTGCTGATCATTTTCGTAAGAAGTAATAAACACCAGCATGTGATCATTCAGCGTGCTCACAAAAAATTCTTGCGTAATTGATTGTTTTGAAACCACTTTCATGGAATAGAATTCTCGAGCACCTAGCTTTACTATTGTACCGTTCCCATCAAAAGACTTATATAACCCTGTTTTTTGCAGCTGTTGTAATGTTAACTGCAGATAAGATTTCTCATCAATAGCCGATATTTTCTTGGATAATCTTTCAGCTATAACATTAAAAGATGGGTTAAAATCTTCAGTAGCAGCAGGATGATACTTAGATATCGTTAACAGCGTAATAACCTGGCTTGTAGCTGTGTCAGCATTTGTTGCAGTATCAAAATTTTGTACAACCCACTGCTCCGGAATGGAGAGACTAAAGTTAAAGAACTTGTTGCTGTAAAAACCATCCTCAATTACTCCCTTGTCGACAAAATTTAGCTTCTCATTTTTGCAATTAGAAAGTACAAAGACAAGTGAACACAATACCCATCTCATTGTAACACTATATCCTATTGTTTTCATCTACTGTTGCTGTATTAAAAGGTGATGCCTGTTGATGTAGTCGTATCGCATTCCTTGACAATATTAATCCAAGAACAAGGGAGATAATTGCAAAGACCCAGATTCCGGCCCAAACATCTTTTACCTCAGCTATAAACCAAAAGTAGTCATAGGAGCCATGAAATATAGTAGGGGCAATCAGTGCCAGAAAGCCGAAGTATAAAGTGCGCGAATGTGTAAATTTGGATTTGCCCAGATAAAAACCCATCATTACTCCAAACGTTGCATGCGCTGGCACCGCGGTAAACATTCTTAAAATTCCCGTCTGGAAACCATATTCAAATATGTACATGATGTTCTCCAACGTAGCAAAGCCCATACTTACCATAACAGCATACACAATACCATCGAAGGGTTCATTAAAATTTCTGTTGGGATAAAGAATAAAGCGAACAAAAAAGAACTTACTGAACTCTTCTACAAGGGCAACTTTAAAAAAGGCAGTAAAAAATTCATCAACTATATCTCCCTCTTTCAAAATCAGAAAAGTATTAAGCGGCCAGCTAATGACAAGGGTGACAAGAGTGCTGAACGCGCCATACAAAAAACTGGTAATAAGCAAATGCAGGGGTTCGCGTTCATGCTTATCTTTCAGATATATATAAAGCATGATTGCTACCCCTGGAGCTAAAGCTATACCTAGTAGTTCCAGCACATTCATTTAAAAGTAAAGATCAGGAAATTATTCAATGTTCTCCTCTACCTCATCCATCTTGTCGTCAGTATATTTACCAGAGGTAGCGTAAACAATTTTTCCATTAGGATCTAGTACAAAGAAATATGGGATATCTCTTTTCTCAAAGTCTAGTGCTTCCTTGTATGGTTTTAACTCCCCTTTATAAAAGAGAACATAAGGCAGTAATTGTGGGTCGATGTTTTTCGCGGCTTTACGCTTAGCAGTATTTGTTGCTGCGGCATTAACACCCGTAAACATAGGAACAAAGTATACGTTTACATCATAGGTGAATCCTGACATTAATCCTTTTGATTTTTGAATAAACTTTTGAAAGACTGGTTGAAACCAGGAGTTAAGTTCATCTTCAGATTTTTTTGAATATGCCATTCCTATTAAAGTATACTTTCCTGCTACATCTTTCGGAAGATTAACTTTTTTATCTTCAACGGTTTCGGCCGTCATTGCCGGAAATGTTTTTCCTACAACCTGTGCTGTTGCTATTTTGAAAACTAGAAATAGGGGCAGAAAAAGCATTAATTTCTTCATAGTGGTGGTTTTGCTTATTAGAACATTTATTCGAAATATCAGCACAAACCAGCAAATATCCGTCCTAATTTCGATGCACCCTAAAGAAGAGGCGATTAACGTTAATTATTACTGACTGACCCACTGCATAACTTCGTCGAGTGATTTTCTCTTTAATGGCGATGGGGTTCTTTTAGGTACACCCAGGTGGAAGAAGCCTATAAGTCTGTCTTCTTTTTCCAAACCAAAAAGCTTTTTCGCATCTTCCATATAAGTAATTCCTCCCGTACTTAAATAACCTCCTACACCAAAAGCAGTTGCTGCAAGGTAGATGTTTTGGACTGCACAATAAACAGCGCCGATTTCTTCAACTTCGCGAACCGAATTTTTTTCATCTCTTTTCATACACACAGCAATGATATGCGAGGAGAGTAATGGTTTTGTAAGCAGATTCTGGTAACGTTCTTCTTTATAGGTTCCATCTGCTAAAGTCCATTTCTTATAAACATTTGCTTGCTCCTCCGCTAATGTTTTGATACCTGCGCCAGTAAAAACAACAAATCGCCACGGCTGTGTTAATTTATGTGTAGGTGCCCAGATCGCCGTCTCTAAAATTTTCTTAACAATAACATCTTCAATTATTTCACCTGTATAGTCCTGCGGAAATATCGATCTGCGATTTTTAATTAATGATTCAAAGGCAGAGAGGTCATATACCATATTATCTGTTTTATTTTGGGAACTGGCTTGCATCTATGTTCGGGATAACTTTCAATGCATTCTTATAATAAATCTTCTTTAAAACCTCATCAGGTAATTCCAACCCATACATTCTCCAAAACGCATGGTATTTTTTATGATAAGGAAAATACTCGTCTGCTGTTTCTAGTACCCTGAAGTAAGTGGTATACTCTTCAGGTACCCAGCTGTCTTTTCCAAACATTACCCGATCTTGATACTTCACTAAAAAAGCTTTTGCGGCTCTCGGCTGGCGGCCAAGCTCAGCTATAACAGCACCTATCTCTACATACATGTTAGGCATCTGGTCAAGTAACTCACTCAACTTTTGCAAATCGCTACCAAACCATCCTAAATGTGCGTTAATAAACTTCGTTTTCGGGTGTTTCCGAAAAACATTGTGCTGTTCAGCTATTAGTGTTTCCCATTTTACAGGATCATTATCATGCCTGCGGCCTGGGTGCAACTTCAACTCCAGCCATCTTTCGTTTTGCTTATCGATTGGTTGCCAAAATTGTTTTGGGTCGGCAGAATGAATGAGTACCGGTATACCCAGTTCACCACATTTTTTCCAAATAGGATCTATGCGCGGATCATCAATATGAACACGGTTTCCCTTCCTATCGTTGGTAAACATGCCGAGGCTTTTATAGATCTTCAAGCCATTTGCTCCCTTTTTAACGTCCTCCTCCAGCTGCTTAACCATACGTCCCTGCCACTCCGGATCATCAATAGCAGCAAAGTCCATATTTGTGAAAACTATAAACCGCTTGCTATTGGTCTTTTTAACATTTTCCAAGGATCTTTCAAGATGTTCCGTGCTGCCTCTTCCCCTGCCACTGAGGTTAACCATAACAGCCATATTCAGTTTGTCCATTTCTTTTAATAAATCGTTAAGATTTTGAGTAGGCATGGAGAACTGATGATTATGCACATCAATAAATGGATATTTTGCTCTTGTTAGCTTATGTTCCGGTACTACAAGGGTTGACGGCGGATCATACTCTTCAAAATCCATTTTCATATCGAGAGGTTGCTCCTGCGCGAGAACGGCTACTGAAGCGGATAACAAAAGGGAAGTTAGAAAAGCCTTCATACTAATTTTTTAGCAAGATAATTGTAATACGCTTCTTTGCGAGAGGTTTATGTTCAGCGGAAATTCTTTTATGTGTGCTTTAAAAACAGTGTATATAAAACTGTATAGATTGTCGTTATTACAAAAAATTAATATTCCTAACTTGTAGGCCATTCTGTCGTATGAAAAATACAAGTCCAATACTTTTTATTCTGATCTTCTGTTGTAACCTGGTATGGGCACAAAATCCCCAGCTGGATGCCGCTAAGAAGAAACTTGAATCCGCAGATTTCGCGGGCGCTAAAGCGGATCTTACGAAAATAATAAATGCCGATCCTAAAAATAAACTAGCCCTTAATTTGCGCGGGCAGGCGCGTGCCGGGCTTGATGACCTGTACGGTGCCATCAGCGATTATACCTTTGCCCTTGAAATTGATTCAACATTTGCCGAGGCGCTCAACAACAGGGGTGAGGCCAAAATGGATTTGGGTAACGATGAAGATGCTATTGAAGATTTCGATAAAGCCCTTAAGTTTAATCCCAAGTATACCGTAGCTTATACCAATCGCGGACTTGCCAAATACAATATAGAAGACTTGCAGGGAGCTTACTTCGACTTTTCGAAAGCGCTTGAAATTGGCCCGGCTGATGCTGACAAGTACTTTAACCGTGGTGTAGCAAAAGCTGACTTGGGGGAATTTGTAAGTGCCATTGATGATTATACAAAGGCAATTGAGTTAGACAAGAGTGATCCTTCTCTTTTCAATTTTCGGGGCGTAGCACATTATAATGCAGGAAATATTGAAAAGGCTATTGCTGATTATGATGAGGCAATAAAACTAGATCAGAAAGATCCATTAAAATATGAAAACCGGGCCTTGGCAAAAAGTGCAAAAGAAGATTACAAAGGAGCTCTCGAAGACTATAATAAAGCCATTGAACTTAACGATGAAGATTCCGAAACATACAATCTTAGAGGTGTTGTTAAATTTCAATTACAGGATATCGACGGGGCAATAGCTGATTATAACAAAGCTATAGAACTTGATCCAACTAATCCCGTTTATTTTGATAACCGAGCATTAAGCAGAACAGAAAAAGAAGATTACTCCGGAGCAATAGAAGACTATACCTCATCTATCGAGTTGTTTCCGGAAGATTTTGAAACGTATTATCAGCGTGCAATGGTAAAAATACTGATGAATAATAAGTATGATGCTTGTCTCGATCTAAAGAAAGCAGAAGAGCTGGGTTCAACAGAGGCCAAAGCAGAAATCAAGAAAAACTGCAAGTGATTCCGTTCCTAAACAAAACATAAACAAAAAGGTCAGGAGCGTATCCTGACCTTTTTGTTTATCTTACTCTAGGCAAATTATTTCTTCAGAACTAAAGTGCTTGCAATCATATCATGCAGACCTTGCTTCTTTTCAGTAAAAGCAGCCATCAGAAAACCGATGTAAAATATGGTTCCTGAAATAATTTTTCCAATTGATCTTAAAAATGCCTTTCCGAAAGTTATACGTTCACCATTCATATCCACCACTTTTATCCCCATTGCCATTTTACCTAATGAACCCTGAAACTTTGAAGATTCCATAAATGCATAGTATAGAACTTGAATGGCATAGATGATAAGTATTATCGATCCAACAGCTGCAACAATAGCTCCTACCATACCCATCGCTGCTGCTGCTGCCTCCTCCTCTGTCATTGTTTCGGCGTTTTGAACGCCTGAAGCAACACCAAGACCGATTGCTGCCATTACAGGGGCAAGTATTACTCCGTATATAACACCAATGATAATTCCATCAATAATAAGAGCAACGAAGCGTTGGCCGAAGCCTGCATAATTTGTTGTGGTAGTTGAGAATGTAGCTGTGGTTTCCATAAATAAAAGTTTTAGTTATGTTAAAGATAATTATTTTTAAATAACCTTAGATATCAGGAATGAAAACAAAGCCTTATTGTTTTTCAAATAACTTCATGAAACGGAAAACGAATAATTTTCTTACATTATCTTTTAACCATATCTATATGCCTTATTTATTCCTGTAAATATTCCTGGTTGTTCTTCTTACCTTAATCGCCAATATTACTTTCATTAGCACTTTAAATCATACAACATTATTATTTGGTATTGCACATATGAAAAGTTTTTTAATATCTCTCGTCCTCGTCTTCATTTCAACGCTATCATTTAGTCAGCAGAAGCTCTTAACTCCTAAAGAATTTCTGGGTTATGAACTAGGCGATCGGTTTACATGGCACTACCGTGTTGTTGATTATTTTAAACATGTAGGAGATGTAATGCCAAATATTGATGTGCACCAATATGGCGAAACCTATGAGGGAAGACCTTTGATCTATGCCATAGTAGCTTCTCTTGATAATTACAAAAATCTTGAGCAAATAAGAATAGACAACCTGAAAAGGGCTGGCATTGAACAAGGCTCGCCCGGCACCAACAAAACTCCCATTGTATGGCTTAGTTATAATGTTCACGGAAACGAAGCTAATTCTATGGAAGCTTCTATGTGGACACTTTATGAACTTGCCAACACGGCCAATACCAAAACACAGGAGTGGTTAAAAAACACCATTGTAATACTTGATCCCTGTGTTAACCCGGATGGGAGAGACAGATACGCGAACTTCTACAATCAATACGGAAATAAACCTTTTAACGCAAATGGAGATGCAAAAGAACATCATGAGCCTTGGCCTGGCGGAAGATCAAATCACTATATGTTTGACCTGAATCGTGATTGGGCGTGGGAGACACAGATAGAATCTAAACAACGCCTCGTGATTTATAATCAATGGCTTCCGCATATTCATGTGGACTTCCATGAGCAGGGCCACAACAATCCATATTATTTCGCCCCTGCAGCAGAGCCATTTCACGAGGTGATCACTCCTTGGCAACGCGAGTTTCAAACCTTAATCGGAAAGAACAACGCCAAGTATTTTGATGAGCAGGGATGGCTTTACTTCACCAAAGAAGTTTTCGATTTGTATTACCCCAGCTATGGCGATACATATCCAACTTATAATGGTGCCATTGGAATGACCTACGAACAAGCCGGGGGTGGCTATGCCGGGTTAAGCATTACAACAGAAACAGGTGATCCACTTACTTTGAAAGACCGGTTAACACACCATCATACTACGGGGCTTTCAACCATTGAGATTACTTCACAAAATGCTACACGTGTTGTTGATGAGTTTGAAAAATATTTCAGGGAAAACAACACCAGCCCTGCATCATCCTATAAAACTTATGTGATTAAAGCTACAAATAATATTGATAAGCTTGAACAGTTAACATCGTGGTTGAAGACCCATAACATCAGTTTTGGTCATACTTCAGCCAAAACAAGCAGGGGCTTCGATTATCAAACCCAAACAACGGCATCGGTTAATATAACGTCTGATGATATTATTATCAGTACCTATCAACCAAAATCGAGGTTTATAACAACCATTTTTGAACCTACCTCCAAACTACCTGATTCGCTTACCTATGATATTACTGCATGGAATCTAATGTATGCATACGACCTTAAGGCTTATGCCTTAAATGAGCGTCTTCAGGTTAATAGGGCTTATGCACCAAAGAAAGCAGTTTATACTAATCTTGCTGCAAAACCTTATGCATACATCTTTACCTACAACCACATCAATGATGTGGCCTTTCTTACAAAGCTTATGCAAAAAGGAGTAAAGGTAAGGAGTATGGAAAAAGCCTTTACTGTAAATGGTCAATTCTTTAATCCAGGTACCCTTATTGTAACAAGAAGAAACAACGAACACATTGCCGACTTTGATAATATGATTATCAATACCGCAAAAGAGCTAAACCGTATCGTATATACTACCTCAACTGGCTTTGTTGAAAAAGGAAAAGACTTTGGCTCAGGTGATCTTAACTATATTAAGCCTCCTCGTATTGCAGTACTTTTCGGAGAACAAACATCCTCACTTTCAACGGGTGAAATCTGGCATTTCTTTGAGCAACAAATTCATTATCCGATAACACAAATCGGCACAGATTATTTTAAAAATGTAGATCTGAGTAAATATGATGTCTTTGTTATCCCTGAAGGATATTATCGACTTTTCGAGGAAAGTGTACTTGAGAAAATCAGTACGTGGGTTAACAATGGGGGCAGACTTATATTAATAGCTAATGCAATTAATTCTTTTGCTGATCAGAAAGCATTTGAGTTAAAACGATTTGCTTCCGAAGAAGATAAAGCTTTTGCTGAAAAAGAAGAAAAGGAGAGAAAGGAAAGAGAAGGCTTTACACGATATGGAGACACCGAACGAAAACAGGTATCAGAATATATTTCAGGAGCAATTTATAAAGTTGCAATTGACAACTCGCATCCGCTTGGGTTCGGCCTGAACGACTTCTACTATTCGCTAAAAACAAACGAGCTTCGCTTCGCCTACCTTGATAATGGGTGGAACGTTGGCATCCTGAAAGGAAAGACAAAACCAGTTCAGGGTTTTGCCGGAAACAAAGCAAATAAGACCCTTGAAAATAGCCTGGTGTTTGGCGTTGAGCCTAAAGGAGAAGGACAGGTCGTTTATCTTGTTGATAATCCTTTATTCAGATCTTTCTGGGAAAACGGAAAGCTGCTTTTTGCAAATGCAGTTTTTATGGTTGGCCAATAAACTAATCGCAGAATTAGAAATCAACGATTAATGAATTTATGGAGGTGGCATCGCTTGCCACCCACATTCATTATATATCCCAATAATGGCCCGATAAGATGGAACATTCGATGTAGGTTCGATGAACGTTCGATGTAGGTTCGATAAAACGGCGTTTTGTCAAACCTACATCCTATTTACATCGTTTTTACGCTGTTTCTACGATGAATTTAGCACGTATTCCGCCTGTTTCTCGAACGTATTACCGTTTTGATATTACGCTGAAACTTCCTCCGCAATTCTAATTTTCCGGTTCGGGCTTTAGTTTTTTATTCAAGGGATGGAAAAATCAAAGGGACAACTTATAAAATCTATCACAGGCGAAATGTCCTGTATTGCCTTCCGGGCCGTCTATCTTTTTAAAGTTGTTTCTTTCGTAAAGCTTCATGGCATCGGTCATTGTATTGAAGGTTTCGAGGTAGCAGTATTTAAAGCCCATGTCTTTGGCTGCCTTTATACATGCAGAAAGTACCTGCTGACCTAATCCTTTTCCGCGCGCTTCTTCCAAAAAGTACATCTTTTTAAGTTCGCACGTATCTACATTGCCTCCTTGTAGTGGTGCTACTCCGCCTCCTCCAACCACTTTGCCATCAACTTCGCAAACATAATATGCACAGCGGGCCTGGTTATAGGCTTCGAAAATATGATCAACTTCAGGATCGTGAATAGCAAAGCCAGGAGCCGATGCGCCAAACGCTGGCATCACCGTTCTGATAATATTTGCCACCTGAAGGTTGTCTTCCCTCTTTACCCTCCTTACTGTTACAGTTTCAGCCATTAGCTATATTCTTATTAATTATTGAAATTTAATTGTTTTAAGCGTTTCACTAAATGCATTGGCTACGCTTTCCTGTTCCGAATGATAGTAATCCTGAATAATCCATTTGCCATTTATTATGGTACCTATCATTAAATTGTCTGTGGCATAAACAATACGTGAAAGCAGGAAATTCGTATTCAGATCAGACATAAGCGGAGAATTTGCATCAATAACAATCGCGTCAAATGGTTTACCTGATTCAAAGAAATTATTGTTTGTAATGCCTGCAGCTGCGTTGCCTTTCAAAATCGCTTTTTCTACAAGGTAACTGGCACCATCATCAAACGTATTTCTTTTATGTGTAAGCAATCGTTGTGCATAATCCATCCAACGTAAATCTTCAAGTGGGCTTAAGCTTATATGACTGTCTGTGCCAATACACCAATTACCATCATGCTTTGCGTAATCTGTTAATCTGAAAATTCCGTCACCAAGGTTTGCCTCAGTTCCAGGGCATAACACAACATTGGCTTTTGATTTTGCTAATCTTTCTACCTCTTCATTGTTAAGATGGGTACAATGCACAATGTTAAAGCGTTCACTTAAAGGTAAATTATTAAGCAGCCACTCAACAGGCCTTTGCTTGAGATAAGCAATGCAGTCGTTTACCTCTTTTAATTGTTCAGCCGCGTGAAGGTGAAAGGGAATATGTTTTGGTCCCTGTTTTTCGATTTCAATAACATCATTTACTTCAGCTGCACGCAAAGAATGAACACCGAAACCAAGTTGAGCCGTTGTTATTTTTTGCGTAACACTGTAAGCTTCTTCGAGTAGCTTAAAATACTCGTCAACATCACCGAATATAAACCTTCTCTGTCTTTCTTCTGCGGGTTTTCCGAAACCTCCTTTTTGATAGAAGACGGGTACTAGCGTAATTCTTATTCCAGCAATAGCGGCGGCAGCGAGTAAGGAAACGCTTATCTCTGATATGTTGCTGTAGGGTTTTCCATTTTGATCATGATGCAGGTAATGAAATTCAACAACATGGGTATATCCCTTCTTTAACATCTGAATGTAAAGCATAGTCGCCACAGTCTGCAACTGATCCGGATCCATGGATAAGGCACATTGATACATAGCTTCCCGCCAACTCCAAAAATCATCATTAGTATCCTTTTGATGTTTTTCTGCCATTCCTGCCATAGCATATTGAAATGCATGCGAATGTGCATTGGGGAATCCAGGTAAGGCAAAGCCATCAACATATTCTATTGGCAATTCATCAGAAGGCGTTTGATCAGATAAATATTGAATAATTCCCTTTGCATCTATTCCTACAAAAGCTGGCGTAATCCATTTTCCAAGTGTATAGACTCCCTGGAAGTGAAAATACTTCGTTATTGTTTTAGAATGGTCTGAAGCACTCATGGGGACAAAGGAAGTTTAAAATGGAGAAATTAAAAACACTTCCTTTCCTGATGGCATTAAGCGGTGCCAGCAGCAGTTTCCTTTATTTATGAAACAAGTTTTTTAGCCACAGCCAGAAGGGTATCTGCCAATACCGACCGCATTCTTTCAGCACGCGTATGGTCGTACAATGTCTCGTCATCGTTCATGTAATTCACTTTTGTCATCTCGAGTTGAAGCGCAAAGGTGTTTTCTGAGGGTCGCCCGAAGTGCCTTGTAATAAATCCACCCTTGAAAGGATGGTTGTGTTGTAATTGATAATTTCCTTTGCTCAATTGTTCAAGCGAAAGTTTGACTATATGATCTGGTGCAGAAGTTTGATCGGCACTGCCGAGGATAAGATCAGGAAACTTATCATTTTGAATTGTTTTTACATATTGTCTTATTGAATGACAATCCCAAACCAATACTTTTCCAAACTTGTCTTTAGCTTGCGTAAGCAGTTCCTGAAGTTTGTTGTGATAAGGCCAGTAGTATTTTTCCAATCTTTTTTCAATTTCATCTCTATCAACGCTCGATCGATTATCCCTATAAATTGACTGTCCTAAAAAGTTGGTTGAGGGACAAAGCCCTGTTATAATTCTCCCATCATTGTACAGTGGTGCACTGTCAGGATTTCGGTTTAAATCAATTACCCATCTGCTATAAACCGCTTTTATCATGGTTATTCCCAAGGCAGGGGCAAAGTCATACAGCTTGTCAACAAACCAGTCAGTATCATCAGGTGCCTGAATTAGCTCATCCTTATACTCATCTTTTAGTTCATCAGGAAAAGCTGTACCACAATGAGGTACACTTAGAATAACAGGAATTTCACCTGAAGTTGCAGGGTGAATAACATATGGCTCCATAGAAATCGACGAACTAGGATTTATTTTTCTTGGATTTCTTTTTCTTCTTTTTGCCTGTTTCTTCCCTTTTATCCCGGTTCTCTTTCACTGAATTTTGTGCTGCAGCAAGCTCTGACTGTGTTTTTGCCAGTGACTCTTTAAGTGAAGCCGTAACATCTTTAGCACCGAGTTGTGCCTTAAGTTTCATAATTCTTCTGAAACTTTCATCAATTCTTGATTCTGATATCGTGCCATTCTGAACCATGGAGCGAATTATACCATGAACTTTGTCGACCGTTCTTTGATCGCTACCACTAATGTTATTTGAAAACGTCATGATATCGACACCTGCAAGAATTGCCAGTTTAATCGCCTCCTCCAAGCCATAATGTTTTGTTATGGCGTGCATCTGCATATCGTCTGTAAAAACTACGCCATTGAAATGCAGGCGATTTCTTAAAATACCCGTTATTACATCATCAGACAGTGTGCCAGGATGGCCATCTGGTTCAAGTCTTTTGTTTACAATGTGTGAGGTCATCACCGCATCTACATAACCGGAATCTATTAAAGCCTGGTATGGTTTAAGCTCGCGTTCTTCCCATGTATTTGTTACATCTGCTATACCAAGATGCGTATCATCTTTAGAGCTTCCGTGGCCAGGGAAATGTTTAAGTGATGTTAACACGCCATATTTACGATGTTGTTTGATAAACTCCGTAGCCATCAGAATTACAGAGTCTTCATTTGCAGAAAATGCTCTTCCGTGTTTAGCAATGATCGGATTGGTAGGATTTGAAGAAAGGTCAACGACAGGGGCAAAGTTTATGTTAATGCCCAGACCAGCCAGCGTAGATGCTGTTGATTCTCCATAAAATCTTACGGAATCAAGTGAGGTTGCCTTGGCCATGGCAGCCGCAGTAATTGAGTTAGGAAAACCATATTTACTTTTCAGGCGATTAACTTTTCCGCCTTCCTGATCTATGGTAACAAAAAGAGGAATAGGGGCTGCTTGTTGATAAGTCCACGTAATCTTTTTCAATGCAACAAAAGAATTAGTAGGCGGAATGTTTTTCTCAAAGATAATGATAGAGCCAACCTTTCCATTTCTTACTTCTTCCAACACGGCCGTATCAACCTGAGTACCCGGAAAGCCGATCAGCAGCATCTGTCCAATTTTAATATCCAAACTATCACGACCCTGACTCATCACCTGGTAGTTAAAAAGTAAAACCAGCGCGAGAACAACAACTAACCCTTTTTGCATGTAAACTCTTATAAAATTTAAATAACAAAACTATGGCTTACTTCTTAATAATCTGATTTTTAAGAAGATTTTTAACAGCGTGAAAGAAATGAAATGTATTTGTCCTGGATAAAGATGGGGCGGAAGTATCGGCTTTTTTATTATTTCAGAAACTTGGGACGATCAATATTGATTGTATATGTTGTAAAGAATCTCCTGCATATTCTTTCTGATCTCACTGGTAGAGGTTACGTAATTGTTGTTCATGAAGGAGAAGATGAGCGTTTTACCAGACTTTGTTACAAGAAAGCCGCTCAGCGTATGATTATTACTTAATGTGCCCGTCTTTCCAAAGAAATAGGGCTTATCAGCTTTGTACCAATTTTTTACCGTGCCATTTACTCCCCCTGTTGCCAGCAACGGAAATAATCTTTCCTTTGGCCGCTGTTCGTAAATCTTTTCCCATAGCTTAACAATGCTGCGAGGCGTAAAAAGATTATAGCGTGATAAACCAGACCCGTCAACCCAGATTGGCTTATCAGGAAGATCCTGAAGATAGTTTTCAATTGAATACTTAATGGCGATTTCAGGTTTTAGTGTATCACGAACAATGCCAGCGCAGATTAACAGAAGTTGCTCAGCTATAAAATTATCACTCTCCTGCATCATAACACGGAACAAGCTATCGGCGGGAATGCTGTAATAGGGTATAGCAGGTGCGCTTAACTTCGTGTGAACGGGTGTAACAGCCCGTTTTAATGTATCTGTTAAAAGATCAGTTATCAATAGTTGATTTAATCTTATCGGAATATCCCATTCCTTATATTGTGGGGATCTAACACCAGGATGAATCTTGAAATCATTCGAATGAAGTTCACGCACCACTTCCTCTCTTTCTCTTCGTTCACCGATAGCAAAATGCTTTTCAAAATAGGAAGGATAGATGCGTAAAAGACTCCCGGACTTTTTCACAGTAAAGATGTTACCGTAAACAGGAAAGGGCGAGCGCTCTGGTGAGTAGGCAGAGTTGTAATCATCCCATGCCCATCCTGACCCAAAGTGCGATGTACTAAAATTAGCATTTGAAAAATAAAGGCTCTTCGGATGCTTTTGCAGGAAGTTATAAAGTCTGTTGTTATTGTAAGTGAACTTGTATAAAAAGGAGGGATCTCCTGTTCCCCAAAAAATCAACGAGTCGTTTCGCTCGACATATTTTAATGCAGGGATCGAATCTCCTATTATTCGTAATGAGGTATAGAAGGTAAAGATTTTTGTATTAGACGCAGGCGTGAAATATTTATTAGAATTATATTCATAAATCACCTTCTTCTTATCAACATCGTACAACATGAAACCTGTATGATCCTGAAATTTATGGTCAGTCTCTTTAAAAGCTTTGGGAAGACCTAAACGTTTAGAAGATGAACATGCTGTAACAACCGCTATTACGATAAAGTAAAATAGAAAACGCATCCCTAATTTTTAAGATAGCGTTCTACAATAATCTTTCTGTGATGAGTTTCATGACCAGCGATTACGTACCCTAGGTTAAGAACGGATAGTCTGTTGTTATTGGCTGTGCCATCTCTCTTCAACATCTCAGGAGTGAAGGTTGAATAAAGATCTATTGTTGTAGCACGAAGCCTTTCCATTTCATCACAAAGCGTTGTGACAGATCGGGCTTGCGCATTTGCATTAGGAGCATAATCATTCTCCTCAAAACCGGGAAGGGGTGTTCCATCATTGCGAGAAAAACGCAGTGCTCGATAAGCAAAGATCCTTTCTGCATCCATCATGTGGTTAAGCAACTCCTTGATACTCCATTTTCCCTCTGCATAACGGTATTCACCCATGTCTTCGGGAATTGTTCTGAAAATAGTCAAAGCAACTTTTGAAGATTGTTGTAATGCCTCCATTACATCCAGGTCTTTCACGTTCTCAACATAGCCACGATAAAACAGAGGTATAGAATCGAGATCTGGTTTTGTCATAACCAAAAATAGAAAAGTATCAACATGATTATCAAGTAAAGATCGGTTTACTTTACTTTAGAACAAGCAGCAAAATTTGGGTAAGCTTGTTTTGAGATCTATTTGAAATGCTTCAATCGTACCACCTCCTCTTTGGTGAGGTATCGCCATTCACCACGACCGAGGTCTTTTTTATCTAAGCCGGCGTATACAGACCTGTCTAGTCTTACCACTTGATAATCCAGGCTTTCAAAAATTCTTCTTACCACACGATTCCACCCGATGTGCAATTCAACGCCTACTGTTTTTCCATCGTCAGAAACTATGGCAAGGTCATCTACGGCAGCTTTTCCCTCTTCTAGTCTTACTCCATCAAGTATCTTCTGAAAATCGTTTTTTGTTAACGGGCGATCCAATTCAACTTTGTAAATCTTCTTTACATTGTATGATGGATGCATAAGCTTGTCAGCAAGCTCTCCGTCATTGGTAAGAAGCAAGAGACCTGTGGTATTTCGATCAAGTCGTCCTACAGGGTAGATGCGCTCTTTTACTGCACTACCAATAATGTGCATTACCGTATTTCTTTCCTGAGGATCATCCGTAGTTGTAATGTATCCTTTCGGTTTATTCAGCAAAATATAAACTGGTTTTTCGGCACGCAGAATTTTGTTTTCATAACGTACTTCATCACCTGGGTTCACCTTATAGCCAAGTTCGGTAATCGTTTTTCCGTTAACTGATATAAGACCCATAGCTATCAGTTCGTCTGCCTCTCTTCTCGAGCAGACACCGCTGTTAGCAATGAACCTGTTTAAGCGTATTTTTTCAGACTGAACAGGAGCATCTTTTTGATCTGCTTTACCTTTTCTGTCTGATGTTCTTTCTTTTTTGAAGAAGCTATGTCTCTCTTCTGATGAAGTTTCATCCCTCTTTCTATCGTATGACTTTGAAGATGAACGCGGTGAAGATTTACGCGCGCTTGATTCCTTCTTATCGTATGTTCTGTTAGAAGATCTGGAAGTATCACCTCTGCGCCTCAAAGATTTACCGGTACCACCTGAAGATTTAGAATCTTCCGATTTTTGCCTTCCAAATGGTTTTGATGCTCTTGCTCTTCTTGGTTCGTCTTCAGAATCACTTCGTCTATCCCGAAAAGGTTTATCAAAGCTTTTTGATGTTCTTGAGCCTGTCTTTCGTCCTGTTGAACCGGGACGTTTGCTAAATGATTTCGGTGAATCTGGGTCTTCATCTCTTCTTTTATAAGACGAATTCGCTGATTTCTTAAAAGGGCGATCTCCGCCTGAAGACCTTCCTGACGATCTCTTAGTTCCAAATGAACCTTCTCCTTTAGACGATCGATCCGTTTTCTTAAAAGGTCTGTCAGAAGATTTCTTTCTTCCCGAAAATGAATTTTCTGATGAGTTACTTCTGGTGTTGTTGCCTCTTCTTCCCGAAGAACGGCCTGATGAATTACCCTTGGGCATCTGGTTCTTTTAATTCTGGATTCTCTCCAATCGTATTTACTTCTGTGCTCACTTCCTTAGGTACAGGCAATTCTGCAAGGTCGCTGATTCCAAAATATTCCATGAACTTTTGTGTTGTACCATAAAGCATTGGCCGGCCGATAGTATCTGCCTTACCTGTGATTTCAATCAGGCTTTTATCCAATAGCTTCTGAACTGCATAATCACAGTTCACGCCACGAATATTTTCTATTTCTGTTTTTGAGATAGGCTGTCTGTAAGCAATGATTGCTAAGGTTTCCATTGCTGATGTAGACAATCTCTTCTTGGATTGTTGCTTCAGGAGGATACTTATACTAGCCTGATACGCAGGTTTTGTAAGAAACTGAAATCCACCCGCAGCTTTGAAGAGCTGAAAAGAAAACTCTTCATGTTGATATTTTTCTTCTAAACGTTGAATTGCTCCGATGATGTCCTCTTCAGGAACATCTGCATTAAACATTTCAGATAAACATGCTTTTATCTCAGCAAGCTTTATCGGGTTTGGAGAACAAAATATTAATGCTTCAATATGATTCTGTAAGAAATCCACGCTACAATTATTTTAATCTTTCTTCTTTCTTTTCATTCAATTGAAGCGATAGGGCACTTCAACTATCACCATTAATCCTGTTGCATTAACTTTGCTTCAATAGATTGGGTAGTATGCGGTACTGCAATCAATCTTTCTTTAGAAATAAGCTTGCCAGTTACAGAACAGATACCATAAGTACCGTTCTTTATACGGACTAATGCGTTCTCTAAGTTAGTAATATATTTTTGTTGACGAGCGGCAAGCTGACTAAGATTTTCCTTTTCTGCTGTTTCTGCTCCGTCTTCCAACACTTTTGTGTTACCGCCAGACGTAGCATCTGTTCCCTCATCATTATTTCTGTTGAGGGTTTCTTTTAGTATTTTGTATTCTTCTTTGGCTTTATCAAGCTTCCGGTTTATTAACACTTCAAATTCCTTTAGCTCTTCTTCTGAATAGCGTGTCTTCTCTTCAGAATTTGTAGACGGTTTAGCGGGCTTGTGGGCCATAGGTCTCTGATTCGGCATCTGGAAAAAATTTAACTGGGCATTTTGTGCCACCTTTGCAGCGCTTGCTGCCGGTGTTTTAGGTGCCTCGTCTTGCTGCTCAACCTGATTTTTTTCTGGTACCTGTTTTTTTACTTCCTGTTTCTTCAATTCCTTTTTCACTACTTCTTTTTTAAGCTCTTTCTTAACTTCTTCCTTCTTCGCAACTTCTTTTTTTGGAGCCTTAGTTTTTGGAATAGCTTTGGTTGCCACCTTCTTTATTGGCTTTTCGGCTACCTTAGGCGTAGCTTTTTTAGCTTCTGGCTTTGCTTTAGCAACTTTCTTAGCTTTTGCAGGAACCGACTTTTTCACTTTTGCTGCCGGTTTAGCCTTAGCGGTTGTTTTCTTAGTTGCCTTGGCGGGTGCTTTTTTAGTCTTGGCCATGATTAAGGTGTCTTGAAGTAAAAGATGCGCAAAATTATAGGTTGCTGTCTAAAACAAAAAATATTATGTAAAAATCCCTCTATTCAGACGTTAATTTTACCAATTAACAATATGTTTATGGCAATCTTAACTGCTCCTTCAATGAACTACCTTTTTATTCTTTTAACTATTGGCGGTCTAGCTATGAGTTGCAACTCTCAAAAATCTCACGAAGATAAGCAAAACCACACTCCTGGGCCAATTACTCTTGTAATTCATGGTGGTGCTGGAACAATAAAGCGTGAGAACATGACCCCTGAGAAAGAAAAGGCCTATCACGAAGCATTGAAAAACGCTTTAGAAGCAGGTTTTGATGTGCTGGAAAAAGGAGGTAAGAGTGCCGATGCAGTTATTACAGCAATTAAGGTAATGGAAGATTCACCATTATTTAATGCAGGAAGGGGTGCCGTTTTTACAAATGAGGGAAAGAATGAATTAGACGCATCAATTATGGATGGCAGTACACTAATGGCCGGGGCGGTGGCTGGGGTGACAACAATTAAAAATCCAATAACAGCTGCTTATGCTGTGATGACAAAGTCAGAGCACGTTATGCTTATAGGAAAAGGTGCAGAGACTTTTGCTTCTGAGCAAGGGTTGGAAATTGTAGACCCTTCTTACTTTTTTGATTCAACCAGATATAAGCAATTACTTAAGGTAAAGGAAAAGGAATTAGAAAGAGCTGCATCACTTAAAGATGCCTTTGAAGATCCATACATAAAAGATACAAAGTTTGGAACGGTGGGAGCAGTAGCTCTTGATCAATTTGGAAATATTGTTGCAGGTACGTCTACCGGGGGCATGACCAATAAAAGATATGGCAGAGTTGGCGACGCACCTATTATCGGTGCGGGCACTTATGCCAACAACAAGACTTGCGGCGTCTCCTCGACCGGATGGGGCGAGTATTTTATACGACTTTCTGTTGCGCGCGATATTGCCGCGATGATGGAATATGCAGGCTTAGGTCTGCAAGAAGCGGCTGACAGTGTAATAATGAAAAAGCTTCCTGCCCTCGGTGGAGATGGTGGCATCATTGCGCTTGACAGAGCTGGCAATGTATCTATGACATTTAACACCTCAGGCATGTACCGCGGTTTTATTAAAAAGAAAGGCGATGCCCGAACATTCATTTACAAGTCGGATGAGTAGCTCGCTCTTCTAAATAAAGGTTGCTCTTTAAGAAAGTCATGTCTTTTAGCGAGTACTAAAAACGTCCTGCTATAGCTACCCTCTTTTTGAAAGTTTTAACCTGACCCTCGTCGTCGAATACTTCGAAGTAGATAAGGTACGCACCTACGTTGGCCTTCGTTCCTTTATCTGTATCGCCATCCCATCTAAGAAAACCTTCTGATGATAAGATTTCATTTTCAGCAATTGTTTTAATCTCAACACCTTGTGGACTATAAATCTTAACATTGGCAACATATCCGCCTTTATCAAACCGATAATTTATCTGAGCAAAGTCAGTTTGGCCTGACAGCGGAAGAAAGATCTCAGGAATTACTTTAATAACATCCTCTTCCAGATATTCACCTCTTACTGTATTTGAATTTACATATCCTGGTGTTGCAAATCCAGAAGCTGAGCTGGCAGATTTCCAATTGGCATTATTGCTAGTCGGCGTATTAACTGATATTCTTTCAAGAGAAACGCCGTCATTATCTTTAACAAACATAGAATGCATTTTATCAGTGTAAGAAATTTGATCAACAACGGCACCTAACGTATCTGCTATTGCTATGCTGCCTTCATCATCATTCATACTGGGCAAGATGTTAACTTCAACAAAGGTTTCTTGTCTTGCCCTTGGATATTCATTCTTTAAAATTTCTGCATCAGTAGTTAACACCAGATATTCACCAGGACTTACTAACTTATCTATAGGCGAAATAGCTCTGGTTTTATCCAAATGATCATCAACAATGTTGGCGATTACGAGATTCTTAAGATTAAGATATTTAGAAGATCGATTGTATAACTCTATAAAATCTACTCCACCTGGCCGTGGATTAAAAAGTATTTCATTAATCACAATATCTGAAGCGCTAATCTCTTCGGGCAAACCAAAACTTAAGCTGTTGTTTCGTTCGATCTCATTACCCGCGCAATCGAAGATGTTTGCTACTGTAACAGAATATAGCTTTCCCTTTTCAAGATCCGAGGACAACAGAAGTTCGATTTTTGAAAATGAATTATCTGTAAATGCTACGCTCGAGACATCAGTATCTTTTACCCAAAACGCTGCAGTTGGAGGAACAGAAGTATCAAGCTTTTCATCAAATGAAAGTAACAGCTTTTTTTCGGACAATGGAATTACAGATATTAATTGAGGAGGAGTAAGATCTGGTTTGTTTGCAAAAACAGAGTTTACTTTTCCGGGAGTGCCACCGGTTTCACTTTCGGAGGGAGTCCAATTTGTTTCTTCTGTACAATTATTTTCCGGATCTATTAATTCAAGAGTCCATCCGCCTTCACGCTTGTCTTCATTTTGAAACCATTTCAGTAAGTAGTTTACAGAATCAATTTTTAGACCTTCACTATTTCTGATTACAATGGCATCGCCGGCATTGTTTAAAGTAGGAAAGTTTGAAACTCCCATGACATAACCATACGAACCAAATAATGAGGAGGAGGTAGACGCGCAGATAATGAGATATTCTGAAGGAAGAAGAATTTTATCAGCTAATGTGCCTGTTGAACTTCCATCTGTAATCTTCCATCCTTTTAAGTTGATAGGATTTTTGCTTCTGTTATAAAGCTCTATAAACTCAGCTTCTGGTAGGCCAACAGTGGGATTGGGATCAGAAAAGATTTCTGTAATTCTTATATCACGGTAAGACACAGGTAATGGTTGAAAGTAAAAAAAGACTTTTGAAATTTCGGCAACATTAGCTGCGATGTCTTGTACTCCGGAAACTTTTATTGTTGATTCCGCGCCGTTTCTGAATTCTCTATTAAAAGTGAGTCCGACTGTCGAACCATTTATTAGCTCTACATGAGATGGATTTCCCAAACCATCAATAGAATAATTATTTAGGTTAGAAGCTGAAGAAGGATCTAGTTCTTCAGAGAAAGTAAGCAAAAGAGTTTTGTTGGATGTGGGATTAGCTGTTAATAGTTGAGGGGGTGATTTATCAATGCTAACGTTAAAATTGTCAAAGAAGAATTGCTTTGAACGTGAGGCAATGTATTTACAATAGATCCCGAAATACTTAGAGGTTAAATACGTGCTGTCTATAACCGAACCCTCTAAAGTATAAGTGCCAGTAATCCCAACATCAGTATATAATCTCCAAGTACCAATATTATCACGAGTTACCTTAACTTTAAGCGTTACTGTGCTTTGCCTTACTCGTGCGTCGGCGCCATCAATTATTTTTTCCCCTGCTGTTACTCCTGATTGTCTATAAAGACTTACTTCATCTAATGTATTTCCTATTTCTACATAATAACCCTTTATTGCCCCACTTAGATTTTGTTGATCAGAAATAAGATACACACGTGTGAGATTATTTGATGATGTTTCAAAAGTCATCTTTACATTAAACTCCCAAATTGTATGATTAATAACATTGCTTAATGTTGACAAATATGAAACCGCTTCTACAGCAGGCGCGTCGAGCTGCAGTTGATTGCTTTCAACCTTAAAATCGTTTTTTCCGTCTGCTCCTGTCCAAATCGGATTAGAAGTAAAATTTCCATCATCAAAACTGTCACTAACTTGAGCGAACGCTTGTTGGCTCGTACATATGCCAATTGAAACTATTGAAGTTAAAGTGGCGGTTAATAAAAAAAATTGTAAAGATTCTAATGATTTAATGAACGAGATGTACATGTAGAGAGGGATTCATTATTTTTGTAACCCTTAAATTTAAAAAACAAAATGAAACTTGCAGTAGTAGGTGCCACAGGATTAGTGGGCCAGGAAATTCTAAAAGTGCTGGAGGAGCGTAATTTTCCCTTTGATGAATTGTATTTGGTAGCCTCCGCCAAATCAGTAGGTCAGGCAATGAAGTTTAAGGGTAAGGAATACAAGATAAAGAGCATTGAAGAAACTTGTAAGTTAGCACCGGATGTAGCTATTTTCTCTGCAGGCGGTGGTACGTCGCTGGAATGGGCTCCGAAGTTTGCTGAAGTCGGGACAATCGTTATAGATAACTCTTCT
The DNA here is from genome assembly GCF_018598585.1 of Chryseosolibacter indicum. Taxonomy (GTDB): domain Bacteria; phylum Bacteroidota; class Bacteroidia; order Cytophagales; family Cyclobacteriaceae; genus Chryseosolibacter; species Chryseosolibacter indicus. The sequence goes on from NZ_JAHESD010000011.1 coordinate 95,246, forward strand.
GCATGGAGAATGGACCCTACGAAAAAGCTTATTGTTCCAGAAATTAACGGACACGAGATTACAATTGACGATAGAATTATAGCGAACCCTAATTGCTCGACCATTCAAATGGTATTGGCATTGGCTCCGCTTCACGTTAAATATAAACTAAAGAGAATTGTTGTTTCTACGTATCAGTCGGTAACGGGCACAGGTAAAGACGCTGTTCAGCAAATGATGAACGAGCGCCAGGGAATAGACGGACCAAAAGTTTATCCTCATCCTATAGATATGAACGCTTTGCCTCATATTGATTCATTCCTAGATAACGGCTATACCAAGGAAGAGATGAAAATGGTGAATGAAACCAGAAAGATCCTTGGAGATCAATCAATTGGTGTAACATCGACAACTGTTAGAATACCATCTATTGGCGGCCATTCAGAGGCTGTGAACGTACAATTCGATAATGATTTTAACATCAGTGAGGTTCGTTCAATTCTGGCTACCACACCAGGGGTAATTGTTCAGGACGATCCGAAGAATAACGTTTACCCAATGCCGATCAATTCCAAAGGTCGCGATGAGGTATTTGTTGGAAGAATTCGCAGAGACGAGTCCCAGCCAAATACCTTAAACATGTGGATTGTTGCTGATAACCTTAGGAAAGGTGCCGCAACGAATGCTGTTCAGATTGCTGAATTTATGATGGAAAGAAGCCTGGTGGTGTAGAACTTCCAGATAAATAGGAAGCAAATTTAATGGTCATTGGTCAATAGGAATTTCTAAAGGCCAATGACCTGTTGATTTTGTGTTCGCCCTTAATATGGACAGATTTGCCAAATTGCTGCCTTAAGAATAATTTCAGTTTTATAAAGAAGTAGGTAAGGCTATGGTGAAGCCATCCTACGCTAAAGTCAGAAAACAGAATTAAATTTTGAGATAAAAAAATCAGAAGGGATAGTATCTACTGGGTAGCTGCAATACAAGCGATACTCAACTCTTTACAATTAGCCTTAATTAAAGCCTGACCGGCAGCTTCAAGGGTTGCACCGGTAGTAACAACATCATCAATAAGCAAGATTCTTTTTCCTGATATTGCCTCGGCTTGCGTTACCTCAAATACCGATTTTACATTTTGCCACCGTTTTAATTTTGATCTCCTGGTTTGGGTTTCTGTTTGGGTGGTTCTTACTAAAAACTCATCCCGACAAGGAATTTGTAATACTTCCGCCAATCCAATTCCGAACTCCTCACTTTGGTTATAACCTCTTTGCTTGAACCGGGAGCGATGCAAGGGAATTGGAACTATAAGATCAAACTTATCCTTAAAGCCGTTATTCATCAATTCATTTCCATAAACACGGCCCAGCATCCTGCCAAATTCAGGTTTATTCTTATACTTCAATGAATGGAGCACACGTTGAACTTTACCACCCTTCACAAATTTGAAAAACGACATTACATAAAGAACGGAAAGTCGCCCGCTAAGCTTAACAAAGAAAGGGTTCTCTCTATCAAGATGATAGTTGGATCTTGGGAGATCAAGTATACATTTGGTACAAATAAAATCTTCACCTTTCACTAAAGCGTTGTGGCAGGAAACGCAGTAATGGGGGAAGAAAAGAGAAACAAAGTCTCCCAATATCTCAGCAGCAAATGTTTTTGTCAAATGAATAATATCTTTGTCAAACTAAAATAATTATAAAAAAGTTAAGAGAGTTATATACTTATGGGACTAGTAGAAGATTTTAATGGATATCGTAGCAAGATGAACGAAAAGATCATGGCATCTGAAAGCCTGATCATTAAGAGAATTTTCAACCTTGATACCAATGCTTATACAGAAGGCCACCTGGATGTGAAGTCAAAAGAGCTTATCGGCCTCACCTGTTCCCTTGTTCTCCGTTGTGATGATTGCGTGAGGTATCACCTTGGAAAATGTAAGGAGGTTGGATTTAAAACCGAGGAAGTTCATGAAGCGATGGGTGTAGCAACATTAATTGGGGGTACTATTGTTATACCACACTTAAGAAGAGCTTTTGAATATTGGGAGGAACTTCAGAATGTTTAAACGTGACCTTGACCTGGAGAGAAAATGGAATGCACTTCTGGAAGACATTAAAGATATTGTCGGTAAGAGGCCTAAAGATTTGAATGGAGTTTTGTTTTTGATCGGAGTTCAGGAGTTAGGCCAGGGAAAGAAGAATTTCTCAAAAGAGGAAAAGCAAGACCTGATGCATATCGGAATTTGTAAAGTACTTAGCCTTGCAGGCTATTACGAGCTTGACGGTCACGACAAAGACGGCTGGCCTCATTGGAAATTGATAAAGAAGTTGCCGCACTTTGATTTATTGGAACAGGAGAAACTTCTCAAGATCCATGTGATGGAGTATTTTGAAAAAGAGTACGAATGGACCTATACAGAACCCCCTCCAACTACGTGATTTGATCGTGTTTTACGTGGAACAATTTGTTTAACAATTAATAGAAATTAAATTAGTTCTTTACTCAACTTTTGAGTTGTGGAGTGCGTGCTTTAAAAAAACTAAATTCCAAGGAAAGATGAGCGCTGGAGCAGGACGTATTGAGCAAAAGATTAAGTCTTTTCAAAAGAAGTATTACCTCAATATTTTCATTAGGGGTATTATTCTGACTTTGTCTATCCTTATAGGATACCTCGTTTTGGCATCATTGCTCGAACACAATTTGTGGTTAAGCCAATGGGCCCGCTTAACTATTCTGATTACATTTTTTGGTACGGCAGGGTATTGCGTTTACAAGTTTCTAAACGAACCCCTGCAATGGTGGCTGGCAAGAAGAGGTATTAATGATGAAGAAACGGCAAAGATTATAGGTAGTGCGATACCAACCATTAAGGACAGGCTGCTGAATCTTATTCAGCTCTCTTCAAGCAAACAAGAATCTGCATTAACTTTTGCAAGTGTCGAACAAAAATCGCGGGAGTTTGATCCTATTGTTTTTGATCGCGCCATAGACTTAAGTGAAAATAAAAGGTACTTAAAGTACTTGGCAATTCCTTTAGGCATCGTACTGGTTATCCTCATCTTTAACCAGAGCATTATCACAAAAAGCACGGACCGTATTATGCATTTTAACAGAGAGTACGCTCCTGAAGCACCTTTTAACTTTATTGTTAAGAACAATGGGCTAACTGCATTTTATAACGAAGACTTTACTTTTAAAGTGCAGCTTACCGGGTCAGCGGTTCCCTCAAGTGCTTACATCATATCCAAGGGGCAGCGTTTAAAACTGGAGCATACGGGCAATGGCGAGTTTCAATATCTGTTTGAACGTATACAAGAACCTATTCAACTGCAGGTTGAAGCAGCAGGATTTTTCTCTGATTTGTATACAATAGAAATGGTTAACAGACCAGAAATGGCTCGCTTTAATGTTGAGTTGGAATTTCCAAGGTATTTACAGCGTAAAAATGAGCGTCTGGCAAACGCAGGAAATCTAGAGATTCCGGAAGGCACAAACGTAAAATGGAACTTAAAGACAATACATGCAGAAAGAGCATCCATTACTTTCTTTTCTGATAAATCATCAAACTCCGTACAAAACACTGGTAATGAGACATTTACTTTTGAAAAGAAGTTTAATAATCCCGATCAGTATGAGATTATTTTAGAAAACGATAAGAGTAAAAACAAAGAGAAGATCTTTTACCAGATTGAAGTAATTAAAGATCAATATCCTCAAATCGCTGTTAATAATTTTAAAGACTCTGTATTATATAAAAGAGTAATGCTGGGCGGAATGATAGGAGATGATTACGGCGTAACAGAATTAACATTACACTTTACAGTTAAAGACGAGGACCAAAGAGACATTACAAAGCGCTCAATAAGAATCCCGATTTCAAAAAATCAGGTTCAACAAAATTTCTTCTACAACTGGGCTGTCGATTCCCTAAAGCTCAAGCCGGGCCAGCACCTCGAATATTATCTACAAGTATTTGATAATGACGGAGTTAACGGTAGAAAATCAACGAAGAGCAGTAGTTATACATTTTTGGTACCTACAGAAGAAAACCTGGTAGCACAGATTTCAAAATCACAATCTCAAACGCAACATAAAATTGATCAAAGCTTTAATAAAGCCAACAAGCTACAAGATCAAATTGAACAGGCAAATCAGAAGCTGAAGGGCAAGCAATCTCTCGATTGGCAAGACAAGAAGATGTTGGAAGATATTCTTCAACAGAAGCAAGGGCTTGACCAAATTGTTCAACAGCTAAAAGAGGAGAATAAATTATTGGATGAAAAGAAGAACGCTTTCACTGAACAGAATGAACGCATCAAAGAGAAAGCACAGCAACTACAAAAACTGATGGACGAGTTATTGGATGAAGAAACCAAGAAACTTTTTGAAGAATTACAAAAGCTATTGAAAGAGAATGCTGATGTAAACCAACTTCAAAAGTTAATGGATAAACTTAATCAAAACACTAACAACCTGGAGAAAGAACTTGAGCGGACATTAGAATTATTTAAAGAACTACAATACGAGTTTAAGCTTGATCAGACTGTTCAAGACTTGAAGAAACAGGTAGAAGAGCAAAAATCTTTATTGGAGAAAACTGAATCTCTAGAGAGAGAGAACAAGCCTAATGGCAAGTCAGACAAAGATCAGAAAGGTCAGAATCAAAAGAATCAGGAACAGAAGGATAGTAACCAGGAGCAAAATAGTCAGAACGAAAACTCTCCTGAGAGTCTTGCAAACGAGCAGGAGGACTTAATGCAGAAGTTTAAAGAAACCTCTGAAAAAATGGAAGAGCTTGAGAAGATGGGTGATGAGCTTAACAAAGATGAAGAACTTCCTTCTGAACAAGAGAAAGAACAAATCCAGCAAGAGCAACAACAAAGTAAGGAACAGCTAGAACAGAAGAATCCGTCTAAAGCTAGAACTCCTCAGAAGAACGCCCTTCAAAAGATGCAGCAAATGCAGCAGAAGATGGAAGGAATGCAGAACTCCATGATGATGGAGATGGATATGCAAAATCTGGAGTCACTAAGACAAATCATTCACGGGCTGGTAAAGCTTTCATTCGACCAAGAGAATTTAATGAAGGAGTTTAATGAACTCCAACAAAATGATCCACGGTTCAACCTCCTTGCTCAACGGGAGATCAAGCTACGAGACGACTCGAAAGTACTTGAAGACAGTTTGCTTGCTTTAGGCAAAAAAGATCCGATGATGGGTGGCTTCATTACAAAAGAGATTGGAGAATTAAATAACCACCTGGAGAAGGTTATTGAGGCTAATAAAGAGAGAAAGAGGCCACAGGCCTCCAGCGAAATGCAAATGACGATGACGTCTATTAATAACCTTGCCTTAATGCTCGACGATCATTTTGATATGATGATGCAGATGATGGCGAATGCAAAGCCTTCAATGAAGAAGTCAAATCAAAAAGGGCAGAAGCCTAGCTTAAGCCAAATGCAGCAGCAGTTAAACCAGAAAATCCAGGATTTAAAGAACAGTGGCAAAGGCGGCAGAGAGCTTTCAGAAGAGTTAGCTAAGATGGCGGCGGAGCAGGAGCGAATTCGCAGAGCACTTCAGGAGATGCAGGAGAAGATGAAGAAAGAAGGAAAAATGCCAGGGGGAGATCTCCCAAGTAAAATGGAACAAACTGAAATGGACCTTGTTAATAAGCAATTGACAGATCAGCTCATCAAAAGGCAAAAAGAGATAATGACACGTTTGTTAGACGCAGAAAAATCAATGCGTGAACAAAACATGGATGAAGAACGAAAAGGGGAAACAGCGAAGGAGTACGAGCAGGAAATGCCGAAGGCGTTTGAAGAGTACTTGAGGCTTAAAGAAAAAGAAGTAGAATTGTTAAAGACGGTACCACCAAAATTATATCCTTATTACAAGAAGGAAGTAAGTGAGTACTTTAAAAGAATGGGAACCAACTAACCTTAATAGATTCATGAATACCATTAATATCCAAGTGCCTTCTCTAGCAGAAAACATTCGGATGATCGAAAGCTTTATTGACAACGCCAAAGAGCGATTTCACCTTGATGATGATATTTATGGTAATATCATGATTGCCGTAACTGAAGCTGTAAACAACGCGATTAAGCACGGCAACAATAGCGATAGGAGTAAGAACGTGCAACTCACCCTGCATTTCCAAGAGAGCCTGATTAAATTCACTGTAAAAGATGAAGGCAGTGGTTTTGATCATCATAACCTCCCTGACCCCACAGCACCTGAAAATATAGAGAAACCAGGAGGAAGAGGCATCTTTTTAATGAAGCACCTATCGGACGAGGTTGAATTTAAAGACAACGGACGAATTGTGGAACTTAGTTTTTACATGAACACGTAATGCCCCTGATTAACTACTTTGTCGAGGACGTAGACTTCAAGATACCTTACCCAAGAAAAACCAGCAACTGGATTAGTCGCATTATTAAGGGCGAGCGATACAAACTTAAAGAGATTAACTACATCTTCTGCTCAGACGAATACTTGAACAAGATTAATGTTGATTTTCTAAATCACACTTCCCTCACGGATATAATCACTTTCGACAATAGCTCTGAAAAAGGAGTGGTTGAAAGCGACATCTACATAAGCATTGAAAGGGTAAAAGAAAACTCAGCGAAATTTAATTCAGGCTTTTTAGATGAGCTGAACAGGGTGATGATCCACGGTGTTCTCCATCTATTAGGCTATAAAGACAAAACAGCAAAAGCTAAAGCATTAATGCGTAAGAAAGAAGACGCGTGCTTAATGAAAAGATAGTGTTCCACGTGGAACAGAGTAGTAAGGCAAAAACAATGTTCCACGTGGAACACAAAGAGTGTACATAATTAAAGAGTGTACATAATTAATGTGTTCCACGTGGAACACGTTACCAAAAAGAAATAAAACAACATATAGATAATGTTTCCAAAGTACGATGTGATAGTAGTAGGGGCGGGCCACGCGGGATGCGAAGCTGCAGCTTCCGCTGCAACTATGGGTTCGAAAGTCCTATTGATAACTATGAACATGACAACCATTGCCCAAATGTCTTGCAACCCTGCAATGGGTGGTGTGGCGAAGGGCCAAATTGTGCGAGAGATTGACGCATTAGGTGGATTGTCAGGAATTGTATCTGACAAATCAATGATCCAATTCAGAATGCTCAACATGTCTAAAGGACCCGCAATGTGGAGCCCAAGAACGCAAAACGACAGAATGAGATTCACAGAAGAATGGCGACTATCGCTTGAGAGAGTCCCAAATATTGACTTCTGGCAAGAAATGGTTAAAGAACTCCTCGTAAAGAATAATAGGGTTGTTGGGGTTAAGACAAGCCTTGGGCTAGAGATAGAAGCTAAGTCAGTTGTATTAACCAATGGAACGTTTTTAAACGGAAAAATTCACATAGGAGAAAAACAGTTTGGGGGGGGACGAACAGGTGAAGGTGCAGCAACAGGACTAACAGAGCAATTGATACAACTGGGTCTTGAATCAGGCAGAATGAAAACAGGCACCCCGCCAAGAGTAGATGGCAGAAGCCTTGACTATTCAAAGATGGAGGAACAGAAAGGAGACGAGAATCCTTCCAAATTCTCCTATACTGATACAAAGCCGTTAGACCAGCAAGTAAGCTGTTGGATAACGTATACCAACGACGCAGTTCACGAAGAACTTCAGAAGGGCTTTGATAAAAGTCCTATGTTTCAAGGAAGAATAAAGGGCTTGGGTCCGAGATATTGTCCTTCGATTGAGGACAAGATCAATAGGTTCGCAGAAAGGGACAGGCACCAAATATTTGTAGAGCCAGAAGGGTGGAATACCGTAGAAATCTACGTGAATGGATTTTCCACTTCTTTACCCGAGGATATTCAATACAAAGCAATCAAAAAAATACCAGGGTTTGAAAACGTAAGGATGTTCAGACCAGGATATGCAATTGAATATGATTTCTTCCCACCAACTCAGCTAAAACTATCACTCGAGACCAAGCAATTGGAAAACCTGTTCTTTGCAGGGCAAATAAACGGCACAACAGGTTACGAAGAAGCTGCGTGTCAAGGATTAATGGCAGGAATTAACGCTCACAACAAGGCGCATGATAAGGAACCATTTATATTAAAGCGATCTGAAGCATACATTGGTGTATTGATAGACGACTTGATCAACAAGGGTACGCAGGAACCTTATAGAATGTTTACTTCACGCGCCGAGTATAGAATCTTACTGAGACAAGACAATGCAGACCTGCGTCTAACGGAACTGGGCCATAAAATAGGACTTGCATCTGACGAAAGGCTGCAAAGAGTACAGAGCAAAAAGGAAGGGATAGAAAAACTACTCACAGGTCTCAAGAAGGTTAAAGTAGACCCCAAAATCATAAATTCTGAACTAGAAGGATTAAACACTGCAACTATTAAAGAGAAAGTACCAGTTATTAATCTGTTAAGAAGGCCGCAGATAGGGATAAACGAATTAGCGCAAATTGACACTAGTGTAAAGCAACTTCTAAACCGGTATGACAAGGAAATCCAGGAACAGGTAGAAGTTCACGTAAAGTATGAAACGTACATTGAACGAGAACAAAAAATAGCCGAAAAAATCGGAAGTCTTGAAGAATATAAAATAAAAGGCGACTTCGACTATGATCGGGTGAAGGCATTATCAGCAGAAGCCAGGGAGAAACTAAAGAGAATTAAACCCGAAACTATAGGGCAGGCCTCCAGAATAAGTGGAGTATCCCCATCAGATATTTCAGTTCTAACTATATATATGGGTAAATAATATGTATCAATTGGCAGAGTGCCCCGTTTGCAATAACTCTAATTACGAAAACGTGTTAACGGCTATCGACCATACCTTAACGAAGGAATCTTTTGAAATTCAAAGATGCAAGACATGTGATCTAATGTTTACTTCTCCAAGGCCGGAAAACGATCTCCTCGGTAAATACTATGAGTCGAAAGATTATACCTCGCACACCATCAAAAATCAAGGCTTGGTAGATATGGTATACCGAACTGCACGAACTTTTACATTGCAATGGAAATATAGATTAGTAACGAAAGAAACAACAAAGCAATGGCTTAGCATCATGGATTATGGCTGCGGTACGGGCGAATTCCTCAACTACTGCCAAGAAAAAGGTCATCATGTACAAGGCATTGAACCAAACCACCAAGCAGGGGAAATAGCAAGAGCAAAAGGATTAAACGTAGAGAGCAAAATATCCAACAATAACAATCCAGCTTTTGATACAATCACACTATGGCACGTACTCGAACACATTCCTGATTTAAATGAAGTGCTAACACAACTTCACCAGATGCTTGATTCAAAAGGCAAAGTGTTCATCGCAGTTCCGAACCGAGAAAGCGCGGACGCAAAACATTACCAAGATAATTGGGCCGCTTATGATGTACCGCGGCATCTATGGCACTTCTCAAAAAACAACATCCAAATGCTTTTTGAAAAACATGGATTCATTCTTGATGATATTATCCCGATGAAGCTGGATGCATACTATGTTAGCCTGCTTAGCGAGAAATATAAAAGGGGAAGTACCACGCTGGTAACAATGGTAAAAGCGTTCTATCAAGGTGCTATTTCAAATTATCAAGCAAAAGAAAACACTAATTATTCAAGTCTTATTTATAAGCTAAGTAAAAAATGACTCTGTATAAAAATCTTCATTGGTTCATCTACATATTGTTTTTCTTTTCATGTGCAAGGCAAAGTGCACCTACCGGAGGTCCTAAGGATACTATTCCTCCAAGACTTGTAAGAGTTGTGCCTGCAGACCAATCCATAAACTTCAAAGGCAAAAGCCTTGAGTTAACATTCTCGGAGATGATTAATCTCGCCAACCCAAAAGAACAAATAATAATAGCGCCAACTATCGGAAAAACCTACAACGTAGAGGCACGAAACAACAAGGTGGTTTTAGATTTCGAAACAACCTTGAAAGACAGTACCACCTATACATTCAACTTCCGCGATGCCGTCCAGGACGTAACTGAAAAAAATCCGGCAAGAAACTTAAGGATTGCTGTAAGCACAGGAAGTTATATCGACTCAATGTCTGTCGAAGGAATAGCATTTGACATTCTAGAACAAAAAGCATTAAAAGACATCACCGTTGCAGTACAACCGTATAATGACACCTTTAGTATTCTAAAACACCCTGCAACATTTATTACGAAAACAGATGAAGACGGAATCTTTCAAATACAAAACCTAAAGCCAGGACTCTATAATATATACGCAATTGCAGATCAAAACAAAAACTTAATTGTAGATTCCAAATCGGAACAGTACGGCTTCAAGAGAGACTCGTTTTTGCTTGACCAAAACATTAAAGACATTTTACTAGGCTTGGTAAAACTAGATACACGACAACTTAAAATTACTAGTGCGAGACCCTACAACACGTACTTTAACATACGTGCCTCGAAGAATCTAAAAAGTTTCTCTTTATCCGCAATAGATGGCTCAGATGTCTACTTCTCTTATGGTGCAGATCAATCCAATATTCTTGTTTACAATACACTTCAAAACAAGGACAGCACACAAATAAAACTGCATCTTGAAGACAGTATACAAAACAAGATCGATACTGCTCTCTATGTAAAATTCAATAAAAGAGAAGTAGAACCGGAGAAATTTACAGCTAAGGTAGATAAAGCAGAAGTACTTGCTGACAAGGGAATATTTAGAGCAACGTTCTCATTTTCTAAACCACTAAAGGAAATAGACTTCGACAGCCTAAGATTTAGCATTGATACATCACATGTTATTACATTTAATCAAAACGACGTGATCTACGATGAGCCTACTAAAAAACTAACGCTTTCCAAGAAGTTCGATAAAAACTTTTATCAGGTCGTAGAGGAACCAACACCGGTTCAACCCAACATTCCAGACACAACAAAATCTGACAAACCCGAAAAGCCAAACATTGAAAATGAATTCTACATCGGAAAGGCAGCTTTCATAAGTGTGGAATTAGATTCATCAAATCAAACAAAACAATCCATTTCTCCATCCAGGTACGAAGATATGGGTGTCATCATAGTTGAAACCAAACAGTCACCGGATAACACAATAATACAACTTGTTGATAATCAAGGAAATATAATAGAATCAACCATAAAAAAGAGCTATTCATTCGAAGACCTTCAACCCTCTACCTACCAATTAAGAATAATATTGGACAGGAATGGAAATGGTGTATGGGATGCAGGAAACTATATTAGAAAAGAAGAACCTGAAGAAATATTCTATTGGGAAGACGAAAATGGTCAACGGGAGATCAAACTTAAGGCAAACTTTGAGATCGGTCCTTTGTTGATAACTTATTAAAAACTCTGTGGATAAAAGATGGAAAAAACGAAAAACACGTTAAAAGCTGTAGAATAAGAAAAAACAAAACAGAATTGTTAATGAATCAAGAGTTACAAACAAACATTAACAATCCAACTTATAAACAACGCGATTATCCACACAAATTAACTTTGTTAATAACTACATAAGTAATTGAAAATAAAACAATTGAATTGGCGATCAGATTAACATTATATTCACAGAAGTCCTGGAACTGAACTTATCAACTTATCAACATGGCTAATTATAATTACATAAATACATATATAATAAGAATAATAAGAATGCTGTGTATATGGATAATTCTTCTCCTGATCTCCTTTAGTGCCATATCCCAGAATCAATCAGAAATTCAATTAGCTAATGAGTACGTACTAAAAGGGGATAAGAAAAAAGCTATTGAGATATACAAGGACTTATCAAAGAATGATGCCAACATTCCACTTATACACAACAATTACATCAACATAATGTTGGATGCCGGGGAGTTTGACGATGCGCAGGCTTATTTAAAACGGGTTTTAAGACGCGATCCCAGCAATCTTCAATATCGGCTCGACGTGGGCCTCGTTTACGTGCGTGCTGGGGAACTAACAAAGGCTGACAAGTATTTTCGGGACATCATCAATGAGGTTAAGTCCAGTGTCCATCTTTCAAAAATGGCGTCTGATTACCTTTCCGGAAGATCACTCACAGATTATGCCGTATTGGCGCTTACAGAATCAAGAAACGTATCGGGAAACCCTTTTCTGTTCAGCCTGGATCTTGCCATGCTTTACAGGCTTCAGGGGCAGCAGGACAAAATGGTTCGCGAATACTTGAACTACGTAACCCAAAATTCTGCCAATGTGCAGTACGTAAAAAACGTCATGCAGGCACTGCTAACAAAACCAGAGGAACTTGAAAGCCTTGAACGACTTTTGTACGACAAAGTACAGCAGAACCCCGAGGTCGAGGTTTACACTGACCTGTTAATTTGGGTAACGATGCAACAGAAGAACTTTTACGCGTCATTTATACAAGCCAGGGCCTATGATAAAAGATATAAGAAAGACGGTGAAAAGTCCATGGAAGTTGCGAAAGTTGCTTTAGATAACGGCGATTACGAAAATGCGTCGAAAATCTACCGGTACATTGTTAACCAATATTCGAACTCCTCAAATAATCTATTAGCGCGCCTTGGACTTATAAGATCTCGCGAAGCAAAAATTAAAAATAGCTTTCCGGTTAGTAAAGATTCCGTCAAAACTTTAATAACTGACTATAAAAAATTTATCAACCAATTTCCGGATAACAATAACTCGCTGGAAGCACAAAGAAACCAGGCTATTCTTTTTGCTAACTATCTTGATCAAAAAGATTCTGCCGTCCAAATCTTAAACAAGCTTATTTCTAATCCAAGAACTTCGCTATTTCTGAAATCCAAAGCAAAGCTCGATCTTGGTGATATTTATTTGCTCAAAGGTGAATCGTGGGAATCGACACTTCTTTATTCCCAGGTAGAAAAAACGCAAAAAGAAAATCCGGTTGGCTATGAGGCAAAATTGAAAAATGCGAAACTATCCTATTACAAAGGTGACTTCCGGCTTGCCCAGGAACATCTCGACATTCTAAAAGAAGCGACAACCCGGGAAATTGCAAATGATGCAATGGACCTGAGCATGCGAATAAAAGAAAATATTGCGCTCGATTCCGTTGGTGAGGCGTTAAAACAGTATGCTATTGTCGAACTGTTGTTATATCAAAATAAGATTGACGAAGCGCTTCAAAAAGTTCAAAAATTAAAACAGGGAATAGGAGACAGTGCTACTTTTTCAAATCAAACTATCCTGGATGACGTATATTGGCTGGAAGCAAATATTCTTTTAAAGCGGGGTGAGTTTGAACAAGCTAATGCACTCCTTCAAAAAATATTGGATGAATTCGGATCAGATATCCTGGCGGATGACGCATATTTTTTACAAGCCGAAATTTCTGAACGTTATTTGAAGAACAAGGATAAGGCGATGGAAATGTACCGCGATTTCTTAACTAAATTTCCCGGAAGCGTTTATGCTGCAGAGGCCCGGAAGCGCTTTCGTATGCTGCGCGGCGATTTTCATGAAACTGAAACTCCCATTAATTAAAATAAAGCATTTATACTTAATGATTTGATAATACGGTGATCAAGACTTTGCCGCTTATCACCATTTCTTTTGTAACAGATAAAACTGTTATCACATGTCCTTTCTCAATTGGCTCAAGGGCCTGAAGATTCGCCTTAAACTTCTGGCTGCATTTGGCTCTGTACTTTTGCTATCTGTTCTTCTTATTATATTTTCCATAACGTCGATAAATAAGATTATTTATTATAAATCAATAAATGAGCAAGTCGATGGACTTAAACTTCACCTCGAAACAATGGATGTCGCGGTAAAGGACTTCATGTATGAAGGTTATAAACTAAATGAGTTTCAAGAGATCGGTAAAAACAAATCTATTGATAAGTTTGATACCGCTTTGAACGCCGCCAACAGAATATTATCTCAACTTGAAAATAGTGCGGAGTTAAAAAAATTCAAGACTGCCTCTGCCTCAAAAAACTTAAAATTAACTTTTGATAATATCGATAGCCATTTCAATTTACTAGTCACACTTCTAAAGAAAAGAGGCTTTAGAGATTTTGGACTTGAAGGTACTTTAAGAGATGCTATTCATAAAGTTGAAAATTCTGAATTTGAATATGATAAAGCAGAGATGCTTTCATTAAGGAGGCATGAGAAGGACTTCTTCTTGCGTAAAGATTTAAAGTATCAGGTTGAATTTAATAACGACATCGAAAAGTTCAAATCGCTTTTGAGAGCAAAAGAAGATGCAGACGCGCTAAAAGTTATAATAACAAACCTTGAAAACTACAGAAAGCAGTTTAATGATGTTGTTGAAATCGAAAAGCAGATAGGACTTAAAGAAACCGAAGGAATTCGTGGTGAGATAAAAAACAACTTCGAAACTACTAAGCCAGAACTTGAGAGATTTCGATTGTCGGTTAAGGCAGACAATGAAAAGGAAATATTGCAAACAAAAATCATTCTTACAGTAATCTTTGGCTTTCAGTTATTAGTCGGTATGCTGATGGCCATTCTCTATTCTAATCTTATTACCTCGCCAATAAAAGAAATAAGATCTGCCATGCAGGCACTGGCGAGTGGGCTCTTTCCGAAAAAATTAAAAGTATTTACCAACGAAGAACTAGGACAAACAAAAAGTGCACTGAACCAATTTCTAGATCGAATAGCGTTTGCTTCGCAGTTTGCTATGCATCTTGGTAACGGTAATCTGGATGCCGAGTACGATGAAAAGTTTAGCAATGACGTGCTTGCGCAATCCATTATCAACATGCAAACAAAATTAAAGGAAGCTGAAGATCAGCAAGCAAAAATTAATTGGGCAAATGAAGGTGCTGCAAGGTTTAATGAAATTTTAAAAAGCGAAGGCGAAAGTCTATCTGCTCTAGGCGATAAAGTGTTGAAAGTTCTTATTCAATATCTGCACTGCAATCAAGGTGCGTTGTACATAATAGAAAAAGAGAACAACCAAGATACAATTGCCCGGATTTCGACGTACGCTTACGGCAAGACAAAATCAGTTGAGGAGAGGCTAACGTGGGGAACAGGTTTAATAGGACAAAGCATTATCGAACGTTCTACAATTTACATTAAAGAGATACCAAAAGATTATGTAAAAATAACTTCAGGTTTGGGTGAGGCAACGCCGCGAAATGTATTGATTGTTCCGCTTAAACAAAAGCAGCTTGTAATGGGTGTAATTGAATTGGCTTCCTTCCAGCTTCTTGAAAACTATCAGGTGGATTTTGTTGAAAAAATAGCGGAGAGTATTGCAACAATTTTATCGAATAAAAGAATATCACAGGAAACAGAACGCTTGCTAAAAGAATCTCAACAAAGAGCAAATGAATTAGCCCACCAGGAAGAGGAAATGAGACAAAATGCGGAGGAGCTTCAGGCCACACAAGAGCAGCTCGAACGCCAGCGGATGGAAATGCATTTTGAGATCGAAAATCTTAAAAGACAACTGCGGAGATATAAAGAGGAAGTAGTATAAACAAGAGAGGGACTTATTCAACCACCGCAATTACTGGGTCGCCCATTTTAATTAACCCACTTTTAATTATCCGCGCAGTTATCCCACCATGGCCGCGCATGGCATTGTAACCCCCTAATCCTAGGTTGGTCTCCATTCTTGAGCAGGGATGGCATTCACCCGAATATTCCAGAACAGCTTCGCCAACCTTGAATTTTTTTCCTTTAAGAGCCAGAAGGTTTATTCCAGCAACTACAATGTTCCTTCTTACCATTTCTGGTTTTACATCTCTGCCTAAAAAAGATGAGACAGCCTTAAGGTGCTCATCCTGAATTAAAGTTACTTGTCTTGAGCCAGAGCTTGCATACCTGTCGCCTTCAAGCCCTTTTTGATGAATAGCAACAACATGATCGAGCACAACCAATGGTTTTAGTCTTTCGGGTCTTACACTGATAAAGGTTACCCTTCCAGATCCATTAAAATTTTCCTGCAGCTCTTTTATCGTCATAAAATCTATTCTTTTAACTGGTTTGATGGATGTCGAAAAAATTAAGAATGCGTATATAGCTACTTCCTTCTGCCATCGGAGCAGCTATAGTAGTGATTCTGTGATATTTCACTGTTAATTCAATGATTCTTCAGCAAAAAGCCGTTTTTCAGTAAGTTGATACAAGGATCACAGAAGAACGACAGAAGCAATACTGATCACAGATGGGTAGCACGATGAGCCTGCACTTAAAATAAGGGCTTTAACGCTCGTACCCTGTATTTCAATTGAGCCGATAAAAAAGTAAAAAAATCAGGCACATAGTATGCATGCATAACAATTTTTTTTACCTTTCGTTCTCTTCTGAAAACGAATGCGCAGAGAAGAAACAGTAGATTACCATATTAAAGCGGCTTGGCATGCAATCGCACGAATGTATAACCAGCAAGCTATAAAAAATGACTTCACAATGTCAATGGGCTTCGTATTGTTAAATATTAATTCGGAAGAAGGTGTGCCGGCAACCAAAATCGCTCCGCTCATGGGTTTGGAAGCACGAAGCCTTACCCGCCTATTAAAAAGCATGGAGGAAAAGGGCTTTATCTATAGAATTGGAGATGCAAGTGATAAACGATTAGTGCGGATAGCGT
>NZ_JAHESD010000120.1 GCF_018598585.1 Chryseosolibacter indicum
GTATCTGGACGAATGATATTGAGGGTGAGATTTGGGTCTACTCTCCTGATCTTAAATCCCGCGAGCGTTTACTTCGAGGTGTTATAGTTAACGATATATTCCAGGCTGCTGACAATAGTATTTGGCTAGCTACTTATGGGCAAGGTGTTTTCTGCATACCAAGTCTGTACGTTAAAAACTTCAAAATGCCGATAGGACTGCTTGTTACAGCAGATGTTGTTTTGGATAAATCAATTGAAAACCCAATCATTGTCAGTCCCCATTATACGCCTAGTATTTTAAAAGATAATGTTATCCAGGCTTCATCACTAAACATCCCGAGGTCATTAAGAAAAAAAAGAATCAGTGCAATAATAAGACCACGTGGGCAAGACTATCTTGTTGCGACGTACTCATTTTTGTATAGGGAAAGGAACGGCATACTGGATAGTATAAAATGCAGAAGCTTTGTTGGAGCACTTTACCAAAGTACAAATGGGGAGTATTGGAGTGGTGAACGAATGGGATTGGCTAGAATCAACAAAAATTTTAACGAAATTCTTTACCTCCAAGAATTTGATAAAAGAATAGTAAGAGCAATATCAGAAGATTTTAGTGGAAACATAATAGCGGGGACAGACATTGGTTTATATATCGCTGATCATAACGGTTGGAAAGTTCTCAATAAGTTATCCGGTTTGCCTGATAATTACGTGAATGTTATATATGCTGATACAACCAATCAATGTCATTGGATAGGAACGAACGGAGGGCTGTGTAAATTCACTTCTAAGGGAGAGGTGGTTGCATTCGATAACCCATTAACAAAAATCAGGTGTAATTCTATCGAAGCAGATGACATTGGTAATATTTGGATAGCAACCAGTAATGGCTTAGTGCGATACGCGCAAGGCGAGTTTGATCTCTTTAACGAAGAAGACGGTCTGCCTTCTGATATCTTTAAATTGAGATATGATGAGACTACAGGTTATCTCTATGCGCTTTCCCTTAACACGCTTACGCGTATCGAAACAGAGAAGTTTGTTAAACAGGGATTAAAACAAAGGTTTCAGATTGTTTTGAAGGATAAGTTAATAGGAGCAACGTCTCTTCGCAGTGAAAATAAGGATATTCAATTACCTTTTACCTCAAAGTATTTTACATTAAGGTATTCTATTCCATTCTACAAGAGCCGCGAAGGCTGGAGCGCACATTACCGAATAGATAATAACGCCTGGGTTCCGCTTCAAACGCTAACCGATGCAACAATTCAGGATCTGCCCTATGGTAAATCAACCGTTGAAATAAAAATTACTGATAGTAACAGTAGACTTCTATCAGAAGCTACTTTAAAAGTATTCAACCCGACGCCGCTTTACAGACAGGCTTGGTTTCTGGTTGTGTTCAGTTTTCTAGTGTTGTCTATGATTATATGGATAACAATGCTTTTTATACAAAGGCATGCACGTAAGAAAGAGGTAGCCCTGTTGGCTGTGAAGCAAAGGATGGAGCTTGAGCACAAGGCATTGCGAAATATGCTTAGTCCTCATTTTATGAATAATGCTATTAACTCCATCCAGGCATTTGTCACAAAAAATGACCAGCGAAACACGTTGAGCTACCTGGCGAAATTTGCAAGATTAATGCGGGCTAATCTCGAATTACTTGAAAACAACCTGGTTAGTATAGAGAAGGAACTTCATAATCTGGATTTATATTTGTCTTTTGAGATGCTGAGATTTTCCGGAAATCTTACATATTCAATTGAAGCAGAGCAAGAAATTAGAAATGGAGTGTATAAGATGCCATCGCTCATTCTCCAACCTTTCGTTGAAAATTCAATATGGCATGGTATACTTCCAAAGGAGAGCCCGGGGCATGTTCTGGTAAAGGTGACACTTAATGATAATAATCTTCACATTATTATCGATGATGATGGCATCGGACTTGAGGAATCTAAAAGGAGAAAAGAATTCTCTAAAAGCGAGAAGCCTTCTCGGGGTATTGCAATCATTGAAAACAGATTTGCTTTATTAAATAAGATCAAAGCAGGGCATTCGTTTACTTTGGTTGATAAGAGAACATTGAATGTGACTGCGACAGGAACACGCGTCACGATAATCCTCCCTTTCTATAACGCTGGTTGAAATAGCTGCTTCGTAAATTCTTTGTATCAGCAATAATAAAGACTATCGTTATTATTAACCGTTCAACTAATAAATAATTGTTTTTCTCATGTCTTTCGGATTTTTTAGTCTACTTATGTGTTAAGCAATAAATCTACAGCTATGATTCAATCAATTTTATTATTCTTAGGTGGTGTAGGCATGCAGGAAATACTTCTTATAGGGCTATTTGTTCTTATTTTCTTTGGTGCGAAGAAAATACCGGAGTTTATGAAGGGACTTGGAAAAGGTATAAATGAATTCAAACAAGGAATTTCGGATGTTAAAAAGGATATTGAAACTACAGATTCACGCGGCCCGGTGAAGACAGAAGATCCTAAGTAAGAAGCTGTAAGAATAAACTCAGATATTATAAAGCATACTCAAGGCTGAGTATGCTTTTATTTTATTAGCTGCTTGGCATTATTTTATGCCTTCCCTTTGTAAAAAGGAAGCCATGCAGCCAAACGTACAAATAATAAAAGATGATAATACCGCGCGAGTACATTATAGCGCACCTGATCTCCGGTGGATCGAGAAGTATGCCAGGCTGATGGACTCAAGATTTCTGATACCTGGTACGAAGATAAAGTTCGGGGTTGATCCCATATTAAGCCTTTTTCCTGTTTTTGGTGACCTGCTCACGTACATTATTTCAGGAGTCATGATCTATACAATGTACAACCATGGTGCTAGCCGCAAGGTGGTGATTAAAATGATACTGAACTCTACTTTAGATACTGTAATCGGGGCTATTCCAATTGTAGGGACTGTATTCGATATTTTTTACAGATCGAACGATAGGAATGTACGGTTACTGAAAGAGTATTACTTTGAAGGCAAACATCAGGGATCAGGAAGAGGGCTTCTTATATTAATTGCTATTGTAGCCATAGCACTGGTGTCTTTGGTAATTTTTGGAATATGGAAGTTGATGGAAGCAATTTTTTAAAATATTCAATTCCAACCGTGATATTACATGTAGAATTTTAGCGCATGTAATAAGCGTGTAATATTTGAATGGATACTTAATTTTTATTAATAGACGATAATTCTAATTTTAAAACAACCCATCCTAGGTTTGACTGTTTGTCAACTGTGTTCTTCTGGAGTCTATGATACCAGTTACGGACATCATATGTTAATGCTATAAATTTTGTAATGTTCAAAATCTACCTAAACAAAAGAATTTTATTTGGCTTTCTTGTTACCTTAATTATTCTAATAGGGTTAGGGCTCTATTCGTATTGGAATACGAAAAAATTTGTATCTACCACACAATGGGTAATTCATACACATGAGGTACTTTTTGTATCCGAAAGAATTTTAACACTGGCAGAAAATATTGAGGTTGGTCAAAGAGGATATTCTTTAACAGGGAGAACGGAATTTTTAGAAGCTTACAATAAAGGAAAAGAGGAGATTGAGAAGCAAGTAAGTCATTTACAACAACTCACTTCAGATAATGCAAGTCAGCAACAAAGGATTGGTAGTCTACAGAATGATGTGAGGCACCTGCTAAGTTTTGCGTCAGAGGTTATTGAAGTGAGAGATAGAAGTTTTGAAGAAGCGTTAAAGTTGAATGCAAGTTTTAGAGGGAAACAAATTCTGGATTCCATTAGAAAAGGCGTAGCGCAAATTCAGGGTGAAGAGAACAGATTGCTGAAAGCGAGAACGTTAAATAATCACGATCAGATAGAGAAATTCAATATCAGCTTTGAAAGTCTTTTAATAATAATTGCACTCGTGCTTTTGAGTTTGTTCTATGCAATTAATGCGAATATTAAATCCAGAATTCGGACGGAGGAAGAGTTAAGGAAAGCCTCCCATGAAATAAATGATCTTTATGATAATGTTCCATGTGGTTATCATTCAATCAACGTGGATGGTGTTTTTGTTAATATCAATAATACATTACTCAAGTGGCTCGGCTTTAACAGCAAAGAAGAAGTAATAGGAAAATTGAATTTCAGGGATGTTTTAACAAAAGAAAGTGTTAATGAGTTTAACAAGCTCTTTCCTGCGTATATTGAGAAGGGATACTTACACGACATTGAGTTTACATTGAAAAGAAAGGATGACACTTTGCTCCCTGTAATAAGCAGTTCGCTAGCAATATATGATCAACAAGGAAACTTTGTAAAAAGCCGCTCCAGTACGTTTGATAATACAGAGCGGAAAATTGCAGAGACAAAAATTAAAAATCTCAACAATGAATTAGAAGCTTTTACTTATTCCGTGTCTCATGATCTAAGAGCACCGTTGCGCTCTATCGATGGTTATGCGCGTATATTACACGAAGATTATCACAACAAACTTGATGCTGAAGGTGTAAGGGTTATTCAGGTTATTATTAACAATGCCAAGCGAATGGGTCAACTTATTGACGATTTGCTTGATTTCTCACGTGTTGGAAGAAAAGAAATTGCCCTTGCTTACATTGATATGACTGTCCTTGTAAAATCAATTGTTAAAGATCTTTTAGAGCAGGAAAAGCGAGATAATGTTGAGGTTATTTTGAATCCATTGATATCTTCAAATGTAGATGTTGATATGATCAGGCAGGTTTGGATTAATCTTGTTGCTAACGCTTTAAAATATACCAGCAAAACAGAGAAAGCGAGAATTGAGATAAGTTCAACTGACCAAAAGGACGGCGTTTGTTACAAAATTTCAGATAATGGAGTTGGTTTTGATATGCAGTATGTAGATAAATTGTTTGGCGTTTTTCAGCGTTTGCACAGAATGCAGGACTTTGCAGGTACTGGTGTTGGGCTGGCAATAGTAAAACGAATAGTAACAAGGCATAAGGGCCGCATATGGGCGGAGGGAAAACTGAATGAGGGCGCAACTTTTTACTTTATAATACCCCATGATGAAGGAAAATAGTAATAATGCAGTGGAAATCTTACTAGTTGAAGATAATCCGGATGACGCGGGCTTAACCATTCGAGCGCTGAAAAAGTACAATTTGGCGAATCATTTGGTGCATTTGCAGGACGGGGAAGAG
>NZ_JAHESD010000121.1 GCF_018598585.1 Chryseosolibacter indicum
GCCTCTACCTAACTTTCGAGACACATGACCAGGAAAGTATCACAGTCAAGGCAGGCTTTTCCTTTACATCAATTGAAAACGCAAGACTTAATCTTCAGACAGAGGCAAAAGATCTCACCTTCGATCAGGCAAAGACAAAAGCTCATACTATCTGGAATAATTACCTTGGCCGCATAGCTGTAGAGGGAAAGGTTCGCGAAGACAAAGTGAAATTTTACACCGGGTTGTATCATACCTTGCTTGGTCGCGGACTTGCCAGCGATGTCAATGGCGCTTATCCAAAGAACAAAGGCGGTGTTGGACAAATACCATTGAATGCCAAAGGCAAACCCGTACATAATCATTACAACACTGATGCTATATGGGGCGCGTTCTGGAATCTCACACAACTGTGGGTGCTGGCCTACCCAGAGTATTATTCCGACTTTGTGAAAAGCCAGTTACTGGTTTACCAGGATGCCGGCTGGCTCGGAGATGGAATTGCCAATAGCCGGTACGTTTCAGGTGTAGGTACTAACTTCGTCAGTCTTGTGATGGCAAGCGCTTATATGGCGGGCATTCGTGACTTTGATGTAGTCAAAGCTTACGAAGCATCACTCAAAAATGAGCTTAATGGAAAAGGTCGTCCGCATGGATCAGGTAAGCTCGATGTTGAGCAGTTTGTAAAATTCGGGTATGTCCCTCACCTCGACAAAGGTGTTGGCGGAGGAGAGCTGTGGCAGTTTTCTGCTTCACATACACTTGAATATTCTTTCAGTTCGTATGCTGTAGCGCAATGGGCAAAGGCGCTTGGTAAAAAGGATGATTATGAAAAACTGATGCGTTTGTCTCGGGGGTGGGAGCATCTCTACGATCCAACACTAAAGCTCGTGCGTCCAAAGCTCGCTGATGGTCGGTTCATCGATAACTTTAAACCTGGTGAGCCCTGGCGTGGATTCCAGGAAGGAAATGCATGGCAGTATACGTTTTATGTTCCGCATGATCCGGATGCGCTCGTAAAGAAGATTGGTCGTGACAACTTTAACATGCGCCTTGACAGCATCTTTACAACCTCTCAAAAAAATGCGTTTGGTGGTGGCACTACGCTTGATGCATTCTCCGGGCTCGCAGGCCTTTACAATCATGGCAATCAACCGAATCTTCATACGTCATGGCTGTTCAATTTCTCTGGCAAACCTTCACTTACACAAAAGTGGGTGCGGGCTATATGCAATGAGTTTTACGGCACCACAGGAATTCATGGCTATGGATACGGTCAAGATGAAGATCAGGGACAATTAGGTGCATGGTACGTTATCTCAAGTATCGGTCTGTTTGATGTGAAAGGTCTAACGGACTTGAAACCAACACTTGGAATAGGCAGTCCGTTGTTTGATAAGGTTACAATTAAACTACCTCCAACTTATGCAGAAGGGAAAGAGTTTGTGATTGAAACCCTCAACAATAGTCAAAAAAATGGATATGTACAGTCATTTAAATTGAATGGTAAAAAGATCAGTAAACCATTTATTAACCTGGCTGACATACTGAATGGCGGCAGACTTGTGCTGGAGATGGGAGAGAAGCCAACAGATGATTACAGGAATTAGTTTTGGAGTGTTTTATTATGTTCATACATATAGATAAGTTTAAACGAAAGCCATTTTTATGAATAAAAAAGCGTTTTGCTTTTGGATAGACATGCATTTTATATAAGATGTTTGGTGATATGTTTGAACATATATATCTTTAGCAAAAAAGAAGACGTAAGACTTTCGAATAGTAATTACAATAGGACGTAGGACAAATTTGGGTTAGGTTTTTCCGTTGCAGCGAGGGCTGAAAGCAATCCAAGTGTTGACAGCCCCACTGCACGGACATCCTTTATTAAATAAGACTTTGTTCACATAGCGAATCAGAAATAAGATGCCCAGGCAAAATGTCCCTCTATCATTTTTGGGTAAACACCCATTGACGGTAACAAACGAAAATAAAATTATGAATACATCGCGCATAGCAATAAGTTCCAGTTCAGCGTCTTCATCAGCTTTTGTAGTGAAGGTGTCTCTCGTAGCAGCCCTTGGTGGATTATTGTTTGGTTACGACACCGCTGTGATTGCTGGCGTTATAGGATATCTACAGAAACGATTTGAGCTGTCGCCTATCATGACGGGTTGGGCGGCGAGCAGTGCCATTTGGGGTTGTGCATTCGGTGCAATGATGGCAGGATACCTAAGCGATCGTTTTGGAAGAAAAAAAGTATTGATCCTCACGGCAGTCCTTTTCATTATTTCATCTCTGGGTGCAATGATTCCCACAAATCTTACGCAGTTTCTTATTGCAAGATTTATAGGAGGGCTTGGAATCGGTGCAGCCTCCATGTTGTCGCCTTTATACATCTCTGAGATTGCTCCCTCACGCAGCCGTGGTAGACTGGTGAGTTTGTATCAACTTGCGATTGTTATCGGAATTAACCTGATCTACTTTGTCAATTTGCTAATTGCTTCTTATGGAGACGAAGCATGGAACGTAGAAACAGGATGGCGTTACATGCTGGGTTCAGGAACAATTCCTGCCGTGTTATTTCTTTTACTTCTGTTCATCGTGCCTGAAAGTCCGCGCTGGCTGGTGAAGAAAGGAAAAGACGATGAGGCATTTGATACACTTGAAAAAGTAAATGGCACGGCCGAAGGAGAAAATGTATTGAATGAGATAAAAGAAACACTTGGTCAGGAAGTAGGAACGCTCTCAGATCTTTTCAGCAGAAGATTGAGACCCGCTTTGGTGATTGGCATTGTATTGGCGCTCTTCTCTCAGATCACCGGCATCAACGCAATCATATATTACGCTCCTGAAATTTTTAAAAGTGTAGGATTTGCTTCCGATTCTGCTTTGCTGCAGACCGTACTGATCGGTGCAATCAATACACTCTTCACGTTTGTCGCACTCTGGCTTATTGACCGTGCAGGACGCAAAACCCTTTTGCAATGGGGTGTAGCCGGGATGGTCGTGTGCTTGTTTGCAGTAGGCGTGTGCTTTCATTATAATCTAACGAGTGGACCCTGGTTGATCCTTTTCATTCTTGCATACATAGCCTTCTTTGCTTCTTCTCTGGGACCTATTCCCTGGGTACTGATTTCTGAGATCTTCCCGACAAGGACAAGAGGTATAGCCATGTCTTTCTGCACGGTGATCCTATGGGTTGGTGTACTGGCAATTACGCAATTTACGCCATGGCTACTGGAAAATGCAGGTGGCGCGTCTACCTTCTGGATATTCATGCTGAACGCCATTGTTTTACTCTGGTTTGTCTGGAAAAGAGCACCTGAAACCAAACAGCGTACGCTTGAGGAAATCGAACAGAGCTGGAAACGATAGTGAATAAATACAAAACCAGAAACGTGAAAGTAGCAGTTGGAATAGACATGGGAGGAACAAAGATCAAGCTTGGCTTGATTCGTGAAGGTGCTATTATAGCACAATCTTCATTGGCAGCTTCGTCCCATATAAATTTGATCGCAAGGCTAGCAGAAATCGCAGACAAAGTTGATGAAATGCTGGCCGAAAATAATGCAGAGCCTACAGGAATCGGGATAGCCTTTCCAGGAATCATCGATAGCACCCGTTATAAGGTCTTGTCGAAATATGTCAAGTATCCTGATTCACAGGGTGTCAATTTCTCACGATGGGCCATCGAACGATGGAACATTCCTGTAGCATTGGAGAATGATGCCAAAGCAGCACTCATCGGAGAGTGGCAGTTTGGAAATGGAAGGGGATCTAATAACCTGTTGCTGATTACGCTTGGAACAGGAGTGGGGTCTGCTGTAATGATTGATGGTCGCCTTTTATCCGGAAGAAATTTTACGGCAGGGAATCTGGGAGGGCACATGACGATTAATGTTCATGGCAAAGTCTGCAACTGTGGTAATATAGGTTGTGTGGAAACGGAGGGCTCAACATGGGCTCTCGCTGATCAAGTGAAGAATGCTCCTGATTATACTGACAGTTCGTTGTCTAAAGAATCGAACATCGATTTCAAGCATTTATTCACACATGCTGCTAACGGGGATAGATTAGCCCAACAAGTTCAAGACAAATGTCTGAAGACATGGTCGTTGGGTATTATAAATCTTATACATGCTTTTGACCCTGATCGGGTTGTGATTGGAGGGGGTATCATGGAAAGCCATCACATTTTACTCCCGTATATCCATTGGATGATTACTAGGCATTCGTGGGTAAAAGACAATCCTCCCGAACTGGTGGCCGCAGCGCACCCGCAAACCGCAGGGATGCTTGGAATGTACCATTTATTAATCCAGGGTAAGAAAACCCTTACATCGATACTATGAGATCAAATTTCGATAAATATCCTTCAATTAAAGTTAGTGAAAACAATGACGACTGCATTACAGGCTGGAGTAGCATCGCTACAACAATCAATGGTACTATTGCGGCAAAAGGAAAGAAGCGTGTTGTTGTTGTGATTGATTGTTATCAAGGTGTATATGAAGAAGTAGAAACAATACTGAGGAAAGAACTGAACTACAATCTTTTTGTAAGAAGTACAACCGCGTTTAAAGCACCGAAAAGTATCGAAGCTATGGTTTACCCAGATGTTACGGACGACCAGATCTTCGGCTTCATGACGAGACTTACTATTGGGAGATTTTTCGATGACGAAAAGTTGTCATCACTTCGAAAGGAAATTGAAGGTACGACCGAAGGTGTTGTTGTAGTGTATGGAGAAGGTGCAGCGTATGTTGCTTCGCAAAGTGACCTATTGATAAACCTGGAAATGGCGCGCTGGGAGATACAACTTCTCATGCGGAGAGGTAAGGTAAATAACCTGGGAGTAAAAAA
>NZ_JAHESD010000122.1 GCF_018598585.1 Chryseosolibacter indicum
CTCTGCTTCAGCTTTTGCATCTCGATTACGCGTTTTATCTGCTCACCTGCGTTGGCAACGGAGTCCTGGTCTTTCTTGTTCTTCTCAATTTTTTTAGTGAGCGATTCGAATTCAAGGCTGTTGTTTTCTATTTGTTTGTCAAGCTTTAGCTTTTCCTGCTTGTTCTGCTCCAGCTTATTTCACAAGATCTTTATTCTGGCCCACCAGACGTAGTTGTTGTTTCTCGACCGCCTGCAACGCGCGATTAGACTCATCTATTTGTTGTTGTACTTTATCGCGGTAAAAGCTCACACCGAAGTCATGTACCAGCTTTTCAACGTCTTTTATAACGTCCTCTATTGTTGATGGCAACTCGCTTGGCGTACGCCTATCCAAGCACTTCCCCTGCTTTTGTCCCTTACAACTGCATATATTGGTGAAGCATAGTTCTTTTTACCAATAACAGATGGTGTGATAACATATCCCTCGGTTGTTTTCTTTGGTTTACCAATCAGATCTAGTGCGAGCGTCTCTTTCAAGCGTCCGTGAAATAAACACTAATATTTCATGTAAGGTATTTGAGGCATTAGCATCCAATAAACACCAAATCAATAGATCCTTTTGCTGTTTTTGCATGATCTCTCGCACTTCCATACAGTCCCCGAGCTAGCGCGAAGTTTTCCGTTGCTTTTTAAATTCCCTACCTACCCCAAGTGAGGACTTAGAATAGATGAGAGAGGCTTAAACGAAGCCCAAACGAACCTCCACCGAAGCGACACCCGTCGCAACCACACAAGGACGGCAAAACGGAATCCAGAATCAATCAGATATCATCACGTTCATCTCCATGCATTAAACTTCATTCAAAATGATAAAGCTGTATTTGGCCATCACCATAGCTTTGAGCGGATTGCCATATTTCTCCTTACTTCCTCACCTCCATAATATAAATGCAATGACGAGGCAATTTCTTTTGAAGCAGAACATTTACGTGAGCGATAAAGGGTATTACAAATATGAGCAGGTCGTCATTAATAGCAACTCCGGCTTTAATACCCTGATAAAGAGAGCAGCTATATGCAGATAGGGATATAACAAGGAAAGAGGAAGTGACATCCCAGACCAACGCCTTTATAGAGCCGAACCTCTTGACATAAAACAAGCAGGATTTGTGTATATTTATCTTAGCAATGAGAATGAAAGTCCCGTAGAAGTGTTCTTTGATGAGGTGTTTTGGTAAAATATAGGTGTTGTTACCGATTTTATAGCCGCTTCGAGAATTGCTACCCCTTTATCTACCCACACCACCTTCACCACCACATTCACTGTCTCAATCCAGCACACATTTATTATTCAATCAGAGCAAAGTTATTGAAGAAAGGGACATTGGGTCTGTTATAAGAAAGAAGTTGCTGAAGCAGATAATTGCTTTTTATAAAATATTCACATTTCTTTGATTCAAGAAATCGCATCGGGGTGCTGCAAAGGCAGCTGAGATTATACCCGTGAAACCTGATCTGGTTAGTACCAGCGAAGGGAATGCATGCTAAGGCTGTTTGTATCTTATTTATTTAATAGATAGCCGCATAGTTCCCGTCAGGTCTATGCGGCTTTTTTATTACATTAATTTTTACAGCTATGGCCTTCAATCTTGTTAACAGTGAATTAAGAAACTGGCAGAGTCGAAAAGAATGGTTTTTTAATCGTGATCATACAGACACCTACGAGCTCTGGTACGAAGGCCGTTACAAACGTGCAGAGGTCTGGCAAAAGAAGATTATGGGCGATCTCATCCAGCTTGATCCAAGGGTGAAGACCCTCCTTGAATTTGGCTGTGGAACAACACGCTTTACAAGATGGTGGCATAACATCAACATCGAGGCTTCAGGAGGGGATATATCACCCTTCATGCTTGCACAAGGCAGAAGGCTTTTTAATGGTGATCTGGTATTGGCTGACTCACACCACATGCCTTTTAAAGACAATACATTCGATGCTTTAGCCTTCATTACTACATTCGAATACTATCGCGATCCTGTGCAGGTCATTCGTGAAGCAGCAAGAGTTGCCAGGCACAGCATCGCCTTTGGCATGATGAATAGAAATTCACCAAAGATTGTAAGAAGAAGAGTTCAACAATTCTTTGGCAAAAATCCGTTTTATGTAACTGCTACCTTTTATACACCTGCTACATTAACATCGCTTATTCACAAGGCACTGCAGGGAAGAGATTATACGATAGAATGGAAATGCACCGGCCTGCCAAAATGGTTTCCTGTTCAGGAATGGAAACAACCCTACGGCGATTTCTTTGGATTGCTGGTGAAATTTAAATGAGATACCCATGGAACACTTTCCGGAAACAGGTAAAATCCAGAACAATTTCTTTAAGGCAAGGGTATTTCCCTACTGTGGTAAACCAAGACATGAAGTGAAGATAGGGCCACAATTTGGTGTTGATGTATCCGTGATTCAACTCACAGATGGCATGGCAATGGCCATAACAAGTGATCCGCTTTCATTAATTCCTACACTGGGTCTTCGCGAATCAGCCTGGCTTTCTGTTCAGCTCATGGCTAACGATATGGCTACTACAGGCTTTAAGCCGATGTATGCACAGTTTGTGTTAAACCTTCCCGTCACACTCGCGGCAGAAGATTTTGAATATTACTGGCAATGTATTCATGAGTATTGTGAGCAACTTGGTGTTGCAATCACCGGTGGGCATACCGGTCGATTCGATGGCCTCAATTCTACTGTATCAGGAGGAGGAACCATGTTCACCATAGCACCTTACGAAGAGATAATCACGAGCAAAGGCGCACAACCAGGAGATATAATAGTCCTTACTAAAGAATGTGCCCTGTTATCAACGGCCATACTTGCATTAAGTTTTCCCGAAACAGTAAAACAACATTGTGGTGATAGAATATATGAGATGGGATGTAACCTGTTTTATCAGACAAGTGCAGTTGAAGCTGGCATCACGGCCGGAGCGATAGCAAGAAATAACAAAGGCATTACTGCCATGCACGATGTCACAGAAGGTGGAGTAATTGGTTCGCTTTATGAACTTGCCAATGCTTCTGAATGTGGTGTTGATGTAGATGAATCTAAAATACCAGTAGGTGAAGCACAGGAGGCAATCGGAAACATATTCAATATCGATCCGAAATATTGTGTAGGAGCAGGTTCCATGCTTATCACAGCAAAGCCTCAGGTTGTTGAATCTTTGATAACAAATCTTGAAGCAAAAGGAATTAAGGCTACAGCAATAGGTAATGTTACTTCTCCTGGTAAGGGAATTACTATTAAAAATGGAAGTGAACAAAAGATACTAACAGAAGCACATACAGATCCTTACTGGGAAGCTTTCTTTTCAGCCTACCAAAAGGGATGGAAATAATTAATTGCAAGACAATGAAAATAGATGGCGGTCTTTATCTCGTTGTTGATCCAAGGCCTGGGTTACAGGATGTCTTTCCTAAGATTAAGGAAGCATTAGAAGGAGGCGTGGATGTTATTCAACTATGGAATAGTTGGAATTTAGAAGAATCACAAGAAGAACTGATCTTGTCAATTTGTGATCTTGCCCATCAATACCAGGTTCCGGTTCTTATAAATGAACATTGGCGATACCTCGAAAAATTTCCTTTGGATGGTGTTCATTTTGATGAGATACCTCTCGATCTGGCACATATCAGGCAAAGTATCAATCGTTCATTTTTTATTGGTATCACTTGCGGAAACGATCAGCTTCGTGTCGATTGGGCTGTAAATAATAATATCGATTACATCTCCTTCTGCTCTATGTTTCCATCTTCAACAGCCAATAGTTGTGATCTCGTAAACCCCGACTTCGTAAGACAGGTTCGTGCCAATACGCATATTCCTGTTTATGTAGCAGGAGGGATTACATTAGATAATCTGCCTGCTATGATGGCGCTGGGAATTGATGGCGTTGCTGTAGTATCAGAGATTATGAAGTCCAGTGATCCGCGACTTGCTGCTAATCGATTCAAACAAACACTTAATCATCGTACGTTAAATCATCCTAAGCGCAATGAAACAATCTTTTCTAAGTAAACTTGCCTGTCCGTTTGACAAAGAGGATCTCTCCATAAGGATTTTCAAACAAGATAATCAGGAGATCCTTGAAGGTATTCTTACCTGCAATCATTGTAATCGTTATTATCCTATTGTACAAGGTATACCCATCATGTCACCAGATGAGTATAGGGAACTATCACTTGAGATCCCCATATTGGAAAAATGGGGAGTAAAGGTTTTGGCTGAAAAAGACCGTCCCGTTTTTAAATTAGTTGCTGGCAATGATAATCAAGAAAGATTACCTTACAATGCTTCTGAAGAACAAGATAAATTTCTATAATACAACGAGGGCGTTAAGGTAAACCATCAATGTTTGATAAAATAAATGATGGTATGACAGAAGGTACATCAGGCATTACGCACTACGCTATATGTTTAACAGAGGTAGATCACTTTATCACTTACCCCACAACTACATCCTGTATGTTTTGTTGACCCTTCTGGTCGCCAGATCTTATAGTTCAATTACTCCTAGATAAACATTCATCTATTACCAAATAAATTCTTTTTCCTGTCAAAAAGTCTCGACAAAAGGAGGATACACGAAGGATAGTGCCAGCGTTTAGGATGCCTTACCACCGGTTTATCTGCCTCTTAGAAGACGGGGCAAAATTTAGAATAATAT
>NZ_JAHESD010000123.1 GCF_018598585.1 Chryseosolibacter indicum
ACTTTCATTGGACTGCCTGCCTGGTCTTGCAGTGTGGGTGTTAATGGTGTATTACAATAATTGTCAATACAGTTTTGCACCAAAGCATCTACCATATTATCGATCTCACACTCACTATAGTCATAAGTAGTTGCATTTACTTCTGTGTCTCTCACTCCATACCACCTGCTATTCAGCATGCTCTTGTTCACGGCATAGTACTGAATCTTCGCTGTTGCATTCTGGATGTAGATGTTATTGATGATGGCCTGCCTGAACTCTTCTGACCTGCCTCTGCAGCCTTCTGCACATTTGCTCCGTATCGCCGTAATCTTCTTGTTTGCTTCTGTGGCCTCGTCTTCTGCCTGTGGCTGCGCACCAAACTGTGTCTGCTGATGCAATTTGTATTTCTTACAATCATCAAGACTATTAAATGTGGTTAACGTTAACGCTGCCGCCGCATCATTAATACCTGCATAGTAACGCAATGCGTTACTCTGGTCAGGCTTACTCTCATCAAAATATACTAACCTGTAGGCTCTCGTTACATCGGGTACTGGATTCACTGATGCTCCTCCTATCTTCCCATACAGCTCGGTCTTCTTAATGAAGTATGGCTTATTACTTCCCCCATCACACACATCCTGTCCTACTCCTTCTGTGCCAGGCATCAACCCTTTCAGTTTCCCTTCAAGAGCATTCAACAGGTTTTGCACTAAATTATTCTCTGTCGCTATTACTCCACCGCCTATACTGGCAAGGTCTTCTGCACTTGCCTCTGAGGCATCTATCTTCCGATGTACAAACACCTCGGTCTCCTCTATAAACGTATCCCATACCATCTGGCAAGTAAGCCTTCCACTAGCTCCTCCATTCTCTGAAAGCATATTGGCTATCATCGCATTCAGCTGCCCTTGTACATAGTACTGCTTGCTGTTACTTGCATAGTTGGTAAAGAAAGCATAGTTCAGCGATGTGCCATTCTTCAACACATAGTCTGCATGGTTCTCGGACATGTAGCTCTCAAAATAATGCTCATAGTTTACATTCCCCGTCTGGCACATCTCTGCTCCTGTAACTTCATTACATACGCTCAGCACGGGTATAAAAATATACTCTCTGCAACCTCCTGTCCCTGTGCCTATCGGTATGATATATTCCTGTGTCTCTGGATTGATCTGGTAACTGGCATCAAGGTGCGCCTTTAATCCTTTCAGGTCTTTATTGGCTATGAAATTATTGATCGTAGTCAACGTAGCATCCGCCTGGCCCTGGTAGTACGTGCGAAGCTGCGTCTCGTGTTCTTCCTGGTAGGTCTTCCCAGTTAACGGGTTTACCGTATTGATGGTGATCTTTTTCTCTAACGTGTAGTTTACTGCTGCGCTTAAACCTGTCAGTGTAAAGGCGGGCGGAAGCCAGCGTAACGCCGTCTGCTCTGAACACTCTCCCGCCCTGATCAACTGCGGGGCCGGAAGGTTCGGATGTGCATAGTCCGGATCATCATCCCTTCGCAAGAAAAATTCAATCTTGTAATCACAGGTCTTGCACAACGGACCGCTGCGCTGATACAATTGCTTTACTTCCTCTACACTTAATCCTCTTTTGTAAATCGATACATCATCATACAATGCTGCTGTATTATACCCCGCTCCTGTCTTCCCTATCCATAGTGGCCTTCCAACATTGTTCACTGATACATTACCTACGTTAACTGGAGTGCCCTGCTGTACGCCGTTCACATATAAAAACAATTGTCCTGCTCTTCTTACCGCTGCAAGGTGATACCACGTATTTACATTTAAGTTTGTGCTGCCATATACACTATACTGTACTGTACCACTCTCAATACTGAACATCGGAAGGTTGTTGGCCGCTGCTGTACTTAACCCTACCTGCCACTCATTGCTACCTGCCATCGAGGTGTTGTTCCATTTATTAACGCCTGCCGAGTTATCCCAACCCGAGGTATTGGCATTCTTCCTTACCCAGAACGATACACTAAAATCTCCTGATCCAAAGTCAAGGTCTGTGTTATCTATCAGTTCTATGTAATCATCTGATCCATCAAGGTTATAACATTGACCGTTAATTGCATCGGTTGCCAGTCCTGCTCCGCCATATACAAGGGCATGGTTACCTAAACCACTCCCATCATTGCTATT
Organism: Chryseosolibacter indicum; assembly: GCF_018598585.1. Taxonomy (GTDB): domain Bacteria; phylum Bacteroidota; class Bacteroidia; order Cytophagales; family Cyclobacteriaceae; genus Chryseosolibacter; species Chryseosolibacter indicus. Next base: position 2,142 of record NZ_JAHESD010000123.1, read on the forward strand.
ACCCTCAAACGGATAGTAGCCTAAAAGACCCTGACTGTTTACCCCTCCTGCACACAGCTCTTTTAGTTGTGAGGGGGTAATATTATAATTTACCGTAAGGGTGGTATTGTCTGTAGTAAACAGTAAAGGCTTACGCGTCACCGCTGTGTACGCATCCTGCCTCTCTGTGGTGGTTAATTCTTCAAAGACCGTTGACGTGCCTCCTGATCTTGTGTTTAATGCTGTCAGACCTCCCGTAGATCCGGATACCACAAGGGCTGTCGCTATTACCTTCCCATCCTTGGTCTGGTAAGTAGCACTCCCCGTTCCATTCGCATCAAAGGTTACTATCTTTTGCACACTCTTGGCTAACGGTGCCTCACGACCAAACACCCTCACCAGTTCTGCTTCGGTCGGGTTCGTATAAAAAGTCTTCACTGTCCGGCGGTCTAACCCTTTCATCGCATGGGCTGCTCCTACGCCTGACTGCTCTTTTACTCTGCCTGTGCCATCCGTGGTATACAACGTTCGCGTATAGGGGTATCCTTCTGCTCCTGCTACTCCTGCATTAATCCCATTATCTGTACCACTGTAGTAACCTCCTTTATCTGTAGCTGTACCTGCATTAATCGGATCTACATCAAAGTCTGATGCTCCATAATTGCCTGTGCCATTACTTAATAATCCATTCACATATCCTAACCTGTTTACATCTTTTACCGGGATCGGTAAACTGCTCACAGCATTCCTGCCTGAATAATCCTGTAACGTCTGGCTCGCTACAATCTGGTTAATACCCTGGATCCGCGTCTGTTGCTGTGCTACCTGTTGTAAGCCATTGGCATAGGTAACATGTTCACTTACCTTATTGCCTTCGCTAAACGTTCTGCTGTAGATCCAGTTCAGTTCGCTCTCAGGGTGTGTATACGTAAACGTATTTACCCCTGACCACGCCGCCTGTAGATTTAAAGGATTGGTAAGCCCTCCTGATTTATTGCCTATCGCACGTACACGCCATTGATAGGTACTGTTATCACCTCCTTCGCCCATCGTTACAGTCATCTCAGGGGTACTGCTCTCGGTATACAACTTCAACGCACTACTCCAGTCTATCGCTTCTCCTCCATAGATTCGCAACAATTGAAACTCATAGTTCGGTACATCAGCACAGCTACTGTGCCACTTAAAGGTTTGCTCCCACTTTGTATTATCTATCTCAGGGGTTACCAAGGTAACAACGGCCCCATTGGCTTGTACCTGGTCCTGCTCTTCATAAGAAGCTGATAACTGTACATAGCTGCCCGCTACTGCATGGCTTGTCGTATAACTATCTACCTTGATGCCTATAAACTTTATCAATTCTGGACTGGCACTGACCATTCGGGTAAACAACTGCTCCGGACTATTCTGACTAAGCTTAAAGCTTACAGGCCAGCTCTGCAATTGCGAGGGAAGATCATAGTATGCCGTAACTGTTGCATGGATGGTGATGTTGAACGGAAGTTCTCCAAGGTTATAACGCTCTCCAAAGTTTGCACGTACCCGGAAAGTCACTGGCCCATATTCATTGATACAGCCCGCATGGTTACTGCTATGTTTATCCATAAACAGAAAACCTTCCGATGAACTCTTGATCGCTGGCTCAGGCATCACTAACTCCTGGTTCTTGGCTGACTCCGGAAGAATATTCATCACCACATTACTATACCCTCCTGAACAGCCATTCTTGCTAGCCTTCACCTTTAAGGTCTTTGACCCTGCTGTCCCATGGCTTACAACTACTTCTCTTCCTGGTATGCCTGTGCCTGTTGAACTACCTGTTGTTCCTGATGGATACTCCCATATCAAACTGGTAGCATCTTCTGCTCCCGTTACCTGCAAGTGCGACTGCTCGTTTACAAAGTTTACCTTCAAGCCCAACACCTCTTCAACAGGCAAGGGAGGTGTCAACACCTCTACTGACTGTATTGCAGATGCTGTACAACCATAAACATTGGCATATGAAACACTCACCCTTTGACTCCCTGTAGTAGTCCAGATCACTGTTACACTATTGTCTGTTGTTGTTCCTCCTGATGTTATCACGCCCCCTTGTACGCTCCAAACATAGTTACTCATTCCTGCCTGTGTCGTATATACACTCCCTGTTGTATTTACGCACACACTCGCTGGACCTGTAGCTGAAGGTGTTGGTACAGGGTTAATCGTTACTGATTTTACTGTTGGACTCGGCGATACACAACCTCCATTCGTATAGTTTACTCCTACACTGCCTGTGCCGGCCGAACCCCACGTAACCGTAACACTGTTATCAGATGTTGATCCCCCTGAAGTTACTGTTCCGCCAACAACATTCCATTGGTAATTACTCATCCCCATTTCCGTTGTGTAAACATTCCCTGTCGACCCTGAGCATACTCCAACTGGTTCAGATACTGTTGG
>NZ_JAHESD010000124.1 GCF_018598585.1 Chryseosolibacter indicum
CTTCTACTTCATTCTTCACATCTTTTACAGCATCCTTAAACTCACGAACGCCTTTTCCGAGACCTTTCATGAAATCAGGTATTTTCTTGGCACCAAAGAAAACTAAAACAAAAAGACCAATGAGGAGGATTTCTTGTGCGCCAACTCCACCTAGAAATAATAATATGGCATTCATTCTGGTAAATTTTTATAAGAAGACAAAAATAGGCGAAAAAATTCAATTGAACGAGAAGTTACCTTAAAGTTTAAATCGACTGTTTAGGGGGAGTTTTAGGGCAATTTACCGGCTTTTTAGGTGCTTTTATTCACTCAACTCTGTAGATAAGGTGTTATGATCGGAAACACTTTAGGTAAAACTTGTAGGGCCCTTTGCTAGCCTACCTAATTAGCGGAGTAGCCGCGCCGCGCTACCGAGAAGCTTCGCGGAAATATAGGAAACAGACCGTTTTTCATTTCCCCTGCAAATTCTCCATTTTCTCCAGGGACCAAACTGGTTCTAGGCCTAACTTCAGCCTTTCCAAAAGGTATGAGGATGTATTTCACTTTCAGGAGCAACTATCGCACACGGCTATTCTCCGTTTCACCAGTAGATCTGTTTTTGTATGCTGTACTCTTTAGGTGACCAAACGAGTATGTGACCATCAGGCGTAAATAGCTTGTATTGTACTTGCGTTCGTAGACAATGTTTGTACCTCCTACGAAGTAATTTCCTGCAGGATAGGTAGTATGGTAGATGTCATTAGCTGTGAGACTACATCTTAATGCCTTATTCAGAAATTCCTTTTCAATACCCAGCGTTAGAAGCCACCGATCTTCATCATAATACAGGCTGTAATATTTTTCACCGAGGTACCAGACCAATAATTGTATTGAAAAAAGGTTACGAACACGAATCTTATTATTTGTATAAACATAGATCTGAGGTTTTGATGTACGGCTTACAAAATCATGTTTGTCATCCACCAGGCGTTCATAGGTAACACTTGCACTGTTGTTCGATGTTAACCATTGTGTGTTGAATGATGCTGAAACGGATGTGAAATAAGAGTGAGCTGCCTTTATGTTGATGCGTGTAAGAACATAGCTTTTATTGTCCTTGCCACGAAGGGCTGCACCCTCCATACGATCCGTGCCGTAAGAATATCCTGTTTTAATATCCAGTAGTCGCCAGGTGGTACTGAGTTCGAAGGCGTGAACTTTTTCGGGTACCAGGTTGGGATTGCCTTCGGTTGATGTGAAGGCATCCTGGTAAATAAGTGTTGGGCTAAGGGCTTGGTAGCGGGGGCGTTTGATTCGTGAGGTATAGTTAGCACGTAGCTTAAGTTGGGGTGATACTGAGAAGGAGACCTGCGCTTGCGGAAATAAATGTATATACTGCGATTGGTACTTATCCAGTTCGCCAATAGAGGTGCGTAATGTATAACTGGTCCATTCGCTTCGCAAGCCAATGCCGAATGTGGTGGCATTAGCAGTGTATTCGTATTGTGCATAAACTGCAGGGATATTTTCTTCATAAGAAAATTTGTTAGAGCGCTCTGAATCCACAACAGGTGTATCGCTTTCTTTGTTGTAAAACATAAGTTGAGAACTAACATTGGCATGGCTTAGCTTGGCACCTATGCCGAGCTTCGCGCCATTCTTCAATACTTTGACTAAATCTGCCTGCGGACTATAGATGGTAATTGTTCCGTCCTGAAGGCTTTGTAGCGGGCGACGTGTTGCTTCATCATCAACAGTATTGTATTCGGCAATGGCATCATCCTGACCTGAGTTATACCTCGAAAATTGACCACCAACGAACAACGAAGAACCCAGGCTATCTAATGAAGTTTGAGAATTCAATGTGACTGCGTTATTTTTTATAAGTCCATCGCGATTGGTGTTGGATGTGTATATGCCATCATCACTGCTTGTTGTTATATAGTTTTCGCTTTGCCATATTTCATCGACATGTTCACTGAAACCATTGTATTCCAGCGATAGATAGCTGTGGTTGCTCAAGCTGTAAGAGGCGCCGAGGCTGTAATTGGAAACATTTGTGAAGTCGCGATGGGCATCCCAACGAAGTTTCGAGTTCAAGTAATCATCTGCTATATTTCGTGTGCGTGTGGTGTTGAGCAATTCCCGCTCTTTGCCTAGTTTACGGTCGACGTTTCCAATTACATCAAGGCGACCCTTTTTAAAGCTTCCGTTGAGGAGCGTATGCGTTACCAAGCCGTCTGCAAAATTCGACCAGCTAAACTGTTGGTTTAGGGTTACACGGTAGCCATCTTCTGTAGGGGTGTGCGTAACAATGTTGATCACGGCTTGTCCTTCGGCATCAAAGCTGGCCGGCGGATTGCTAATAATCTCAATGTTCTTTACCTGTGCTGCAGATATGGCATTAAGTCGTTCTGCTGTAATGCGTTTGCCATTGAGGTAGAGAATGGCCTGGCCTTTTCCAAATACAGACAACCCATTTTCATCGGATGTGACACCAGGAGCCCGTGTTAATATTTCCGTGAGAGAACTGCTGTTAGCGAGTACTGTATTTGCCACGTTTACTTGCACTACACCATCTGCCCTTGTTGCGAAGAGAGGTAGCTCGCCCGTAATTTCAATTTCGTTGAGTTGAAGGTGGTCTTTTACTTTAAGCTTGCCGAGATCAATGCGCTTGCTAGCCGCAAACTGGATTGAGAATACAGTATCGGCAAACTGAATAGAAGTTAGCTTGATAATTACCTCATATGGTAAGTCTTTCAATTCAAAATTACCTTCCAGAAAGGAAACACCCTGCAATACGGAAGAGTCACGTGGGGAAAGGGCAATGGCATTGCCCATAAGCGCCGTGCCATCGCGACTTGTTACATTACCTGTAACAGTATATGAGTTTTGGCTTCTTGCAGCAGTAACAGTGAGTAAAAAGAAAAATAGCAGGAGGGCGTTAGCCGGTTGGGTGAATACTTGCATGTCAGGAAATTTTCCTGCAAGGATGTGGCGAATCGATACAGGATCCTTTAAAAAACATGTTTTTTAAGAAGAAAAAGGGAGGTTTGTCATTTTGTATAGCTTATTAGCATTTCCTTAACAATTCAAATTAACTGGTTGCCGTATATTTAAAGTGCTTCATAACGGCTATGTTGGCATTCAAAAAAATCCTTACTCAACAATGTTTGCTAAAGAGGTAATGTTTTTGTTTAGCAGTCTGGGTGTAATCCAGGCCCTGTTCGTATCTTTTTATCTATTAACCCTGAAAGACCGTAGAACCAATATTTTGCTGGGGTTGATGTTGATGGGGCTGGCCCTTCGCATCGGGAAGTCGGTGTTACTGGTGTTTTTGGGTGTTGAACCTTGGTTGCGAAATATTGCTATTGCATTTATGCTGACAACCGGACCTTTACTTTTGCAGTACGGGAAGGCACTTTTCGAAAAGCGTTATTTCTCGGCGAGCAAGCTCGTACACATGGTTCCGTTTGCCTTGTTTGTACTTCTAAGTGGGGTCATTCCCAATGATGGTGGCTTAGCCTGCAAAATATTTTATGCCTCTGTGATGTTACACCTGGGTGTATACGTGGCACTTTGCTGGTCTTATCTTTTGCACTTGCCTGTAACAACGCGGCTGCTACCCTGGTATCGAAACATTGTAGTAGGGGTAAGTCTGATCTGGTTTATGTATGGGGGTATATTTATTGGCATTGTTCCCTACTACGTTTTGGTGGCGATATTTTTTTCGCTGCTGATTTACATCTTCTCTTACTTGTTGTTGAAACGACATGTCTTCTCGCTAGAAAAATATAACAGTTCATCCATTGACTCGGTAACAGCGCAACAGATTCTGCTACGTGTAAAGGACCTGTTTGAAAAAGAAAGCGTTTACCTGGACAGTGACCTTTCGCTTAAAGACATTGCCAAAAGGGTTGGTGTTAATGCCCGTGATGTGTCGCAGGTTATCAATGAATATGAAGGGAAGAACTTTTCGGAATTCGTGAATCAATACCGCATTGCGAAAGCGAAAGTACTGCTGGCTGATCCTGATTCTAATAAAGAGAAAATAGCAAGCATTGCTTATGATTGTGGCTTTGGCAATGTGACCTCATTTAACCTTGCTTTTAAGGCAGCAACTCAGTTGACACCTACGCAATATCGCGAGCAGTTGGTAGCAGGGCGGATGACGCAGGTGTTATAGGTTTGCCTTCGCTAATGCTGATTATCTAGGAGTGAATTTTATACCAGTGTTTGCGTTAGGGATAGGAACGGAAACCGAAGTGGGATGTGTGCTGGATGTTGGAGTGTATAGCCCGGCACCGCGTGGGATGG
>NZ_JAHESD010000125.1 GCF_018598585.1 Chryseosolibacter indicum
CGTTGCCGCAGAGTTGCCGCATATTTTTATTGTTCAAAGTGGTTTGCAGGAAAGTGATAAGATCCTTCTTGAAGGTTTGCGTCAGGTACGTGAAAATGAAAAAATAGAATACAAGTTTGCAAAGCCTGATTCTGTGATCTCACATCTAGACTTATATGCCGAGTAATAATATCCTAAAAAGCTAAAGACATGTTTAGTAAGTTTATACGAAGGCCGGTATTCGCTATTGTAATATCGGTCATGATAGTCTTTGTAGGAATTTTGGCTATCAAGAAATTACCTATATCTCAGTTCCCCGATATTGCTCCCACTACAGTAAATATATTTATTGCTTACCCGGGTTCCAGTGCGGATGTTTTAGTAAAATCTACATTGATCACGCTTGAACAAGCGATCAATGGCGTTCAAGACATGAGGTACATTGCCACCGATGCTACCAGCGCCGGTGAAGCTACTCTTAGAATTATTTTTGAGCCAGGCACAGATCCTAACGATGCGGTTATACGCGTAAAGACAAGGGTTGACCAGGTAATGCCATTATTGCCAGAACTGGTTCAGCGCGAGGGTGTTATTATCACACCTATTCAGCCCAGTATGTTGATGTATGTCAATCTCTATTCTACGGAAAAGAGTATGGACGAGAAGTTCTTATTTAACTACGCAACCGTTAAGATGATCCCTGAAATACAACGTACCAAGGGGGTAGCGAGGGCGCAGATATTGGGTAGCAGAAGATATGCAATGCGTGTGTGGTTAAATCCTGAACGGATGCGTGCTTATAAAATTTCGGTAGAGGAAGTGATGGATGCTATAGGCGAGCAAAGTATTATTGGTCGCCCGGGTAGGATAGGCCAGAGTTCTGGTATAGCCGCGCAATCGCTCGAATATGTACTTACCTACAAAGGAAGATACAACAAGCCAGAAGAGTATGAAGCCATTATAATACGTGCCACTCCTGACGGCGAGAGTATTCATTTAAGAGACATCGCCAAAGTAGAATTGGGTAGTGAATTCTTTGATATCTACTCTAACCTTGATGGTCATGCTTCTGCCGCTATTGTATTGAAGCAAAATTACGGAAGTAATGCCAGTGATGTAATTGCAGAGGTAAAAGCAAAGCTCGAGGAAATGAAGGCAAGCTTTCCTCCGGGAATGGATTACAAAATCAGTTACGATGTTTCGCAGTTCCTGGATGCCTCCATAGAGCAGGTAATACATACGTTGCGCGATGCCTTTATTCTTGTGGCGTTAGTTGTATTCGTATTCCTGGGTGACTGGCGCTCGACGCTGATACCAATATTAGCGGTACCGGTATCGTTGATAGGTGCGTTTTTCGTAATTCAGTTTTTCGGGCTGTCTATCAACTTAGTTACCCTCTTTGCCCTCGTGTTGGCGATAGGTATTGTGGTTGATGATGCCATCGTGGTGGTTGAAGCGGTTCATGCAAAGATGGAGGAAGAGCCGAATATAAGTCCCTACAACGCTGTTAAAAAAGTACTGGGTGAAATCAGCGGAGCTATCATTGCTATTACCATGGTAATGGTGTCTGTATTCGTTCCTATTTCATTTATGTCAGGTCCGGTTGGTACCTTTTACAGGCAGTTCTCCATTACCATGGCGAGCTCCATTGTGATCTCTGCGTTGATTGCTCTTACGCTCACGCCGGTTTTGTGTGCCATGTTATTGAAAAACCATCATGGGCATCCGAAAAAGAAGAACCTGTTAACAAGGTCTCTCGACAGCTTTAACAGAGGGTTTGAAAAAATGACTGGCAGATACGTAGGTCTGTTAAAGTTAATCGTAAACAGGAGAATTGTTACTTTTGCGATATTACTAGCCTTTTGTGCAGGTATATACTACGAGAACCAGATTGTGCCATCAGGCTTTATTCCCAATGAAGATCAAGGTACGATCTATGCTATCATTCAAACACCTCCAGGTTCTACACTAGAAAAAACAAATGAAGTCTCACGCAGATTACAGAAAATCTGTGAAGAGATTGACGGAGTTGAGTCTGTATCCTCACTTGCGGGTTACGAGATCATGACTGAGGGAAGAGGATCTAACGCAGGTACTTGTTTGATCAATTTGAAGAACTGGTCTGAGCGTCATCATTCAGTAAAAGAGATCATGGAGGAATTGGAGGAGAAATCAAGAGGTCTTGGTGCAATAGTGGAATTCTTTGAACCACCTGCAATTCCAGGATTCGGTACTTCAGGTGGTTTCTCTATGAGGTTATTGGATAAGACTACCGATACTGATTACCACGAGTTTGATCAGATCAACAAGGAGTTTATGGATAACTTACGCAAGCGTAAAGAGCTTACCGGTTTGTTTACCTTTTTTGCAGCCAATTATCCTCAATACGAATTGGAGATAGACAATAATCTGGCAATGCAGAAAGGCGTGTCGATTGGAAAGGCGATGGAGAACCTGAACATTTTGATAGGAAGTACTTATGAACAAGGTTTCATTAAGTTTAATCAGTTCTTTAAAGTATACGTTCAATCGGATCCCAAATTCAGAAGACTTCCTTCCGATCTTTTAAATCTCTTTGTGAAGAATGACAAAGGAGAAATGGTGCCTTATTCGTCCTTTATGAAGCTTAAAAAAGGACAAGGACCGAATGAGATTACACGCTTTAACTTATATAATTCGTCGGCGATACAAGGGCTCCCTGCAAAAGGTTACACTACCGCAGAGGCCATAGGTGCAATTCGCGAAGTTGCAAGCAAGACGCTGCCAAAGGGTTACGACATTGCTTTTGAAGGTCTTTCATACGATGAATCCATCAGGGGAAATGAAGCACTTTATGTGTTCATCATTGTATTGATGTTCGTTTACTTTGTACTTGCAGCACAATATGAAAGTTTCATTATCCCGTTGGCTGTGGTGTTCTCATTGCCAGTAGGGGTGTTTGGTTCGTTCTTAATGCTTAAGCTTATGGGGCTTGAGAATAACATTTACGCGCAGGTCGGATTGATCATGCTGGTAGGGCTTTTAGGAAAGAATGCTGTGTTGATTGTTGAATTCGCTGTTCAGAAACGTCAGCAGGGAGAAACGATATTGAATGCAGCTATTGAAGGAGCCAAGGTACGTTTTAGACCGATCTTAATGACTTCATTCGCGTTCGTTGCGGGGTTGATACCATTGATTATAGCAACAGGTGCAGGAGCTATTGGTAACCGTACCATTGGAGCATCTGCTCTTGGTGGTATGTTATTCGGAACAATCTTCGGTGTTATTATCATTCCTGGGCTTTATTTCATCTTTGGCAAATTAGCCGATGGCCGCCATCTCATTAAACACGAAGATGAAGATTCGTTAACCGAAAACCTTGTTCACCAGGTTGACAGCTTCCCTTTAACTCATGATAGTGAAGACAATGAATAATAAAAAAATATTGACACGTTTAGGCATAGGCTGCATGTTGTTGTTGGCTACAGCTTGTAGTTTGCCGCCTTCTTTAGTTCAAAGAAAAGAGAATAAAACAACACCTGCGAGCTTCAACAACAGCTCGCAGGATACTACCAACACTGCAAAGACCCAATGGAAAGCGTTCTTTACAGACCAGTATCTGGTTGCGTTAATAGATACCGCGTTAAAGAATAATCAGGAGCTGAATATCACTTTGCAGGAGATAAACATTGCACGAAACGAAGTAAGAGCAAGGAAAGGAGAATATCTTCCTTTTGTAGGAATAGGAGTAGGAGCAGGCGTAGAAAAGGTAGGAGAATACACAGCAGCAGGTGCAGTTGAAGAAAACCTGGAAGTAAAACCTGGAAAACGATTTCCTGATCCTGTACCTAATTTTCTGTTAGGAGCTAATGCTTCCTGGGAGCTGGATATCTGGAGAAAGCTGAGCAATGCCAAGAAGTCTGCCATGTTCAGATATCTGTCGAGTGCCGAGGGTAAGAACTTTATGGTTACCAATCTGATTGCTGAAATAGCGACATCGTATTACGAGTTAATGGCATTAGATAACCAACTGGATATTTTGAAGAAGAACATTGACATCCAGAAAAATGCATTGGAGATTGTAAAGCTTGAGAAACAGGCAGCCAAGGTTACTGAGTTAGCTGTACGTAAGTTCGAAGCGGAAGTTCTAAAAAACCAGAGCCGCCAGTTTGAAATTATGCAGGCAATTACAGTAACAGAAAACCGGATTAACTTTCTGGTAGGAAGATTCCCGCAGCAGGTTGCAAGAAACTCTCAGACGTTTACTGATCTGGTCCCGGATTCTATTCATG
>NZ_JAHESD010000126.1 GCF_018598585.1 Chryseosolibacter indicum
TCTCAAAAGTGATTATGTAAGTAAGACATGGCAAATTTTTACCTGCTAGCATCTCTCCGAAAAATACAGAGTTTAGTTTTACTCGGTTGAAGATATCAAACTCTCCTTCATTAAACATCTTCACCTTTCTTCTCACTGCATCCTCGCTGTAGCCCTCGTATGTGCGTAATTCAAATATGCGTTGTCCTGAAGGTGGTACTATCATTTTTGGAAGACCATCAAAAGCAAGAAGCAAAGAGGATTCATAGCGGTTAAACACTGCTTTATCTTGCGGTGTTTGATTGTACTCAGCGCTGGCATTCAGAAATTCAGTGTCTGATTTTAACGCATATGTTATCCTTCCATAATCTTCAAAAGAGTTATATGGAATGAGCACGTATAATTTAACGGGCTCCGATTTACCTGTTTCAGTAAATGCGCCTACCTGTTTTACACCAAGTCTGTTGAGGGCCGGTATAAGGGCTTTTGACAAATAGTTGTCCATCGCTGTTTGATTTTTCAATTCATACACGCGAAGTTCATATAGCTCTTTATTCTTACCTGTTTGCTGAGCAGTTGCGGAGCCAACTGCCGCTGCCGACAATGCTCCTGTTGCTACAGCAGTCTTTTTAATAAAATCTCTTCTTTGCATATCGTGTCTGTTTATGAAATGTAGGTGTTAATCAAGTATAAAATGTGGTTACTAATATTCAGATTTTCCTTCTGTAATACCAGTCCATTTATCGGTTCTAAAAGGTGATGCAGGGAGCTTTTCTTTGTTATAAAGATTTGCGTCATCCGGGTTATTACCCCACCCATAACGCACCGCTACTGGCTTTTGGACCTCCTCACTTTGCACGATCACTTTATCTCCGTCTACAAAAGCCTTTGCCCAAACAAATTTCTTATCTTCTCCTGCTATTGCAAATCCCTTTACATATCCATACTTGTCTTTTACCTGTAAGCCCGAACCTTGATTCTTAAAATAGATGATGGCTTTATTGCCGTTGACTTCCATCCTATCATAAGTAGGACCAGAATATACAAGGTCTTTATTATAGCCTACCTTCAATGCAGCGAGTGCCAACCTGTAGCCAACGTCCTGCTTGTTTCGTGGATGAATATCCTTCTCTTCACCAATATCAATAATTACCGCTTGTCCTGTTTTTGGTAATGACAAGGTCATGCTTTGTGCTTCACGGAGCTCAGCCCATCCGCTTTCTGCGGGTAATGAATCAGGAGCCATGAAGTTAGCCAGTTGAACCCACAAGAAGGGAAACTCCTTCTTCCATTTACCGCGCCAGTTGTTGATGAGTTGAGGAAAGAGCTCGCGATATTTATGTGCCTCTCCTGTGTTCGATTCTCCCTGATACCAGATAACACCTGTTATCGGGAATTGGATGATCGGTGCAATCATTCCGTTGTACAACAAAGACGGAAAGGAATTAGGACCTGTATTCGAAATCCCAAATTCGGTAGTTGTAACAGAGGGCTTGTATTGCCATTCTCCGGCAAGTGAAACTTTATCATTGCCTACCTGGTAATACAATTGTTCTGGCTTACCATAGATACCACCGCCACCGCCAGTATCACTAACCCGTACAACAATTGTATTTTTTCCTTCTACAAGTACATTTGGTGCAATGGTATAATTTCGGTTCTCGCTGTAGTTAGCAGAGCTACCAACAAGGTGACCATTGACATAAGTTTGATCCTGATCATCTATTGGCCCGAGGCTAAGGGTTAAAGGCTGGCCAGCTTTTGAAGCATCTAACTCAAATTCTTTTTTAAACCAGATAACCCCATCTGCATTACCAATTTCAGTTGACTCCCAAAGTTTAGGTAATGCAATATTCTTCCAGCCTTCTCCAGGATTACTGTACCATTTCTCTATCATCCCCTTCTCATTTGGTAGCGCTTGTTCATAGCGTTGTTGTCTTGCAGTCATATCCCTGGCAGACTCCTCCAACTTTTTAATATCGTAATCCTTGTACTTCTCTTTTTCTGACATAATGTCCCAGCTAATCCAGGTTTGAATGTTTGTTCCTCCCCATGAGCTGTTAACCAATCCAATTGGCACATCAAGTTCTTTATATAACTTCCTTCCGAAGAAGTAGGCAACAGCAGAGAAGTCAGCAATATTGTTTGGATTGCATTCAAGCCACTTACCACCAGCCAAATCTTTTTCAGCTGAAAAGCTCGTCTTCTTTTCTACAGTGAACAATCGAATCTTAGGATAATTGGCTTCTAGGATTTCATTCGCTGCATTATTTGTATTTCTGATGATCCATTCCATATTCGACTGGCCACTACCCAGCCATACATCACCAATAAGAATATTCTTTAGTGCTATGGTATTGGATTTCCCTTTCACCTGAAGTTCAAAGGGACCACCATGTGCCATGGGCTTCAGGGTGGCGGTCCAATAACCTGATTTATCAGCCTTCGTCTTTACTGTTTGGCCATTGAAAGTTATTGTAATGTTCTCACCTTTATTTGACCACCCCCATACATTTACTGGTGTATTGCGTTGAATAACCATGTTATCGGAGAATATTTTGGGTAATTGAACTTCTCCCAAGGATTTAAAAAAGACAAGAAAGAGAAGCGTAATGAGTAGTAAATTTTGCCTCATATTGATTAAAGTTTGGTATAAGTAGTATTGGGAAATAGTTTACAGCGTGCTATAAAAGCATCATAAAACAAGTATGCCTGAGGAACACGTATTACTTCTTTAACTTAGGAGAAAGATAATCTTCGATGGCATTACTCCAGATGTCATAACCAATGGCGTTGAGATGAAGATTATCTTCCTTGAATATATCTTGTCTTACTGTACCTGAGCTTGTGAGCAGCGGAGTCCAGACATCAATAAAAGTCACATTTTTCTGCGTAGCTGCCCAGTCTTTGAGCAATGCATTGTACTTTTCATATGACTCCTTAAGATGCCATCTGCTGACACTGGGCTTTGCCGAAATGAAAGAAACTTTTACTTTTTTGGGCAGGTTCTTGCGGATCATCTTTAACAAAGTCTGTGCTTCGCTGAGGATTGTTTCAGGACTTTTGCCTAATGAGAGGTCGTTGTCTCCCTCGTAGATAAAAATTTGTTTTGGCTTATACTTGAATATCAGCTTATCGGCGTAATAGATCAAATCTGACATTTGAGATCCGCCGAAGCCACGATTGATGACATTATAATCACGATAGCGATCCTGGAGATCACTCCAGAAACGAACACTCGAACTCCCTGTAAAGACTATCAGTTTTTTCTTTTCAACAGCTGAATCGCCTGCTACAAGATTATTGACTTCCTGTTCAAATTTTTTAGCATCCTGTGCATTAACAATAAAGAATGAAAGCGATAAAATTAAGTAGAGGTAAGTATTTAGTTTTCCCATAAGCGTAAGTGTGTGGGGTAATTTAATACCTTAAACACAAAAGCAAATTATAATTTACAGGAAAAACAAGAATCGGGTACTAGCGCAACAGGCTTCCGTTTAATCGGAGCAGCTCAGTCTCTGCCAACTTTGCGTTGTAACGTGCTGTAATTAGCCTGTAATAGGCGTCAGCCAAGCTTTGTTGTGCAGTGCGAAGCTCAATAAAAGTAGTTACTCCACGCTTAAATGTTTCAAGCGCAATGGCTACGTTTTCCTTCGCGGCTCCGATTGTCTCTTCTTCAATTAACAGAATACGCTTGGCATTTTCATAATTTACAAGCGCACTGCGAAGCGTAGCACTTACATTTGTCTTTTGCTGCTCGTACAATAAAGTCTGCCTGTCAAGGTCTATTCTTGCCTGCTGTGTTAACCTTCGCGTGTTTAAACCATTTAGAATGGGCAAGCTAACAGTGAAACCGTAATTGAGACCATTGGTTTGACTAAACACTGCGGCAAATGGGTTAATTAGCCTTGTATTATCAACACGGGAGTAATTATACGCGGCATTAAAGTTTAAGAAAGGTAAGTACTCGGCCCTGCGTTCCCTTAAAACAAGTGAAGCAATGCTAAGGTTTTTCCTGGAAGCCATTAAACCGAAGTTAGAATTCTCGAGGTTGTCGAAAGGCCCCTCCTTATCCAGGTTTAGATCGATAACAATGGTATCTGCCACTTCATAAGTAGTAGGTAACTGCAAACCCACTAACGCATTAAGTTGCTCTTTTAATTGTGCTATTATGGTTTCCTGCTGAACGATTTGGGTACGCTGTGCATTTAAGTCAA
>NZ_JAHESD010000127.1 GCF_018598585.1 Chryseosolibacter indicum
CATAAGATTCTCATCTACGGTGCGGTCGTTAAACAATTGGAAGTCCTGGAAGATGATTCCAAGTTTTCTTCTGAGAAGAGGAACTTGGTTGCCCTTTAAGCCTCTTAAATGAAATCCTGCAATGTCTATATCACCGAGCCTTAGCGGGAGATCAGCATATAATGTTTTAAGAAGGGAAGATTTTCCTGATCCGGTTCTCCCGACCAGGAAAACAAATTCACCTTTATCGATCTCAAAGTTAACATCCGATAATACGGTATGATGGTCCTGAAAAATGCTTACATCTTTTACACGTACTACCGGATCTGAAGAGAACATTTGTGACTAAACTTTAATATCTTAAATATTAACCATTAACTTTCTTATGATCAGCAAGGAATTTCTCTAAGCCGATATCAGTTAAAGGATGTTTAAGCAGACTTGTAATAACGTTTAATGGACAAGTAGCAACGTCAGCGCCTATTTCAGCACACTGTATTAAGTGCATGGTATGGCGAACAGAAGCTGCGAGAATTTCTGTATCAAAACCGTAGTTGTCGAAAATTACTCTCATTTGTGCGATAAGATCTAATCCATCATGAGAGATGTCATCCAAACGGCCAACGAAAGGAGACACGTAGCTTGCGCCTGCTTTAGCTGCAAGAATAGCCTGACCTGATGAGAAAACCAGGGTGCAGTTTGTACGGATGCCTTCGCTTGTAAATTTCTTTATGGCCTTAACACCATCCTTAATCATAGGTACTTTAACAACAATCTTATCATCAATTTTTGCAAGATCGCGGCCTTCCTTAAGGATAGAATCGAGGTCAGTAGAAATTACTTCGGCGCTCACGTTGTTATCAACGATGTTACAAATTGCTTTATAGTGTGCTTTTATATTGTCAAGTCCTTTGATTCCTTCTTTTGCCATTAATGATGGGTTTGTAGTTACACCATCAAGTACGCCAAGATCATAAGCTTCTTTGATTTCGTTCAGATTGGCTGTGTCAATGAAAAATTTCATGGGTTAGTTTGTTGTTTGTTTTACGACCGTAAATGTAAATGAAATATCAATTCTATAAATTGATAAACAGCGATAATATTGAAGTAAGGGGAGTAGAAGCGGAATAAAAGCGCTGTAAAAAGAAAAAGCAAGCCGAACATCGCACCGCTCAACCGCCTACCCTTGCTACCTTCCGATCCTGGGGGAGTTCAGCAGGAGCTGGTCGTGCCGACTTGCAGGGTGTAAACATACAATTACCATCAGATAATTCCCAAATCTTCAGGAAATTTTCAATTAAAATTTAAAACTGGATGCGTTTAGCGCCTGGCAGCAGATGAAAAAGGAGCTTTTCAGCTCCCTTTTGTCACTGAATTTATTTTATTCTTGATCGATGATCAAGTTGAAGCTTCGCCTTTTCCGATCTAATGAATGTCCTACAATTGTTTTCGATTCTTCGGGTTTCGGACTTCTGCTGATGGTAGGGATGCCTGTTATTTGCGCAATTGCCTGGCTTAGCAGGGCTTCCCTTGGATCGCCTAAAGGAAAAAGAAAGAGAGTATTGTCCTTGTTTACGATATTCGGTACAAAGCCATTTCCATAGTCTGATTGATTCAGACTATTGAAAACCTTAACCACTATGGGCTGTAAACCCCACTTATTTTTAGGATCTTCTTCTTCATAAAGTGATATAGAGCCCACATTTTTTCCGTAGGTAGTATCTCCGATAATAAAGACGTCCATGTAAGGCTTTAGCGAATTGATTACCAGTTCACTGGCAGAAGCTGTGCGCGAACTTGTTAGGATATAAACCCGGTTTCCGGTAAGCATGCTTCCTACATTTTGTGCTTTATCGGCAAATTTGCTGGTTAAGAAATCAGGACCTAAGTCCTTGTCTTTTATAATTTGTTCCTGGATCACATCATTGTACTCCTTCTTAGCGAATACCTTAGAACTGCCAACTCCAGAGCCGATTAAACTTGCAAGGTTTTTTGCCGATGTTTCTGACCCTCCGCTGTTAAAGCGAAGATCTAAAACAAGATCTGTAATGTCTGCTGACTTAAAGCTATTGAAGGCATTGTCCATCTCGTCATTGTACGTCTTGGTTTCTGAATCAGGACCATCAGCAAAAAGATTGTAAACAAAGTATCCTACTCTTCGCCCGCCGTCTACTTCAATAACCTTGCTAAGGTAGTTTGGATCTTCCGCATACTGAACTGTTGTTAAAGAAATTGAGGCAGGATCACCTACTTGCTTATTTTCAGGATCGATCGGCTTATATTCGATCGTGTGATTTTGCCCGATCTGATCGAGCAGGGTGCTATAGTTACTCGTTGTTATCTGCTGTCCGTTAATATGCGTAATTATATCGCCACGTTTTAGGCCTGCATTTTCTGCTGGGGAAGAGGGCTTGACATATAATATCTGAGCAATAACATTATTACTAGAAGCATTTTCGCGATAAAGAACAAACTCATAACCGGCTTCTTTGGTAACGCCTTTTAATGCATTTAATAATTCTACATAGTTATCCTGAATCCATGTGAAGCGGTCTTCTGAATACAGCAACTGGTCTAGGAATTCTTCTGGTTCTGCATTAACATCGGGAGAAGGTGGTAACTTATCTTTCCATAAATACCAGGTCTTCATTTCTTTGTAGATCCAGTTGTTTACATAAGCATTGTCTTCGTTGGTGATCTTGTTGGAAGGTGCGGGATCATCATCTTTGCAACCCGCAAGGAATAACAGGGCAACAAACCCTATTAAAGACAGTTTACTTCTAAAGTTTATTTTTTGCATTTGATTTCATTAACGATAAGTAACGATGAATTATTCTCGATTTCTATTCCAATTTAAAAAAGTAAAAGCACATCAGATAGCACTGTTGATAATGCTGCTTGATGTAATATAACTTTTTTTATCGAAAATTGGAGGAGTTTAAGTATTGATAATCAATCCATTATTCCTGACATTAAGAAACTTTCTCATTAAAGTAGAAGTTGAGTAAATATAATCTACATAAATATGGCAAAGGCATCTTTTTCTGATCTGATAAGAGACAAAAAACCGACGCTGGTCGATTTTTATGCTGAATGGTGTGGTCCTTGTAAAATGATGAAGCCAATTCTTGATGAACTAAAATCTAGCGTGGGGAGTAGAGCCAGGATTATAAAAATTGATGTCGATAAGAATCCACTTATTACGGCTGCTTATAAAATTCAAGGAGTTCCCACACTGGCCTTGTTTAAGGGAGGGGAACTCAAATGGAGACAAGCTGGTGTTATTCAGGTAGCTGAACTGAAAAGAATTATTGAACAACACGAGCACTAGTACATATAACGCTTCAGAAGTACCTCAATTTCCTTGTAGAACAAATGTTCATTTGTTTCGGTAAGGGCAGCGCTGTCCGTGGTTTTAATCTGATTAATTAGATTTTCATAATGCAAAGTGTTAACAGGTGAAAGTAACAGTTCTTTCAGATCTTTTTTGATAAATTCTATCTTTGCATTACTTAATTCCCTGATTCTGAAGTTGGAGGAAATGTATTCCTTTAAAAAGCGTTCGTCGAGAAAATCCTTGATTAAATCATTTCTGAGTTTACGTACAAGATCCAGAATATCGTGATCTGTCCATTTTGTGTTTAAGATGTTTGTTTCCATAGGCTTGCAATGAGGCTTCTTCGAGTGACATATTGTGTCAATAATGACTTTATTGGTCACTTTTTTTGTTTTAACTACGAGAGCCTATAGTTCAGTAACCTTTCCTACAGGTTTTCGCGTTTAGGTAACTGAATTCTGGTAAAATATTGTACCGGTTCTTAACAGAATGTTAAAAGTATTAAATGGCTTTGTTAGTTGAGTGAAAACCACCTAGTTTACCAACCCATGGATAAAACGTTTTGGCACAGGTTGTTTGAGTCGCATCAGGTTTGCCCTTCATGCCCTTCGCCTGCAGAGGTAACTGCTTTTTTTGATGAT
The DNA here is from genome assembly GCF_018598585.1 of Chryseosolibacter indicum. GTDB lineage: Bacteria > Bacteroidota > Bacteroidia > Cytophagales > Cyclobacteriaceae > Chryseosolibacter > Chryseosolibacter indicus. The sequence continues at coordinate 3,958 of NZ_JAHESD010000127.1, forward strand.
CTACTTGGAATTCTCTTTGCAGATTTTACACCCCTTTCTTTTACAACACGAGAAGAATTTGAAGCACATGTTCTGAAATTAAGAACAGAGCTGGAAAGAATACTTCAAAGTTCCGGTGCTTACGGTAAGAAGACAAAGGAGAGC
>NZ_JAHESD010000128.1 GCF_018598585.1 Chryseosolibacter indicum
GCTCACAATTTTTTCAATCTTTTAAAGTTGAAAACAACAACTCGATACTGAGATGAGAGTCGCTGAACAAGCAGATAAGCAACAGGCGGTAATGATTTTAACGCAAGCGTTCGATCAGAATAAGAGTGTAAATTTTGTTGTAAAGCAAGACGACCACCGCGTTGATCGGATAAGGCAGTTAATGGAATACTCTTTCGATTACTGCAAAGAGTTTGGCGAAGTCTACATGTCTGATGACGGAAGAGCTTTCGCCTTGGTGCTGTTCCCTGAAAAAAAGAAGGCATCGCTAAAATCAATGATGTGGGACGCTAAACTCGCTTCCAATGTTATTGGCCTCACGCGCGTCATGCAAGTGCTGAACAGAGAGACTCTCATCAAGAAGAATCATCCCAGAAAGCCGATCACATATTTGTGGTTTATTGGAGTAGATCCACGGCTCCAGGGTAAAGGTGTTGGGAGTAAGTTGTTGAAAACTGTTATTGAAATGAGCGAGAGAAAAGAAAGACCCATTTATCTCGAAACTTCCGTTGACAAAAACCTTCCATGGTATAAAAGTTTCGGGTTCGAAATCTATAAGACAATCGATCTTACTTATGAGCTATTCCTCCTAAGGCGGGTGGTTTCACACCCGGAACTCACAGTTCAACAAACCATGTCCAGTTAGGAAGACTTTTTACACTAAGACTTATTGTGCTATGTTTTTTGCAGGTACCAAAATGCATTTGGTCACCTTTGGCATCGTGGCGTTTGAGCTGGTGATGCTGGTTGTTCAGGTGATCTATTTTCTTCAAAGACCCAATGATAAGAAACGTCTCTGGTATCTTATTCTACTGGTCTTTCTGATATTATACAATGTGTGCAGTGGGCTGTTTCCTGATAAACAGTTTGTCATACCAATAACCATCCAGACAATCATTGCCTACCTGGTTGGGTTCTCCATGTCTATGTATGTCATCTACTACTTCTACAAGGTTTTCGAGTTAAAGCATTTAAAGTTTTTTGTCACGTACGGCATACTCTTGTTTCTGGTCGTGCCTTTTATTTTCCTATTTATTGTTCCCTATCTTTTAACAGGCGATAGCAGGCTAAGCAGTAAGCTGACCGTGATCATTCCTTTCTTCTACGGACTCAGCTTCATCTATTGTTCCACACGTGCACTTATAAAGAAATTTAGGGAGGCAAGACTCGAGAATCGAATTCTTGACGATCCTCTTTATGAACACGCAGTTGTGGCCTACATATCGATGCTATGCTGGGCAGCGCTGCCGGTGATTGTTTTCTTCGGAGATTTCCAAGTACTGGAACATTCAGTTACAAACGCTGGCTTTATGTTTATGACGGTAATATATGTGCGGTCTGCAATCAAGCAGTCACGGCAGGAGTATCAACGCTTGCTAGAGTCCGAGAAGAACTTAAAAGAGTTAAACAACAATCTACAGCACAAAGTAAAGGAGAGAACGAAAAGCCTTGAAGAACTGAATACACAACAGACCAATACATTCATCAACCTTGCGCATGAGACAAAAACACCTTTGACGCTTATCAACAATTATCTCAGTGAGTATGAACAGAAGCATGGAAGCAACGAGGAGTTGAATGTGATCAAATATAATATCAATAGGCTCACATCGGATATTGTGAACTTCTTCGATCTTGAGCGATTCAAACGAGGATTTGGCGTATATGACCACAACGAGATTTCAAGTTTCAGCTGTCTGTTAAGTGCAAAGCTTTGCCTCTTTGCACTCCAGGCACGGAACTCAAGTATTCGACTCGAACAGAATATCGAGCCTGAACTGCTGATAAAAGCAAGCGCATCTGCTATTGAACGTATCATCAACAACCTAATTGAGAATGCAATCCGACATTCGGGTAATGATGGAGTTTTGAAGGTTGCATTAAAGGCTGTGGAAGGTGAATTGATTTTTACTGTGGCCGACTCGGGGAAAGGAATTCCGAAAGACCAGCAAAAGAAAATCTTTGAGCCTTACTTCCAGTTGGGTGACCACCAACAGAGCAATGAAGGGATGGGCCTTGGACTTTCGATTGTAAAAAAGGTTGTTGATGGGCTGGGCGGTTCGATCTCCTTGTCAAGTGAAGTGAATATCGGCACTACAATCGAAGTAAGGTTGAAACAACACGTGGGCAAAGCTGAACACGTGAAAACTGTTTGTCCATCAGCTATCAACTTTGCAGAAACCCCTAAACAGTTAGATGATTCCGTGAGCGAAAGCGCGAAAGCAAGTGTACTGCTTGTAGAAGATAACCTGGCAATGCTCGGATACCTATCGAATAAGTTAAAGAGTAGGTATAATGTCTACCTCGCCCGGAACGGTTCTGAAGCAATTACAAAACTAAAAGCAATCGCAGCTGTTGATTTAATCGTCTCTGATGTCATGATGGAAAATCTCGATGGCTTTGAGCTTTGCAAAATCCTTTCGCGTCATCCTAAGTTCAGCCACATACCGTTGATTTTCCTTACAGCGAAGAGCACCAACAAAGACAAACTGAGTGCATTAAAACTGGGAGCGATTGATTTCATCGAAAAGCCGTTTGTTGTAGATCAGTTACTGCAAAAGATAGAGTGTGTCATAAGTTTGTCAGCCAAGCAGCGATTGGCCGCGTTTAATGATAGAACAAACACCAACGCGGATGTTAAGCTTACTTCAACCAGTCAAATCTCCTTTTCCGAGAATTGCATTTCGTATGGACTGTCAGTTCGTGAAACAGAAATTGCCGGTTTGATCCTTCAGGGACTAAACTATCGCGAGATCGGGGAAAGACTGTTCATCTCGACCAAAACTGTAAATGCTCACGTCACTCACATTTTCGAAAAGTGTGAAGTGAAGACCAAAATTGCGCTCGTCAACAAGCTGAGCCTGGCTCAAAAGGACATCAGGGAGAACAAATAGGATGGTTTACCTACGCTTTTACTATCATTTCCCTATTGATATCGACTGATGCAAAACCTCATTTTTGTTGCACACAGCTAAAAAGTGCAACGGAGACAAGCGAAGCAGCTGGTTTCGCCTGTAAGAGGAAGGAGACGAAGTTTCCTGGAACGTGAGAAGGACGGAAGAAAGAACAAGCCGCTGTATTCATGATTTCATTTGCGAACGAGGTGTATCAGAAGCTCGAGGGATCACTTAATAAATTGCAACCCGAAGATTCACTAATAAACACCGCTGAGAAAAGTATTGACATTATTCTTGAATCTATTGATTCCCTGAAAGACAAGGTCAAAACTCAACAGTTTGAAACTGTAGGTGAAGAAATCCTTTTCTTCAAGCAGATCAAGCCAAAGTTCACCTCGAAGCTTATCTACTATGTTGAACTGATAAAGATTGAGGGAAAGCGGCCGATTGGAAGTACAAAGTCTCAGGAGGAGTACCTGACTAAACAGCTTGGCAAACTCGAAAGCTACTTCGATGACAATGTCGACTTTTATCAGTACTACCGGAGCGGTGGATCATATCTGGATGAAAAATACTTTGTCCGAAAAGTATTCGACATCCGGGTTCACCAGGATGCCTACAGCTTTGATCACGATCCTGACTTTTCCACAAGCCATGATTTTAAAGTCGCGAAGATCCTCGCCAATGAACAACTTCGAAATTACCTCAATCGATGTTTGTT
>NZ_JAHESD010000129.1 GCF_018598585.1 Chryseosolibacter indicum
CCTGCACCCGATCCGGTTTCTTCAGTCACTCCTGCCCTCGAATTAGTTCCCTTGAATACACCAAATGAAGAAGGCCCCTTATCAACCACCGCAGAGAAATACATGCTCACTTCGGCACCGGGCTGATATTTCTGAACGTATACAGGAAGTGTTGTCACAAACCCTTCGATGCGTCCATCAGGCGTCACGTATACTTTCGCGTCCTTAACATTCCCACTCTCACCTTGTTTATTTCCAATGTCGAAAAGAATATGCGACTCCTTTCCTGCTGGAAAAGTATAACGGTGCAACGCCACACGTTCAGTAGAGGTGAGTTCCGCTTTGATTCCGTAATCTTTCAATTTCACCGAATAGTACCCGGGAGTTGCAATTTCATCCTTGCGATCAAAACGTGAACGATAACCTTCATCTGGATTTTCTAGTTTCCCTGGAATTGTCTTCAGCGCACCAGTGGAAGCCATGAAGACAATACCGCCCACCTGGAACTCGTGCAGATTAGGAAATCCTTCAATGGACTCATGCCGATGATCATAGCCAACAGCATCCCAGCCATGAACGTTGCCATAGTGAGCGTTAGTTGCTGGTGCTGGCTTCGCCATACCAAAAGGCATCGCTGCCGGCGTGTAAAAGAACCAACGACTATGCGCTGTACCTATGTTCGGATCTACGTATTGCGTGTACTCTTCCTGTGCTCGAACCAGAGTCGTAACGAGAATTAACAGGAATGCTGTCAGCGTATTCTTTAAGATGTGAATTGTCATTTTCAGTTCTTTAGTCTAGAAATTTATTATTCTTCTCATCGTACTGATCATTGTATTTTTTCTGTAAGGACTTTAGCTGGCCCTTAAGCTTTACAATAACATCCTTGGAAGATGGCTCATTATATAGGTTGTGCATTTCATTAGGATCCTTTTTTAAGTCATACAACTCCCATGAATTAACCGGATCATAGAAGTGAATGAGTTTATAACGCTTCGTGCGGATGCCGTAATGCGCGGTGGCACCGAACGATTTCTCATAGTAATGGTAATACACTTCTTTGCGCCAATCCGTAGCCTTTCCTTTTGCAAGCAGAGTCTTCATTGATTTGCCCTGTATGTCTTTAGGAATGGAGATATCGGCAAGGTCAAGAAAAGTTGGAGCCACATCTAGGTTTAGCACGTAAGCATCAACCTGTTGAACCGCTGGAATCACTTTCGGATAACGAATAAGCATTGGTGTACGAAACGACTCTTCATACATAAAGCGTTTATCATATAATCCATGCTCACCAAGGTAAACGCCTTGGTCAGACATGTACACCACAATTGTATTTTCAACAAGGCCTTTATCATCCAGATACTTAAGTACGCGGCCTACGTTATCGTCAACCGAATGTACACATCGAAGGTAATCTTCCAGGAAGCGCTGATATTGCCATCTCAGCAACTTGTCTTTTTCTTTGATCTGCAAGAAAGTTTTGTATTCGTCCGCGTATGCTTTATCCCATGCCTCACGTTCAGCGGGAGTCAACCGTTCCATTTCACGCTGGAACTCGGCCGGAGCCCAGTCATTCACTTGAGTGATGGCGCAGGTGTCGCATGGCACTTTGCTGTCGTAACGCACGTCGAGGCCTTCCTTCATCGAGATTAGTTGTCGTTGTAGACCCTCACGGCCTTTGTAGTCATCGTAGAAATCATGCGGAAGCGGAAAGTGTCGGTCATTAAATTCCGTCAGATATTGTTGGGACGGCATCCAGTTACGATGTGGCGCTTTATGATGCAGCATCATAAAAAATGGCTGACTTTGGTTCTTTTCGATCCAATTAAGCGCGAGGTCAGTTGTTACGTCTGTTACGTATCCTGTATACGTAGTATCCTTACCCATCTTAATAAATTTGGGATTATAATAGTTGCCCTGATCCGGAAGTATATTCCAGTAATCAAAACCGGTGGGTTCGCTGAACAGGTGCCACTTCCCTACGATGGCAGTACGATAGCCATGTGTCTTCAATATCTTCGGAAGAGTTTCCTGACTTCCATTGAAGTATGTTCCGTTGTCGCGCATACCATTCGCATGTGAGTATTTACCTGTGAGTATAACGGCACGACTGGGACTACAAACGGAATTAGTGACAAATGCATTTCGCATCACGGCACCTTCACGACCGATGCGATCAATGTTAGGTGTTTGAATCAGTTTATTATTGTAGGCGCTGATGGCCTGGTAGCCGTGATCATCCGCCATGATGAAAATAATGTTGGGCTTACGCTGTGATGATGCCTGAGGCATTTGTGCCTGTGCCATCATTGCACTAATAATGAAAAACAGCAACGCAATCGATATTATTTGTCCTATCTTCATTCTATCTTCCATGTTGTTGTGCCATAAGGTTTCATCCAGAAAGAATTAGTCGCTGGCTTGATGCTGCGCTCTTCATTATCACATTCTGAAATTTCGGTAGGTTTCAACGCACCCCATTCGAACGATGATTGTACTGACTGAGGCGAAAGATTCGTTAACCTTACCACATAACCTTTCTGATCTTTTGAAGGACGTATTGTTGAAACAGCTATCTTGTTGTTACCACTTACGCTGAATAAGGTATTGTATGGCTTGGCATCATCAGACACAATAGTAACAAGTGGTTGTGCTACTTCAAGCACACGTTGTTTCGCCACATGCGAATAGGGCTGTAGCGGAATAATGGAATACCGAAACTCAGTCTTACCCGATTGTGAAGCTTTGTAGTTTGTTCCCCATGAGTTATTCATCACCCAGGAATAGATAGTTGATGAAGACGAAGCAAAGCGACTCCAGTCCAGAAACTCTCGTGTATCGGACATCCATGCTTCACCTTGCATACCCCCCACCTCAAGTATGGGAGTACCAACTGTTGTTAACAGCACATTCTGCCGCATGCCCGATATTGACACGCCATTGTTTACTGAATAGAAATTCTTGTTCGCTCCCGTTAATTGCTCACGCTCCGGACGAATTTCTCCAAACGGCAGATCGATGACGGTTTCAGCATTCTTAATACTAAACGGAAACGCAAACCGCACACTCTCTTTGCTACGGTTGTCGATCTTGTCAACAATATTGCGAATATCAACACGGTTTGAATTCTTATATAGCGTGATATCGCTGACGAGCGAGTAACAGCCTGGTGCTTCTGAAGTGACACGCAACGTAGTAGATACTAGGCCATCGTTCAGGCGTTCAATACTTCTCACCTTTGTTACATACTGAGGAGAAGATGCATTGCGACCTGTGTAGATCCTGTCTCTAAACCACATATGCCGCTGCCACCGAAGTGGGCGTGGAAGAGCACGGTGGTCGCCTT
>NZ_JAHESD010000012.1 GCF_018598585.1 Chryseosolibacter indicum
ATAATAACGGGTCTCGTGGGCTCGGAGATGTGTTTTCGAGACAGGTTATCATTGGCGCATGGACCGAAAACTTCATCGTTCTTTTCCTTGCTCCAGGCAGGATTGTAGAGCTTGTGAGCTGCGTTGAAGTGTTCTTTGCGAGAGACGTAGAGCATAATTAAAACTAATAGAACTGCAAATATACGCCACCCACAAGAACTATTGTATTAACTTCTTTAAATAGGAAAGGCTGCCAAAGCAGCCTTTCTATTAGGATGCAGTGTTAATTCTAAAATATATCCCAGAAAAGTTTTGCATCAGGAGAGTCACCACCAGTCATTTTTCCTGCAGCGGTTTCCCATTGCGTTCCATTGAGCGTTTGTTCACTCACCGGAAAAATCATACGCACTGGAATCTTTAAAGCAGTATTGATACCGTCACCAGCAGGAGGCAATAAAACTGGTTGATCTAAGCGTCTCCACTGAACCCATGATTCCCATCCTCTATTAAAAAGAGCTATCCATCTTTGAGTTCCAATTTTCTCTTTCCAATCCGTTGCTGCTGTGGCATAAGCTACTTCTGGTTGGGAAAGATAAGCATCGGCATCTGCTTCCGGATTCCAGAAAGCAATGGAGGCTTTAATTGCATTCTCATAATGCTCTTCCGCTGTACCCGGAACATTAAAACCTCTTTCTACAGCTTCAGCTAACAAGAATTCTACCTCTGCATATTCCATTAAAATACCTTCTGCCTCGGGATCTGTAATAGCAGGGCCAGGATGAGAGAAATCAGCATACTCATTTGAGAATCCATACTTCCCTCCAACAAAGTTAGCTCCCACTTTAGTAAAGTATTGTTCACGACGAGGATCGTCCAAATCATTCATTACATCGACAATTGTAGATGTTACAACAAAATCTTCACGAGTAGTATATGGTGATACTGTATTAGCAGACACAGGGTTATTATTGCCGCTTGATGTTATATAAGGGAAACCAGCATTTTCTTCATTGGATTGAATTAAGTTTGCTAAGTTGGAAGCAGCTTGTTCAACCATGGTTCTAGCTACTTCTATCTTAGAATCAGCAAGCAACATTCCTATTTTAAGCTTTAAAGAATTACCAAATTTGATCCATTTGGGCACACTGCCTGAATAAAAAACATCAGCTGTACCAAAACTGTTTGCTGAAGGTGTTAACATTCCAAGCGCCTTATCAAGTCTTGATATTATATCAGGATAAATAACAGTCTCGTCATCATCATATTCTGGAAGTAAATTTTCAATATCAAGGGCTTGTCTATACGGTACATCACCAAAAGTATTTACTAAAACAGACCAAGCATATACTTCCATGATCTCAATTATAGCAAGTCGATTATTCGTAACGGGACCGGCAGGATAAGTAACAGGATCAGCAGTAATTAATCTCTTTGCTTCCTTTAAATCTGCTAATACATCACGGTAAACGGCGTTCCAAAAATTCTGGGAGTATGTACGCGCAGTCATATTATATCTAGGCTCGTCCAAATAAGTTGTAGTCGCCCAATATTGCACAAACATCCGGTAGTTATTTGAATTTACACTAGGTGTTATCAAAATATCCGTTAACCCTTTTAATGCATTAGTAAATAACGTTCCCGCAGGAGCTGTTCCAACAGGTGCACGTTTCTGATCTATATTCCAATCGTCCAGGCTGTCAACACATGCTGTCAACAATACGAACGGAAGCACCATCATCAATATTTTTTTCATAAGTAATTAGAAAGTAAGTTTTACATTGAATCCATAGGTTCTATACATAGGATATGCTCCACTTTGATATCCCCCATTTGTATTACCTGAACTCAGGCCTTCCTCCGGATCGGAGTATTTCATGTTTTTATGAATGATCCATAAGTTGCGGCCAATTAATGATATATCGATTCCTTTAAACGGCTTCAATAATTCAATAATGGAGGCAGGAATTGAATAAGTTAAACCAACTTCACGAAGTTTAATATAACTACCATCGTATACGTACCATTTATGAGGTGCCCCACTTTGTCCATCAGCTACGTAACCGAATGGCGTTTGACCATATCCATCAAGATTTTCACCATAAACGGTATTAGGCGACCCATCTGCCTGAACGCCTGGTAGTAAAATTCCACCGCCTTCGGCAACAGGCACGCGAGATGGAACCCCGTTAGCATTCAATCCAGCAGAGTTAGGATATAGACCCGTAGCTTCTCCATACCATTGGTCAAGAGAGAAGATGTCACCTCCACGTCTCATGTCTACGAGGAAATTCAAGCCAACTCCTTTATACTTAAAGGTATTATTAATACCTCCAATCCAATCAGGATTAGGATTACCAATTATTATATTAGAGGCAGCAGAAGTCTCATAATAGCCTGCTGCATTTACGGTACGCTGTCCGTTAGTATAAACGAAATCCTTTCCTCTAATAACACCATATGGGTGACCCACGGCTGCATTTAATGAAACTCCACCTTGCAAACTTGCAATAGGATAATTTGTTACCGCATTGTCTCCTTCACCGTATAGGCTAATTACTTCATTTCTATTTCTCGTAAAGTTTACGTTAACAATCCATGAAAAATCATTCCTCTGAATAGGAATACCAAAAAGTGAAAGCTCTATACCTTTATTTTGCATTTCACCGGCGTTCACCCACTTTCCGGTATATCCAGTCGCTCCTGTAACGTTAACAGAGAGAACTTGGTCAAAAGAACTGGCGTGATACCATGTAAAGTCTAACCCAACACGCCCGTCGAAAAACTCCGCTTCCACCCCGGCCTCATAACTATTGGTGTACTCGGGAGCGAGAGAAGCATTATTCTTAACATTCGGAAGTGAGAAGTAGGGTATGTTACCCAATGATGTCGGTTTATCATATACGTCGTAAATGCTAAGTGCCGTAGCATCATTACCTACTCGTGCATAATTAGCTCTAATTTTACCTAAGTTTAGCCATGGCAATTTAACCACTTCTGAAAACACAAATGTACCCGCAGCCGAGTAGTATAAGTATTTATTATCATCAACTGGAAGTGTTGTTGATCTATCCTGACGAGCTGAAAGCTCTACAAACACCATGTCCTTGTAACCTACAGAAGCGTTGGCAAAAATGCCATCTACACCTACACGCTCATACTCTTCAGTTGGAGGGTTAATTGGTTGAGCTGAATTTGTGAGAGAGTAAAAACGAGGAACTACAAGACCTCCATTTGTTGAAGCCCTGATAGAACTTAAACGATTTCTGCGCATATTACTCCCTAACACACCTCGTAAAGAAATATCAGCAAATTTCTTATTAAAATTTAAGAGAAGATCATAATTAGACTCACTATAAGTTCTATTAAATCTTGAATAACTTGGGGTACCTTCGCTGGTAACCGCAGTCCGCTCTTCTTGCATATCATTAGTACCATCATAGCCAACACGTCCAAGAATATCGAACCAATTAGTTACTTTATAATTAATTGTTGCATAGCCAAAGATGTGATCCCTGCTGTCATTCGAGTAGCTCTCATATCTTGTAAAGTAAGGATTATCAGAGTATAGTGGTCCTGTTCCAGCAGCATTCCAATTCCAGGTAACGTTTTGTCTGTTCCTCCAATATGCCGCTTCCTGTTCTTTTATATCAACATTAGTTTGCCACCATTGCCTAAAACCTTGATTAGGGTTTTTACCATTATAACCCGTACCATAGCGACCTACGCCTACAATCTTTGAATAGTTGGCTGATGCTGTAACTGTTAACTTTCTAGTAAGGTCATAAGAAGTAGAAAAATTAAATAAATCTTTATCAAGTGTACTATTTGGTAAAGATCCCTTTTCGTCACTGCGCGTATAAGCTACCTTAAAAGTTGCTCTTTCTCCACCGGCAGTAATTGCTACACTTTGGTTAGAGGCAACAGAGGTTTCATAAAATGTCGAAGGATCATTTTTTGCAGCAACCCATGGGCGGGCAGTCAAATAATTAGGAGAATAAGGATCTCTTGCATCCCATTGGTATACTAGCTGTTGTGGATTGAACCGTGGACCGTACGATGCGTCATCACCAAACCGAACGGATGGGACATTTCCACTCAGACCTCCAGGTAAGGTAGCACCAAATCTTTGGTCATAAGAGGCTCCGTATTCCTTCTGGTATCTGGCAAAAGTGCTCTTGTCCATAGTACCCCAAGTAACACCACTATTTACAGTTAATTGGAAGGAATTCTTACGTCCCTTTTTTGTCGTAATCATAACAACGCCATTCGCTGCACGTGAACCATATAATGCAGTTGCTGCAGCGCCTTTCAAAACGTTAATTGATTCAATGTTATCAGGATTGATATCTCCCGCAGCATTACCGTAATCGGTACCTACACCTCCTGTTCTTTGAGCCGAGGTATTTGTGTTTGCATTTGATACAGGTATACCATCTATTACAAATAAAGCCTGATTGTTTCCAGAAATTGATTTGTAACCACGAATTACAACGTTAGTAGAACCTCCCATTGTATTGCTGGTTTTAATATCTACACCAGACACTTTACCAGATAATGAATTAACAAAATTTACTGATCTGTTACCCACAATATCCTCTCCTTTAACCTGTTGAGCTGAGTAAGCCAATTCATTTCTGTTTCTAGTGATACCCAAGGCAGTTACAACAACTTCGCTTAATTGTGTAACGTCTTGCTCCATTTGCACATCTACGGTGGAACGACCAGCTATATCAACCTCTTGAGAAGTTAGACCTATAAAGGAAAAAACAAGAATGTTTGAGCCGTCAGGAACTGAAATTCGATAGTTTCCATCGACATCAGTAACTGTTCCAGTGGTTGTACCTTTTACTAAGATGTTCACTCCCGGAAGAGGTGAACCATCCTGTGACGACGTAACCCGTCCAGAGATTGCCCTCTCCTGTGCCCATGCGGCACTACTTGCTATGGTAAACGCCATAATCAAGTATGATAGTAGAATTTTCCTCATACGTAATGTTTAGGTTAAATTTTAAGTAGAAAGGGCCAAACTTATAACAAAATATTAATCTTTGAAAACCATCTACCACAAAATTGGGTAAAAGAATATTGCTAAAAATGCCGCATTTATAGTTACAAACTGCCAAAAAAAAATAGGTTGACTTCTGTCAACCTATTTCACAATTTGTTATTAGAGGAGATTACTATCTCACCATAGTAACCTTAAACACATCATAATTTGGACTTGGTTTTATCGCTTCATTACCAAGTAAATCTATATTGGTGACTACACTAGCACCAACTGTCGGAAGACTATTTGGAATTAAGTCTAAAAGTATATAACCAATCGAAGAATTGGCAGGAATAATTACATTTCTTGCTCCCGCTGGCCGAAAGTTAAAGTGAACACCTTCTACTGCAGTACTTGAAGCTCGAACGTTGAAATTAATTTGAAGATCTTCTCTTCTTTGAGGTCCCACTAATTGGACATATACAGTGTCCGTTCCTCTTACATTGAGCAGCACTGATCGTGTAGAATCAGTTTGGGTACCAGCGACTACTGAAATTCCTTTACTAATTAAAGTATCACGGTACTGTCCTAATGTATGATTTTTAAACTCAACAACGGCAGGGCTATCATATACTAAGTCGTCTTCGGGTAAACAACTTACTATCGCTAACGCAGCAATAAATGATAATATTAATAAAAAATGTTTATTCATTATACTCGGATTTAATAGTTAGGATTTTGAGGAAGGCCTTCAGGATTCAGAATTACTTCTGCATTTGGGATGGGCGCCAACAATCTATAATCATCATAAGCAATTGTTCCTACAGCTGTTGCCGCCGCCTTTGTTATCGGCTGACCTCTTCTCTTCAAATCAAACCACCTATGTGAGCCTTCAAAGAAAAGTTCTCTTCTTCTTTCCTGTGCTATGAAGTCTATTATTGATGCATCTTGTGGAACTGGGGCTGTAGCATTTCTTTGTGTTCTTAATTCCGTAACTAGATCTGCAGCACCACTGTAGTCTCCAAGCATAGCTAACGCTTCAGCTTTCATTAATAATACGTCTGCTAATCGAATTACTTTTATATTATCTGTATAAACACCCCCAGCGCCTGCATACTTATTTGACCATGTATATGTTACACCATTGGACGTGGACGAAGCTGATACGTAAAAAATTCCTTTCCGATCGTCGTTTGGTTCGTATAGCGCTAATAATTCTGCTGAAGGGGTCATCCCGCCATAAGTAGATAATTTTAAGGGATTAGTACCAGTGGGCTGTGTATAGCTAAAAGCACTATTATTAACACCTTCAACTCCTGCTACTTCCACGGATTGGATGAAGTTTATTTCAAAAAAAGATTCATCATTAGGAATTGACTTAAATCCTGTAGCATAATCACCAGCTTGCATTAAGCTTGCCGAAGTGTTGTTTAAAGCTGAATCAAAATTTACAACAGCTTTATCCCATTTCTCCCAATATAGATATATTTTACCAAGCAAGGCATATGCAGCTCCTTTGTTTGCTCTGAATACTGTCATTTCGTTATCCTTAGGTAAAAGTCTACCTGCATTGATCAAATCCTGCTCAATTTGACCATAAACTTCTGTTTGTGTAGCACGCGTTTGCAGAGCTGCATCTGCTGCCTCTCGAACCGGTTCGGTTCTTAGAATAACACTTTTATCCCATCCAGCTCCAGGCCCCGTAGTTGGTACTTTTGTTGGCTCATATCCATATATTCTCGCCAGATCAAAATAAACCAATGCACGCAGAAATAATGCCTCTCCCTTTAATTGATCTTTCTTTGCCTGATCAGGATCGTCTATATCATCTATTGTTGCAATAACTGTATTGCATTCATTTATTGCAGCATAAGCGGTGGTCCATATATTAAAATGGCTATTTCTTGTATTGCGAATAGTTCCTGTATATCTGCCTGAAGCCTGAGACGTTACAACGAAAGCATTATCTGCTAGTGTTTCACCTAAAAGAGACATATCGCGTCCCCAATATGTAAAGGTTTGTAACCTATCATATATTGAAATAACTAAAGCTTCGTAGCTTGCGGCGTCAGCAAGTGCTGCATCGGGAGCAATTTGATTCCTTGGCTCCACATTTATGAGATCATCACATGATATGCTAACTAAGCATATCATAATTATTAACATTATATTTTTAATTTTCATAAAAGCGACTCAGTTAGAATTCAATTGTAACACCACCTGTTATTTGGCGGGGATTTGGATACTGATTTAAATTGTTATTTAGAGCTAATTCCGGATCATCTCCTCTGAAATTTGTAAATGTCGCAAGATTAATAGCTTGAACGAATACATTTACATTACTCATTTTAAGTCGTTGTATAAGTGACGACGGTAGCTGATAACTTAACGTAATCTGTTTTAACCGAATGTATGACGCCGTTTGCACATACCTTGATGAAAAATTAGTCGGATCAAATCCTCCAGGTTCGGCGCCACCTTCAAATGCACGTGGTATTCCTGTAATTTGTCCTGGTCGTGTCCATCTACCTAATTGACTTGTTACTTGGTTATCATTAAACATACCAGAGGCCTCAAGTACTTGGGCTGTTTGAATAGAAGATTCATTACCATATTGGTAATTGAAGAATACTTCAAGTGACAAGCCTTTATAAGAGAAATTGTTGGAAAATCCTCCAAAAAAGTCAGGCACATTATTACCAACAACTCTTTGATCTGTTGTAGTTGGGTTATAAGTTATATTATTATTCTTATCATAAAACATTGGCCTTCCATCGGCAGGGTTAACACCCGCATATTCATAAGTATAGATCACGCCTAATGGTTCACCTACGTCATATCTGACACTATTTACTGTGCTAGTTTTTAGACCTCCATTTAAAGACACGAGCTCATTTTTCTGAAAACCTATATTAAAATTAGTGGTCCATTTAAAACCGCTCGTTTCAATGTTTACTGTATTAATATCAAAATCAATACCTTTATTTTCTACTTCACCTGCATTCTCAAAGATAGAACCAAAGCCCGAGTCTATAGGAAGTTGCCTCTGAAGAAGCAACTGAGTATTATTCTTCTTCCAGAAGTCTACTGCACCAAAAATTCTTCCCCCAAAGAATGAATAATCAAGACCTAGATTAATAGTAGCTGACTGCTCCCATGTTAAATCCGGATTAGCAAGCTGTGTAGGTCTACTACCAGGTTTGCCAACATACTGGCCTCCATTACCATAGAGTCCAAGAGATAAAAAGTCTCCATTAGATTGCGTACCATTTGGTTGTACTCCTACTACACCGTAGCTCGCTCTTATTTTCAAGTCGTCTAAGAAATTGACAGAAGATAAAAAGTCTTCTGCTTTGAGTCTCCAACCTGCCGAAGCACCATAAAAAGTGCCCCACTTGTAATTTGCTCCAAAGCGTGACGAACCGTCGTATCTTATAGTTGCACTAACTAAGTATTTATCCTTAAAGTCATACTTCGCGTTTGCAAAGAACCCTGCTAATTTATAGGAGGTGAACGTAGAAGTAGCAGAAGTAGGAGTTGCACCGCTACTTAGTAATCGATATGAGGGGCTGGCAAATCCTTGTGTTGCTGCTCCTAAAGTAGTATTTGCTACATGTCTATATTCGAAACCACCGATGATACCAAAATTATGTACTTCGTTAAATTTCTTATTGTAATTCGCAGTGTAATTAGTGTTCCAATTTATAAATCTTCTGAAGGTTTCCGAGCCAGTACCAGGAGCATATGCAGTAATAGATGATGGTCTGTAGTTGTAATCTTTAACATCCGCAAAATCAATTCCACCGAAAGCTCTCAATCGAAGGCCAGGTAAAACATCAGCATTAAAAGCCAAATTAGAAACAGTTTGAAAAGCTCCAGCCCTCCTTAATTCCTGATTGAGCAGTTGCACGACGTTCATACTTGTATTAATCAAATCCTGATTAAACGTTCCGTCTTCATTATAAATTGGATTAATAGGAGGGGTAAATAGTCCTCCTGTAAAAGCTCCATTTGTAAAAAAGCCTGAGTTCACACTTGGACCTTGAGTATCAGAGCCAGTTAAACCTAACGAGGTTTCCATCGAGAACACCTTAGAAAGTCTATGGTCAAGATTTGCTCTTAAAGTTCCTCTTTTGAAGTTTGATTGTATTACAGTTCCTCCTACATTATTGTAGGATCCTGAAATAAAGAATCGTGTTTTTTCATCTCCACCTGATAGCGATAGGTCATATTGTTGTGTTTTTCCAGTTCTAAGTATAGCGTCAACCCAGTTATAACTTGGAATTGGTCCATTCGGATCATCAACACCAAAATCATTAAGCGCAGTAGCTACACCATCAGCATAACTTCCTCCTGCACGTTGTTCTGCATTTCCATACGCCTCCATTTTAAGTCCTAACCATTGGGTGGCATTCAGGACTTCATATGGATTATATTGCTCAGAAATACCATATTGGCCAGCAAATTTTAATTTTGTTTTACCAGCTTTACCTCTTTTCGTAGTTATAATAACAACCCCATTTCCTGCCAATGCACCATAAATAGCACCCGCGGCAGCATCTTTTAATATCTCTATTGATTGAATATCAGCAGGATTAATTGCAGATAAAGGATTGGATGTAGAGACACTTGAAAAAGTACCTCCTGAATTTACCTGTACACCGTCAACAATATAAAGAGGTTGAGCAGTACCGTTAATTGTCCCAGTACCCCTAATATTTACAGTAACACCGCCTCCAGGTTGACCGCCTCCCGAGACTACTTGCACTCCGGCTGCTCTTCCTTGAATAGCACGGTCAAATGTTTGCATTGGTAGATTTTCAATTACATCTCCTTTAACTGAACTGATAGAACCTGTAACCTCTCTCTTTTCCTGTGTCGAGTATCCTGTTACTATTACTTCAGAAAGTTGAGTAATGTCAGTTGACATTGGAACATCAAGTGTTGTACGAGAACCTACGGCTATTTCTTGAGATTTTAAGCCAATGAAACTAAAAACTAGGATACCTCCTTCTTGAGGCACTGAAAGTTTATAATCTCCATTTACATCAGTTACGACACCTTGTGTTGTTCCTTTTACAAGAACATTAACTCCTGGTAAAGGAGAACCATCTTCCGATGATGTTACCCTTCCAGAGACAGTTCTTTCTTGCGCCCGTAACTCACCAGCAATAAGCAAGCATAGTGCGGTTAAGCATAGTAGAATTCTCTTCATACGTGTTTAGGTTAAAAATTATTATTAGAAGGTCAAACATATAACAAAATAATAATCTTTAAAAGTCATATACCGCAAAATTCAGTAGATGCAAACACAAAAAAATACCTTTTTTTATGGTAAATAAAAGGAAAACGATTGTTAAAACGTTTGTAAATGCAGCTAGGTATCAGACACGATAGTAGGCAATTTGAGTAAGTGGTTAATTTTTTAGATACATTCAGAATGATAAGATAAAAAAAGAGGTTGCTCATAAAGCAACCTCTTTTTAAAAAATATTAGAATACTATATCTTTATTGATTGGGCTCTATATTAGGATTAGCATTGAGTTCGCGTTGAGGAATTGGGAAGGCAAGTTCGGGCGAACCGAACGAAATACCTCCATCTGCAAAAGTTTGACCTTGATCAACCTTTACAATGTCTCTTCCGTACCTCATCAAATCAAAAAAGCGAAATCCTTCCATTGCGAGTTCCTTTCTTCGCTCTTGCAAAACATTATCTACATTGGCTATTGCATATGTAGATGCTCCCCTATTTTGAGGGATCATATTTAGATATGTTAGGGCATTAGGATCATTCAAGTGGGTCAATGCTTCTGCATAATTCAAAACCACTTCCTCATACCGGATTACCCTAACATTATCGTAAAAAGATGGGTATTTGGCCGTGCGAATCACGCCTTCAACATCTGTATAAACAGTCTTACGTACATCCGCAGCGTCATAACTATCGTAAAGATCAGATGTTACTTCTATATCCCCATAATTTGTTTCATGGTAAATATAGAAAAGGCTAGTATTTCCAAGGTTATCTGCATCAGTAAAGGCCAATTCAAATACTGAATTAGAACCTTCATTTACAGACCACGACTTTGCAAACTCTGATGCAGGAGCAATATCATAGTTTTGGCTATCAATGACTTTTTTGGCAGCTATCGCTGCATTCTGCCAATCCTCCACATTCAAATAGTATCTGGATTGTAAAGCAAAAACAGCGGAAGTGGTCATTTCGGTAGGAGAACCACTATCCAGCGACGGTTTCATTATCGCAGCAGCCTTTTCCAAATCTTCGCCTACCTGATTCCATACTTCAGCTACCGTTGCTCTAGAAGGAAATTTATTGTTGTCGTTTTTAAACTCAGTAACAATAGGAACACCTAAATTTCCCCCGGTATATTGCTGTCCATATAATCGTAAAAGATCCATGTACGCCAACGCTCTTATAGCATAGGCTTGTCCTTTCACATATTGAACTTCATCGGTTTCATCACCTTCTATTTGTGAATTGATAACAATATTTGTATTAGCTATCACTGAATATATCTGTTGCCATGTATCATCAGCATAGGCGTCCGTAGCAGACACAACAAATTGCCCCGGAGAAACAAACCTCCCCGAATTCCCATTACTAAATGCGTTATCAGACCTAACTTCAGCGAACACCACATAGTCTCTTCCATAATATGTTGATGCATTCATTCGATCATATGCACCTAAAATCAAACCTTGCAGATCCTCGATAGTATTTACACTTGTTGTGAAATCTTTTGATCTGCTTAATTCAGGATCTAAAAAATCCTCTGAACAAGAGGTAATCACTGATCCTAAAACTGTAACCAGAAATATTTTTCTAAATGACATCATATTCATTCTTTTAATTTATCATTAAAAACTTCCTCGTAGCCCTATGGCTAATGTTCTCAGTGCAGGAGCATTAAGATCAATAAATCCATCTGCATCTACTTCCGGATCGAATTCAAGTTTAGAATCTTTAATCCATGTGTATAGGTTATTTCCTCTTACATATACATCAAGAGATTTAAATCCTATTTTAGAAACCCAGGCAGAAGGAAGGTTATAGCCTACAGTTATATCTCTTAATCTTAAATATGTTCCATCATATAACCTTCTGGTAGAAGCATTGGCAGATAGCGAGGGGTTACCAAAAACATTTTTAGGATTTTCACTTATGTCACCTGGTTTTTGCCATCTGTCGTATTGCCTTGCATAAGCATTAGCCACTCCGTTAAAGGCATAACGACCATCCGACTGAGTGTATCCAGCCCACGTATCATATACTTCATTACCTGTAGAGTAATAGATACTAGCACTTAAATATGCCCCCTTATAATCGAATCTATTTGTTAAGCCACCAAAAAACGTAGGTGTTGGTGTGCCTTGAAAAGAATATCCAGCCTGCCTCCAATTAGATGTCAATTCCCCGCTTTTGCCTTGAACAAACCACAGAGGTGAGCCAGTATCAGAATCTACTCCTGCCCATGTTGGCATATACCATGCAAATGCTGGTTGCCCGGTACTTACTTTATAAGTAGTTCCCGATGGACCAATCTCGTTACCATTAGCATCTTTTGGCAAATCGGTTACTTCATTCTTTAATGAGGTAAAATTAACTCCAATGTTCCATTTAAACTCTGCAGCTTTTAAGACATCAGCATTTAATGTTACTTCCCATCCTTTGTTCACCATTTCACCAATGTTCTGATATTGATTTTCAAAACCAGTTGTATAAGAAAGTGGTACTTCTAATAACAAATCATAGTTTCTTCTATTAAAATACTCAACGGTACCTGTTATCCTTTCTAATAATTCAACGTCCAAACCGATATTCCAGGTTGCGCTACTCTCCCAACTTAAATCTGGGTTACCATATTGACTAGGGTAAATACCAGGTCTTCCGTTATAGGAACCTGTGTAATCTAATAGGGGCTGGAATGCATTAAGAGGAATTCCTGCATTTCCTGTAACACCATATGACGCTCTGATTTTGGAGCTCGTTAACCAATTCTTTGTAGATTCCATAAAAGCTTCATCGGAGAATACCCAGGAAGCGCCAAAAGAATAAAAGGTCCCCCATCTATTTCCCTCAGCAAATCTTGAGTTCCCTTCTCTTCTCACTGTTGCATCAAGAAAAATATTACCTTTATAAGTATAATTTACCAAAGCCATTATAGAGTTGATACTCCAATCAGTAGTGTAAGAAGAAACATTATCTGGAGTACCTGCTGTCTCTGGATATACTAATCCGTTCGCGGCAAATCCATAACCGCCAGCTCCCATAGTGAAGTATCGATTTTTCTGCGATTCGTATACGAATTTGAAGTCGAACTTGTTAGATTCGTTTACCTTCCAACTATAGTCCAACATATTCTTCCAATCCCAATTGAAGTTCCTATTGTAATAAGAGTCGGAACGACCTTGCGTAGGAACTCCATCTCCATGTTCACGATTTCGATAGTATAGCTCTTCTGTAACAACATAATCTACTCCGATCATTGTTGTATACTTTAACTTAGGCAGTATCTCGTAGGACAATGAGGTATTGTTCAGAATCCTACTTTGAATTCTGCGGTTGATGTCGTTTTGAGCAATGAAAACCGGATTGAAATTACTTGTAGAAAGATTATCTATGTTAGGCGTACCATCATCATTGTACGCTCTGTCAATAGGCAACATGAACAAATATGCAGCATCCGGATTACCATAATAGGCAGAGCCTTCCAACTGACCGTTCTGCAATAAGTATGAGCCAGTCAAGGAAGTATTGAAGTTAAGCTTTTTTGATAATTGATTATTGTAGTTCAATTTACCTGTGATCCGCTCCATGTTAGACCCAATATTGATACCGTCTTGCTTGAAGTACCCAAGGGATGCGTAATAATTGGACTTGTCACTTCCTCCTCTCATTGAGAGATCATAGTTATGAGTCATCGCATCATCGTTAGCTACCACATCTCGCCAATCGGTATTCGTTTGTCCGTTCCATTGTGGCAACCCGTTTGATGGGTCTGCAACTAACGCAGCTGCTTCATCTAAGTCAGCAGCATAACCTGCATTAATAAGAGATTCATACTGAAGCTCCTGCCATTGAGCTGAGTTCAACATTTTAGGACCTTTCACTGCTCTTGAAACAAACCCAGTTTGAGCTGAGAATGAAAGTGTGGGAGTTCCTGCCTGACCTCTTTTAGTAGTAATAATAATAACACCATTGGAACCACGAGCACCATAAAGTGCAGTTGCACTTGCATCTTTTAATACTGTTATGCTTTCAATGTCATTGTTATTGATTGACGCAAGTACACCTAAGTCGGCTGTACCCGTCTCATTAATTACATCCCTGTTGTTAGATCCACTAATCACAGGCACTCCGTCAATAACAAACAATGGTTCATTACTAGCCGTCAACGAACTAACTCCTCTTATCCTTATATTCTGCACCGCACCGGGAGTTCCTGATGAAGCTGCTAATTGCAAGCCCGCGACGTTACCTTGCAGTGCCTGTTCAACCGTGGCAAATGGTTTATTTTGAATAGCCTCTGCTCCCACATTACTGAATGCACCCGTGAAAGAGTTTCTTTCTCGTTCTCCGTATCCTGTTACAACTACCTCGTTTAGTTGTCGAATATCAGAAGACATTTGTACATCAATGGTCGACCTGGATCCCATCTCGACTTCCAATGTCTGTAAACCAATAAAGGTAAATACCAAAGTTCCATCACCCTGTGTAGTAGACACCCGGTAATTTCCGTCAATATCTGTTACCGTTCCTGATGTAGTTCCCTTTATAACTACATTCACTCCTGGTAACGGAGAACCATCTTCCGAAGAAGTTACCTTCCCTGAAATAGTTCTTTCCTGAGCCAGTAGCTCGCCCGTGATGAGCATAGCCACTGCCGTTAGGCATAGTAGAATTCTCTTCATAAAATAGTTGTTAATGATTATGAAATTAAAAAGCCAAAGTCAAACTTAAAACAAAATCTTAATGTGTAGATATTACGCTTTACAGAATGCTATTTGGTATGAAATGTATTTAACCCTTTTTACGGTATTAAATGACCAATAGACATTTCGTTATTCAATCCATAGTAAGTTAGAACAAAGGCACTTCTTTATTTTATTAAAGCACCAATTCGGGGGAGTTAATATTTTGAAAATTGCCGTAAGATGGGGTAACTATTTTTACGTTAGTTCTGAATGAGCTTAAACTCAATTCTTCTATTCCTTTGTTTTCCATCAGCGGTAGAATTGTCGGCGATTGGATTCTTAGAGCCGTAGCCTTTTGCTGTTAAACGACTCTTGCTAATTCCTTGGGATATGATATATTGTGATACAGCTTGCGCTCGTTTTTCGGAGAGCTCTAAGTTATGTGTTGGTGAGCCTGTGTTATCCGTATGTCCGCTAATTTCAATTTTGATATTTGGATTATCCTTTAAGAATTTTAAGACTTTCTGTAACTCAACAATTGACTTCTCCTTCAATTCGTACTTGTCAACATCAAAGAAGATGTTTTCAAGTATTACTCCAGAGCCTTCTTTTATTTTATCTAACTGTACATTTAACACAATAGGCTTAAAATCTTTTACTTCTGAATAATTAAAATTCAAACTTTTGTATACGTACCCTGTCTTGCTCACGTATAAACCGTACTCCGAGCCTTGTGTGAGAACTATTAAATACTCTCCGGTTATTGAATCTGATTGTACAAAAGATTCCGTTTGATTTGTTGCCAGGTTTATTAATTCAATATTCCCTTTTAATGGCTTGCCTGTTTCTCTATCAGTAACTAGACCTTCTACATAATTACTCCTGAACTTAATACGACTCTCTTCAGGAATTTCCATTTCAATTATCTTACTTATTGAATGCCCTCCTGCGATTGGTTCTTCATGTGAATAATATCCTTTTACACCATCAGCCGTAATAAAAAGCGAAAACTGATCTTCGTGATTGTTAATGGGTGCGCCGATATTTTTTGGTTGTGTCCATTTAGAAGCGGTATCTCTCTCACTGAAGAAGATATCATAGCCTCCATAACCGGTTAAACCGGTTGAAGCAAAGTAAAGCAAGCGGTTATTGGCGTGAATAAAAGGAGAGATTTCGTCGAACTCAGTGTTAACAGGCTTGCCAACGTTACGTGCTTTTGTCCAAGTACCTTCCGGACCTAACGTAGATACCCAGATATCCCGTCTTCCTACTCCTCCTCTTCTATCAGAAACAAAATATAGTGTTCTTCCATCTGCTGACAACGACGGCTGCGACTCCCATTCTGAAGAGTTTACTCCAGGACCCAGGTTCTGTGGTTTAGTCCATTCGTTACCAATTTTGTTACTTTCAAACAAATCACAACTTCCATAACCCTGACGGCCAAGGCAAGATGTAAAAATAAGTTTTCTGCCATCTGCAGAGATGGTGCATGTGCCTTCATTAAAAGAACTATTTATATTCTTAGCGATTGATTCCGGGGCTGTCCATTTTCCTTGCTTGTCTTTCCTTGAGACTACTAAATCTTCATCAAACTCATCTCTGAAACCTTCTCGCCTTGTAAATATAAGCTCTTGCTGATCGGCTGTCAGAACAGGAAAATATTGCATAGGAAAACGATTTACAGTATCGCTTAGTACCTTCTGTTTATAAGCAGCGCGTTTATCTTTGTTCTCCTTTGCAAATACAATGTTGTTATAAAGCATGCGGGCTCTATCGATGCGAGGCTTGCTTTGTAATTCAACGCGAAGAAAATCAGATAACATTTTCTCTGCCTTATCATAGTCGCCCGTGTTAAAATAAGCTTCTCCTAAATCAAACCAGAATACTTTCTGTTTTCTAATATCATTCGTAAAGCTCAAGCCCTTTTCAAAATTCTTAATGGCTTGTTCGTAGTCTTTCCTTGTCATGTAAACGAGGCCGAGCCTGTAATAAGCTTCTACAAACTCTTTATCTTTTTCAATGGCTTGTTGTAATAAGGTAATGGCCTGAGCGAATTGCCCGCGCACACGGTAGTTATCTGCTTCTGTATAAAGTTCAATTGCTTTTTTTGACTTTGTGCTTAACCCAATTTGAGCAGTTGACTGTAACGAAACGGTCAGTAGAAGGATGATTATTAAACGTGTCAGCAAAACTTATAGGATAATATTTTTAACATCAATTTCCGGCGCATCAAATTCGAGCATTGCATTTATTAACTTAAAGGTATCAAATGAACGAATATCTCTCACCTTAATTTCCTCTTGAATTACTTTATTATTATCAATTAATTTCTGTCGCTGTGTGCCTTTTAGCAATGCTGACCAAGGCGTAAACCACTCCTTCCCCTTACGAAAAACAATATTTGCATAAGAAGAATCTGTAACAAGTCCTCTTTTGACTATAAGTATATCATCTGCATCTTTTCGAAGCTCAAAAAGACGGTCGATTGTCTTTCTATCGGCATATTTAAATTCATATGAAATGCGGTCGTGCTCTACTACCCGAACTGAATTAATGATACGTGGCGTATAGGGAGATATTTCAACCTCTTTTGTCATTTCATCGTAAACAATGCGGCATTTATAAGTCCCGTTTTGAGGCAATTCAAACTGATTTAAGAACTCCTCAAGGTTAAAATCTTCTTCAAATCCGCATAACGTGTGAAGCGATTTTAACATGCGTTGTTCATGATAAAAAAGATTACAGAACTTTCCGTCCTGAATTTTAATAGATTCAATTAACAGGGACATAAATTTTCTCTAGAGCTTCCTGGTATTCTGACTCACAATTACTTTGTACGGTTATTCCTCCTCCGCTACGATAGAAATATTTCCCATTCTTCTTTTCTATAAAACGGATCATTACGCCACTATCTAAATTCTTACCGTCAAACATTCCCATTACACCGGTGTAATATCCTCTCTCCTCCTTCTCCGCCTCCTGGATAATTTCGACGGTCTTCCTCTTCGGAGCACCGCTTATTGAGCCAGCCGGTAACATCTTAATTAATAGCGTGCCAAGGGCAGTAACAGGTTGTAACCTACCGGCTATTTTAGAACTCACCTGCAATAAATGATGTGTGTTTGTTTTTATTTCATCTATGTACCTGAACTTCTCTACTTTCACCTCATTGGCTATCTGACTCAAATCATTTCTAATGAGGTCTACAATAGTAGTATGCTCCGCCAACTCTTTCTTGTCATTTAAAATGATTTCTAGCGCTTGTGGAATAGCGGCATTAATTGTGCCTTTCATTGGATATGAATAAATGCAGTCATCAATGATCTGAACAAAGATCTCCGGTGAAAAGACGAGGAATTCATTCCTATACCAAAGCTTGTATTTTGCTTTGCTGATGTAAAAGAGATCCCTCAATGAATGCTGTAGTTCAATCTCCGTTTTTATAGTAAGATTAGTAAGATATGAATTACCAAAAGAGAGATGCTGAAAGACCTTATCAAACCTTTCTTTATAGTCCAATAAGGACATCGGATGTTTGATAATGTTTATGTTGTTGCTTTGTGAGACAGAAGTGTTGCTGTTAGATTTTTCGTTAATACTAAAAAGTACTTCATCTGAGTTGAGCTCATCGAGTTTCCAGATTTTAGGCTTCTGCATTTCAAAGTCAACCATAAATAAAAAAGGGACATTTTGTTGCCCCCAGGTATTCATAGTTTCTTCAAAGTCTCTAATTGTCATCTTTCTAAGGGATATTCATATACTTATGAATTTGCAGGGAGAGCTTCCATTTAGGATTAGCTTTAATGTAATCGATAATCAGCGGAAGCATTT
The DNA here is from genome assembly GCF_018598585.1 of Chryseosolibacter indicum. Lineage (GTDB taxonomy): Bacteria > Bacteroidota > Bacteroidia > Cytophagales > Cyclobacteriaceae > Chryseosolibacter > Chryseosolibacter indicus. The sequence continues at coordinate 18,735 of NZ_JAHESD010000012.1, forward strand.
CCTTTTCTTTCGACCATTCGGGCTGTAAGAAGAGAATACAGTCGGTAGAAGTTTTTGAAGCATGCTCTTCGGCCCAGGCGAAATCGCTCTTATTATAGATGATTACCTTCAACTCATTGGCCTGTTTGTAAACAGAAGCATGGGGTTGTTTGAATTTCTTTGGTGAGAAACAAATCCAATCCCACGTGCCACTAAGTTCATATACTCCTGATGTTTCTATGTGCGTTCTTGATCCCAGTGCTTTCAGCGACTCCGTTAGTCGACTAAGATTATGCATAGCAGGCTCGCCTCCTGTAATTACTGCTATTTCTGTGTTGCTTGCTAATACATTACTGGTTATCTCATCAACAGACAACTGTGGATGTAGTGATGCATCCCATGATTCTTTTACATCACACCATACGCAACCTACATCACAACCTCCAAGTCGAATAAAGTAAGCCGCATACCCCTGATAATGTCCTTCACCCTGAATGGTATAAAAATGTTCCATTACTGGAAGCATATCTACCTTTACGTCGATGGGCGTGTTTGACATTTGGAATTCGGAAATAGTCATTAATTGATTGGCGTTAGGCATTGGGTATTAGGCATTAGGCAATAGTTATAAGATTACTTCTAATACATAATCATAACCAAGTTTTTGTTAACTGCCAACTACTCAAAAGCTGCCATTGTTAAATAGTAATAACATCAAAATACCTCAACTGTCTAACACTACTGCATTCTCAAGGGTTCCGCGATTCGGTGGCTTTGAGGGTGTTCAGTAGCAAGGAAGCAATTGTCATAGGGCCTACACCGCCTGGCACCGGTGTTATATATGACACTTTCTTAGAAACGTTCTTAAAATCAACGTCGCCTTTGATGGCCCAGCCTTTTGCATACTGTGGTCCTTCAACTCTTGTTGTTCCGATATCAATTACCACTGCTCCTTCTTTAACCATATCTTCAGTGATAAGCCCTGGCTTTCCTACAGCAACCAATAGGATATCTGCAAGGCGGGTGTAAGACGCGAGGTCATTGGTATACTTATGGCAGATAGTAACTGTAGCATGGCCTTGCTCTGCAAGCATCATACTAAGCGGTGCTCCAGTGATTCGGCTAGCACCTACTACTACTGCGTGTTTGCCTTCTGTTTCGATATTATATCTTCTCAGCAATTCCAATACACCAAAAGGTGTTGCAGGCATAAGCAACGGATTTTTTGAGATTATGCTTCCAAAGTTATGATTGGTAAAGCCATCAACATCTTTATCGGACCGGATCTTTTCTGTTATTCTTTCAACAGAGATATGATCTGGCAGCGGAAGCTGAACAATGAAACCGTCAACATCGTCATCGTTATTAACATGATCGATGTGCTTCATTAACTTTTCTTCACTGATGGTATCAGCGAAACGCATCATGGTATAATGAAAGCCAACGCTCTTACACGCTTTCACTTTATTATCGACGTAAGTCTGACTTGCACCATCATCACCTACGAGTATAATAGCGAGGTGAGGAATTTTCTTACCCTGCTGTTTTCGCAGTGCAACCTTCTGAGAGATTTCGTCTTTAATGTCTGATGATACTTTACGACCATCTATAAGCGTGTACGTTGTAGTTTCAACCATGTTATATGGAACAGTATTATTCAATTTTTAAAACTGCCATGAAGGCTTCCTGAGGAACTTCTACGGTTCCTATCTGGCGCATTCTTTTCTTACCCTTTTTCTGTTTCTCCAACAGTTTGCGCTTACGAGAGATATCACCACCATAACACTTTGCCAATACATTTTTACGGATGGCACTAATAGTTTCACGCGCCACAATCTTTTGCCCAATGGCAGCCTGGATAGCAACTTCGAACATGTGACGTGGTATCAGCTCTTTTAATTTCTCACACAACTTTCTGCCCCACTCTTGTGCTTTACCTCTATGAACGATCGCGCTTAATGCATCAACTTTTTCACCATTAAGCATCACATCAAGTTTCACCATATCAGACTCACGGAAACCAATAAGGTGATAATCAAGTGACGCATATCCACGGGAGATACTCTTCAGCTTATCAAAGAAGTCAAACACGATCTCAGAAAGAGGCATTTCAAATGTCATCTCCACCCGATCCGTAGTAAGGTAATTTTGATTTTTTATCTGCCCGCGTTTCTCAATACAGAGATTAATAATAGGACCAATGTATTCTGTCTTGCTTATTATCTGCGCTTTGATATAAGGCTCTTCAATGCTATCCATTGTTGTTGGATCAGGCATCTCTGAAGGTGCATTAATCTCAATGGTAGACCCATCGGTTAAGTGCGCTTTGAACTGAACGGAAGGAACGGTTGTAATTACCGTCATGTTAAACTCCCGCTCTAATCGTTCCTGAATAATCTCCATATGGAGCATACCCAAGAAACCGCATCGAAAGCCAAAGCCCAATGCAGCGGAAGTTTCAAGTTCCCAGACAAGGGATGCATCATTAAGCTGAAGTTTCTCCATAGATGCACGAAGTTCTTCAAACTCAGTTGTATCTACAGGATAGATACCTGCAAATACCATTGGCTTAACTTCCTGGAATCCGCGTAACGATTCGCCAGGATTGAGTGCACTTGTAATGGTATCACCTACGTGAACTTCTTTCGCTACTTTAATGCCCGAAATAAGATACCCTACATTGCCGGCACTGATCTCATTTGTAGCTTGTTTATCAAGTCTCAGAATACCAATTTCATCCGCATTATATTCCTGACCTGTACTTACAAACTTAATCTTCTCACCTTTTTTTATAGTACCGTTAAATACGCGGAAGTATACTTCTATACCTCGAAAAGAATTAAATACAGAGTCAAAGATCATGGCCTGCAGCGGTGCTTTCGGATCTCCTTTTGGCGGCTTAACGCGATGGACTACTGCCTTTAAAATATCTTCTATACCGATGCCTTCTTTTGCGCTGGCACGGATTACATCTTCTGGTTTACATCCAATCAGATCAACGATCTCCTCTGTTACCTCTTCAGGCATAGCATGCGGAAGATCGATCTTGTTCATTACCGGGATGATCTCAAGATTATGCTCAAGAGCCAGGTAAAGGTTGGAGATTGTCTGTGCTTCAATGCCCTGGCTAGCATCAACAATCAATAAGGCACCTTCGCAGGCCGCTATTGAACGGGATACTTCGTAAGAGAAATCGACGTGGCCGGGAGTATCAATAAGATTTAAAACATATTCTTTTCCATCCAGCTTATAGTTCATCTGGATGGCATGGGCCTTGATCGTTATGCCCTTTTCACGCTCCAGGTCCATATTGTCGAGTACCTGTGCCTGCATCTGACGCTGTGAAAGCGTACCGGTAAATTCCAGTAAACGGTCAGCAAGCGTGCTTTTACCATGGTCAATATGAGCGATTATACAAAAATTACGGATGTTTTCCATACCCGGCTGAATTCCTCAAAATGTGAACTACAAAAGTAGGAATTATTAGCGGATTATAGATTGATTAAGCAATGCGGTCTTAAAAAATTAGTCATAGAAAGTAGTATGACGCATTTGCAACCGCATTACTTACGTGACAGATGGATTTCCCTCCGGGAACGCTAACAATAGACTATGCCTAATTTTTATAAACTACGCCATCCTTCATAACAAAGCTTACCTTTTCGAGCGTTTTAATGTTAGTAAGCGGATTTTCATCTGAAGCTACTATATCAGCCAGCTTTCCGGCTGCAATCGTACCAATTCTGTCTGCCATTCCCAATATTCCGGCATTTGTAACGGTTGCCGCCTTTATTGCCTCAATGGGTGGAATACCCGCTTCTACCATATAGGCAAATTCCTTGGCGTTATCACCATGTGGGAATACCCCGGCATCGGTACCGAAGGCAATCTTTACACCCCTTTTATATGCTTTTGCTACTGTCTGCTGAATCTGTGGGCCTATTTCAAGCGCTTTTGGAACTACCAATGGATGGTAGTATCCCGGTACTTTGGCCTGTTCGGCTACGAACTTGCCTGCAGAAATGGTTGGTACATAAAAGGTGCCTTTTTGCTTCATCAGGTCCATAATCTCATCCGTCATCTTGGTACCGTGTTCAATGGTTGTGATTCCCGCAAGCACAGCCCTTTTCATACCCTCCATACCATGGGCATGCGCGGCAGTGTGCATTCCATAATCTTTTGCAGTTTCAATTATGGCTTTTAGTTCTTCATCTGTAAACTGAGGGCCAGAGCCATCTTTAGCGATACTGAGTACGCCGCCGGTCGCGGTAATTTTGATCATATCAGAACCGTCTTTATAGCGCTGTCGTACAGCTTGTCTTGCCTCCTCGGGCGAGTTTATGACACCTTCTTTGGGACCGGGATCACCCATAAGATCTTTCCGATAGCCATTGGTAGGGTCCGCGTGCCCCCCCGTTGTTGCTATCGACTTCCCCGCGGTTATTATACGTGGACCGATCACTATCCCCTGGTTTACAGCATTACGCAATGAAATGTTAACACCAGAACCGCCAAGATCCCGCACTGTTGTAAAGCCTGCCATTAGTGTCTTTTTTGCATATAAGGTCGACCGGAATGCAATATCTGCATCATTGAAAGTGAAGCGTTGAATATTCTGATCTTTGTTTGTTTCTCCCTCCAAATGCACGTGCATATCAATGAAGCCGGGCATTACGGTTTTTGTTGAAAGATCAATGACTACATCATTACCTGATTGTTTTGTAAAGCCTCTTTCAACAGATATGATTTTGTTACCTTCTACCACAATGGTCATTTGAGGTTGTGTATTATTTCCTTTGCCATCAAGGAGGTTGCCACAATGAATGAGTGTGCGCTGGGCATAGGTGTTCAAAATAGTCAAGCAACTAATCAAAAACAGTAGACTTCTTATCATATTAATTCTTTAGAAAATTTTCGGTTATTCTTTTCAGATTGATGAGTTCACTTTCGCTCATAAAGGTTTTAACACGAAGAAGAAGATCGAACATCACTTCTTTCTTATACCCGAGCCGGGTTGCAATATCTGCGCAGAAGCGAATTTCTTCCTGATACATGCGTTCATCAATCTTCATTAACTGCACCAGGTCGTAAAGGCATTGAAATTTAGCATTGGCATCAAGGTTAACCGGAATGGCAATTTCCTCTTCCTGTTCGAAAACAGGAATTATTTGATCTGGATAGATGCCATTGGCACGACCAAGGTTAATGATAAAGTTTTTTTCTCGTTCAGCAACTTTACCATCAACTTTTGCTAGTTGAACGAGGAGTTTTAAATGTGCCAGTGGCTGCATGAATTGAAAGTAATTAAAGTTGCTGAAATATGTACATAACCTAACAACTAAATGGCAAATAACCAATACATTTATCAACATGAATTTTCTGGCGCATGCGTATTTGTCTGGGGGTAATAAAGAGATTCTGGTAGGAAACTTCATCGCTGACTTTGTAAAAGGGAAACAACAACTTGCTTTATTTGACGCGCCTATTGTTAAGGGTATAGAACTTCACCGAACAATTGATTCTTTTACTGATACCCATGCAATAGTGAGGGAAACGAAGGTAAAGCTACGCGAGAAGTACAATCATTACAGCGGTGTAATCGTTGATGTTTTCTTTGATCACTTTCTAGCGAAGAACTGGCATCATTACCATTCTGCACCTTTAACTAATTTCGCTTCTGATGTTTACAATACCATCCAAAGTTATAATGATGTACTACCTGTGGATGTCAAGTATATGCTGCCTTATATGATAAGAGGAAACTGGCTTTTGAATTATGCCAAGGTTGAAGGTGTTGCACGTACTTTATCCGGAATGGCCAATCGCACTAAATTCAGATCGAGAATGGATGAGGCCGTTGGTGAACTTGAGGAGCACTATGATTACTTTCATGCTCAGTTCGAAATGTTTTTTCCGCTTCTTGTTGCCCACGCAAAGGAATGGCTAAGGGAGAATTATAAAGCCAACTAGTTTTCTTAAACATCTTCAGTAGCCGCCTTTAAAGGGAGTTGTTTCGTTTGCGGTGAATGCCTAAAGATTATTTCCACCTTTTTACTATCAATTAACGCGGTGAGATTGTCACTATTGGCATGCTGTAATGCTGAGGTATGGCTCGTCAATGAATCCTGCCAGCACCGTGCGTGCGGTATGCGTACAGGATGCGTGCGTAAAAGGAGCGAGTTTCTCGCAGACATCTCGCACACATGGTGCTGGCATAGCGCTGGCATCGTATATTTTGAAGCTTATTACCCTGATATGGGAGGCTAGATGGGCTGAATGGATCCTAAAAATATTAAAATTTGCCGCGTATCAACTGCGGAGTATTTGCCGACTTTTGTAAAAAAGGCATGCTGGATGACTACTACAGCTAGTTTTAAATAGAGCGACTTCGGCAAGACGCATACAGTTGGGAATGATTCTATTAATAATGCTCTGACAAGCCTACTATTGGTATTGATTATTAATATTGCATTTTCGACTACTTATGCATAACGACCCAGAATTAAACGGCAAATATCTTGGCACAATTTCACGTGATTTTGTTAAGGTATCTGACACCCTGAAAGAAGCGAGTTACCAGATCAGAAAACGTGGCTTTTCTGCGTATCCGATTTTTCCGGTATGTAAAGAAGAGCAGCCCATCGGGCAGTTGCTGCTTGATAGAAAAATATTGAATATGGAATGGAACTACTATGCTTCTTATCTTGATGAATTTTCTCAAAGAGAGTTGATCAAAGAAGACGAGGAATTTAAGGCAGCCTATAAAGATCCGGACGAGTTCTGCTGTTTATTTGTAGTGGATAAGGAATTCACAAATTTTGTTTTCATTCCTTATCCTGAAGATTAATTCTATTTCACTTAGTTCTCTTTAAAGTGGTTCCAGCCCTGCGCTTTTAACGGAACAAAATTATTTTGCTTGGTGATCATCACGTTCTCACTCTTACGGTCGTGCATATAGCCGATCATATGAATATCCGGATGTTTATTGATTTTCTCCTGATCTTCTTTACGTATTGTAAATAATAGCTCATAATCCTCCCCGCCATTGAGCGCACAGGTTACAGGATCGAGGTTAAATTCAATAGCAGTTTCATAAGCCTGGTGGTCTACAGGAACTTTGTCTTCATAAATTCTAACGCCCACCCCTGAATGATTTGAAAGGTGAAGAAGCTCGGATGCAAGACCATCAGAAACATCAATCATAGATGTTGGAATAACTTTAGCATCTTCGAGATCAAAAACAATGTCTGTTCTTGCTTCTGGTTTTAACTGGCGCCCTACCAGATAATTATATTTTTCGATGTTTGGCTGCATGTTAGGATCTGCAAGAAATACCTGCTTTTCACGTTCCAGCACCTGTAAGCCAAGAAATGCTGCCCCCAAATCGCCGGTAACGCATATAATATCGTTTGCCTTTGCCCCAGAACGATAAGCGATTTTTTCAGCGGGAGCGCGACCAATAACCGTAACAGAAATTACGAGACCTGATACAGAAGAAGTAGTATCACCTCCGATTAAATCCACTTTATAGTTTTCGCAAGCTGCTTTAATGCCGTTGTATAGCGTTTCTACTGCTTCCAATGAAAATCTGTTGCTTAAGGCTAGACTTACAGTGACCTGTTCAGCCTTTCCATTCATAGCAGCTATGTCCGACACATTTACCGCAATGGCTTTGTAACCAAGATGTTGTAAGGGAACGTAGGAAAGATCAAAATGAATTCCTTCAATCAACATATCCGTTGAAACTAATAAATTATCGTTACCTGCTGCTATTACCGCAGCATCATCACCGATACCTGTAAGAGAGGTTGAATTAGTTAAGGTAAAATTTTTGGTTATTCTGTTTATCAGGCCAAACTCGCCCAATTCGTCTATCTCGTGTCGTTTTTCGCTCATAATGGTTTATTAATAATCAGCACTTAGCGGCTTTAAATACCACTCATCCGCAAAAGTAAGATTAACACATATAAAGATTATAATTATTCAATAAGCAGCTGTATATATGCATAAACAAACAGCTGGTTATGAAAAAGGTAGTGGGAATTTTAGTTATAACATCAATAGTTTTTGGTGCCTGTAGTGGCTCAAAGCCCTACTACAAAACTGCAGAAGGCAAACGTAAACAAAAATATTACAACGATATTCAGTTTGGCGGAAAAAGCGCCAGCACAATGAAAAAATCTTTCTGATTTAGTCATTGTTTAGATTTTTGCTAGTGGGGTTTAAAACAAAGGACTGTGTATAGTTATACCAGTCCTTTTTTCTTTGCAAAATGGCTTTGCTAGCTTTCTCTTTTAATCTCTTCGCACAGCTCTATAAGCACACCGTTTGTTGATTTTGGATGCAGAAAACAGATCATTTTGTTATCAGCTCCTTTTTTTGGCTCTTTATTAATGAGCTCGAAGCCCTTGTTCTGGTAATCGGACATGCATTTTTTGATATCAGTTACCTCAAAAGCAAGGTGGTGAATGCCTTCACCCTTTTTTTCTATGAATTTAGCTATTGGAGAATCGGGCCTGGTGGCCTCAAGAAGCTCTATTTTTACTCCTGAAATATTGAAAAAAGCTGTACGAACCCCTTCTGATTCAACTTCTTCAACTTTGTAATGATCAGTTCCTAACAGTCCGGCAAATAACTTGTTTGCCTGGTCCATATTTTTAACAGCAATACCTATATGCTCGAGTTTGTCCATAATTGGTTAACTTTGAAGATCAAAAAAGAAACTTTTTAAGATAATCAAAAGTTTTATTGGAACTTTCATACCATGATTGAAACAATTAGCGAAATGCACGTAGAGGCTGCGCGGATCCAGCAAGAAATCAAAGATCACTTAGGTTTACGTACTTCTGACCTTGTTTTTGAGTATTCAAACGTAGACGGGAAGGTGAAGCTGGATTTGATTACCATTAATCCGCGGCATAACCAGGCATTTTTATTTCACACGGTAACTGCTACTGATAAGGTAGATGCGTTGAAGAAAATGCTGGAGTACGTTCAGAATTATAAGGAAAAAGAGAATTCTTATACTATTCAGTGGGTTGCAAAAAACGAAACGGAGCTTCACACTTCGTATTTTAAAGCCGGCAACATTATGGATGCCCTGCAGAAATTATATTACGGCAGGGATATGAATACCATCACAGTTTTTAGCGTAGTATTGAATCCAATTTCATAAAATTATTGTTATAAGGATATGATAAGTGTAACTGACAAAGCAAAACAGCGGATTGTTGAATTAAGAAAGGAAGAAAACCATTCTGATAACCACAACATCAGGGTTTCTGTAAAAGGTGGTGGTTGTTCTGGTTTAATGTATGATCTCGGTTTTGACGATAAGATCAATCCTGCTGACCAGGTATTTGAAGACAAAGGTGTTAAAATACTGGTGGATAAGAAGAGCTTACTTTACCTATTGGGAACAACGCTTGATTTTTCAGATGGTTTGAATGGAAAAGGTTTTCAGTTTATCAATCCGAATGCAACAAGAACATGTGGTTGCGGTGAAAGTTTTTCAGTTTAACACGAAGATAGAGAGATAAGACTAGTTTATAAAGGCACCTGCAAAGGTGCCTTTTATTTTAATAGGGTAAGATCCAATACAAAGCCATCTACGGGACCTTCGCCTAACACTTTCTGATCAAACCCTTCAATTTTTATTTCCTCTTTAACATCTGGTTTAAACACATATACAATCTCTTCAACAGGATCGATCAACCATCCTAACAAGGCGCCATTTTTTAGCCATGCTTTCATCTTCGCTTTAAGGTCGGGCAAATGATCAGTCTTAGATTTTACCTCTATTATAAATTCAGGACATATGGGAGCAAATCTATTTTTCTCATCCTCTGATAAGTTGTGCCACTTATCCTTACTCACCCAAGAAGCGTCTGGGGAGTAAACTGAATTATCGGGTAGTGTAAAACCTGTAGAAGAATCAAACACCTCACCTGCTTTTTGTTGAATATTCCAATTAGAAAGCTGCCTTAAAATTTCAGTGTTGTATTTTCCTGTTAGAGAGGTTGTAGGAGACATAATTATTATCTGTTGGCTGCTATTTCTTTCAATACGCAATTGCGGATTTTCTGAACAAAATCTGAAGAACTCCTCATCCGTCATGCTGCCGGTAACACTGTCTTTTAATACAAATACATCCATAATCAATCAGCTTTGTATAAAATTACGAATTTCGATTTGATTTTGTTCAGATTGTGGCAATACACTTCATCTCTATGGCAATAGGCGTTGGTAGTGCATTAACTTCTACTGTTGTACGGCAGGGTTGGTTTTCCTTGAAGTACTCTGCGTAAATTTTATTGTATACAGGGAAATCGTTTTTCATGTTAGTTAGAAATACCGTTACATCGACAAGGTTCTCCCAACGCGATCCTGAAGCTTCAAGAATATGTCGCACATTTTGAAAAACACTATGACATTGCTCTTCAATGTTGTAAGAAGTAATGTTCCCTTCTTCATCCAATGTTACTCCAGGAATTTCTTTAGAGCCACGCTTACGTGGACCAACTCCCGATAGGAAAAGAAGATTGCCCACCTTTCTTGCATGGGGGTAAAGCCCTACTGGCTCAGGCGCTTTATCAGCATTTATTCTGTCTTCCATATTTTATTTTACTCCAAAAACTAAACTACCCCAATAACTTTCCCAGTCTGCCTTTGGATCTTTTGAAGGTTCTATAACAACTACACTAACCATCCAGGCACCGGGATTAGTAATTCTTGCTTCAATTGTACCGTCTTGTTGAGAATAAATGTTTTGCACCGTTGTGCGATTGTTATACCTGTTCCATACCCTAACCTTTGCACCAAATAATGGTCTGTCTTTAAAAAGTATTTTATAGGATATGGGAGAACCCACTTTAAGATTGTAAGGATTTTGCAACGGAATAATCTCAATTGGAAGTCCAACCACTTTGGCATACGTATCATCTCGCCTTTCGCCGACCTGAACGAGAAGTTTGCTGTAACGCGAGTAGAACTCCCTGGCACTATCTTCTAAAAGATTATTTTTCTCCCTGTGATAATACGCATCATCCAAACCGTCTTCCTGGAGATAGCTATTAAATTTCTCGCCCTCAAGAACACTGAATGCTTTGTTGCTTTGCATTACAATCATAGCCGTTCCTTCAACCAATGGCGATTCTTCTAATACACCATGCTCACCTGGTGTAACCTGTTTAAGTACATTCTTTACCTTGTTATTCTGATGAATCTCTAACCTATCAATTCTGTGTCTGGCTAAATTCCATGGCTCACCCATGAAGTTCTCTCCTACTCTAAACGCTACTTTAAGTTGGTCGCCAGGTGAATAAAAGAACCTCTCTGGCTGCAGCCAGAATTCGTGACCGCTAGCCACCGAGGCTACAACAAACAAACAAATCAATAGGGATAACTTCTTCATTATTTAGAATTCATGATCTCTTCGATTTCCTCAACTTCAATTGGAATATTCTTCATCAGATCATGCACACCATTTTCAGTTATTACTACGTTGTTTTCTATTCTCACGCCAAGGCCTTCTTCTTTAATGTAAATTCCAGGCTCTATTGTCCATACCATTCCGGCTTTCATTTTCTGATACATGCTTCCTACATCGTGTACATCAAGACCAAGCATGTGGGATGTTCCGTGCATGTAATACTTAAAGAACAAAGGCTTATCAGGATTCTGCTTTTTTATATCTTCTCTGTCAAGGAGTTTCAAGTTAACTAGCTCTGCTTCTATTAACTTTTGAATCTCCTTGTGATAATCGTAATAAATTACCCCTGGTTTTAACATCTGCATCGCTGCACGATGTACTCGCAACACAGCATTATATACATCTTTTTGCCGTTGTGTAAATCTACCGTTTACTGGTATGGTACGCGTGAGGTCTGCGTTATAGTTTGCAAACTCCGCACCTACATCCAACAAAAGGACGTCGCCATCTTTACATTCTTTTTTATTTTCAATGTAATGGAGAACACATGAGTCGCTACCTGAAGCAATGATAGGTTCATAAGCAAAACCACGCGATCCATTTCTTAAAAATTCATGAGCATACTCTGCTTCGATTTCGTATTCTTTTACACCGGGCTTTACAAATTTCAAAACTCTTCTAAATGCCTTTTCAGTAATGTCACATGCTTTCTGCATGAGATCTATTTCAAACTGAGATTTAACACTTCTGAGATCATGTAAGATGGGCGCCAGTCTTTCGTACTTATGAAGCGGATATTTTTGCTGGCAGAATTTAATGAACCTGGCATCTCGGCTTTCTACGGAAGGATCAGCACGGTAGTGGTCATTTGTGTTCAGGTATACGTGCTCTACGTTACCCATTACCATCATGGTATTAAATAGCTTAGGGAATTCTGACAGCCATAATACGGTTTCAATTCCTGTGGCTGCGCGTGCCTCTTCTTTGGTTAGTTTATGTCCTTCCCAGGTTGCGATATGTTCATTTGTTTCGCGAAGGAAGAGCACTTCGTGGTATTTCTTTTCAGGAAAATCGGGACAAAGAACAAGGATAGTTTCCTCCTGGTCGACCCCTGAAAGATAGAAGAGGTCAGAATTTTGGCGGAAGCGCATGGTGCCATCAGAATTGGTGGGCATTACGTCATTGGCGTTAAGAACGACAACTGAGTTTGACTTCAGCTTACCTACTAAGTTTTTGCGGTTGTTTACAAATAGATCCTTATTAATTTTTCCGTATCGCATAAGTCTGTTTAAAGTCCTCAAAAATAAAGATTTTGTACCTTCATCAACTATCGCTAATGTTAAACTGTTAAGTTTCAAAGAAAAGGTATGGATAATATAAAGATCAGCACGGTACAATTTGAAAACAGAAGTGATGACAAAGCTTATAATTTGGCCATTATCAGAGAATATGCTGCGAAGGCCTCGGAGCAAGGAGCGCATGCGGTGGCTTTCCATGAATGTTCTATAACCGGTTATACTTTTGCCCGACATCTTACAAAGGAGCAAATGCTGGAACTGTCTGAATTTATTCCTGAAGGAGAAAGCATACGAGCGCTTCAGAAAATAGCTGCTACTTACAATATTGTTGTTCTGGCCGGTCTATTCGAAAAAGATAGGGAGGATAAAATTTATAAGGCTTATGTATGTGTTGGCAAAGATGGACTGATTGCCAATCACAGAAAAATCCATCCGTTTATTAATCCTCACATTACCCCGGGAAATAAGTATACAGTATTTGAAATTAATGGGTGGAAATGCGGCATCCTGATCTGTTACGACAATAATATTATAGAAAATGTAAGGGCTACCCGACTGCTCGGAGCGGAGGTTATCTTTATGCCTCATGTAACAATGTGTACGCCTTCTACAAGACCAGGAGCAGGCTTTGTAGATCCGAAACTATGGTATAACCGCGTTAATGATCCTACGTCACTTAGAGTTGAATTTGACGGACTAAAAGGAAGAGCATGGCTTATGAAATGGCTGCCAGCAAGAGCTTATGATAATGCTATTTATGTAGTCTTCTCAAATCCTATTGGAATGGATGATGATCAGTTAAAGAATGGTTGTTCAATGATAGTTGATCCGTTCGGAGATGTTATTGCTGAATGTCGGGCACTTGATAACGACATGGTTTCAGCAACGTTAACAAAAGAAAAACTTATACAGGCAGGAGGAAACAGGTATATAAAAGCAAGACGCCCTGAGCTATACGGATCCATATTAGGACAATCGCATAACTCAGAGCAGAAAGTTGTCTGGATGAAAAACCCTTAAGTTCTTTGTGGCATTTGATGGCCTCTCATAGGCTCTACTTTTTCCGGCAGTTTATCAGCCACTCTGTCTACAGCAGGAGTATCTGTTGCTAAGAAGTTAGCAAAGAGATAAACCAACAATGCATTTGAAAATACTCCCTCAAAGAACACTGCTGCTGAAGCAATGTATGGATCGAGATAGTAGCCTAATGGTTGGTTCTCTGCAAGAGAGCTCATCAGGTTTTTATCAAGGTTCAAATACACGAACAGAAAGACAGTAAACGTAGCAACGCCTACAAGAACTGTTGAACATCCTATAACTAATGCATTGAAATAATCAAGCTTACCATTGTGTGTACGCTTAAATTGTTTCAGCGCAAAGTAAACGCCTGCCATCACAATAGCCAGGTTTAGAAATCGCAGGGCAATTACATTAACCAAACCAGCTGCATACATTATAAAGAAATAAACAATAAGACCCAGAGCGATTATCGTTCCGTAGATCTCGGGTATTCTAGTCGCACGATTCCAAATATTCATAACCCAATTATTTTTTCCCCTTATTTCAAAAAAAGTATGCCATCCGAAATAAATCAGATGGCATACTGGATTTGGGCAAGTGTATTTCTTTGTTTATCCCTGAGGAACGTTTACTTCATCGGTATGAACGTAGTTAATCAAAATGAATGTAACCAGCAGACCTGAGAACAAGCCTTCAAGCGCTACAATGAAGGATACCATATATGGATTCAGGTATCTGCCCATTGGCTCATTTACACGAATAGATTCCATGAGACTTGCATCTAACTGGACATAGGCAAAAAGGAATAGCGCGAATATCAAACTTCCTATTGCGCCAGTAGCTACTCCGGTAATAAGTGCCCTAAAATAATTTAGCCGATCTTCATGAGTCTTCTTAAACCTCTTCAGGGCAGCATAAACACCCGCAACAAGAATTAAAAGGTTTAACAAGCGAAGCTCGACCTGATGAGACAACCCTATCATTTGCATGACAAGAAAGTAGAAGATCAAACCAATGGCGATTCTTACGCCATAACTTTCGGGAATGCGTTCTGGATCATTAAAGTAGTTCATAGGAATGGGATAAGTAGTACTCTAATATTGGAAATTCCGGCGGCATTTCAAACGTTTTCCGTAACTAAGTTGTAATGATTCTTGGTTGAGCCGAAGATACACGCAGATTACTTTTGTTTGAAGCTTTAATATTTAAAGGATTTGGCTTAAAGTGTTACTTAAAAACTCAAATAATTTTAGATTTATTGAGTTCATTACAAAACGATATTAACAATTAGGTTTATTTGACTTCCGATAGAAAATAAATGTTATGACATATTCTGAATTTACCTCATCACTAAAGGAAAGCATGCCCCCAGAAGGTTTATCTGATGTATTAAAAGCACTATGGTATGATGGGAAGGAAGATTGGAATGCATCTCATGACATTGCACAGGATATTCATACACGGGAAGGCTCGTTGATACATGCCTACCTTCATCGAAAAGAAGGTGACTTGGGAAATGCATCGTATTGGTACAGCCGCGCGGGTAAACCTGTTTGCAAGATATCCTTACAGGAAGAATGGGAACAGCTTGTCAAAGAGTTTTTAAAATAAGGTGAAAAGCCCTTCTGGCTTTTCACCCATTCTTTTGTTAAGTTTCTATTTTAAGTTAAAATCAGCGTGCTTTACATCCCTAGAATTGCCACCAACAAAAACTGTAAACTTTCCTGGTTCCGATCCGAAAGACATATCTTTTCTGTAAAAGGATAAATCGCTATTGGTAAGTGTAAAAGTGACATCTCTAGACTCCCCAGCTTTTAGTAATATTTTCTGAAAGCCTTTCAGTTCTTTTACAGGTCTAGTAACACTTCCTGAAATGTCTCTTACATACAATTGAACTACTTCCTCCCCATCTACACTGCCTTTGTTAGTCACAGTGCATGTTACTGTAAGTTTATCAGACGTTGATATCTCTGAACTGTTAAGCTTGGGCTCGCTATATTCAAATGTTGTATAGCTAAGACCAAAACCAAAAGGATAAAGCGGATCATTTGGTACATCAAGGTAACGAGACTTGTACTTATCGAGCATTTCTCCTCCATAAGGACGCCCTGTGTTTTTCATGCTGTAGTAAATAGGAACCTGACCTACTTCACGAGGGAACGTAGCTGTAATCTTTCCTGAGGGGTTGTAAGCACCAAAAAGTACATCTGCTATTGCATTACCTGCCTCTGTTCCGGCAAACCATGTTTCAAGTATTGCATCTGCATTTTCATCTTCCCATGAAATAGCCAAAGGTCTTCCGCTCATCAGAACAATTACAAGAGGCTTACCTGTTTGTTTCAACGCCTTTAAAAGATCGAGTTGTTTACCCGGAATATTAAGTTCTGCACGGCTTGCAGCTTCACCTGTCATACCTTGCGACTCTCCTACAACAGCAACAACAACATCAGAACCTTTGGCTACGTCAACAGCCTCCTGTATCATTTGCTCAGAAGATCTTGTATCTATATCAAGATCTCCCCCGTGCGCATTTAAGCGTTTAACAAGCACCTCGTCATCAGTGATGTTTGCGCCTTTAGCATAATTTATTTTCACTGAATTACCTACTGCGTTTCGAATACCTTGCTCAACACTCACTGCCTTCTTCCAATCACCGGCGCCACTCCAGTTTCCAATCATATCCCGCTGACTCTTTGCTAAAGGACCGACCAAAGCAATTGAGCCCGTCTTTTTTAATGGTAATGCGTTGTTCGTGTTCTTTAACAACACCATGCTTCTGCGCGCAATATCTCTCGCTGCATCGCGGTATTCTTTCTTCATCAATGTTTGAGAAGCACGTTGATTATCAACATAACGATAAGGGTCATCAAAAAGTCCTAATTTAAACTTTGCTTCAAGCACTCTTTTACACGCATCATTTATTTGTGACTCTGTTACCTTACCCTCTTTAACTAATTGCGGCAAATTATTAAGGAATACCTCTCCTACCATATCCATATCGTTACCTGCCTTTAATGCAAGCTCGGCGGCCTCTTTCTCATCTGCGGCAATACCATGCGGCACCAGTTCATTTAAAGCTGTGTAGTCTGTTGCAACCAAACCTGTGAAGCCCCATTGCTTTCTCAATACATCGGTTAACAACCATTGATTTGCTGCTGCAGGAATACCGTTAATGTCATTGAACGATGACATCACAGAACCAGAACCTGCATCAATAGCTGCCTTATAGGGAACAAGATACTCCTGACGCATGGTGCGTTCACTCATGTCTACTGTGTGGTAATCACGGCCAGCCTGTGCGGCACCATACAACGCGAAGTGCTTTACACAAGCCATTACGGTATTGGCGAGCGTAAGATCATTACCCTGATATCCTCTAACCATTGCTTCTGCCACACGGGCACCATAAAAAGGATCTTCGCCAGCACTTTCTGCGATGCGGCCCCAACGCGGATCGCGTGATATATCTACCATTGGAGAATAAACCCAGTTCAAACCATCAGCGCTTGCTTCATCGCCAGCAATGCGTGCGCTTCTTTCAATGGCCTGAAGATCCCAGCTAGCAGAAAGCCCCAATGGAATTGGAAAGATTGTTCTATGTCCATGGATGACATCATAGCCAAATAACAAAGGGATTTTTAGTCGTGTTTTTTCAACCGCCATTTGTTGAAGTTTTCTAACAGCAACAGGAGTAAATGTATTAAACACACCTCCTACAAGTCCTTTTTGAATTTTCTCCTCTACATTCTTGCTTACGATAGGCCCTGTTACATCAAACCCAACAGAGACAAGATTAAGCTGTCCAATCTTTTCTTCTAGTGTCATCTGGCCCATCAACTGATTGACAAATGTGTTCATGTCCTTAGGCTGAGCTGGCGCAGCGCCTTTCTTCTTTTGAGCAAAAGAAGTACAGAATGAAATAAGTATGATAAAAATGATTAAAGTTTGTTTCATACGATTAGTTTATAATTCTCCTGTTACTATTTATAAGTAAATCCCAACTTGTCCAAACCAGATTGTACTTCAGGTGCTGACATAAATAAATTCCACAACAGTCCTGTTCTGTAGTTCTCAATCATTACTACTTCAGGACCTTGATCAATGGCTAAATACTTATTTGAATACCAATTATAATGTTCGCTAAAGGCATCATAAAACCCGTATTCACCTAAAACTTTATCACCAAGGTCTTTGTATAAGTGTCTTATCACTTCCATTGATTGTTCTGGTGTATAAGGAATAGATGAAATTGCCGCTGTTGGAGAAATAACTCCATGGTCTTCGGTGGGACTATGTGCAGCATAAAAGTTAACAGAATAGCTTGCTGTTAAACCCCAACTGTTTTCTCCATATCCTTTGTAGTTCTTTGGATTTTCAAGGCAATACTGGCGATTGATCAATGTATGATTTTTGTTGTGCTGCCAATAGTCCGCATACTTGTCCTTGAGTCTACGAGGATCTAATCCCAGGAAAGAATAATGCGACCAAAAGAGAGGTCCGCCAAATTGCTCTGCACCATTGTGTTTCAGGTCGAGATGCATCCCATACTGTTGATGTGAGGGGTTATTCTTAATACCACCATTTCTAGCCCAACCCTGATGATATACTTCAGCAGGTACACCATGCGTAGGAGAAGCTGCAGCAAGCACATACATGATCAAACATTCGTTGTATCCCTCTACTGCAAAGTTCATTTTCCAGGCATGGTTAGGAGACCAATGCCAATACAAAACGTTCTTTCCACCTTGTGTATGCCAATCAAATTCTATTTCCTTCCAAAGCTTATCAATTCTTGACGCTAAATTCTTTTCTTCTTCATTTCCATCTTTAAAATACTGGCGAACACACAAGAGGCCTTGAGCAAGGAAAGATGTTTCTACTAGATCACCTCCATCGTCATTAGGACTAAAAGGCTTTACTTTACCTGTTTCACCATTCCACCAATGCGGCCACACGCCGTGAAAACGATCTGCCTTCTCAAGAAAGCTTACTATTTTATTGAGTCTTTCAAGCCCTTGTTGACGGGTAATAAAATTTCTTTCAATACCAACAAGGATAGCCATTACACCAAACCCTGTTCCTCCCGACGTCACAATATTCTTATCATTTTCAGGATAGACATTGTCAGTATGGATACGCTCGCGCACTGCGCCGGAAGTTGGCTCTGCTCCATCCCAGAAATACTGGAAGGTTCTGTATTCTACCAATGTTAGCAGGGAATCATCCGTTATTGTTTTTGCTGTATCTGGTAACGTCGTTGTACTTGATGTTTCTTTTCCTGGTGAGCAGGAGAAGAGCAAGGGCGTTAAAAGAAGTACCAGTATATATTGATACAATTTCATATCATTTTCATTTATGTAAACTTGGTATTAATCATTGCCATCTAAGTAAGGAAAGAGGCTTCCGTTTCCAGAAACCTCCTTAACCCAAACTAACCCCAATTATGAACTATGTTTAGTAACCGAAATTTTGTGTCATTGTTTCTCGGTTAGCGTCAATTGCACGTTGTGGTATTGGAAAAACTTCATGCTTTCCTGCGACAAATCCTAAAGGTCCTAAAACGGCCGGGGCCTGCCCTGTTCTCACAAGGTCAAAAAACCGATCATTTTCTAATGCTAGCTCTAGTCTTCGTTCATTCCATATATCTTGTAATGTAGGAGACGTAATCTCACTTAGACTTGCACGTTTACGAACTTCATTTAGCGAAGTAGCAGCGCCCCCAACATCTCCTTTGCTGACTTTGGCTTCAGCGTCAATTAAGAGAACTTCAGAATAGCGAAGTACTCGTATGTTCTGCTCACTTCCTTCCGTTACACCGGCGATTTGATGCTTTCTAGGAACATAAGATTTCCCATTGTATCTGGGTAATCCAGTAATACCTTCAAGCTCATTTTCACCAACACCTTCGATACGATCTCCGTCAGGTGTTGTTACTCCCTTATACAAAAGGGTAGCATTTTTTCTTTCCGTATCGCCTGCAGCATCAAATGCATTAGCAAGATCATCTGTAGGAATATTAAATCCCCAACCAAAACCGTTAGTTCCGCGCACGCCTTGCACTTGTGAATATTGGCTATTGCTTAAATCTGCGTTTCCTGCAACTGCCTGTGCCTGTATTTCAAAAATAGATTCTACACTATTTTCATTTTCTATTCTAAATACTTGGTAAAAGTCCTCTAGAAGACCGAATTGACCTGAGCTAATTATTGCAGATGTTTGCTCAAGCACAAGATCCCATTGCTCTTGATACAAATAAACCTTTGCTAACAATCCTCGTGCTGACCATACAGTTGCTCTTCCAATTTCGCCAGGACCATACTGAGGAGGAAGAACCGCTATTGCATCTTTTAAATCTTGTATAATTAAAGCGTACGCCTCGGCTTTAGGCCTACGTAGTAATGATTCTTCGAAAGTGTTTTCTACTGTTGTTGGAAGAGAGATGTCACCAAATGCTCGCACTAAATCAAAGTAAAATAATGCTCGAGCAAATTTTGCTTCAGCTATTAACCGAGCTTTCCTGCTTTCATCCATTGTAATTTTAGGAATATTAGACAGGGCTTGATTAGCTAAATTAATTCCTCTGTATCGTCCCGTCCAATAATCATTAATAACAAATAAATCCGGTGTATAGTTAAAAAAATTGAAATCATTAATGTATGCAGCATCCCCCAAGCTACTTCCTTTAACTGTATTATCAGTAGTAATTTCCTGTAATATCATTGGTGCAAAGCCTACCATCTCCCATGCACGCATGTAACCGTAAATGGCCACAATAGACTGTTCGGCTTGTTCGGGGTTAACAAAAAACTCTTCACCTGGAAGTGTATTCTCTGGTTCAAAATCCAGATAATCGTTACATGAAAACAGCATCACCGTAGTGAGCAGTATCGCCATAAATTTATTAGAATGCTTTTTCATTTCTTATTATTATATAAGCTTATAAACTAATATTAACGCCGAAGTTATAAGTTGCTGCAATAGGGTATACATTTGTATCAACTCCCTGGCTAGTCGTATTCAGATCTACGTCACTCAAATTGTTAAAACGAGCTGATGGTGTAGGTATTTCTGGACTAAAGCCATTATATTTAAATACCACTAAGGGATTAGCCGCATTCGCATAAACTCTAATTTTACTCACTCCAATACGAGAAGTAACAGAACTTGGAATTGTATAACCTACTTGTACATTACGAATTTTGAAAAAATTTCCAGATTCCAAATACCAGGAATTTGCTTGTTTGTTTTCATTATTAGAAAGATCTGCTGATGGATAATCATAAGACGTCCCTTCTCCATGCCAACGATTATCATAAAAGTTTTTGTCGTAATTCTCATTGCCCAACTGACGATATCTTCTTGCATTATATATCTTATTACCTCCTTGAGCATATAAATCTAATGCAAGATCAAATCCTTTAACCCCCCCTGTTAATGTTATACCAAAATTATATTTAGGAATTGCGCTACCCAAAAATACTCTATCCTTGTCGTTTATAGTACCATCGTTGTTAGCGTCCAAAAATTTAAAGTCCCCAGGTTTGGCATTAGGTTGGATCTTAGTGCCTTCACCGTTAACATAAGAATCTATTTCTGTTTGATTCTGGAATATCCCAACTACTTGTCTTCCGTAAAATTCACCAATACTGTGACCTGCTATCGTATAAGTAGTGGGTGTAACGTTAATATTACCTGCGTATATTCCTAAAGTACCAGGAGCCAAGGAAGAAACTTCATTATGATTATAAGCATAGACACCACTAACGCTGTACTTGAAATCCGCAATTTGATCTCTCCATGTTAGCGAAGCTTCAATTCCTTTATTAACTATATCTGCATTATTAGCCAAATAATCAGTATTTGTAGCGCCTAGCGCTCCATTAGTAGTTACTGAAAATATAGCATCTTTTGTAATACGCCTGTAGAAATCCAATTCAAAGGACAGCTTACTTTCCAAAACTTCACCTTCTAAAGCGACATCAACTTCTTCAGTAAATTCCCAGAATAAATTGCTGACCCTGAAAGTAGTTATGCTAGCTCCCTGCTGCGCTTCGCTTCCACCAGGAAATAAGACTCCATATTTTCCTCCCGTCGTTGTTTCTTGTATAAATTGTGCAGGAGGAATATTAGCATTTCCCATTCTCCCCCAGCTTCCTCTTAATTTCAAAAATTGAAAGATGTTTTGGTCGGCCATAAATTGCTCACTTGACAATACCCACCCAAGTCCAACTGATGGAAAATATGCGGCCCGGTTATCCTTAGGAAAAAGAGACGACTCATCTCTTCTTAAGGTTGCAGTCAATAAATAGCGTTCATTAAAATTATATAGTAATCGACCAAAATAAGATAGTGACGCATAGCGGTTTCCTGCATCGTCGCTAAACTGGCCTGTTTGCGATCCTCTATTAAGATACCATGTATTCTCTCCGAAATCTTGTACCCCTTGTCTTCTTCCTTCTAGCATTGTGAATCTTTGTTCACTCGCGTTCATACCCGCTAACACAGTAAAATTGTGTTGCTCATTGATATTGAACTTATATGTTAGAGTATTATCCCAATAATACGTAAAGTAGTTTTCAATCTTGCGTGTTAAAGTTCGGGTGGTATCACGCTGTGTTGTTGAAACAAAGTAGTAAGGAATATACTTTCTGTTTTGATTAAAATTACCGTCTGCACCATAATAAGTTCTGAATGTAAGTCCTTTAAAAAGATTAACATCAGCGAAAACTCCTCCTACTAACCTGATACCTTTTGTTAAATCGTGATAATACTCCTGCGATGCAGCTGGATTAGGAAAATCTCCAAACGCCTGAGGTGAAGCGTAACTGCCATCGCTCAATTTAACCGGTATTGCAGGAGGCGCTATATATGCTGCATTGAAAAGATTAGCTGGAGCATTATTTTGGTTACTATTAGAAAGATTAGCGTTGATCCCAATCTTAAGAAATTTTGCAACTTGTGATTCAACTGAGGAGCGAATATTAATTCTCTCGTAATCAGTTTTTGACGCCAAACCTTTTTGACTAAAATAACTACCTCCAAGAGAAAACTGCGTCGCTTCAGTTCCTCCAGCTACTGTAATATCGTGACTTTGAATAAGGGGAGTTTCCCTCAATATTTGACTATACCAATTTGTTGACGCTGGGAAATTGGCGGGATCTCGAGGAGTTATTGTCCCATTATTGCGACTTGCAGCAATAGCGTCTTTTTCATTTAACAATTGAATGTATTCTGGCCCTGAAGCCATTTCAACCTTATTGATTGCCTTCTGAAAACCAGCAAATCCATTATAGGTAATTCTTGGTTGTTCCTTATTACCCCGTTTCGTAGTTATAATTACTACACCCCCACTGGCTCTAATTCCGTAAATGGCCGAGGCTGAAGCATCTTTTAAAACATTTATTGATTCAATATCTGTGCTTCCTAGAAATGTAATATCATCCGTTAATACCCCATCAACTACATACAATGGTTCTGTTCTTGAACTCACGGAACCTAAACCACGAACGCGAATCGTGGGAGCACTTCCCGGAGCTCCGTTAGTTGTTACTTGAACACCGGCTACTCTACCTTGTAATGCTTCACCAGCCGTAGCGGATGGTACGCGCACTAAATCTTCTCCTTTAACCTGTGCCACGGCACCTGTTAAATCTGACTTTCTAGCTTCACCGTAACCGATTACAACAACTTCGTCTAGTGAAGTTATATCGGATTCCATAGCAATATCAATAGTAGTTCTGCCATTAATTGGAGTTGTAAAAGTCCTAAATCCAACAAAAGTGAATACTAAGGATTTATCATCTGCTCCTATTTGCAGCGTATAATTTCCTTCAGCATCTGTAGTTGTCCCTCTATTAGTTCCTTGAACCACTACGTTTACCCCGGGAAGCGGCATTCCATCGTCGCTCGAGGTCACTTTTCCGGTGACTGCTTGTGTTTGAGCCCACGTTATTGAGCTAACAAACAGAAGAAGCACTACAAGTCGTAAAGCTTTTCTCATAAGAATTATGCGTTTGTTTGTTTAGGTTAATTCCCTTTTATGCAGCAATTTTTATAAACCGAAATGGTTTTCGGTAGAGAATATTAAAAAAATCACTCCAAACGAGCGGTGATAAAAGCAACTTTACGCCATGTTTTTCACGTTAAAAAAACATTGATTACAATCGAAATAGCCCACTTTTATGGGTTAAATACAATATTGCTTTTCAGAAAAAAAACATTGAAAATTTACAAGACTTCTTCTGGCAGGTCTTTGGTGCGTTTCGAAGAACTCTTACCGGTGCTTTCGGTTATCATGATTACCTCTTCCCAACCAGAGGCATGGGGCTTCTTTCCCCGTTTTTCCAGTTCTGCAATCCGGTCCTGAACCTTATGTTTGAAACTCCAAACGGTATTGGTTCTTAACTCCAATTGCTCGGAAAGGGATTCTAAGGTGTAATCTTTTTTGGCTGTAACGGTGAGGTATGCGATATAAAAGCCTTTTTCTATTTGAAATTTAAGGCTGTGAAAAATGGTATAAGCAGTAATTGATTCATTATAACCACATTTGGTACAACGGCGGGCGAACTTTTGCGTACCACTGAAATACTTCTCATTGCTACATTTGCGGCAAGAAAAGCCTTTTTCCCATTTAAGATTTTCCAAAAAACGATAACAAGCTAAACTATCAGGATATAAAGTTCGGAACTGCTTATAGTCCATCGTCTTCTCAAGCAGCCTTTCATTTAATACCTCTTTTATGCTGTTCTTAAGCTTCCAGTTATCAAGGTCAAGAATAGAATTGATCTCGTTTATTTCCCTCGACTGCTGCTCGAGCTTTTTATTCATCTCCTCAAGCTCTTTATTTTTCTGGTTGAGCTCGAGTGTTCTCTCCTGTACCTTTTGTTCAAGTTCCCTGTTTACCTGATCTTTCAGTTTTACATTCTCCTCATGCTGATAGATAATCCTTTTTAGCGCCCTGTCACGCATGTTTTTAAGAATCCGTATTCTGTCTCCCAATGCGAAGGTTAGGAAGAGCATCTCAAGAACAAAACTGAAATGCAAACTGTAATGTGAAAGTGTGGTAAACGGAAGTATATTAAAATAAACAAGGGTACGAATGAAGAATCCACTGAAAAGAATACCGTAAGCTATAACAAAGAAACGAGCGGGCCTGTAACCTCTCCTCCAAACCGTTATACCTGTATAAAATATCAAAGAAAGCGGAATGATCTCTATGTTTCGAAAAGTTAAAAGATCAGGAAACGCAAAAAGCTCAACAACAAAAAACGCAGATCGTGCAACAATCATTATCACCAACGCTTTATCAAGCTTAGGATAATTAGTGCGGGTGCTTAAGAACCTCCTTGTAAAGATCAGCCCCCAAAGAATAACAGAGTACAGCGTAATACCGACTGCATATTTATTCCATTCCGGGTGGTTGGGCCATAGATATTGAAACCCGATTCCATCATAACTCATGGCATAGGCAGCTACGCTTAGAATGTACATGATATAGAAAATGTTCTTGATTTCACGGATGGCAACAAAAATCAAGAAGTTATACAGGCTGATGATAAGAATCATCCCATAGAACGTACCGAAGAGAAAGTATTCATTGAGAGAATAGTAAACAAACCGGTTAACCGAGCGAAGGGCAACCCTGATATCAGCAAAAGTGTGAGATTTTATTTTGAAATAGTAAACCGTTGAAGAATCTAGGTTCGAATTCAACATCACTTCAAAGTTCTTGTGCATGAACATCCTTTTTGAGAAAGGATGACTATCTCCCATGATTATTTTTTTGTAAGAGCCATCTGCCTGCGGAACATAAGCCTCGATGTGATCGATGGTTTGATCGTAGAATTCGAAGAGCCAAACTTTACTTGTTTCTGAAGTAATTTGTACAGGAAGCTTTATCCAGTACGAAGCATTCGTTTTAAAATCTTTATTCTGATAATCACTATGTTGTTTAAAACGCTCCGACATTTCAGGCTTATGCAAGTCGTCGAATTGTAAATTATTTGTTGAGTCAACAAGAAATGATAACTCATAGGGCATGAAATTATGCTCGTCGATAGACTCATTTATAACAGCAACGGGCTGGGCGTGAACGACAAACGAAAAAAGCAATAAGACACCAAGCAATAGCTGCTTCATTATTAATCCTGGAAGTTCTTCATCAATACGTGACATCAAATTGAAGGCAAAGATGTTTTTTCTTTATGAGAAACAGAATTCAATGTCATAAATTCCTAAACCTTTCCTAATATTCGCATGAGCGAGTTATAAAACTTGTTATTTAAGGTTTCCAACATAGTTCTCAACCTTACACCTACAGCAATATTATTCTCATTTAAAAACACAAGAAACGACCTGACTTGCTCTTTATTGCAAACGAAAAAAAGTGGTAAATTATCAAGTAGGAATGACGAAATAACTTTACGCTATTTTTAGTATCGGGATAACTAGTTTTCGTGAGGCCGTGCTTCTACAATGGACTGTTTCCATTGCTCAAGCTCTTCCCGACTCTTTTTAAGCTCTTCTTCCGTTGGTGTATGATTTATTAATGACTTTATATCAGGCTGCCCTGCATCTACCCATGCTGTATACCATATACTTCCTGTCACCTTAATTGCACTTCGCATTTGCTTTTCTACCATACCTTCAAGAATTTTATGATAAGCGGTTGCGTATTCGCGCGCATATACCCGCACTGTTTGCTTACCTTTTGTTTCAAAGGAGAATCTGCGTTCTTCAAACTTTACCGACAGTTTTCTTTCTAAAGACAAGACAGAATCAACAGCACGATGAGAAGTAGCAATTGCCTTCCATGCTTCTTGTTGTATATTTTCAATGTACTCTGCCTGTCCAACTAAAAAATCATAGTTATCAGAAAATAACTCAGGAAGTCGAGACTCCCAAAATGCATGTATACCATGTTGCCCTGTCAGTTGTCCGTTATAGTTTTCGGTTGTATGCAACGGAACATGCGCATCAGCAACATAATGCCCTATCTCTGCCGACAATCTTAGTATTCGTTGCCTGTCTTTTGTTGCAAAGGCATCACGAAGCTGAAAATACATTTTGTTAATATGCCATGGAAGGATGCCGTAAGCTTTCAAGGTATCCTCTGTGTATTTAGCAACAGCCTCTTGCCATGAACGCGGCATTGTATGAATTGCGCTGTCACCATAGTGATCAAGATCAATATAATGCCTTGGTGCTTCTTCTACTACACTAAACCTCCTTTTGTCAGGATTTACAGAGGCCTCGGTGATATAGTCAATGTTATGCTTATAAAATGCGGCGATAGATGGTGGCAGGGTAAAAACAGCAAGACGATTGATTCTCTGATGAGCAAAGAATCCCCAGTAGAAGCCTGAGCAAAAAAGAAACACGCTTACCAGAGAGAGGGTATAAGATAGGGTTTTCACTTCAGAAATTTAACGCAAATTCTTTCATTGAAACAAGACTTAAGTTAGTATCATTACAACTTAATTTCTTTCATATATAAAACATGCGAATTGTACTCCTTGTATTCTGGATCATTGGTTTTAATGCTGCAGCATCTACCCCCAACCGCGATATTGATATTGTTCATTACAAATTTGAACTCATACTCAATGATAGTAGTGATGCAATCACCGGATTTGCGACTGTTACTATTAAGTTTAATAAAGATCTAAACCAATTCTCGCTGGACCTTACCGGCAAGACCCCGGATGGAAAGGGCATGGAAGTGTATTCTTTAAAACAAAATAACACACCACTCCATTTTAATCATCGTAATGGAAACCTGGACATTACTTTAAAGAATGAAATAAAAGCAGGTACACAAATAGATATCATGATTTCCTATCGGGGTATTCCTAGTGACGGACTTATCATTTCTAAAAACAAATATGGTGACAGGACCTTCTTTGGTGACAACTGGCCTAACCGTGCTCATCATTGGCTTCCCGTTGTTGATCATCCATCAGATAAAGCAAGTGTTGAATTTATAGTAACATCGCCTATTCACTATGAAGTTGTTGGTAGTGGTATTAAGACAGAGGAAAGCACACTTAACGAAAAACAAAAACTAACACATTGGAAAGAAGATACTCCGATATCAACTAAGGTGATGGTGATAGGTGCAGCGAGATTTGCCATTCAATATGCAGAGGAAGTTGATAACATACCTGTTGAGTTCTGGGTTTATCCGCAAAATAAGTCAGAGGGCTTTCGTGATTATGCTGCAGCACCAAAGATGTTGAAGTTTTTTATTGATAACATAGGCCCGTATGCTTTTAAAAAACTTGCCAATGTTCAATCTAAAACGAAGTATGGTGGAATGGAAAACGCCAGTAATATTTTCTATTTTGAAAACTCAGTAACAGGCAATGCACAAGTAGATGATTTGATCGCCCATGAAATCGCACATCAGTGGTTCGGTAACTCTGCTTCCGAAGCCGACTGGAATCATATCTGGCTTAGTGAAGGATTCGCCACTTATTTCACGCATCTATATAATGAGCACACGTATGGAAAAGAACGTCGAGCTAAAGACATGGAAAAAGAAAGACAGGAGGTAGTTGCGTATTTCAAGAATAGTCCGCTACCTATAGTCTATAATTCTTTGCCTGAAAATCTGATTGACATATTAAATGCGAATTCTTATCAGAAGGGAAGCTGGGTATTGCATATGCTACGTGAGGAAATAGGGACAGAGGCTTTTTGGACTGGTATACGTGAATATTACCGCCAGTACTTTAATAAAAATGCTGAAACGGCAGACTTCCAACGTATAATGGAAAAGGCTTCAGGTGTAAAGCTTGACAATTTCTTTAAACAATGGCTTTATAATCCAGGCCACCCAATCCTCGATGTTTCATGGAAATACAATGCAAAAACAGGTATAACCGACATTTCCATTGAACAGAAACAAACGGGAATGGTTTTCAATTTTCCTTTAGAAGTATCGTTTTATGGCAACGACGGTGAAATTCTAGCTACGGAAAAATTAAAAGTAGATGGAAAAAAGAATCGTTTTTCAGTAAAAACCGCTCAAAAAACCAACAAAATACAATTGGATCCAGGCATAAACCTCCTTTTTGAGAGTTATTTAAGGAAATGATTGGAGGGAATATTGCAAATCCGACGAATCTTTTTACCTTTGCAATCCTTTATTTCGAATAGAATAAACTATGGCAAACCATAAGTCAGCAGAGAAAAGAATTCGCGCAAACGAGGCTAAACGCGTAAGAAACCGCTACCAGCATAAAACTACCCGTACTTTAGTAAAGAAGCTAAAGACTACGACTCAGAAGCCTGAGGCTGATACACTTCTTAAAGAAGTATCTTCAATGCTTGATAAACTCGCAAAGAAGAACATCATTCATTGGAAAAAAGCAGCTAATCAGAAATCTAAGCTAACAAAGCTGGTTAACAAACTAGGCAAGTAATTCTGTTTACTTAACCAATATATAACCCTCCTCGTGAGGGTTTATTTTTTTATAGCTGGTTCATGTAGTTAGCTGGCAGCAGTAACTATATTTGAGTTATGCAGGTTAACGAATCAAAGCCCCTCAACATCAAAAACTGGTCTCCTGAAGACCGCCCCCGAGAAAAACTACTGCTCAAAGGTATCTCTGCTTTATCAGACGCAGAGCTTATTGCCATCTTGCTTGGCTCAGGTACCACAACACTCAGTGCAGTAGACCTGGCAAAAAAAGTACTTAGCGGAGCTAACAATAATCTTCATGAACTCGCGCGTTTATCAGTAAAAGATCTTATGAAGATCAAGGGTATTGGAGAAGCTAAAGCTATCTCTATTGTTGCCTCCCTTGAGTTAGGAAGGAGAAGAAAAGAATTGGATGAAGAAGAAAAGCCGAGGATCACTTCATCAAGGTCTGCCTACGAACAGATCAGCTCTCATTTAATTGACCTTCCGCATGAAGAGTTCTGGATAATTTTGATGAACAGAGCCAACCGAGTAGTTAAAAAAGTACAGATCAGTCAGGGTGGTGTGGCAGGTACAGTGGCCGATCCTAAAATAATTTTTAAAGTCGCGCTCGAACATCTTGCAAGCGGACTTATTCTTGCACATAACCATCCTTCCGGAAATTTAACCGCTAGCCAGGCCGATATTGACCTCACAAAAAAGATAAGAGAAGGCGGAAAGCTTCTTGAAATTCAACTTCTCGATCACATCATCGTAGCAGGACAAAAATATTTTAGTTTTGCGGATGAAGGATTACTTTAAGGGCATGAAGGATAAGAAGAGAAGAATAATATTACTCACACTTGTAGTTGCTGTTATTGCTGTTGTCGCCTACATATTTTACCCAGTAAGAACATTAAATAAACCTTCTGTAACGAAGAAGAATACCGTTATCAAGCGTCTTCCTAACCCGCATATACCTGGGTTAATTGAAGCATACGAGAAGGAATTGGATAAATTATTCTCAATATCCGGAACTCCTGGTGCTGCCATTGCTATTGTAAAAGACTCTACCATAGTTTACATGAAAGGCTTTGGGGTAAAAGCATCCAATAAAAAAGGAGTTGTTGATCAAAATACTGTATTTCGTATTGCCTCTGTTTCAAAATGTTTTGCTTCTTTTCTTACAGGTATACTCGTTGAAGATCATATTCTCCAGTGGAATGATCCAGTCATCAAATATCTCCCCGAGTTCTCACTCTACTCGCCCGAGCAAACCAAGCTGCTTACCATTTCAAATGTGCTATCGCATACGACAGGCCTTCCCTATCACACCTATACAAACCTAGTAGAAGAAGGCATTGAACTTAATCTTCTCCTCGATAGACTTAAAGAGGTAAAACCTTCAAGTGAAATTGGCAAAGAATACAGCTACCAAAATGTGGCGTATAGCTTAATAGGAGGAGTAATCCAGAAGGCTACAGGTAAAATGTATGAAACCGAAATAAAAGAGCGCGTTTTTGCACCCCTGGGAATGAAGAATGCCTCTATTGATTACAAAACGCTACTCGCTAACCCAAACATTGCTGAACCACATCGCAGGACAAGACAGCGATGGGTTCCGGCAAAGATTACAGACACCTATTACAACGTAGCGCCTGCTGGCGGAATTAACGCAAGCATTAACGATATGGCGCAATGGATGATTGCCCTTCTCGGACACAGGAAAGATGTGATCAGCCGCACTACCCTCGACGAACTTTACAAACCGTTTATTCTTGCACGTTCTAAAAACAGAAATTACAGAAAGCTGCAAAAGCTCACAAAATCTTATTATGGATTAGGATGGAGAATTTTACATTATCCGAACGACACACTCATCTACCATGGTGGCTATGTTAATGGCTACAGAAGTGAAGTTGCGCTTAATCCTAAAGATGATATTGCTATATGTATTCTAGCCAACTCTCCGGGTGAACTCGCCGATAATGGAATACCCGTATTCTTTGGATTATATAATGAATACCGGGAGAAGATACTTGCGTGGGACAAACAAGAGAAATTAAAATACGCCACCCCAGCTTTATGAAACAAAGAAATATTATCATTCTCGCTGTAATCGTTTTATTAATTGTTATCGTATTTTATTCATTCAATTCAAGTCAGACTGATCCTTCATATGTCGAAGAGATAAGAAAGGAACGCGAAGAGAAAGACAGGTTCATGAAAACCTCGAAAGAGTCTCCCCTTCCCGAAGCAGAAAGAGAAAATTTTAAAGGACTAAAGTATTTCACGGCGGACTCCAAGTACAAGATAATCGCAAACCTCATTCCGGTAGAAAGTAAAAAGGTTGTAGTACTGAGCACTAGTGATGGCAAAGAACAACGTTGTATAGAATATGCACATGCTACCTTTAGTTTAGACGGTGTAAAAAATGATCTCCTGATTCTTGAGATTATAGATATGGGGCCTTCGAGAGGTAAATTGTTTCTTGCCTTTGGAGATGAGACTAACGCTGATGAAACTTATGGAGCAGGACGATATCTTGATGTTGCCAAAGTACCTGGAAGTAGCACTATAACGCTTGATTTTAATAGAGCATACAATCCGTACTGTGCCTACAATGATAGCTTCTCGTGCCCGTTTCCTCCTAAGGAAAACCTTTTAAAAATTGCCATTAAAGCTGGAGAGAAAACATATCATTAATTATTGTTTAAATCATCTTGGTTGGGCGTTATTACTCATAGAGACGCCCTTATATCTTCAGTTATTCAACAATAATTTGATATTGTATTAGTAAACCAGGAAGGCCATCCAGAGAGAACTTTGCCTTCTTTATTTTATTTATTTCAGGATTTATCCTGTAGTTCAAGGCACTTCTAAAATCGGCACCTTCAAGAATCGTACTCTCAAAGGAAGCATCTATAAGATCACTGCCCTGGAAGTTAGCATTAGTCAGTTCTGCTTCAGCAAATTCTACTTGCTGCATCTTGCAATCTTTAAACACAGAACCCTTTATTTTCAGCTTATAGAAGGAAGAAAAATTCAACACGCAGGCATGGAAAGAAAATGACAAGAGAAGCTTGTTACACTGGTCAAACCGCAACCCCAGCAACTTGCAATTCTTAAATTTTACTCCTCTTAGAGAAGCGTTACCCAGCTTCGCCATACTTAAATCACAGCCTTCAAATTCACAGTCCAGAAAGATAATATCAGTTAAATTTACCTCCTGGAAATTGCAATTACGAAACTTGCAATTCTCATACTCCCCCTTGGCAAATACCTGCTCGTTAAAATTTAAGCCGTCGAATTGCTCGTTCTCTATGTACTGCTTATTCATTGTTGATCTTTATTGTCTAAAGATAGCGTTATTTTAAAATAGGGTAAACTAATACCGATAAAGCAAAAGAGGTGAGATCGCTCACCTCGGCACCTAATTCAAGCTCATAAAAAAATCCCAAATCAGTACGGGGGCATCTACTTCTTTGTTCATAGCTCCTAATTTAGTTATTGGTATTCTGAAATTACGGTTAGGGATGGTATGACCTCCATCTGTTATCCTCACAAAACTTATCCGTTTACCTGTAGCAGGTGAATGATAATTATATTGATAAGCGGTTATCTCCTTCGAAGACTTTGAAGTATGAAATGGTTTTACTGAAAAGTCATTTATATCGCATTGGCTTGAATTCAGCCAATACATTAGTGTCTCTTCCGCGCTTTTAACAACACCAAAATCGTCACCATCAAGGATAATCCTTCCTCCTCTAAAAGGCACAATAGGATCTTCTTCTCCATTGATATAGATTAATGAAACGGGTTGATTAACAGCAGTACAGTCGTTATTGGAATCTTCGGGCAGGTTTGTACCAATTGCTGCAAATCCCTTGAACCACTCAGGCTTGAGCTTTGCCAGCTTCATTACCATACTGCCACCGTTGGAGAAACCCACTGCAAAAACCTCATGCTTGTCAATAGAATAATTATCAGCAAAATATGATATTACCTTTTCGGTAAAGGCAACGTCATCAATATTCAATTTCTTTGAAGGATAAGGCGCAACTTTACGGCAGTCATTCCAGTTACTCTTGTAGCCTTGCAGATAAACGATGATGGCATTCTCATCGCGATCGGCCAACTCATCAAACTCATGGCCTGTAAATACCTGCATGAGGCCTGCTGTCATCTTGGTGCCAGGATAACCCATTATTAATTTAGGACGACCTTTTAATTTTTTAGGGACATGATAGACAAAGGTTCTTTCAAGACCTCCTACCACAACCTTGCCCTGCTTAAGCGGATGAAATACATTCCACCGATAAGCATACCACACCACTGCACAAGACAGTACTAATAACAAACCCAATAATGCTAATACCATTTTAGTAATCCTTTTCTTTTTAAACATCCTTTTATCCATTTAATGGATGGACGGGAGGTTTAGAAAAAGACTCACAAAACAGTATTAATATTTTCGGGTTTCCTGTAATCCATAATGTTTCCGTAGCGATCGGTCAGCAAAAAGCAATTGCTGGTTATCTTTGTTCTGAGCTTTTCACGCGCTCTTTGTATTCTTGACTTAACCGTACTTATGGGTAAGTTATGTTGTTGAGCATATTCTGTCTGCGAAACACCTTGTACCTCTATAGCCATTAGCAAACTTCTTTCTTCCGGGGGCATCAATTCAATTAATGCTTCGATACATTGTACAACATCGCTGAATCCTTCTTCATCCGCGCTATCATCGGGTTGCATAAGATCAGAAAGTTCAGCTATCTGAAACCGGTTCTCAGCTCTATAGTGATCAATAAGGGTATTGTATATGATTTTCTTTAGCCACGACAGTATCTTCTTGTCATCATTTAAAGTATGCAGCGATTGATGAACTTTGATAAACACTTCCTGTGTAATCTCGTCCGTCTTCTCCTTGCTGCCTGTCAACTTCCAGGTATAGTCATGAATAGCCTTATATATACTATCAAATGTGGTCATGCTTAAATAGTCGGATGTTGTACTTGTTTATTGTATATGACATAGTCATTGCCGGGTAAAGCAGAGCGATTTATTGAGAAACCTATTTTCAGTGATTTTACTTCTTATCCTCCCCGCTTTTTTGTATCTTTTGGATTCAAAACCAGTAGCCCATAATCTTCGGCTCTTTTCAATTGTCATCCATTTAAACATTTATCAAAAGCTCCGGAACATGTGGACGAGGAGTGCAGCCAGTGTGCACAGGGTGTGGAGAATGCCTTAGAGATGTAGCAGAGATGCCTTAGAACAGACTTAGGTAAGCCAGAGCGCATGATCATCCCTTCCCCATATATTTTTCTTAAGAAAAACGAGTTGAATTACTTTTTGACACTATTTGTCAAAACGGCTGTATATGTTGCCAAAAACAGAATCACATATGGCTACAATTCGTATTAACCCTCTGCTCAAAGGAATGAAGGGATCTATTGGCGGTATTATGGTTCGCCAGGTAGGCAAAAGAACAATCTTGTCAGGCAAACCATCAGCACCTAGAAAACAAAGTGTGCTGCAAAAAAGTAACAGAGATAAATTTCGTGAAGCAACAAGGTTTGCCAAGCATATCCTGCAAGACCCGCAAAAGAAGTCCTACTATCAGCAAAGGGCTAAAAAACTAAAGCTTCCGAATGCCTACACCGCAGCCATTACTGATTATATGCGTAAGACAGAAATCAAAGCCGTAGAAACACAGGCTTTTCAGAACAAACGTGGTGCTATAAAGATCAACGTTCATAAAAGCGATTTTGCTGTCAACAAAGTCAGGCTTATCCTTTACAATGCATCCGATGCAATGGTTGAAACCAACCTCGCTGAAAAAGTAAGTAACAACCTGTTTTTATATCGAGCGTCGCAACAGCTTTTAGCTGATGACATTGTTCGGATTAGGGTAATCGTTGAAGACCATTCGCTGATTTCCGGCGTAAGGAAAGACATTCTCCTGAGGCAGTAAAGGAACGCGAGTGGCTCCGCAATAGAGAAATCATGTAACGACGCAAGGTAACGTACTCTTTTAGAAGTACACAGATCGCCATTTTTGGCCACTATGGTCAATAATTCGCATTCGTAATTCACATTTTGTCATTACTTTTGGCTCTTATTTTTCAAAAGCAATCATGACGATCTCTTACAACTGGCTTAAAGAATATATTGATATCCCGGAATCTGCAGAGGAAATTGGTAAAGTGCTCACTTCAACGGGTTTAGAAGTTGAAAAAGTAGAGGCTTTTGAAACAGTAAAAGGAGGGTTAAAGGGTTTGGTTATTGGAGAGGTGCTTACTTGCGCCAAACATCCGAACGCAGATAAACTGTCAGTAACTACTGTAGATGTCGGTGCTGACAAACCAGCAGCTATTGTTTGCGGAGCGCCTAATGTTGCAGCAGGACAAAAGGTAGTAGTAGCGCTTCCTGGCGCAACCATTTTCCCTACCAAAGGAGAGCCGTTTACCATTAAAACGGCTAAGATCAGGGGCGAGCAATCAGAAGGGATGATCTGTGCTGAAGATGAGATAGGATTAGGCGAAAGCCACGCTGGCATCATGGTTTTAAATACAACTGCTAAAAACGGCACCCCTGCAGCTGATTATTTTAAGATAGAATCTGATTATATTATTGAAATCGGTCTTACGCCAAACCGTGCAGATGCTACATCACACATTGGAGTAGCGCGTGATATCAAAGCGTCGAAGAATAGAATTATTAAGTGGCCTGCTGTTGATGCTTTTAAAGTTGATAATACAAGTCTTACCATACCTGTTGTAGTAGAAAACGCAGAGGCTTGTCCTCGCTACTCTGCTGTCACTATCAGCAATGTTAAGGTTACTGAATCGCCAGCATGGCTAAAAAATAAACTCCTTGGTATTGGCCTAACTCCTATCAACAACATCGTTGATATTACCAATTTCATTTGTCATGAGATGGGACAACCCCTTCATGCTTTTGATGCTGACCAGATCAAGGGAAAGAAAGTCCTTGTTAAGACGTTGCCTGCAGGAGCAAAGTTTACAACGCTTGACAACAAAGAACGCACACTGCTCACTACTGACCTTATGATCTGCAATGCAGAAAGTGAAGGCATGTGCATTGCCGGCGTATTTGGAGGAGCTCATTCAGGCATTACAGAAAACACAAAGAATGTTTTTCTTGAGAGCGCGTACTTCTCACCAAACTATATAAGAAAAACATCCATGCATCACCAATTAAAAACAGATGCATCATTCCGGTATGAGCGTGGCACCGATCCTAACATTACACTTTATGCGTTAAAGCGTGCTGCCTTATTGATCAAGGAACTTGCAGGAGGAGAAATATCATCTGAAGTGGTTGACCACTATCCTCAGCCAGCAACAGAGAGAACAATCCTGATAAAAGATAAAAATGTAAATCGCCTTATTGGCAAAGAGATTCCAAGGGAAGAGATGTTCGCCATTCTTCAACGCCTTGATATTTCAATTAAAGATAAGAACGCAGATAACTTTACTGTTTCTGTGCCTCCGTATCGTGTTGATGTTTTACAAGAAGCGGACGTCGTTGAAGAAATACTGAGGATCTATGGCTTTAACAACATTGAATTAAGCGAAACTGCCAGCACAGATTATCTTGCTGAGTTTCCCGTTAAGAATATTGATAAGTATAAATATTCAGTAGGTCAGTTATTGGTTGCCAATGGTTTCTATGAGATCTGGACCAACTCACTTACCAATTTCGCTTATCAGCAAAAACATAACTTTAAGTTTGAAGGCGAGCCCGTTGAAATCCTGAACAAGCTCAGTGAAGAGCAGGGTGTGTTAAGACAAACCATGTTATTTACAGGGTTGGAAGTCTGCGCATATAACATTAACCGCAGGCAGAAAGACCTTAAGCTTTACGAATTTGGGAAAATCTATTCCAGAAGCGAGGGAAAGTATGTTGAAGAGGAAAGGCTTGCTTTGTACCTCACAGGAAATATTGAGACAGAAAACTGGCAGCGCAAAACGAAAGCAGTGAGTTACTACGACCTTGCGCAACATATCAGCAATGTGCTTCAGAAATCCGGTCTTAAAGATGTAAAACAGGAAAACATTCAAGATCAATTACTTGAGTATGGAAGCAAGTTAATCTTCAAAAACAAAGAAATAGGTAAACTCGGAAAAGTTAAACCACTCATCTTGAAGGAT
The DNA here is from genome assembly GCF_018598585.1 of Chryseosolibacter indicum. GTDB lineage: Bacteria > Bacteroidota > Bacteroidia > Cytophagales > Cyclobacteriaceae > Chryseosolibacter > Chryseosolibacter indicus. The sequence goes on from NZ_JAHESD010000012.1 coordinate 56,046, forward strand.
TTCGGAATCAAGCAGGAATTATTTTATGCCGAGCTTAACACTTCCTTGCTTTTCAACGCTGCAAGTCCTAAGTTAGTAATTCAGGAAGTGCCGAAATTCCCTGAAGTAAAGCGTGATTTATCACTCGTATTGGATGCTCCGGTTAAATTTGACGAGATCTATAATCTTGTTATGAGCACGGAAAAACAACTGGTGAAGGAAGTTGTAGCATTTGACGTTTACGAAGGAGAGAACATTCCAAAGGGAAAGAAGGCATATGCGCTTAGTTTCACATTATTGGATGAATCAAAAACGCTTACTGACGAAGTGATTGATAAGACAATGGAGCGATTGATGGGTGCTTTTGAGAAGAAGCTTGGTGCAGTAATCAGAAAATAGCACGTGCATTAACTTCCCCGAAATATGTAAAACCTCGCTGGCAGCTAGTTTGCTAACAGCTATTGGCAAATAAAGAATAATGGATCAAGAGCTATTAAAGTCCAATCTCAACGGCTTAGAGCGTAAAATTCTTGTGCTTCTTAATGAGCATAAGAATCTTAAGGAGGAGTTAAAAGCCCTGCGTCTGGAGAACCAGGAATTAAAAACTGTCATCAAACACCGTGATGAACAGATTTCCAGTTTTCATAATCAACTGAAAATCACTAAAATTGTGGATAATTTACATCCGGAAAACGGAAGTGTTTCGGAGTTGAAGAAAAAAGTAGACGAATATATTCGAGAGATTGATAAATGTATCGCTCATTTAAGCAGATAGCAACCGTAAGATTGATTGATGGACGAACTTTCAATAAAAATTAGGATAGCCGACCGCGAGTACCCGATGAAGGTGAAGCGTTCCGATGAGGAAAGAGTGAGAACTGCCGGCAAGCTCATCAACGAAAAGCTAAAATCTTACAGGGAGCAGTACGGAATTGACGATAAACAAGATCTTCTCGCCATGGTAGCCTTCGATTGTATCGTAGATAAAATGGCTGTAGAAGAATCACAGCAATCCATCGATAAGACGGTGTTTGAGAAAGTATCACAACTTAATCACCTCGTTTCTCAGTCTATTCTTTAAAGTTTCTTACTCCCTTAAATTCTTCCCTACCATTTGGTGTTCCGGGTTATATATAACCCTTTTATACATTTATGTTAGAAATAGTTATTGGTATTGCAGTAGGCGCCATTGTTTCAGTGGCTTTAGGCTTACTGATTGGTAATTTTCTGTACAAACGTAAGTCGTCAAAAACACACGAAGAAACTGTTGAAAAGTCGAAGCTGATTATTAAAGAAGCCGAGATTGCTGCTGAAAATCTCAAGAAAGACAGAATTCTTGAAGCCAAAGAGAAGATTTTAAAAATGCGCTCCGAGTTTGAGGAGGAAGCAAACCGCAAGAAGAACCAGATCATCAGCAACGAACAGAAAATTAAACAACGCGAGCAAACACTCAACAAAGAGATTGAAACGCTAAAAAGAAAAGAGAGCGAGCTAGACGGGCTGAAAAATGATCTTAGCGTTCAGCTAGACCACGTAAAAAAGCGTAAGGAAGAGCTTGATAAATTTAACCAGCAGAAAATTCAGATGCTGGAGAACATATCAAAACTTACAGCTGATGAAGCCCGCGAGCAATTGATAGCATCTTTAAAAGATGAAGCACAAACAAGAGCATCGAGCTTTGTAAAGGACATCATGGAGCAGGCCAAATTAACGGCCACCAAAGAAGCCAAGAAAATTGTTGTTGAAACTATCCAGCGAACAGCAACAGAACACGCCATAGAGAACTGCGTTTCTGTATTTAACATCGAAAGCGACGATATCAAAGGAAAGATCATCGGTAGAGAAGGAAGAAACATACGCGCTCTTGAAGCTGCAACAGGTGTTGAAATTATTGTTGATGACACCCCGGAAGCAATTATCATTTCAGGCTTCGATCCGGTAAGAAGAGAAATAGCAAGATTATCACTGCACCGCCTGGTGCAAGACGGTAGAATTCACCCCGCCCGCATCGAAGAGATTGTAGCGAAAACAACGAAAAATATTGAAGATGAGATCATCGAAATAGGCGAGCGTACTGTAATCGACCTTGGTATACATGGCCTGCATCCTGAACTTGTTAAAATGGTTGGCCGTATGCGTTTCCGTTCTTCGTATGGCCAAAACCTGTTGCAACACTCCCGTGAGGTTGCTAACCTTTGTGCGATTATGGCATCAGAACTTGGTCTTAATGCCAAGCAAGCTAAACGCGCAGGTCTTCTTCACGATATTGGGAAGGTATGGACCGAAGAGCTTGAAAAGCCCCACGCTATTGTGGGTATGGAGCTGGCTCAGAAATACAAGGAGCATCCAATTATCTGTAATGCCATTGGTGCTCACCACGACGAGATCGAAATGACGAATATCATCTCTCCTATTGTCCAGGCCTGTGATGCTATTAGCGGTGCACGTCCTGGTGCAAGACGCGAGGTGATGGAACAATACATCAAGCGTTTAAGAGAACTCGAAGATGTAGGATTAAGCTTTGAAGGTGTAGAGAAATGCTATGCTATACAGGCCGGCCGCGAGCTGCGTGTAATCGTAGATGCCGAAAAAGCAACTGACGACCGCGCTAACCAGCTAAGCTTTGATATATCGCAGAAAATAGAACGCGACATGCAGTATCCTGGCCAGATCAAGGTTACTGTAATCCGCGAGATGCGAAGTGTGGCTTACGCGAAGTAATCAATCAAAAACAGTATTTAAAAAAAGCCCCGCGAGGGGCTTTTTTATTGTCCTTATTTACAAGCGGTATCTTGATAGATATGTGTTTTAGTAATTTCGTTGTTTCGATAAGATTCAAGACAACATATCAAAGTGCTTAAACATAGAATAGCGGTAAAGGTTGCTTTTTTCCTTAATGGATTTATTTACGCTAACTGGGTCTCTCGCCTGCCACGCATACAAGAGCAGTTTAATGCAGACAATGGAACAATAGGCGTTGTATTGCTCTCCCTTTCATTAGGTGCCGTGTTTGCAATGCCTTTTACAGGATGGCTTATCGTAAAAAATGGAAGCAGAAGGCTTACACTATTCTCTGTTCTCGCGTATTGCCTCTTCGTACCGCTCATTCCATTTATGCCGAACCTCATAGCACTTATTGTTCTATATATTATTATGGGAATGATCACCGGTATGCTTGATGTAGCCATGAACGCACAGGCTGTAATGGTAGAGCAGCAATACAATAAGCCAATCATGACCTCCTTTCATGCATTCTTTAGTATAGGCATGGCGTTGGGCGCGTGGTGTGGCGCCTTGTTTTCAGATCTGCACTTTGGCCTTGTTAATCACTTTTTCATTATCGCTGGCATATCCATCCTATCTGCCCTCTGGGTAAGCTTTAACCTGATTGTAGACAAGCCCGAAAGAAGCAAAAACAAAGACGAAGGTCCGTTGCTACGTTTTCCAAATAAGGCCTTAATTGGCGTTGGTATCATTGCTTTCTGTTGCATGATGGGTGAAGGTGCCATGGCCGACTGGACTGTTAATTTTATGGAAAACATCGCCAGTGCTTCAACAGCAGTAGCGCCTATTGCGCTCTCCGGATTTGCTACTGCTATGACCCTCGGCCGTTTATTTGGTGATGCATTACGAGCTCGATATGGTGACAGCAGACTCATCGTGTTTGGCGGACTACTCTCTATTGCAGGATTACTCCTGGCCCTGGCTTTACCCCTTCCTTATGCAGCAATTGGAGGGTTCTTTCTTGTCGGGCTGGGTCTTTCAACTATTGTTCCTATAACCTATTCTATTGCCGGTAATGAAAAGGATTTACCAAAAGGCGTAGGTTTAGCAATGGTTACCACTGTCGGTTATTCCGGATTCTTGTTTGGGCCGCCTATAATTGGTTTTATTGCCGATAACTCCAATTTGAGGTTTGGACTAAGTTTGGTACTCCTTTTATTTGTTGTAATGACTGTACTCGGGATGCTGCAGAAGCCCAAAAGACCCGTAATTTGAACTTTTGTAACTTATAAATGATTGTTAGGTTTGTAGTTGATTTCGTATGGGAGCAGTTAAAATTCAGGATCTTAAGCAAATCGAAAAGGTTTCCAAGGCTTTAGGAGACAAACATCGATTGAACATCCTCTTACACCTCACAAAAAAGGGCGGTTGTGCCGCCTGTTCTGAGATAATTGATATTATTGACCTGGCACAGCCCTCTATATCTCACCACGTTAAAATTCTCACCGAAGCCGGTTTAATTGAAGCTGAAAAGGAAGGAAGAAATCTGAAGTACACTTTGAATAACAATATTCTGGATGATTATATAAACTTCCTTGAAAGATTAAAGAACGACTGAATGGCTTGCTCTTAGCTGCTGTTCTGCCATTAATTCCCTTGTTGGCATCAAAATAATTGGATCTTTTAAATGGAAATTAAACACAAGAATTTTTCATCTCAAGGTGTCTTTTATATTGAAACAGATGGCGAAGTACTGGGAGAAATGGTATATAAGAATGACGATAATAATAACATTGTTATCCAACATACAGAAGTTTCAGAAAAGCTTAGAGGCAAAGGCGCCGGGAAACAGCTGGTAAATGCCTCTGTTGAGTACGCCAGAAAAAACAATCTTAAAATAATTCCCAGGTGTAGCTTTGCAAGAGACGTTTTTGAGCGGGTAAAAGAATATCAGGATGTACTGGCGCCGCAGTAACTACCGATTTCTTTTCGCCAACTAATAATTGAAGGTTTAATCTTATTTGTAAAGGGTTAAAACTTTCTTCACCTACTTATCCTTTTGCCTTACGTTCAAAGAACGTCTGCCAGAAGTCACCGTCTTTTTTTCCTCCACCTTTGTTTTTATACTCAGTCTTTAACTTAGTCGACTTGTTCCAATAAGCCAAAAAGAAAGCATAAGCGCTGATACCTGAAAACATATAAATAAGGGAATTATCAAGCGAAGAGAAAAGTGCCAGCATAAGAAGAGAAACTATGCCAACCAAAACATAGAACGAGGGAGTTTGAAATCGCTTTGCTGACCTATCGCTTGCACGCATATTCAATAATAAGATAACTCTCTGTTAATTCATAAATGAAGTAATCTCAGCTTCATCGATTCTGATATCATCTTCACCAACTTCATCAAATGGATGTTCCAGATGATCTTGTATGTTATCAAGACTAACAAGTATAAAGCTATATAACACTGGCATTACATATTCGAGATGCGCGGAGAAATCATGAAACGTATTTGCAAAGTATGGTCCATAGATAATAGGAAAAATGTAGATAAACACTTTGCTATAAGCACGTAGAGTCACAGGCGTACGGTAGGTATGGATGATCTTCAAATTATCGAAAGCAATAATCATCTTACTAACATACTGGCTCAATCGCGATACTTCGCCACTTTGAACACCGTAGTTTCTCATTTGCATCGTAAGTGTTGATAACTGCGAGAAATATGAATAAATCTTCTTTTCATTCTCCTGCCACTCCGCGCGGTGGTTAGACTTGAACATTTCACGCATCAGTATGGTCATACCATTTACAAGAAACTTAACGCGTTCTTTAAGGTCATTCTCCTTAATAGTTGGCCAGTCACGACTGGCGTAATAAATAGCTATGGCATGTCCTTTAAAATCAGAGAACCGCTGCAGCGCAGACTCTCTCCTATTGTATGCCGAACCGATAGAAAATACCACGGGAAATACTATGGCTACACCTACCAGCATATCCGGAAAATCTGCCGTAAGGCCGAGATGAAAACAGATATAGGTAGAAATTACAGCAAGCGCTGTTATAATTAAAGTCTTGTAATTGATGATCAGGAAGAAGCTTTTAAGAATTCTTTTCATGGGATTTAAAGACATGCCAATTTCTGAAAAAGATTTATCTTGAACGGAAGTATAGCGAAGAATTGTAAGAGACAATTTATCAAAATACTAAATTTGATACTTTAAGATGAAGTTTTCGATAGTAGTACCGGTTTATAACAGACCTCAGGAAGTAGCTGAGTTACTTAAAAGCCTTGTCAATCAAACGTTTAAGGATTTTGAAGTTATTATTCTTGAAGACGGTAATGATACTTGTGAAGCAATTCTGAATCAGTACAAAACACTGCTTAATATCGAATACTACTATATAGCCAATTCTGGTCCTGGTTATAGGCGCAATTTTGGAATGGAAAAGGCAAAGGGGGAATACATAGTATTATTCGACTCTGATTGTTTAATCCCACCTGATTACTTTGACATTGCTAACAAGTTTCTTACAACGTGGCCTACCGATGCATTTGGCGGCCCCGATAACGCGCATCCTTCATTTACCATTATTCAAAAGGCTATCAATTACGCCATGACATCTTTTGTTACCACAGGTGGCATACGCGGAAAGAAAGTAAACCTTGATAACTACCAACCCAGAAGCTTTAACATGGGCCTTTCGAAGGAGGTATTTAAAACAGTTGGAGGTTTCAGTGACATTCACCCCGGAGAAGACCCAGACTTGAGCTATCGGATACTAAAGGCAGGCTTTAAAGTACGGTTAATTGAAGACGCTTTTGTCTATCACAAACGAAGAATTGACTTTAAGAAATTCTCTAAACAACTTTATAGTTTCGGTGTTGTGAGAACTATTTTAATGAAGTGGTACCCTGAAAAATTTAAGATAGTTTATCTCTTCCCTTCGCTATTTCTGATTGGGGCCGTGCTATGCATTCTAGGAGCAATTTTCATTAATCCACTTTGTGTTACACCAATATTATTACTTGCATTGATTGTCTTTCTTGAATCGCTTGTTAAATCGGGTAACGTACTGATTGCTTTCTGGTCCATTGCTGCATCCATCATCCAACTCACGACATATGGATTCGGATTTTTAAAGGGAGCATGGCACCTGTTTTTACTTCGAAAGAATGAACGAGAAACTTTCCCCCAATTCTTTCTGAAGTAAAGTATAAGATAAAAATGTGCTCCTTAAGAATTAGAAAGACCTGAAACCTGGGTAACTTCCTGAATATTTTCTCCGTATCCTACTTTATCAATAATCAGATAATCACGTTTGGAAAGAGATTGCATGGCAAACATCTCAGCCAGGAAACCCGTAAGAAAGAGTTGAAAACCAACAACTACGGCAACAAGTGCGAGGTAGAAAAGAGGCTGTTCTGTAATATCTCTTTTCATAGGAGTTCGGGAGATAAAGAGAGAATCTATTTTATCCCAGAATAATTTGAGCGTGAATAAAAAGCCGATGAGAAAAGAAAGCGTTCCGAAAGTCCCAAAAAAGTGCATTGGCTTTTGACGAAACTTGCTTACAAAGGTTATTGACATCAGGTCTAGAAACCCATTGATGAAGCGTTCAAGCCCAAACTTTGTGCGCCCGTACTTTCTCTCTCGGTGTACTACTACCTTTTCTGTTATTTTATTAAATCCTGCCCACTTTGCGATCAGTGGAATGTATCGGTGCATTTCACCATATACGGTTATATTTTTAACAACAATAGCATCGTAAGCTTTTAAACCACAATTGAAATCATGGAGCTCAATACCAGAAATCTTCCGGGTAATATAGTTAAAGAACTTAGAGGGAATTGTTTTAGAGATAGGATCGTACCTTTTCTTCTTCCAGCCCGAGACAAGATGATATTTCTGTTTCTTGATTAAATCATACAATTCAGGAATTTCATCAGGGCTATCCTGAAGGTCGGCATCCATTGTTACTACAACCTGGCCTTTCGAGGCCCTGAATCCAGTCTGCAAGGCAGCTGATTTACCAAAGTTTCTATTAAAGCGGATACCTTTAAAGCGGTTATCAGCGGCGCTTATCTCACAGATCTTCTCCCAGGTACTGTCGCTGCTGCCATCGTCTATCATAATTACTTCATAAGAAAAGCCGTGTGTTTGCATTACACGGCTTATCCATTGACATAATTCTGGCAGTGATTCTTCTTCGTCTTGCGCTGGAATTACTATTGATAAATCTAAAAATTCTTTAGTCATTAAAATGTTTCTGGAGCTTTCTTCTGCGTAAAGATAGTTACTATTAGCCCAATAATAATAGTACCTAAAATTCCAAAGAGCAACCCAAAGATAAACATTGCCTCTGGCGTAGTAAACATGGAAGCATATTGCATTGCTTGATCTATCTGTTCATCAGACATGCCTCTTTCCTGCATGCTTTCAATCTGCTTTTGCTTAATAGTCTCTGTGAAAGAGCTATCTATAAACTTCATGTAGATATATGAAAAAACACTTGAAATTGCAGCACTGATAATGCCAATCCAAAGTGAAATCCCTACGCCCTGGCCGTAGCTCATGAAGCCATCACCATTCTCCTTAAAGAATTTATGGGCCATGAAAATAATTACAGCTGTAATAAGGTAGCCAAGCCAGTTCCAGTAACCTGTACCAATTAAACCAGCAAGCGAAAGGAATAGAAAAAATACAATAGAAACTAAGCCTCCTATCACGCCGTATCTGGTACCAGCAGAGCGTGTAGTTATTGTAGGAGTAGGAGTTGTTGTTTGTGATTCCATTTATTTAAGGTTTAGGTTGACGCCGTAAAAGAACTGACATAATAATACTAATAAACAGTCCAATGATAAAGCTTTGCCAAAAATAGAGCGAAGCCAGATCTTTCCCATTTGTCGACGGAAGCGCTTCTAAATTACGCTCATACACCTCTTTTCCTATTCTTTCTATAATATCTGCAGGCAACCCTTTTAGTTGTTCCATTGATAGATTTATATAAGATTGAACAAAATCAGGAACTAGTTGCGAAAACAAAAAGACTGCTGTTGAAGAAATTATCGCAAACACAGCTATAAAAATAAAAGATGCGATCGCTCCCTGCCAGAAATAAAGGATACCCCTAAAATAGCTTTCCCTAAGCTCTTTAAGCGTGAAAAATATAAAGATGCCAAAGAGAAGAATTCGCTGGTCGAAATACACCGGAAAGAGAAATGGATGACGATTTAAGTAGTATAGACCAACAACCAGCAATGATCCCAAAGTCCCCGCAATTGCACCATTAATAAGGGGCACTCTTATAAGTGGTTTCATCTTAATTAATTATGATCTATCCAATGTCTATTATTATTGAATACTGCCACCGCCTTGCCTGTTACCTCTTTGCGATACCATGGTGAATTTTTAGAGCGCGAGCAGTTTGTTTTTTCCTCCAGGACCCATTTACGTTCAGGATCGAAAAGTGTCAGGCAAGCTCTTTCATCTTCCTGAATTTTAGGAACTTCTAATTGAAGAACTTTGCGCGGCCCTGCTGTAACCTTGTCGATAAGAATTTCCCAATCAACAAATTTAGAAAGTCCTGTAAGGTTGGCACCGAAGGTCTGCAGATTGATCATTCCAAAATCAGCCTGGTCGAATTCAACATTCTTGCTTTCATCGTCACCAGGTAGATGCCCGGAACAAATGACATCTATTGTTCCATCTTTTAATGCTCTTACCAAAGCTTCATTGTCTGCCTTCTCTCTTAGAGGCGGATTCACCTTAAGATTAGTATCAAAATCATTAAGCATCGAATCATCAAGTAAAGGCTGGTAGGAAGTTATATCACAAGTTACTTTCAGTTTTTTCTTAGCCGACTTAATAAGTTCAATGGTTTTTGCTGTTGAAATTCTGCTCAAATGAAGTCGGCCTCCTGCATATCCTAACAGCTCCAGGTGTTTAGTAACAGAAATCTCTTCTGCAATGCGAGGCATTCCTTTTAGCCCTAGTCTCGTGCTGTTAATCCCCTCATGCATCTGACCAAACATGTTCAACCAAACATCTTCCGGATGATCAATGAGTACTCCATCAAACTTCTGTAGGTATTGTAGCGATTTAAGAAGGATATCTGTATGCCATAGAGGCTTTAATCCATCTGTAAAACCAACAGCTCCTGCTTCGTGCAGATCAATCATTTCTGTCAGTTCTTCACCTTTGTTGTTCCTGGTCACAGAAGCAAGTGCATGGATTTGCAATAACCTGTTGTCATTATTTCTGGTTATATAGGTTACTTCATTTTTCGTTTGAACGGAAGGTACTGTATTTGGTAAAACTGCGATCTCGGTAAACCCACCTGCAAGAGCGGCCTTGGAAACCGAGTCGAGGTCTTCTTTATGTTCCAGCCCAGGGTCGCCGACATAGGTTCCCAGGTCGAACCAGCCTATCGACAGTTTCATGCCATCAGCTTTTATCACCCTGTCTGCAGCATAGTTCTTATCCCCTATTTCAGCAATGCGGCCATTATTAATTAATACGTTTTTATGTTTCCGGTGAAATGAAGAGTTAGGATCAATAATTTCGGGAGACTGAATTAATATCTTCATTTAAGATTTATTTTAAAAATCGAATCAGTAGAACCTCAGCGAGCAAAAAAACAAGTGATACAATTATTGCATACTTCCACAAAGCCTTGCCTAAATAGCGAGCTTTAATTTGTTCTGTAAACGCTTCAGTTGATTCGGCCTCGAAGATACTAATATTGCTGCCGTTTCCCATCTGATTCTTCATTTCATTTGCATTGTATTGATCTAGAAGTGATTCCGCTTTATCAAGATTAAAAGCGATGAGGTTTAATGTATCCTTAGAAGCCACAACATTATAGAACCCTTGATTAATGGAGAATTTAGGAATCTCAAGAATCACATCGTTATTAACTTTCCTTTGTGATGGTAGTACTTCGGCTTCTCCTACAAGTTTTATAGGTTCATCATTCAAAGCGCTATCAAAACGGATGCGAATCGAGTTTTCTGCAAGCGTTGAATAAAGCTTGGATTCGGTTTTCTTACCACTCGCCGCTATCCTATACATAACAGGAACAAATAGTGCATGGTTATAAAAATCGGTATACGCGTGTTCCAACGGGCTCGCCAACAGGTAAAGTTTACCGTTTCTATCGAGCCGTGTTAAGAAAGGACGATCATCTTTAAACCTTAGTATTGCAGATCTGTCGCCTCCCCATTCCATGAACTTTACAGCACGTGGCATTGCTAGAGATAATGTCCGTTCCTCAAACACATTTTCAAAGAAAGGATTTTCAAAATCGGGCCGATTTAACTCTGCTAATTCTTTATTTGCTGGACTAAAGGCAAGACTACCGATCCTCGTAAATTGCTGGTAAGAAGAAATTTCTGGTGCATCTCCTGGTATGAGCAAAATAGCACCGCCCTGGCTTAGATAGTTCTGCAAGGAAAGATTTAAAGATTGGTCAATTCTATTCAGTCCATTTACCACCACAAGCTCAGCCTGATTAAGCAAACTGTAGTTAAAATTACCAACTGAATAACTTTTAAAATTGAAGATCTGCGTGTTACCAAAAACCTTCTCGACAGGAGTAGAAGTTTTTACATCCTTTACTTCCAACACGTTTACCTTATCAACAAAATTCAGGGCAAGAAAAAACTCATTATCAAAGCTTACGGGAAAATCATTAAAAGAAACTACACCTTTATTTAGACCTCCAAGACCTGTGGTTAAATCAAAAGTTGTTTCAGCAGACCCTTTTGCAGGAATATCAACAAGCGCGGTACCTGCCTGAATGCCGTTAATGGAGAATTTCAGATTTAATTGTTCGGCCGGCGCTGAACCATCGTTACGCATTTTTACATTAAGTACGTTTTTCTCACCCCGGGCAGCAAAAGGATTTTGCAGGTAAGCAGTGTCAACAAATACATTTTCTGTTTTTTGATATAGGATTGGCACTAAATGCCAACGCATGGTTGAATCCCATGAAGATGGTATGGTACCAGCAGTTGATTTCTGAAGATCCGAGATCCAAAAAACATCAGTTGAGCTTCGGCTATCTTGCCTCAAGCGATCACGTATTTCCTGTACAGAACGACTTACCGGCGACAGGCGTATCTGGGCAAGAATGTCTAAAGCTTCTGGTTTGGCTTTGTAAGAGTTTGAAAAAGGAGCAAAATCATTTGTAACAATTTTATACCTGGTATCAGCAGGAAATAGTCCTACAATATTTTGAGCAAACCGAAGGGCTGCTTCAAGTCCTCTTGTTTTATCTGCGATTTGCGCAGACATACTTTGAGAGTTATCAATATAAAAAACAATGGATCGTTCAGCACCTAACTGCTCTTTTGCAGGAATAACAGGTTGAGCAAAGGCAAGCACGAGAAAGAGCAGGAACAGCAACCTCGAAAACAAGATCAGGTAGTGCTTTAATCTTCTTTTAGCAGAAGTAACTTCTTTTACCTGCTTCAAAAAACGGTTATTGGAAAAGTATACCCTGGTTGTTCTTCTAAAATTAAAAAGATGAATAATTACAGGTATTGAAAGCGCAGCAAGAGCCCAGAGAAAAGAAGGATATAAAAAAGTCATGTGTCCAAAGATAATCCTGTTTCCGGATTGTAAACAAAGCGATTTACATTAATTGTTGGCCTTTTACCTAGCCGGTCTTAGGTATTATTTCCTACAAGAAAAATACACTTAAAACTTATAACCAAAAATAAACATCTAAAAAGTAATTCCACAGGCAACATCAGCCTTACTAATGGCATTTTAGACCAAAAGCTTAACATTGAACGAACAGGAAATTATTGCGAGCTGTAAAAGGGCTGATCATAAAAGTCAGGAGATGCTCTACATGCGCTTTTCAGACGTAATGTTCAGAACTGCTTTGAGGTATGTAAGAAATAATGATGATGCCGAGGACATCATCATAATAGCATTTAGTAAAGTATTTAAGTCTATTAAAAGTTTTAATTATTCCGGAAAAGGATGCCTCGAGGCGTGGATCAGAAAAATTGTAGTCAATGAATCCTTAATGTTTCTGCGTAAGAGATACAATTTTAGTTTAACAGAAAGTCTTGACATTTCTATTCCAGAACCTGATCTAACAGAATTAGGCCGTCTTGAAGCAGAAGACATTCTTGAAATGATAAATCAATTGCCCACTGGCTACCGCACAGTTTTCAACCTGTATGTTATTGAAGGTTATGATCACCAGGAGATCAGCATGATGCTCAATATTTCAGAAGGCACTTCACGATCTCAATTATTTAAAGCTAAAGCCATTTTAAAAAAGGTATTGATAAAGGAGGGATACAATTATGGAACATAAAAGTACAGATGAGACAATAAGAAAAAAAATACAGTTACTCGAACGTCAGCCCGTTAAATGGAAAAAGGAAGAAGTATGGGAAAGGATTGAGCACAACCACAAACCACGCTCGGCGTGGTATTATCATGTAGCTGCATCACTAGCCTTACTCCTAAGCGCGCTTTTTACTTATAACAATTATAAGCATTACAGACACGGGATGCACTTAAAGATATCCTCTTTACAGCAAAGGCTCGGTGCATTTGACACTAACAAAAACCAAACAGGCATTAATCACATAGACTCTTCCTGCTACCTGAGTGATCAGGGAATAAGTTTAAATCATAACAAACAAAAATTAAAAAGGCAAAGCAAAAAAGCGTCTCATAAGATTATGTTTGATGCGCCTGGCGTAATTGCATCATCGGATGATGATACAGGTGCGCGTTCAGACACGCTAACTACTGTTCTTCAAGAAGTAGCCATTGTTCAGCCCCCTCGGCAAAGAGAAGTTAAAATGGTAATAGGCGTAATCCTGCCAGAGGATAGTGCGAATAGGAACGACACCAGGCGGGCAACCAAGACATCACCAAGGTTTAAACTTAAACTATTAAAAGAACATCACGAAGGGGTAACCCCTCTGCGGTTACAAGACTCAGAATTTATTATAGCAAGAATTAAATAACAAAAGACAACTTCATTATCATGAAATATTTTATTCTCACAACTACAATATTATTATCGTATTTTGGATCATCTGCACAAGTGTTACAGTACCATCCCCTCCATGAGCAACATGGTATTCAAGCCTTACATCAGCCACGCGTAGTTAATAACTTTCCTGATTCAGTAAGAATAGAGCTGTCAGACCTGGGCACACTCATTGTGTTGGAGTCAAAGCGATTTGATAATACATTAAGAGTAGTGGCCACCTTAAACAAAGTGTTAACCAACCTGCATGATAAAATCGCTGAGAGCGCCGATATAGCACAGGGTGTGCCGCTTAAAGTAACAGTTAGCAATGATTACAATTCATTTAAGAAAATCAACATCGAAAAGAACACTCATCCTACAACTCAACTTTTAACCAAAGAAGATCAAACCATTCAATTGCTTCCTCCTGGTGTTGAGATTTTCATTATTGATCCATTATATAAAATTTATGTCTATACTGAAACCTTACGCAATCTTCAGAAGATTCAAGATGATAATTTCTCGTCAATACATAAGCGCCTCACAGAAATACAATCAAGCATTACAGGTAGAAAATCAGTAAAGGCGAGGTTTGTTATAAAAGATAAAACCATCCAATTTGATGACATTAAATACTACCATCCTAATGATTTTGTTTTCCTTGCCGCCAGTGCGGGAGTAGGCGTACTAAGAAGCAAGATTTACCCTGAACTTATTGGCACGCTGGGCTTAGGCTTTTCTGATCGATTTAACAGGTCTAACCACCATATAGAGTTATCTTACAGCAGTCAGTATTGGGGTCAACGAAATGCAGAAGGAGAATATACTAATACGATAAGTTCATTTTTGTCGATAGCCTACAGCAAAAACTATAGCCGTGATAATACAACGCCCTCGTGGTTTGGTTTAGGTGCAGGGTTACTGGTAGATGAGTCGGGCGATTTTGATTTCTACAAAGGCAGGACGATGAAACTTTTTCTTATAACTGATCTTGGAAACAGTAAACTAAGTCTTGTTCCAGAATTCTACCTTACAGAGGACTTCAAGAAACTTCAGTTCGGGGTGAAACTCCATTACCGATTTTGAAATAGAAAGGGCTGACTCAAAGGTGTAACAAGTACCAAGCGAAGAGGAGGTGATCTCCTTAATGTTTTAGTACTAGCCAGCGATTGCGTTAGTATGTCCAAGGACAATAGACTTTTGAAACAGCCCTTCTATAAATACAACGATGTAATTTTACTTGCCTCCCAACATTACCAAATCGTTGACATTAATTTCAGTGATGTATTTTTTTTCTCCGTTACTTTCATAAACCCGATGCACCAGTTTACCTTCAATAGCAATCTCCTGCCCCCTTTTTAAGTACTTTTCCGCTACACCGGCGAGTTTTCCCCATATTACTATGTTGTGCCATTGAGTATCCTCTATCTTCTCTCCGTTTTGGTTTTTATAGGTATCTGTAGTTGCAATTGAGAATGAAGCTTTTTTCGAGTTATTAAAACTCCTTACTTCAGGATCTTTTCCCAATCTTCCAATAAGTTGTACGCTGTTTCTTAAGCTTTTCATAATTATAAAGTTTAATGTTAGTAATTGTTTTTCAGAGCATATCGTCTGATGATGCAAAAGTGCAGTAGTAAAAAAGGGGTAGTCGTATAAAAAACGGGTACTTTCGTTTATATTCGTGTATACCCGAGTATACACGGATAATAAAATGACCCTACAGGAAAGCCAAATTTGTATTGAATGTCAAACTGCATTCAAAGGAAGAGTCGACAGGAAATTCTGCTCTGATCAATGTCGCACAACGTACAATAACCGTCAGAAAAGTATCGAAAATGCGTACATCAGAGACGTTAACAGTATCTTAAAAAAGAACAGGAGAATATTGCTTGAATTAAATCCGGAGGGCAAGAGCCGGGTTTCAAAAGACAAGCTGGCCGGTAAGGGATTTGACTTTAATTACTTTACAAGTACATACAAAACGAAAGACGGCTCCCTATATTTCTACTGTTACGAACAAGGCTATCTGCCCATAGAGAAGGATTACTATCTTTTGGTTGTAAAAAAAGATTTTAACAATTAACGCTGTGACTACCATTAACCTCATATCCGGACCGAGGAACATATCCACCGCTTTAATGTATTCTTTTGCCCAACGGCCCGATACAAACGTTTTAGACGAGCCGTTTTATTCAGTTTATTTATTTAAAACCAACGTCAGCCACCCTGGAAAAGAAGATGTATTAAATAGCTTGCCGCAGACAGAAACAGAGGTAAGGTCACTCATCCATGCATCCAAAACAAAATCAGTTCTGTTTATTAAAAACATGGCTCATCATATAGAGGTCCTTGAGAATCCTTTCATTGAAGAGTGTATCAACGTTTTTCTTATACGCAACCCATATCAAATCATTGCCAGTTATGCAGAAGTAATTAATGCTCCTGTTATGAGAGATATTGGAATAGAGTACCAATACAACTTATATCAATTACTGAGAAGAAGTGGTAAAAAAACTGTTGTCCTTGACTCCGGAACGTTATTGAAGAACCCGCAAAAGGTTTTAGAAAAGCTGTGTTCATCCTGTGCCATTGACTTTGATCAACGTATGCTACACTGGCAACCGGGGCCTAAAAGTTATGATGGTGTATGGGCTACACATTGGTATTCTAATGTACACCAATCTAGTGGTTTTGAGAAACAAAAGACCAGTGAGAGAAAATTACCACCGCATTTAGAGCCTTTATATGAAAAATCAAAACGGTTTTACGAAAAACTGTTACCAATTTCGTTAAAAGCTTGACCAGTAAACAAAATAGTCTTTATTTTACCAAGCCCATTCACCCGCCCTAACGAAAAAGTAGTACGATTGTTAATATTTAGCTCATAAGAGCCTTAGAATATGTTGCAAAAATTTAATCCTAAGAATGCTTCTATTGTAGTGCATGTTGGAGGAAAATTATTGCCACGTGATGAAGCGAAAATCTCCGTTTTTGACAGTGCCGTGCAAGGCGGAGATGCAGTATGGGAAGGCCTTAGAGTATATAAAGAAGGTATATTTTGTCTTGATCGCCATTTAGAAAGATTAGAAGCATCGGCCCATGCGTTGGCGTTTGAAAATATTCCTGACAGGAATTCGATAAAGAGAGCGATTTTCGAAACGCTGGAAGCTAACGAAATGCGTGATGAAACACATATCAGACTGACACTTACCAGGGGAGAGAAGATTACCTCAGGAATGGATCCTCGTTTAAATACAAAGGGGTGTTGTCTGATAGTGCTTGCAGAATGGAAGCCTTTGGTCTATAATAATGAAGTTGGAATTCGCGTTATCACTTCATCGCAGCGAAGGAATGGACCGCAATTTCTCGATTCAAAGATTCACCATAACAACCTTTTAAATAACATCATCGCGAAGATACAAGCTAATATAGCAGGGGTTGACGCAGCCCTCATGCTTGATCACAACGGTTTTGTATCGGAGTTAAATGACACAAATATCTTTATGACCAGTAAAGGTAAAGTGTACACACCTCATGCTGATGCATGCTTACCCGGGATTACAAGAGAAATTGTTATTAAAATCTGTAATGATTTAAGCATTCCAGTTGAAGAAAAAAACCTCTCGCTTACGGAGTTTTACTGTGCAGATGAAGTCTTTGCTTGTGGTACAATGGGAGAGTTAACACCCGTGAGAGAAATTGATGGAAGAAAAGTTATCAATCAGTCTGCCCTTAATCTGTACGAAAAGATTATCAGGCATTTTCACAACTTCATTCCTCATTACGCTGAACAATTATCTTTTTAAATTATGGCAACAACAAAAACAAAAACCACAGTTAAAACGCTGGCAGGCGAGCGCTGGAAAGAGCTCGAACTGAAGAAGGGTGTAACAACAAAGCGTTACGCTATCTCTAACAAAGGGCGTATTGTAAGTTTCAAAACCAAGATTGAAGAGGGTTATCTTCTTCGCCCAAGACTAACACAAGGATACCCTAGTGTAACCATTGGTCGCGAATCTAACCGGCAGAACTACTACCTCCACCGATTAGTGGCAGAGTATTTCACTAAGAAACCGAGTCCGAAACACAAGTTCGTTATCCACCTCGACCACAAGAAGGAAAACAACAGTGCAGACAATCTTAAATGGGTAACACAGGAGGTACAAATTCAACACGCACTTAAAGATCCTAATGTGTTGAGCCGCCAGAATCCAAACGAAGGCCCTAAACTTAACATTGCTAAAGTAAAGCAGATTAAAAGAGCGCTTAAGGCTAAAAATCAGCCAACACTCAAGGCATTAGCAAAACAGTTTAAAGTTTCTGATATGCAGATTCATCGCATCAAGACCGGTGAAAATTGGTCTCATGTAACTGTATAATATTGATTAGCTTAAAATGAAATAGCTATGAGATATTGCTTATGCGTGATCCTGATTTGTCTAACAGTTGGTTTAATCTATAAAACTGTAAACTTTTCACCCACTGCAGAGCTTTAAATGCGGGCAAGTTATTGATAACAAGCCCGCATATATTATCTAAATTCCTCTAATTAATTCTGACGACTCTTACCTTTCATTTACCTTAATTTCTTTATGATAACCATTCGCTAAACGGTTAAAAGGTAAATTAACGATTAGCTCTTCATCTTCAATTTCCGCGTTGATTTTATTTATATCTATAAAATAAGGGACACTTCTGTTATAGATAAATCGAGGAAGCTGAACTAGTTTATTGTCTGATACAATGTTTATAAAATAGAAGATTGAAAGGTTGTTGTTGTGAACCTCTATATGGATATCTTCCAGCTTAATTCCTGGCACTTTAACACGGATTTCACGATAGCCCTCATAATGACTTAAATTCATTTGAGGTTCGCTTACACCGCCGTTAAGAGTATTTAATACATCTATAGAAGTTACTAGATCCAAATAATTATTATTCTTTTTCATGGCTACGTTCTCCTTCTGCACTTTTCACTCAAGACATGTACCATTAACTGCAAGAAGCCAAAAAGACATTAAATACAGCCATTTTGACTAATTTTCCCCATAGAATGCTGCCAGATTTTACTAACATCAATTACTTACAACATGGTAATGCCCTTCAACAGGCTGCATTTTACGTACTTAAACAGTCAAAAATCTTATACCATCTCGAACCTTTTAAGCCAGTTCTGTGCGGTACACTGCCCATCAATATTTTTATCGAGGGAAGTAGCGACCTCGATATCATCTGCGAGGTACAGGACTTCGACAATCTAAATGAGGTTTTAGAGGCCAATTTCAAGACTTTTCCAGGCTTTAGTATTACTATTAAGCCGGTCCATTCAACTCCTTCTTTAATTTGTGGGTTTCATGTAGACAATTTCCTCATAGAGGTTTTTGCTCAACCTATTCCCGTTAACCAACAAGCTGCGTACAAGCACATGCTTATTGAACATTATCTACTTAACACGCATGGTGAGCAGTTTAGAGAGAAAATAGTTGAACTTAAAAAACAAGGATATAAAACAGAACCGGCTTTTGCCAAGCTGCTAAATTTAAAAGGAGAACCTTACTCGGCTTTACTTGAGCTTGCTAATGAATACCTAAAACAGCAACTCGCAGGTTAGTAGCAGGAGCGTTAAGTGTAACACGTTGACTTCTAGGGGTTATCTAGTCTTTAAACCTTAGTTTAAAGAAGAGTAATGTAGAGGCTAACATAAGCGTCACTAGGTTAGCAGCAATAACAGGGATATCTTTAACTATTATTCCATAAATCAACCATAAAAATACGCCGAGGCAAAAAAGCGAAAACATTCCAAGAGAAAGATCTTTTGCAGACCTGCTCTTCCAAGTCTTTAACACCTGCGGTAAAAATGCAGCCGTTGTTAATGAACCTGCGGCTAAACCTAATATCTGTACGGTATTCATAATTACTTTTTAAGTAATAGATACGCAAATATAAAGGGGCCTGTTGTACGTCACATTCAAGATGTAATGACTTTGTTTGTTTTGTATTATATATCGTTTTCTGAAAAAACTTAAATACGTCGTGCTACCGTTCCTTGTCAATTAAGCGATATAACAAACTTCAGATATCAGCCCTTTTAAGTTTCGCATAGCTGAAGTAGTTAAAGAGGAAAGTCCATCCCAAAGCAATAGCAATTGACCCAAAGGTTAAATAATCACGAATCTCCTGAAAGGCATAGCGCTGGTAAGGCATTGGTACCAGATTCGAAATGCTCTCCATTGGAAAAAACGGTATTATCTGCGGTACGTAGTTATCGACGTTTTCTCTAACAATTGCCTCTAACATATGCGAAAGTAGAAGCAGGATAATCGTTAATCCTGATCGCTGAACGAAAACACCTAACATTAAGGCATAGGAAAGGAATGCAAAAATTTCCAGGAAGTAAGCGACAAGGAATTCCATATCCGAAAAGACGTATCGCCAGTTTAACTCGGGCGAATAAATTAAACCTGTAACAAACGCGATAACAGAAACCATCAGCACACTGAGAAGACTTAGCCCTACGTTGGTTAGGATCTTACTTAATAGAAACTCCCAACGACTTAAACCATCAATAACATTTTGACGAAGGGTTCTATACGTATATTCATTTGTGATAGAGATCACAGTCATAATGGCTAAAACTATTTTCAGTAGACCGCTGAAATAAATAAGGTTTAACCATACGTCTGGAAAATGATATAAGGGAATTCTGTTAATGTTGAGTTCCGATCCGAAGTTTTTAAAAGTTCTGGCGAGCCATTTAAGAAACTCCATCCCACTAGCTGTTGAAAATGCCAGGGTAATAAAATAAAGTCCGCATACGATCCAAAAGGTGCGGTAGCTTGTTAGTTTCTTAAGATCTATTTTAAGCAAATGTATTAACGATGTCATAAAAATAGCAGTAACTTATTCTTTAGGCTTCTGATAATATTTCCAAAAACTGCTTCTCAAGGCTTTTCTTCTTTGTTACTAGATGTGAGGCAATTATTCCTTTTTCAAATAAGTACTTATTTAAGTCTTTACTTTTAAAACCCTCCCGCATCGTTATTTGAAAACTTCCATTCTCACGATTAACGGATGTGGTACCCATAAATGCAAGTAAATACTCATTCAGGTTTTGAACATCTGCTATCACTTCTACAATTTCCTCCCCTTTTCCAACATCATCAACGGGTCCTGTATGAACAAGATTTCCTTTTTTTAGAACAGCAAAATGTGTACACACTTTTTGTACCTCATCTAAAAGATGACTCGCAAGAATTATGGTTTTTCCGTCATCTGCAATCCGTTTTATCAACTCCCTGATTTCAGCTATTCCCATTGGATCCAACCCATTGGTGGGTTCGTCCAGGATAAGTACGGTAGGATTATTAAGCAAAGCAGAGGCTATAGCCAAACGTTGCTTCATTCCAAGAGAATAAGTTTTATACTTATCGTCCTTCCGTTCACTAAGTTCAACTAATTCCAGTACCCGCGCGATATTTGAAGGATCACACTGTTTGACCATCGCATTTAACTCAAGATTTTTTAACCCCGAAAGGTATGGGTAAAATATAGGGTGTTCTAAAACTGCACCTATCTTCTTTCTGACATCATTGGTAGGCCGCTCATTAAACCAGGAAAAATCACCGGATGTTGGATTCACCACACCCATTAACATTCCTAATGTAGTAGTCTTACCGCTCCCATTAGGACCAAGCATCCCAAACACCTGTCCTCTTTTAATTTGGAGATTCAGGTTGTTTACCGCTTTCAAGCGTCCAAAATTCTTTGTAAGGTTTGTGATGGAGAGAACTGTTTCCACGATTTAATATTTTAAAGCACTCTACTTTTGTTAGTCGCCTGCTAAGAAGAACCATTACAGCTATCAAAGCTTTTATTTGTCCTTTCCTTTAGCTTCATTACCACTACCAGTAAAAGCTTTTATCTTTTTCCCTATGTCAGAACTATCATCAATGGTATTATACAGCTTTGTTATTTTGTCTAACGCAATTGTGCCTACAATGTCCAATACGTATAAAGAAGCCGAATCATTTACCAATACCAGCATTCCTTTATCTTTTCCTTCTTTAAAAAAAACGTCGAAGTTTTTGCCTTGATGTCTGCTCGTCATCACCTCTTCAAAGGCCTCCGCTTTGTAATCGGAAACCAGCTTTTTATAATTAAAGGAAGGAGCATTTTTATTAATAAGTAGTAATTTCATTTTCTCTATATCTTTAATCAATGCATCAAAATCAGGGTCATCATTTTGATTTAGCATTCTTAAGGTATTATGATACATATATAAAGACAATGCATCTTTATGGTTCTTATGCAATTTCTCTGTTGTAAGACTTTGAGCATAAGCGAAAGAAGAGTAACAAAAACAAATTGTGATTATAACTGATCGAAAAAGCATAATTAATGGTTAGAGCTTAGATATGAACTTTTTAACATTACGTTGGGATCTATGTACCCATGTAGTTCTATGGCAACTACCTCCGATTCTTCTTCTACCAAGAGAAAGTAACTGCTGTTCTTTCTGTTCGACTCACTCTTCATGTATAAGGTAACGTCATCACCATGATCCCGTACTGACAGCACTTCTTCGAACGAGTCCTTCTTCAATACTTTCTTAAAGCCATGAACCGTTACTTGCTCTGCTTCAAATGCTGATTTCGGAATATTTATAATTCTGATATGCTTCACTTGTTTAACAGCTTTTCTAAAGTCATGTTCGCCTGCACATCTTAAAACTATTCTACTTAGAAATCCAGACAATGACAATGCATGTACGTTCTCAGATCCTTTGAATTTATTTTCAAGAAGATGAAAGCTTTCGCTTTGAGCAAAAACACCTGACGTCACGAGAAATATAACGGTTAACGTTGTAAGGACTGATTTCATGTTCTTTCTTTAAGCTGCCTTTACCTTAGAAGAGAAGGAAGCGCTTTGTACGAGAGCAACGCTTCCTCTATTTTTAATTTTTCTTTTTCTGATCGCCAATGTTGTTAAGATTCTCAAGACCCTTAACGTCCATTTTTTTGCCTATACGTGAAACCTGTTTTAAATCAATTTCACCAAATAAACTCATAACCATGAAGTCATCCATGCCGCCCATCACCATCACCAGCTCAGAGATCTTACCGCTACTTTCCTTGATATAAAACTTCATGTCCTTATCCTTATCCCTAACTGACATCAACTCCTCAAATTCCTTTATTGGAATTAAGTTAAACGCCTCCTTATACAACGATTTTGCATCTGATGTATTCTCTTTCATCAGAATACGAAGACCTTTCAATTTGGAAATAGCTTGGAGCACTTCCTGATCCTCCTTCGATTCTGCTTCCATGTTTGTAAAGAGGTTGAACATCTTGCCCGAGATATTTACCTGTGTGAAAGACTCATCGTTTTGATACTTATTAAAAAATTTGGAGATCGCATCCTGAGCACTTGCACTACCAGCTGCTATCACAAATACAACTAACGCAATTATCTTTTTCATATCTGTTTGTTAGATTATTTCCTGACTATAAATTATTATTTTCCTTTTCGCCTTTCTGAATTTCTTCTTTGGCCTCGTTAAAAAGGTTTATTTTTCGCGCCTTTTCTTCAGCTGTACCAAAGCCTCGTGAGATCATTTTCAGTGCCTTTTTTGTTTCTTCAAAAGCAAGTTTAGGATCATCATAGGTGTCTACTATTTCCTGAGGGGTAGATTTACGTACTTCATTTCTTACAAAGTATGCTGCTACAACCAAAACCGCCAAGCCTGCTGCAATACGCATAGCATTATAGACTAACGTACTAATTCTACCTTTTGGAACATGCCTTACCTTTTCCAATACTTCGTCATCAAAAGACACATCATTTAGTGTCTTTTTTTTATGTGTGTTAAAGTATTGGAATAAGTTTGCTGCACCCTTAAATTCCTGTGGAATATCAGAACCTTTGAAGTACTCACGCAACTGTTGCTCTTCCTCAAGGGAAGTTTCGCAGTTCCAATACTTGTTTAATAGTTCTTCAATTTTTTTAGAGTCCATAAGCATTAATCTTCATCAATTTTTCGCGCACTGCATTTCTGGCCCTGAACAGGTTCACTTTTACCTGATTCATGTCTAATTCTAAAATCTCGCAGATTTCGTTATAGCTATAACCTTCTACGTCCCTAAGGTGAATTACCTGCTTTTGCTTTTCAGGGAGGGCGTTAATGAATTCTGTAATCCTGTTCATACTTTCATCCATTTCTGTTGACTCATGAGGCGTAAAGCTCTCCTGCCTGATATCAAAAGTTTCTTCAATGTTCTGTGTCGGTTTACGTGTTAGCGTACGGAGCCTGTCCAAAGAGAGATTTCTGGTTATGCGCATACACCAAGCTTCCCAATTCTGGATCTGGTCCATCTGCTCACGTCCTTTCCAGACACGTATGAAGACCTCCTGAACTACATCTTTTGCTTCTTCTTCATTACCCAAAAACTTCAGCGCAAAGCGAAAAAGCTTGTTTTTTACGGGTAAGACCTGACTTTCAAAAGCTTCGAGATTCATTCGTTTAAATTCATAATCAAGACGACCGGGAAATGGATATGTTACAACGACTTTAAAATTTTCCTTATTATTTATTTTACTATCTCATTATCAGCTTGTTTACTCAGAAATAGCCAGCAGTTAAACTTCCATAGCAAAGCGAACATCGTTGTTGGTAGTCTTATTTAAATTTAAAAGGTTGCAAAGTAATCTTTGTGCTGGTTGGAGCATCCTTTCCGCGTTAGAAGGATGACAATTAATGGTACGAGATTGAGAAACTATAAATGAGATTATTAGTTGATGAAATTGGTAAAGTTCATTTTAGAAGTTGCGCATAGATTAACGAAGTATTTGCTGTACCCTTCCGATTTGTCCATCCTCTAAGCGTACTTTTATACCGCGGTGATGCACAGGCGCACTGGTCAAGATATCTTTCACTACCCCCTCCGTTAGCTTTCCTGTCCTCTGGTCCTTTTTAAGTACAATCAAAACATTTGATCCTTTTTGAATGTTAGCGCGTGTTTTGCCATCCATATCGAAGTGTAAATATTGCGGGTAAAGTTAACAAAAAATGCAAGTCATAGACTTGCATTTAAGACATAGAATCTGTTTTGAAATAAGTTAATTAAGGCTGGCCACTTCCTCCTGCCGCGCCATATATTTGGCCGGTAGCGTAGCTGGCATCTGCAGCTGCAAGTTGCACATAAATGGAGGCTAACTCCACAGGTTGTCCAGGTCTGCTCATAGGAGTATCTGAACCAAATTGCATCAGTTTCTCTTGGGTAGAGCCACCGCTCACCTGCAATGGCGTCCAAATCGGACCAGGTGCTACTCCGTTAACTCGAATACCTTTTGGCCCTAGTTGTTTAGCCAGAGACTTTACGTAATTCATGGTTGCAGCCTTTGTTTGTGCATAATCATAAAGATCAGGTGAAGGGTCATAGGCTTGAACCGATGTTGTTCCTATAATTACAGAGCCGGGCTTGAGATGAGGTAAGGCAGCTTTTATAATCCAAAAAGGTGCGTAAATATTAGTCTTTATCGTTGCATCAAAGTCTTCAGTGGTAATGTCTAGTATAGACTGCTTTGCTTGTTGCCTTGCTGCGTTGCTCACTACTATATCAAGTCCTCCAAGTCCTCCAACTGCTTCATCAACCAATCTTTTACAAAATGCCTCATCGCGTAAGTCACCTGGAATTGCAATTGCCTTTCGACCTTCGCCTCTTATAAGGTCGACCACTTCTTTCGCATCTGGTTCTTCAGTAGGATAGTAATTAATAGCTACATCGGCACCTTCCCTGGCATACGCTATAGCTGCAGCCCTACCCATTCCTGAGTCTCCGCCTGTTATCAATGCTTTCCGGCCAGTTAAACGACCAGAACCCTTATAACTCTTTTCACCGTGGTCAGGACGTGGTTCCATCTTACTTGCTAATCCCGGCCAAGGTTGTGACTGACTTTTAAAAGGTGGTTTTGGATACTTGTTCAATGGGTCTTCAAGTGGCTGTGCGCTTGCTCCTTCAACATCTGACCGCGACGCTGCAAAAACACCTGGAACGGTTAGGGTAGCAAAGCCTGCTCCCAATCCTCCTATTACTTGCCTGCGCGCACTTCTGTACTTCTCGCTCATCTCCATAGTCCTAATTTTTCTTGTGCATCTAAATAACGTATCCTATACTATTCCTGCTTGGGAATGGCATATCAACTTTATTACACAGAAACAAATCATGCCTTGTTTAGCTTATGCCAATCCATTTATAAAAAGATTAAACAATATTGGCAGTAAAAGAATTAGAAGCTGCTTATTAATACGAGTTTGACTGGTTTATATGATATACATGGAGGCTGCAGGTGCTATACTTATTTCTCCTCCACCGTGACTAATTCTGCAGCATTAAAAATACCAACGGGAGAAATTACTTTTTCAGCTAAAGGAATATTATCTCCATAGCGCTCCTTTAGTTTTTTTCTAACAAGGTCGTGGGTAAGATCAAAAGATCTTAACTCTTGCAACTGACCTAGTTCTATGCGCAGGGCTTCCTTGTATATCTTCCAAACTAATTCAGAACAATAGATATTATTATCCGACCATTCAAAGTATACATCATAGTTTTTTCCTATGAACTTCTCACCAACGTCTTTCAGTCTTTTAAGACTTTCGGATGTAAGCAATTGCTCACGGTTCTTCAACCGCTTCACAACGTAATGGTTTCTCTCTCCTCTTTTAATCCATTCATCCAGCGCCGTTAACTTTACAGGTTGTACTGCTTCATAAACAAAGTAATCTTCTTCCTGCTTATAAATAATTCCCATGTGACTATACTTAGAATTAGTAGCAAGCTGAATTGCCTTGCTTTGGTCTGACTTTGAAGTCTGAAAAATTATATCACCGTTAAGGAGCCCGGTGGATTTCTCTTCTTTACTTCTCCTGATGTCGAGAACCAATATTCCTACACCGCCTATTATTCCAAATAGTATTGTAATGATTATCTTTTTCATTGAACCTATTGCTATAGACTAATATCTGTTGAGTCGTGCTTCTTCCAAATCGAGATTATTTTCCATGTTTCTTATAACAGCATCGTCAAATCTCTTTTCTAACCTTATCCTGTACAATTCCTGTCTGCGTACTGCTACCAGCTCAAGCATTATCTTCTTGTACAACCTTCGAACCGTATACAGCGCTTCTTTCTTGTCGCTTTCGTGTTGGGCACTTGCAGTAGCATTGAGGCTCATTTCGACCTGCTCTTTAATACGGCTGATTACATCATACTGATCCATCTCCAGCGAATAATTCGCGTCAAGATATTCAATTTGTCTTTTCCCGATCTCCATCCTGATCAATTCTACTTGATCTTCTTCAGGAATGTGTTCGTCAATTTCCTTTACCTTAAGCCCTTTAATAAACAAAGGAAGTGTTAGTCCTTGAAAAACCAACGTCACCAATATTACAACGAATGTAATGAAGAGTATTAGATTTCGTTGAGGAAACGCTGATCCATCATTTAAAGTAAGCGGTATAGCTAATGCAGACGCCAACGATACAACACCACGCATACCGGCCCATCCGATCACGAAAGGAAGTTTATAGCCGAACGACTTTTCCTTTTCTCGTATTCTTTTACTCACAAGCCCCGGTACAAGAATAGCAACATATACCAGCACAATTCGGATAATGATTACCATGATGCTGATGAGCAACGCATAGCGAATAGCATCATTAAAAGCATAGTCTCCAAGGCTTGCTATAATAGCAGGTAGCTCAAGCCCTATGAGTATAAATACAAAACCATTTAATAAAAAGCCCACGGTTGCCCATACTTCTTTTGTTTGAATGCGTGTGTTGTAATTTAAAAAATCACTTGCCCTGAAGGATAAAAATAGTCCTCCACTTACCACAGCCAATACACCTGACCAGTTCAATTCTTCTGCCCCAAGGTACATAAGGTAAGGAGCTATTAATGTAATAGGTGTCGTGATGCTCGAATCTTTAACCCAATACTTTAAAATAAAATACAATACATGCGCTATTGCAAGGCCCACTACTACACCCATTACTGCCAGCACAGAAAAATTCATAAATGCTTCCTTAAATACAAAGCTTCCGGTAAGTATCGCAGCCAGTGCAAACCGAAACACAGTTAGTGACGCTGCATCGTTTACAAGGCTTTCTCCTTCTAAAATAGTGATACCCCGCTTCGGAACATTCATTCCTTTTATCACCGATGTTGCCGCTATTGCATCTGGTGGTGATATTATTCCTCCCAACAGAAAACCTAACGCCAATGTAAATCCTGGAATAATAAGCATTGAGAAATATGCGACTGCGGCAGAGGTTGCTAATACAAGGCCAAAGCCCAGCACCAGAATTGGTCTCTTCCACTTCCAGAGATCCTGCCATGACGAGTACCACGCAGCTTCAAACAACAGGGGTGGCAGAAAAATAAGAAATACCATATCAGGATTTATGTTGATAGTGGGCATCCCCGGGATAAAACTTATTAACAACCCACCAATTACTAAAAAGATAGGATAAGACACTTTCAGACGCTGGCTGAGAAGATAAAGCAGCGCCATCGCGAAAAACAGGGTAAGAATTAAAAATAGCTGTTGATGTATCACGGCGTTTTATGATTTACAATAATGAGCAACGCGCAATATAAGCCTTTCTATGCTTTGATATCTACAAATTTTAAGGAGGTACCAAGACAAGCGGACAAAATAGAGAATAATTGTACGAGACGATTACAAGATCGAGGAGGAGGATTATACTAGGTAAAACTTCGAATAAGGATTGAACATGAAGAGCTCAACTGGCGTTATTTAATATATTTAGACTGTTTTGAGGTATTTATTACAACATCACAACTTCGAATTCCGCCCGTATTTTAATTCAAATCAGAGAACTGACCGAAATGCCAGAGAATACCCGAGGGGTCATGCAGGAAGCACTCTTTACCCCAATCATATTCACGTATCGGCGTAAGTCTTACTCCTTCAAATCTTTCAGGTAGATTCATTTCCAAAAGCTCATTCCAGTAACGGGTTACATCATCAACTTCCAGAAAGATCATTGTATTATCTACCCAATCTTTCACATAATAAGCTTGTAAATAAAATGCTAGTTTCCCAATTCTAAATGCCGACATGTTATTACTCAACACTGTCTCCTCAAATCCCAGGTAGCTATAAAAGCTTCTTGACACCTCAAAATCTTTTGCACCGATAAAAGGACGAATGGAAGTAGCTGTATGTTTCATAATTTTCGCTTTAATGGCGCGCTAAACTTAACACCAGAAAATGTGTTTATACCTTGACTTAAATCAAGAATATACACCTTTAGCAAAATTTTCCCTTACTCTGCTTAAAGTCTCCGGGGCCATTTTAAGATAGGATGCAATATATTTAAGCGGGAACTTCTGAATTAAATTATTCCGATTATCGAGAATGTACTGATACTTCTGTGCTGGCGTCATCCGATCATCAAAGAAACTAATTCTTGAACCTGCGGCTGTAAATATCTTCGCCAGCTGCAGAAAGGCTGGCGACTGCGCTATTAAACAATGTATTGACTCTATTGATAATTCTAATAACCTGCTATCTGTATAGGCTTTTATAAAAGTATCTGAAGGCTTTTGAAATGTAAAACTGATTTGGTTTAAAACCCATTCCTGATCAGCGTGAAGATCAATAACATTTTCTTTAATTTCATCCTTAGACTTATACTGATATAAAGAACCTGTTATGTTGAAGAAAATAGATCTACAAACTTCTCCTCGTTTAACAAGAAGTTCATCTTTTGAAATTGTTCTGTGCCTTACTTCCTTCTCGAAAAGCGTTTCGTCACTACTACTATAAATTCCGTTGTTTTTTAAAATAGCAGAAATCATAAAATGAAAATAACTGTATTTCACCTTCTTATCAAATATCCTTGGTGTAATAGTAAGTTACTTAACTTAGAAGTATTCGTTTACAACCCTGCTGACTCCTTCTGAACAACCCCCTTAATTTCTTTATCAGCGGCGATACATCAAAGAAATGTTTTTTTGCAGACGACATCTGCGGAGAGTAAAAATAATCTAACAATAGAATCGATAATCAAGATGAGCGATGGAAATTTATAAAGTTCTATCTTTACAAGCGTTTTATTTTAGCCAACCATGACAGTTTTAAATGGAGCGTGCCGGGAGACGTTGGCGATTACACTGAGACAAACAAAGCCTATGCAGCTATTCTTACGTGATCTTTTCGAGTACAACAACCACTCCAACAATACTATTATTAAAATTCTGACCGAGAATGAAACGATTGTTTCTGATCACTGTATTAAGCTAATAAGTCATATACTGAATGTACATGGTATATGGAATCATAAAATCGCACCAAGAGAATTACAGTATGAAAGGTGGGAAAAACATCATATCCATCAATTACATGAGATCAATAAAAAGAACTATGAAGACTCCGTTTCTATTCTTGATTCCTTCGACCCGGACAAAGTAATTGATTACAGACTCAGTACGGGACAACCTTTTAGAAACAGCATTCGGGATATTCTATTTCATGTAATCAACCACTCTACCTATCATCGTGCGCAAATTGCTACTGAATTCAGGCAAATGGGTCTTGAACCACTTTTAACTGATTACATAGCGTATAAAATGAAATAAGTAATTTAAAGGTTACTATCTCCTAGACTGGGACAAACTTATTTTGGATTACCTAACTAGCGCAAGTCTTAGGAAAGTCCGATGGTATGAGGGTGACTTGTACTAACTTACTTCAAATTATCGGGCTTCAATCATTGTAGGTCCAAGTCGCGCGCAATGCCTGGCGCATGCTTAAGACTTGAACCAGAAATGGGTCCTATTTCCCTCCCGCTCAGAGTCACTCTTCAGAGGACTCTGAGCTTTCTGAAACACTGCTCTTAATTTTACCTAAATCTTTGTAATGAACAACAAATTCATTCTTTTCATCCAACTCATAAAATGCTGCACTTGAATGTGAATATGAGGCAAAGTCTTCGACCAACGACCATTTTCCTTTTACAGGATTATGGTGAATATAATCCAACTTCTGCTCTACCATTTGTTCGTTATAACATAGCCGTGCATCAAATGACAACCTGAAAATCTGATGAAGTTTTCCTTTTACGATTTCCTTTTGTTCAACACCTTCTGACAGTTCTTTTAATATCTCATGCTTACCCTGCTTCTTTAAACCGTTCACAATAGCATAAGCGATGAACCGCTTGCCTTCACCCACAAGTTTGTTAAGGGAGGTTCCGTTATGTGATAGAAACAATAATGCATGAAGGTGATTGGGCATGATCACATAAGCTGCAACGTGACAACCATCCTTTTTAAGATGTTCAAACCACTTATAAACAGAATGATAACCATTACTTTCCTTAAACAGCGGCAACCATTTATAACAAGTGATTGTACAGAAGTAGACCTGATGAGCTTCGTTATGTTGCTGGTGTAGAGACAAGAGGGGTTTATTTATTAATCCAATGTACAAAAGTTAGCGTAGCAAATGAAATTGTGCTTCTAAAACCTCAGTGTCCTCTTCGAGTGACACTGAGGGGGATGTTAATGTTCACTTCTGAATACTTTTCATAATCTTTGTTGTCTTCGTTTATGTAGTCAACATGATCAATAAAGTTTGAAGCATAATGGTCTGTTGAAGCTATGAATAATGATGCTATGTCAAGAAAGTCCTCAACTTGGTCTGATTTGGGTTTTATATACTGATGCTCCATGAGATTCCTTGTCTTATTTATTTTATTTAAAACTCTTGGGGCAATAATTTCAAATTTTTGAATCAACTCAAGTTTTTTCGGGAAGCCCCAAAATTTGTCTTGAGATTCTTTATAGTAGCCAAATAACTTAAGTAACCTATCGGCTTGGCAGTCAAGAGCACGTTTTGCATTTGATAATGCATTGATATATTTATGGTCAAACGAACTTTGTAAGTCGGATTCTGCAAAACCAATAAATTCACTTGGCATAGTTTCAAAACTTGTGTCAATGACATCCATGCCCCAGCCACATCTTCTTGTGTCTTTATCTTCTAGATATTTTATTAGTTCTAATGTGTCCATGTCGTTGTATTACGCATAACGTTTTGATATAAGGCGTTTGCCTTTCCTTAATTTAAAAAATAAACAAACAAAGGCAAATGAATTATATCTTGTGTTGTATGCAGTGCCCGTTCACCAAACTACTTCGTCAGTGCGTTCCTTCTCTTTATAGTCCTCAAAGTCCTTAACTTTCTTAAACTGAAGTGTCGCAATGTCCAAAGTCCAAATGGCTGACTTGTCTGTCCATGGATCAATTAAAATCTCTACTGTCTTATTGTCCTTCGTCCTAAGTGCATAAATCCACCTTAGGTCCTCTTTCTCAATCTTCGTTGTTTTGCCTCTTGTCCAAACTGTCAAGTGTTCTCCTGCAATGATAGCCCAGTCATTGTTCTTGCTTATTAGTCCGCAAGATGGATCACCGTAGAAGTCATCATGAACGACCTCTTCGCCATTTCGTTTTTCAATTAAATAAGCGTCTTCAAAAATGTGCCCGATAAAGTACTTGTCGGTCTCATCGAGAATCCGCATGTCCGGATAATTCTTTTTCATTTTGTCCTAGGGCATTGCATACAACGTCTCGATATAAGCCATATGGCTTATATCTCCTTATTCCCTTCCAATTTAATACCTTCCATTTCCTTCTCAAAAAAACCACATTGAATGAATTGTTTCTGCATCTCTCCTGGTATTAGTATGGCTTACTTCTTACTATAATCAAAAACCGCTTAGTACTTGTCCAATCACTATCGCAAAGTTGTTGTATAACGCTAATCCTAAATTAATAAAAAATTGAAGCAGTTCATGTTTACAATGGGTAAACACTGATATACGCAAACAAGACATACCTCATCGCTACCAACTCCAGAAGTTTGCTTCCCCTTTACCTATAAAGCTTTCCAAAACCCGGGATTTACCCCATCCATCCCCTACCTCAAACCCTACTCATCCCCTTGTTTGTCCCCTGTTTTACCACAGGATAACCCGTAGATAACCCGTAGATAACCCGTACATAACCCGTAGATAACCCGTACCTTAAAGAGACGGGTTATCTACGGGTTACTTACCTGTAATCTTTGAATTATATACCTTTTTACCAACCCTTATACTAAGCTGAATCGCAGCTGAAACTCTACTGATCATGGCTATTCTATCCGCTGAAATTACCTTTACAGGTTCCTTCGGTCAGATTTTAGCATATAAAATGGGTGGCGGTGACAAGATTATCATCCGCAAAAAAGGTGGTGCCTCCAAAGAAAAAATCAAGCATGACGCTGCCTTTGCAAATACAAGGCGTGTAAATGCGGAGTTTGGTGGCCGTGCTATGGCCAGCAAATGGATTATGCAGATGTTATGGTGTATAAAGCCTCTGGCTGACTACAACATCGCTGGATTGTTTGCTCTTTTTTTGTTAGAGGTTCTGGGTTGTTTAAAGTTACAGGTTTAAGGTTCCAACAACCTGAAACTTTAAACATGCAACCTGTAACAATCAGGCATTAGGACTGGTGATTGTTAATTGAACATTGTCAACTGTCAATTACGCACTGCCTACTGCCAATTGCCTACTGCCTACTTATTCCCTACTTTCTTCTGAAAGTGATTCTGTAATTCATCGAGCGACTTGTGATATCCTGCTCTGTCTATAAACGCTGCGGGGTTGTATTTATCGCCAGGCTTGTGTTTCTTATGTAGTGCAAACTGACTGGCGTGTGAGGCAAGCCATAGATCGAATGAAAGACCTTTCATGGCCTGCAATGTATAGCGGTAGTCCTTTTCTATGTCCGGGTATGTTGCTATTGCCGAGAAGCTCTCGTCAGTAACAATGGTAGGCATGTTTGCGATCAGTACCCTATAGGTCTTCTTCTCGTCCTTTACCGTAAACAAAAAACTGCATGAGCCTTTAGTATGTCCGGGGTGGTGAAGCATAACCAGGTGCATATCGCCCAAGGTAATGGTATCACCATCATGTAATAATTGGTCGGGCTTCACCGGCTCAAACGTTTTGCCGTTGCCGCCCAGTGCATAGTCAGAACTTCCTCCATCTTCCAATACCCGCGCATCGGCTTCATCAACCAACATCTTTGCGCCTGTTGATCGTTTAATGGCTGCCATGGCAGCAACATGATCGTAATGGGCCTGTGTTGTCAATAGTATCTTTGTATCGCTCAGCTTAAAACCCAGCGTTTCTATGCTTGACGTAATCTGTTGCGCAGAAGAAGCTAGTCCGGTGTTGATAAGGATATTCCCTTGTGGGGTAACAATAAGGTAACAAGCGAGGTCGTACGTGCCTACATAGTAGAGGTTTCCTGCAATGCGAAAAGGCTTATAAGGCTTCGACCAATCAGCAGGAATATCTTTAGGTTCATTTACCTGTTGGGCAACAACAAGAAGGCTGACAAATAAAAGGCAAAATGTTATTACGATCTTCTGAGACATATAACTTTTTATGATTTGATAAACAATTACAAAAATATATGCATTATCTGATATTAGAAGGCGCTCCTGCGGTTTAATATTAGTTTGTTATCAACACGATCTTTGTATAATAAAATCTTCTGCATCGAAATCCATTCTATTGATTATTCCTTCATACGGCG
Organism: Chryseosolibacter indicum; assembly: GCF_018598585.1. Taxonomy (GTDB): domain Bacteria; phylum Bacteroidota; class Bacteroidia; order Cytophagales; family Cyclobacteriaceae; genus Chryseosolibacter; species Chryseosolibacter indicus. Next base: position 90,435 of record NZ_JAHESD010000012.1, read on the forward strand.
TTTGCAGTTCTTAAACGTATCCAATATAGATTTTGCAACCAATTCAGGGTCCTGATGATGAATGCCATGGCTATAACCTGGCAAAAGAACAACCCGACTATATTGATTCATCTTGATCATATCAGAATAGTGCATTATTCTTAACCTGTCTAACTCTTTCCACCATGGCGATATGTTTATACCTAATTTTAGTTGTTCATTCATCTTCGCTTCGTAGGGTTCTATGGGTTTGTTGTAGGAGATTAACACCGTAATAGGAACATTCTTAAGCGGATGAAGGTGGGTGTATTCTTTAAAGAAAAGTGGTGTGCTTGCAGCAAGTTCTCTTTTTACTTCTCGCCGCAGGCCGAAGGGTAAGGTTGCGTCAATACCCATATGCTTCAAATTAATTCTCCATAGATCATGATAACCAGTAACACTAGAAGTACTTCTTTTAACATGCTCATCTTCTTCTGCTGTAAGCATAAAATCGGTAGGATCAATGAATACCAGTCCACAGGTATTCTCAGGATAAAACGAAGTAAACAACCGTATAAAAGGACCACCAATAGAATGCCCAACTAAAAGATAAGGTGGCTTTATGTTTAACGTTGCGAGCAAAGTATGCAGGCGTTTTACTACATCAGCATCGTTAACTATTGTAGTATCTGTTTCTGATTCGCCAAGTCCATTTCGGTCATATACTATTCCTGAAACTTCCTTTGAAAGATACGGAAACAATAATTCAAAGTTACCCCCTCCCATTCCCATACCACTTTCAAAAACAATTATTGGATCACCCTCTTTTCTACTCTCTAATCCAAAAGTCTTGTAGGCCATTTTAACGTGATTAATGTCTATAAACTTTCGTTCTGTATTTTGAGCGATAAGATTGTTCTTTACGCATACACCGATGATCAGAAAGAAAACTAAGAATACGCGGTTTAGCATAAGTATTAACTTTGTTTGTAATTAGAGCCTGGAATACAGTTAGACACTAAAAAGTATGAAATAGTTATACCTTTTTATCCATCTTTAAAGAATATGAGAATGATATTGGCGCGAGCAGGACGAAGCAACCTCCTTTACCGGAAGTGAGAGTTAGGATAACAGCACATTACTTCACGCCATCAAACATTTCTACTGCATTTCCGCCCCTGGTGCCTCACGCAAAGACGCCACTAAAAAGGATAGAAGCCAGAATCCAGTTAAACAGCTCAGCATCAAAGAAACTTCTCTCCTACTTCCTTCCAGTTGTTGAGGCGCTGAAATCTGTTGATGTGGCTGTTATGCGGTGCAGAGAAAAGAAACTTCTCTCCATTAAACTTTTCAAGATTACGGGGCAGATCGTCAATCATGTAATCGCCATGCACTACTGTTTTACTTCCGCAAAAGACAATCTGCCGCCAGTGCAGGAAAGGAAAGTGTTCATTGAGCCACTCCAGCTTCTCGGGTAGTGACTGCGGAAACTCCATGGCCGCGCTTACAATAAATACTTCGTACTTCTTATTCAGCGCTTCCAGCACTTCCTGGCTTCCTTCATTCACCTGCATGGTTCTGAAGAAATTATGCTGATAGGGAAACTGTTTTAATATATGATGATTTTCAGGGAACCCTTCTCCCTCTTCCTTGCCATCAAGTACGGCGCGATCGACACGTACACCAAACTCCCGTTCGTAATAATATATAAACTGACCTGTTGCATCGGCCATCACATCATCCATATCAACAATTAAACGCTTCATTCGACTTGAGTTTTTTTAGTATCTTTCCAGCATTGCAAATATGTTATAATTAATAAATCGCGCAAGCGTTAAGAACGGCGAGATGATTAAAATGAAAGAGCGCGACGACATTGTTGTTTATAAGGTTTATGACACCGCAATAGATGCGAACATCGCAAAAACCAAACTTGACGCTTACGGTATTCCTTGTTTTCTAACAGAAGAGAATCTGTCTAACCTTTACCCCGCACAGCCGTTTCTTGGTTTTAAGGTAAGGCTTCATTTGTTTTCAGGCGATAAAGAAAAGGCTAGAGAGATTTTGGATGAAGTAAGTCTTTCAGTTTCTTATCATAATTCACTACAATGCCCGAGTTGCGGTTCTACCCGGATAACTCGTACCTTCCCTAAAGGTGAGCGGGAGAGTTTTAAAGTTTTGTTCTTCGGCGTATTATTTCCGCATCGCAAAGTAAATCTTTGCAGGGAATGCGATAATGAATTCTAATTTATTTGTAATACATGCACCGCTAACTATCTTTGCTTATCCTGAAAAATTTATGGCAAAAACAATTATAGGCATCATGGGGCCAGGAGAAAGCGCAACTCCTGAGGACAATGAAATAGCATTTGACCTGGGGAAAGCCGTGGCCCAAGAAGGCTGGGTGGTACTTACCGGAGGCCGAAGCTTTGGTGTAATGGATGCTGCCATGAGAGGTGCACATGACGCCAAAGGACTTACGATAGGTGTGTTACCTAACGACAACAGCGTTAATTCGTCTGATCATGCTGACATTAAAATAATGACTGGCATGGGCAGCGCGAGGAATATCATTAATATACTTTCCTCTAACATTATTGTTGTTATTGGTATGGCTGCCGGTACTGCCTCTGAGGTGTCATTGGCCTTAAAGTCGAACAAAAAAGTTATCCTGCTCAACCAGGATGAAATAACCATCCGTTTCTTTAAAAACATCGGTACCTACAAAGTTCAGGTAGCAAGCTCCGTTGCAGAAACAATGGAAATGATAAAGTCTTACGTTAAAGTAAATAAGGTTCCTGTCAAGTAAACAGAGCCTGTAGTAAAGAAGTACCTACTACTTCTTTACTACAGTGAACTCAACGCGTCGGTTATTAGCACGTCCGGTTTCCCCATCATTAGAATCTATAGGCTTTGTCTCGCCATAACCATGTGCCGTAAGCCTGTAACTGTCAATTCCCTGACTGATGATATAATCTACCACCGATTGTGATCTTCCCTGAGATAGGTTAAGGTTATAATCATCTGAGCCCTTGTTATCAGTATGGCCTGCTATTTCAACTTCTACAGTTTTATTTTGCTTTAAAAAGTCAACAACCTTATTAAGTTCAACAAAAGACTCCTTCTTTAAGGTAGTCTTGTCGAAATCAAAATAAATATTCTTAAGACGCACAGTAACACCGATTTCAATTTCCTGAAGGTAAAGGTCTTTGGTTACCGGAGTTATTTCTTCATCTGCTAATTGTACGCTATCCGTTACGTTTAAATATCCTGCTGATGATGCCGTGATAATATACCATCCCAGTTTGGGTACAACCTGTTCATATTTACCGTCGTCTGTGTTTGTTTTCAGGCTTGTCTTCCTGTCAGCTCGGGCTACAATATCAAGTTTTGCAGGTATAAGCTTCTCTGTCTTTTCATCATACACATTACCTGCAATCATAAGTTTTTTAGCTACAGGAGTTAGTGGTACTTCTATACTTACGGTAGTATCATTATACAATGTGGGAATGGTGAATTTCATTTCCTTAGGAAGATATCCTTCGGCAGAAGCACTAACTGTATATTGTGTTACTTCAGGAAATCTGGTGCTAAATAAACCGTCTGTTCCCGTACGCACATTTACAGGTTGTTTATCTTTCATTTTAACCTCTACATTCGCAAGTACAGGGTCGTGGTTCTTCTGGTTATATACCAGGCCTTCAAGCTTAATATTGATCGTTTTAGGCACCAGCATGTACAGATCGAGCTGTGCTCCTTCAAGTGCTTTATTGGCGCGACTGGTTATTACGTTTCCTGCGTTGTCAACTGTAAAGTAGAAGTCTTCGCCACTGGTGTTAATGGGTTTGCCGATGTTAACCGGCGGCGACCAATTGTTCCAGGTATCGTCAAGTCTTGTTGTTTTATAAATGTCTGTTTGACCTTGTCTGCCGGCAGCTGGTCGTGCGCTGGCAAAGTATAATGTTTTTTGATCAGGTCCAATAAAAGGACCTACATCATCCTGTGGTGACGTGATCTTTAACAGTTGAGGGCGACTCCATGATCCGTCAGGCTGTGCATGACTCACATACAAATCGCTTGAGACGCTGCCTTCCTTTTCGCTGAAGTAAATAACCATGTGTTTCATGTCTTCTGACATAGTAGCGCCATAGAAACGACCTTTGTTCATAGACTTGAAATCTTTTACTTCCAACTCCTTTAATGATCCCCCGGTAACAACAGAAAAACCTTTCTCTCCTTTGCTGCGCCCTCCTTTAATGAAGAACATGCCATCAGGGAGTACTGTAAATAACTGATTGTAGGGGTGAATGTTAAAAGGGTTCCGGAGGTGTTCTGCCGGGCTCCATACACCGCTCTCATCTTTCTTAGACATCCAGATATCCTGGCTGTCTTCTTTGCCATATGTATTATCAGGATGATTGTGAACGAAGAAATACAACAAGTTACCATCCGGAGAGATTACAGGAGCTGCTTCATGACGGAACGTATTTACATTCTTATCCATCTTCACAAGCTCGTAGCGAGAAGAAACCTGTTGAGCAAAAAGTGAGAAGCTCAGAAATAAAAAGAGTAAAAGTACAGACAGTCTCATGCCTTGTGGGGTTTAGCAAAATGCAAATTTACAATATTCCCGCTAACCCTATAAACATAAAAACCGGCTGCAAGGCCGGTTTATCGATGTAATTACATTTCCTGCTCTAGTAAGTGTTATATCCACCACCTAATCCATATACAGTGCCTATGATGATGATTAGTGCTATCAGGTTGAAAATGAACAACCTTCTGTGTTTTGCCTGGTCAACAGCAAGCTTCTTTGCTCCTGTTCTTGCCAATGTAATAAAAACGACAGCTATTAACATCGTTAGACCATGTTCAACCGCAAAATAGCGCAATGCGGCGTTCTTCATAGTCTCTGAATTGAACTGAACCCTTCCTCCGCTTGTGTAACTTACAATGTAAAGTATAATACCCAGCAGAAGTTGAATGTGTGTACAGATAAAAAGAAACAGCCCTGTTTTATCATGTGTTTTTGTATATGGCTTTTTGTTAACCAAGCCGATCAATGACATTACAATAACAATGATCAGCATGATCAGAATAAAATACCTTAAGTAAGAATGTGTGACTAATAATCCGCTATACATGACTTTTTATTTTGTGCTGAAATTAGTACAGGTATTTGAAACTTCCGAATGATCTTCAATTTGTTTGATTGAACAGCGCTTGTTGCCGGATGTAGTCCTGCGTACGTCTTGTACTGCAGGCAGCGTCGATGGACATCCGGTTTCTGCTACCAGAATGCATTTGCAGATTTAATGCAAAGCACTATCTTTCTGCCCTTCAGTGCTTTTTAATTTAGTGATTTACTTACCTCAAATTTTATTAAGCATTGTACCACCCTACACCTGATTATTTTTGAATATCAGCAACCGTTGAATTCTGATACATAAATTATTTATAAAGATGTTTAATCCTGTATGCATATGAACAAATTAATACTCTTCGTCATTATCCTGCTAAACACACTTGGCTATGCCGAAGCGCAGAAGCTTACCTTAAAATGGAAAACAGACTCACTGTTACGCACACCAGAATCAGTTTACTATGATGGCAAGGCCAATATTCTCTATGTCTCAAATATCGATGGGAAGTCAGGCGAAAAAGACGGGAATGGGTTCATCACAAAACTAAGGCTGGATGGAAAAATAGAAACACTGCAATGGGTAACTGGTTTGGATGCACCAAAAGGTATGGGCCTGGTGAAGGGGAAATTATATGTGGCAGATCTTTCAAAAGTCGCCGTGATTGATATTGCAACAGGAAGGATAGATAACTCCATTGAAATTGAAGGCGCACAATTCTTAAACGACATCACCGTAGATAAAAAAGGAAACGTATACGTATCAGATAGTGCTACTGGTAAAATACACCTGATAAAAGGTGATGATAAAGCTGAATTGTATTTTGAAAGCAAAGCATTTACAAGAATTAATGGTTTACTTGCAATAGATGATATGCTTTACGTTGCTGATGCAGGAAATGGAGCGAACTATAAACTAAGCAAGAACAAAGAGTTAAACAAATTTACGGAAACATCGCAAGGTGCTGATGGCATTTTACTTGTAGGCAAGGATGAATACATTGTTTCAAGCTGGCCAGGTGAAGTGTATTACGTAAACGCCGAAGGCAAAGCGCAAAAGCTTTTAGATACAAAAGAGCAAAAATTAAACAGTGCTGACCTTGGATACCATCCTGCAACCAAAACAGTGTTTGTTCCCACCTTTAATGGAAATACTGTGATGGCATATGAATGGAGTAAATAAACTTGCATTAATAACTAAATAAATATATGACGACTCGGTTCGGACTAATACTTCTTATCTCATCCTTGTTGTTTGCCTCCTGCAGTGAAAATGGAGGTAAACATGATGACACTTCAAATCCTGATGGTACGCCAGAAGAGAATACAACACCTGGCAAGGTAGTCTCATCAGACAAAGAAAAATATTCAATAGATACCATTACAAACAAACTTCAACATCCTTGGGGCATTGCATTCCTGCCTGATGGCCGGGTGCTTGTTACCGAGCGTGAGGGAAAAATACTTATTGTTAAAGACGATCAGCTCCAGACTGAACAGATTGAAAATGTTCCGGCAGTATTTGCAACTGGCCAGGGAGGGCTTCTGGATATTCAGCTCCATCCCGATTATAAAAACAATGGATGGATTTATTTAAGTTATGCAAAGCCAGGTAAGGAGGGTGGTGCTACAACCATAGCTCGTGCTAAACTTGATGGCAACAAGCTTACTGGCCTTCATGAATTATTTACTGCCCAGCCTTATGCGAATTCAGGTGTGCACTTTGGGTCACGCATCGCTTTTGATGAGAAGGGTTACATTTTCTTCTCTTCCGGAGAACGTGGCACCATGGAGAATGCACAGAATTTAGGAAACCATCTTGGTAAAATCATCAGGTTACATGACGATGGAAGAGTGCCAACTGACAACCCGTTTGTTAACACACCAGGAGCAAAGCCAGAGATCTGGAGCTATGGACATCGCAATCCTCAAGGTCTCGTTTACGACAAAGTAACAGAAACACTGTGGGATCATGAACATGGACCTAAGGGAGGTGATGAGCTAAACAAAGTTGAGAAAGGAAAGAACTACGGATGGCCTAAGATAACATACGGCATCAACTATGATGGCAAACCTATTACTGATAAAACCTCGATGGAGGGCATGGAACAACCTGTAACGTATTGGGTTCCTTCTATTGCGCCTTGCGGCATGGCCCTTGTTACCCAGGATAAATTTCCAGGATGGAAGAACAACATCCTAGTCGGTGCGTTGTCTTTTCAGCATGTAGCACGTGTTGAAATTGAAAATGGTAATTACGTGAAACAAGAAAAACTATTGGATAAAGTTGGCCGTGTACGTGCAGTAGCAGAAAGCCCTGAAGGCTTTATTTATGTAGCTACCGAAGGACCTGGTATGCTGTTAAAATTATCGCCTGCTAAATAATGATAATAAATAAACCTGTAGCAGACTGCTACAGGCTTATTTAATCTTACTATTTTTCTTTCCCAGGATTAATTCCTAATCGACAAGCACAAGAGCATCTGCTGCCGCCGTAATTGTATCAAGCTCTTCTTTTGACAGTGTAAAACTCAGGCTAGCCACATTCTCCTTAACCTGTTTCTCATTTCGCGCACCTACAAGTACACATCCCATGGCTGGCCTATTTGCAGTCCAATTGATTACCAGTTGAGAAAGTGTTGCATTATGTTTCTCTGCAATTGGCTTTAGCTTGCCAAGCATTGCATTGATACGATCGAGATTTTCAGGCTTATAAAATTTTGTGGTAGGACGGTTATCGCCTTCGTTGAATTTATAATCGCGTGTAATCTTCCCGGTGAGCAAGCCACGTTGAAGCGGACTGTAAGGAAGAATAACCATATCTCTTTTCTGAGCCTGCGGTATAATGTCTTTTTCTATACCTCTGTTAACCATGCTGTAAGGCACTTGATTGGAGACCAGCTTTACTGCTTTTAAAGCCTCTTCCACCTGCTCTACAGAATAGTTACAAACACCAGCTGCCCTTACCTTACCTTCTTTAATAAGCTTATCTACCTCGCCCATAGTCTCAGCAATAGGTGTTGTTGCATCGGGCCAGTGGATTTGATACAGATCAATGTAGTCTGTCTTAAGTCTGCGTAGACTATCTTCACATTCTTTACGCACCTTTTCTTTCGCTGCCCACTTATACATTTTAAAAGGCTTACCATTTGTATCTACCGAGTCGAAGAAGTATTCACCTTTCTCGTTCTCCCAGTTCATACCGTATTTGGTAAGAATCTGATACCTGTCACGTGCAACACCTTGCATTGCCTTTGCAACCAGCTCTTCACTTCTGCCAAAACCATATACAGGAGCTGTGTCAATTGTGGTCATCCCATGCTCATAAGAAGCACGTATTGCATTTATTGATTCATTTTCTTCAGCGCCGCCCCACATCCAGCCGCCCACTGCCCACGCGCCAAATGCAAGAGGTGTTACTTTTACTGATGAATTTCCAAGTTGTCTTAGTTCCATAAAAAATTATAAGATGAAAGATCAATGGTCTTAATAAAACTCATACCTGATAGTATTTTCTACCGGCACAATTCTACATGACAAAACCGAAAGTTCAATACATTTTAAAATTCTTTTAGCTAGAGCACCACGTTAAGCAATGCACCTCTACAAGGTTTTACTAGGTCTCATTTGGCTATGGTATTTTGATGCTAACCCTGCCGTATCAGTAAGTGTTTTAATAAAAGTTACAAGCTGAGATTGTTCTTCCTCTGAAAGGTTCAGTGGTTCTGCAGGCAGTGTTTGATTTTCAAGTTCAATACCTAATCCTGCTCCTCCTCCTTTGTTGTAAAACTCTATTATTTCTTCCAACGACTGATAAACACCATTGTGCATATATGGTGCTGTAAGCGCAGCATTTCGCACCGTGGAGTTTTAAAAGCATACCTGAGTGGTTCCATTTTATGAATGGTGTACCTTCCTTCATCGGGATCAACTTTTGCACCTTTTGCTTTTGAAGCGGGGACACCGAGTACTTCTGATTCTGTTTTTGAAAATGAGGGAGGAATTGTGCCATTAAAAAGAGGTATGAAATGACATGTTGCACACTTTGCTTTTCCCATAAACAGGTTAAACCCTGCTATCTCATCTGTACTAAGTATTGAGGAATCCGTTTTCATGTGCCTGTCAAATTTTGAATCAAGAGACTTAAGCGATCTGACATACGCTGCAATAGCATTCTGAATATGCATAGCCTTTATGTTGCCTCTGCTGCCAGGAAAAGCCTTATCAAACAGATCCTGGTAGGTTGAGTCATTTCTCAGGTACTCAATCAGATCATCAACCGAGCCATGCATCTCATCTTTATGACGAATAACATCTATTGACTGACCTTCAAGGTTCTCGCTCCGCATATCATAAAATTGACTATTCTGAAAAGCAGCATTCAAAAGTGTAGGTGTATTTCTTAAAATAAGTCCGTCGTCTGAAAGATTCTTATTCTTTGCTAGCCCATCGGTAAATGCTAGTGAGGGTTTATGACACGAAGCACATGAACGTGACTTCCGTTTGGATAGTGATGGGTCGAAGAACAAACTCTCCCCTAAAGCAACTTTTTCTGGTGTAGCGTAAAAAGCACCGTTTTCGGCATAAGCATCTGCATCATAATTATCAGCATCAAAAATGTTTTCAGCATCACCGCGAAAGGGCTGACGGTATGTAAGGGTTCTATTCCAATACTTCTCTGAAAAGTAAGCATATCCCTAAAAATGGGATTAGCGTACTTTTTTATAAAATACATCCTATCAAAAGCGTCAAAGTCTTTTTGTTGGATGAGATAGGTACTAGCGGAAGCAATTTTGTTCTTTAAGTCATTGACCAACACTTCATCTTTACTTGCTGCATAAAAAACATTCAGATATCGATTCAAAGTACTGAAAGAGGTGCCTGCTTCTACTATTCCATTCTTACTTAAAGGTGTATCAAAGCCGCTAAGTCCCAGAGCAATCACCCGGAAGACATTCATTCGCAATGCGTGAAGAAGGTGGTTAGCAGTAATTTGTTTTACACCAAAGAAATCATTGTACTTCTTAATAAAAATTGACAGATTCTTAATCTCAAGCAATAAATGCTCCTTGTCGCTCTCGGCGTATTCCGGATAAAGTATCTCTTCAATTACCTGGAAGCCATGCGGCTCAGTTATTTCGTGTTCTTCAACTTCAATCTCAGGTAAAGGAGGGCCATTAACAAAACGACTTGTTTCAGGCATATAAAATTCAACAAGAAACTCGATGCGTTTATAGGCATCTCTTGAAGTTAAGAAAGTACTCCTCAAAGTAGCAACATCATCGTTTCCAGCAACCTGAACATAGAAAACTGAATCAACGAGGTAATTAAGTGTATCGAGGTCGTGATTAAAAAGTGCTAAGGCAGCGTTAGTATTGTCTACTTTTTCTTCTTGCTTACATCTGGTAAAAAGTGTAGCCGTTGTAATCAGTAATACTATTGATATTAAACCGGTTTTTATAAGATTCATATTACTCCTTATAAATGAAAATAACCCTCCGCAAGTGCAGAGGGCTATTCTATTTAAACTTCAGATTTTTTATTTTGGCAAACCCCTGATAATAATTGTTTGCCCACCCTCCCAGTAAGAAGAGCTTACATCATCAGCAACAGTTACTCCGCTGCCATCTGCATTTTCAAAACGTTCTTCTCTCCATGTATGGGGATGAATATTAAGCAAAAAAGTATTGGGGATGTTGATGATGTTTGATATATCAAGCATGGCACCAAACTCCCAGCTACCTTTTGTAGCAACATTCACTGTATTGTATTTGGCATTAAAGTCAGTATTTCCACGTTGATGATCAGCAGATAACATTGGTCTTAATGCCTTTGTATTAATATTGAATTGCCATACGTACGAATCGTGTGTTGCCTCAGGGTAGAAAGAATCGCCGTCTTCCTGTATGTAAACATAATTGTCTGTAACACATACATTATCTGGATTGACAATTCCCCTACCAGCCTGAGAATCACCTTCTGCAGCAACTTCCAGTTTTCCGAGAAGTGGATTTCCTTCATTTAACACAATCTTATAAACTCTTCCGAACTTGGTCTTACCAACGTCAGGGCCATTGGCAACACCTGTAGCTGTAAAGTATACTTCTCGAGCATGAGCCGCACTTCCTTTTCTATAGTCAACGTCTTCTACCCTTGCAAACTGTATTGCATTTACTTCAACAGTTTTTGCAGCTATTTCTGCACCAGAAAGATTTTTAGCATTGGGAATTTCTACGAACTCTACATCGTAGGTGCTTCCTACCTGAATATTAGTTTCTATTGGATCATTGTTTGTTCTTTTGAGAACATACAGTTTGCCATTATCTAAGTCGCCCGTTGTGTTAGACACATATGCGATAAGCTGTCCGTTACTATCGTCTTCACCAATAATAATAACAGTCTTACCTGGATATGCATCCTTTGGAAGAGGCACGGCATTCTCCATACTCGCATGGCCTAGCGCCGGTTTTGTTCTACTTGAGTTGGATGGATCTGCGGGTGCTAATGGGTCAATTGCATGCACAAGTGACTCAACGCCACTTTCACCTGCTGTAAGGAAAACAGGTCCAAAGCCATGTTCCTCAGGGGTAGCTAATGTTGCAGAACACAACCGTGTTTTGCCTCCATTAAAATTTACAAGGTATTCTCCTTTATAAGGTTTAAAGGTTTTATCGAGATAAACTTTTGAAACAGAACGATTAAATTCATGATTTGTAATAAGGAAGAAACCTTCCCCGGTAGGGTTTCTCATGAGGCCTGCGCCATCGGGTTGTCCGCCATAAACAAAAGTTGGAGACTCAGGAAAGTAATCATCACTTCCAATCAAAGAGTATAGTTCAAGGCTTTCAAAGCCCGCAAGTGGTTTTACAAAGGTTGATGTTGTCGAATGACTGGTAAGAACAACCTGTGAAGCATCTTCACCCGCCAGACCCTGGTCACCCTTATCTCCTTTGTCTCCTTTTTCGCCTTGCGGTCCAATGTCTCCCTGAGGACCTTCACATGAGGTTATGACAATTATTACTGTCAATAATAAACATAAGAGTTTTGTAATTGATTTCTTCATATAGGGTTGATAGTTACACGCACCAAAAATAGATGCGGTCTATTCACTAATTATCAACGCTATGTTAATCGTATGTTACTGTTTATAAAGAACGGTTAAGGAAAAGTTGCTCTATTATCTTGTAAAACTACTGTCCCATCATTACAAAAGCTCCCCAGTAATAGGGCTCTTTGTATTTGTTCATAAGCTGAAGTTGAGCTTGCTTAAACGCTTTTTGTTTATTACCACTTTTAATCCAGTTGGTATAAAAGTTAGTCATCAATTGTTGCGTGGCTGCATCATCTACTTTCCATAAGCTCATGATCATTGCCTCTGCACCAGCCACCAGAAACGCACGCTGAAGGCCATATACGCCTTCGCCGTTCTTTATATCACCCAACCCTGTTTCACACGCACTTAATACAATGAGATCAGTATTCTGCAAATCCAGGTTCATTGCCTCGTAAGCGGTAAGTATACCGTTATCGTTGCTTTCAAGGTTAGTTGTAGCAGCACCGCTAACAGTCTTGCTGGCGTTGGCTAGTATTAACCCAGAACGTAGCAATGGATTGTTTGCTGCATTCTCCGCGTTTATTCCAAATGCACTTCCTGTACTACTTTGTACATCCTGAAGGAAGTATCCATGCGTAGCAATATGCATGAGTAAAGGACTCTTTACAGACTTCAGGTTCTTTTCAGACGCCTGTTGTTGCATAAATTGCTTAAGCTGATACCCACCTGTCTTTAAAATCTTTGATATCGTTTCTATCTCCGCTTTGGTGCCCGGAAGCGCTGCAATATCATGTCCGCCGTAATCCGGATATCCTAACAGCATAGCATCTTTCTTTTGTGCACCAGGTTTTCTGGCTTTAAGGGTAATAAGATCTCTTGAATTACCAACTACCGTTATATCATACTTATTGATTACATAGTCAGCTCCTGGCTTTTTAAGGGTATTTAAATTTATTTGATTATAAACACCATCCGGAGAAACATAAAGTTTCTTTTTTGCTTCTACCTCCTTATCGAAACGCGCCCAATAATGCTCATAAGAATAGTCATCCGAAATTCGCTGCTGTACTGCGTTACGGTAGAACTTTGCATAACGTGTATCAAGTTGCCCTCCGTTTTCAAGTACAACAACTTTGGGTAGCTGTACTCCCTTTGATAAAACCAGTACGATGTATTTTGATTCATTTGTGAAATCCTGTCCATAACCACTTACTCTTATTATCTCCAGCGCAGCCTCTGTATCTCCAAGCACATCTCTTACCTGTTTAAAATTTACTTTCTGTGTTGAGTAACCCGATGAGAAATCAGTAGAACGAGATGAGAGGGAGCGCTCCAACTTATTTGCTTCAGCTTCTAGGGCAGTAAGATTTATTTTTTGTTCACCGAGTTCTTCTTTCGACAACGCGTAATATCTTGATAGCGTCTCTTTCTTATCTAACCATTGCAAATAATCGTTAATCAAGACATTATTACCACTACTTAAAATAGCTTGTTTAATCTTGTTGGTTGAATTGAGTAATAATCCTTTTGTGGTTGCCTGATACTCATAGATATCAATTGCAATAGAAGGTTTTGCAGAAATAGCTTCAATGGCAAAATTGTAAAAGCGTTGAAAACGAGGTGATGTAATATCCCAGTACTTTGTTTTCTCTGCTTCACTCATCGGCGGGAAATAGTTATTTATAAAGTCAATAGTTTTATCCATTACCGGCTTATAGTTCTCATAAGCTTTTTCCCACTGCCCCATCTTCCAATAAAGAATTGCCAGTTCTTCTTTTGTACGAATGTAATCAGGGTGCTCCGTGCCCAATATCTTCTCCCTGATTGCAAGCGCCTTTGTTATCAAAGGTTCAGCTTCAGCATGCTTCCCTGTTATTCTGTAAAATACGCCTAAATCACCAGTAGCCCTGGCGTATGTCGGGCTTTCCTCGGTATGCTTTTTCTTTAATATATCCTGCGCTTTCTTCAATAGCGCTTCGACCTCATTGTACTTCTTTGTCTGTATATAAAGAATAGCAAGTTGGTTTAGCAACACCGCATACTCAGGATTCTTAGACGCCATATTTCTTTCATATGACTTTTTCATTTCAAGAAACGTTGACTCTGCCTCCGCGTTTCGTCCGCTTAGCTGGTACATCAAGGCAAGGTTAGACTGAAATCTCCTCTCATCGAACGATGTTCTTACTTTAATACCTTTCTTGAATGTTTCATCAGCTACGCTTACAGATTTTTTCATTAATGCAATAGCTTCGTCGTAGCGTCCTACATTTTGAAGCAACATTGCCTTATTATTGAGTACAATAGCGTATTGCAGACTGTTTTCTGTAAACACCTTTTTAACTAGCTCAAGTGTCTCATCAAAACCCTTCTCAGCTTCGTTGTAATGGCCGACCATTTGCTCATATTTCGCATGACTGTTGAGGTTGGCAGCGTACGCGGCAGACCTCTCGCCCAATTGCATGCTTGCCCTCAGTGCTGTATTTATCAGGTCCTCCGATTCTATCGTTTTTCCCTGTGCCATATAAACAAGCGCAAGGGAGGAGATACACCTGACGTAACTTATATCCGTACTAAGATTATGTGCTTCAAGATACGCCTTCGCTTCTTTAAATGATCCTTCAGCAAGTTTATACAGTTTCAGTTGATACAAGTTTACGGCATAATCTACCGTGTCCCGGCCCACCTCTTCCGGCGTGCGTTGGCTCTTATTTTTAATTTGATACAGGCCGCGCGTTAACATCTCACCTTTTTGCTTTACATCAATTAGTCCTGCGTTTTCATTAACGGAAATGGCGAATTGAAAATCAACAGAATCAAGCTTTGCTTTTTTCTTGGAGCCAATATTACCAAGCCCCTTCATGATGGAATTGGTTATTGCCTCGTCTTGTGCAGATACTAAAGTTGATGAAAAAATGAGAATAGAGACAAAAAGACAGGGAAATCCGGCTCTCATATCGGTTCTGACTAGTGGGTATTGTACAAAGATAAACTAATTCAACAGTCTACGCCCGGTAATAAACGTAAACAATAAAAAAGTGTTTAGAAATTATCTACTTCCCTATAGGCCTTAATCAGTGCCAGCTCCCCTTCTTTTCCTGGATTAGCATTACCGTGTTCCATGCCCCAAATACCTTTGAACCCCTTACTGGTCACATGTTTAAAGATATTCTTATAATTAATCTCGCCTGTAGTAGGCTCTTTCCTTCCAGGATTATCACCTATTTGAAAGTAGGCAATTTCGTCCCAGCACTTATCGATGTTGTTAATAATATTACCCTCATTTCGCTGCATGTGGTACACATCAAATAAAATTTTACATGAAGGACTATTAATAGCTTTACATATTTGAAAAGTTTGATCGGAGTTTCGAAGGAAAAGATCAGGCGTATCACTTAACGGCTCGAGTACCATAATGAGGTTATGAGGTTCAAATACTTCAGCTCCCCTACGAAGTGCTTCGATCACGTTAGCCGTTTGAATACCAATCGGCAACGTTCTTTCATAAAAGCCCGGGACAACGGTGACCCACCTCGCATTTACACGTTTTGCTGCCTCAACACACTGCTTACAAGTGCGAATAAAGTTATCTATAAATTCTTGTTTGCCCGTTGTGAGCGAAATCTTCCAATTATCGCCACTATCAACAACAAAGACACCCATAGTCATACCAAGTTTCACCAGTTCCTTACCGATCTTTTCCTGTTCATCAACTGGTCTTTTTAATAAACCATTATCTTCTATAGCCCGAAAGCCCTGGTCATGCATAAAACGGATCTGATCTATAAGGTTCTTTCCCGCATGGTTCACGAACATTCCATCATGAGGTGCATAATTAAGCTTAAATGTTTTTTCTGAAGAAGAATTCATCTCATGGTCCGTTAATGAGAAAGCCCTACTTACAGGTATAACAGAAGCAGCTGTTATCGTTCTTCTAAGAAAACTTCTTCTTTGCATATGTTCTTGTTTAATGGACTCAAATTAGAAATTTTACAATTCTACATCAACTTCTCCAATTGCGAATACCTAACACAGGTGCCAGACTTGAAATAATTTTTTGCACCTTTGCACCATATAAAAAATAGATGAGATTACATCGCAGTACAAGTGAAGGCGTAATTCAGGCTCTGGATGCAATATTTGGAGCGAAGAAGTACGCAGACAAGGTGATAGAAAAAGTATTGAAACAAAATCCCAAATGGGGCGCTCGCGACAGGCGTTTTATTGCTGAAACTACCTATGACATCGTTCGCTGGTATCGTCTTTTAAGGAGGGTAACCGAAGCAAAAGGTGATGAATATTGGAAGCTTCTTGCGGCATGGTGTGTCCTTCACGAAATTGATCTTCCGATGTGGGATGAGTTTAAAGGCATCAAACGTGACTCAATTAAATCCCTTTATAAAGAAGCCGAAAAAACAAGAAAAATAATAGAATCCGTTCCTGATTGGTTGGATGAATTATGTGAGCGAGAAATTGGTCGTCAGTGGAATCATGAACTACATGCCTTAAATGAAGAGGCTGCGGTTGTACTTCGCACCAATACGTTAAAAATCTCCAAACGTGATCTGCAAAAACTGCTCGCAGAGGAAAACGTAGAAACACATGTGCATGACCAATTCCAGGATGCTTTACTTCTCGAAGAACGACAAAATGTATTTGGCACCTCTGCCTTCAAAGACGGTCTCTTTGAAGTTCAAGATGCTGCGTCACAGTTCATAGCTCCGTTTTTACAGGTAGAACCTGGTATGCGTGTTATAGATGCTTGCGCAGGAGCGGGAGGCAAAACGCTTCATCTTGCAGCGTTAATGAAAAACAAGGGAAGAATAATTGCAATGGATGTCGAGCAATATAAGCTCGATGAATTACAAAGAAGGGCACGCAGGGCAGGTGTTAGTAATATGGAAACAAGATTAATTGAATCCTCAAAAACAGTTAAACGTCTTGAAGATAATGCTGACCGTCTCCTACTCGATGTACCATGTTCAGGGCTCGGGGTACTTAAAAGAAATCCAGACGCAAAATGGAAGTTATCAATAGAATTTATTGATAAGGTTAAAGATCTACAGCAGCATATCCTTAACGACTACTGCTTAATGGTCAAACCTGGTGGACTTCTTGTCTATTCAACCTGTAGCATATTACCATCCGAAAATGACCAACAGATCAAGAAATTTCTTGAAAACCGGAGAGATGAGTTTGAGTTGCAGGAAGAAAAGCATGCATTACCCTCTGAGGGATTTGATGGATTCTACATGGCTCGATTAAAGAGATTGAAATAATTACTACGTTACTAAACAAAAAAGCTGATCGAAAGATCAGCTTTTTCTTTTAAACATCTATTGAGTCGTATACAACAACTTTCTCCCAGAGATGAGAGCAGTCTGCAACAAATTTTTTATGAATAGGATGCTCCTGGTAAACATTCTGACCTGCAACATCGTCAAAGAACATAAGCTCGGATACATGATAACTGTTATCAACAACATCACGCTTCTCGGTACTTGCTGGCACGCCGATATGTAATTTTTTTATCGTTTCAATCTTTCTTAAGGTCTTAAGG
>NZ_JAHESD010000130.1 GCF_018598585.1 Chryseosolibacter indicum
TGGTGATCGTCATCAGCAAGGTAAACAAGCTGATGTGATCGCCCATAAAAGGAACAGTAAATGGCAATTGAATTAACGAATCGTAGGTCGACAAGTCTTCTGCCCATAAGAAAGGTTGCTGACGTAATTCTATACTCGCAGGGAACAGGTAGAACATCGCGAAAAGGATCGGCATCTGTAATAATACAGGCACACAACCGCTGATCGGGTTAACACCTACTGAGCTGTACAGCTTCATTTGCTCCTGCTGCACCTTCGCCATGTCCTCGCCATGCTTTTCTTTGATCTCGTCAAGTTCAGGCTTCAGCACACGCATCTTCGCCATGCTCAGGAATGAGCGGTAGGAGAGTGGTGCCAATACCAGCTTGAGTAACAGAACAAGAATAAAGATGATCAAACCATAGTTTGAGATGATCTTTGTGAGGAAATGGAACACCGGGAAGATGACAAACTTGTTGATCCACTTCACAGGAGGCCACCCTAGGTAGATGTTCTGTTGGAAATCTTCTGCTACCACACCAATCTGCTGGTAATCATTAGGACCGAAATAATATTTCAGGTCTAAATTCTTGGCAAGGGATGCCTTGTCAATAGCAAGCCTGATCTTCGCGTGTTCTACTACGGCAGTATCAGCACTGTTTACGGTAGTAGCCACCTCGCCTGACTTAAAGTTTGCATTCTGAGCAATAAGCGACGCAAGGAAGAACTTCTCTTTAATAGCAACCCACTTGATAGGGTTGTTTAGGACTTCATTTTCTCCGGAAGAGTTTTCGGAGAGTTTGCTAAAGCCATCATTGGCTGAAAAGTAAGTGATGGTTGTATTGTTGCGAGTATCTTCAAGATCTTTTTCAGTAGGAGGAATGGCATCAGACCATATATAGGTAAGGGCATCACCTGCGATCTGCTCGGCAAGTCCTTTTTGCTCTATACGATATTTGATCTCATGACCAGCTTTGGGAATAGAATAAATGTGAGCGATAGACGCGCCACCTGCAAGTCGTAATGTATAGGTTACAACCGTAGAATCGCCGTTCTTGCTTTGCTGACCTTCATAGAACAAAGAATACAAATCGATGTCTTTGCCTTTGTAGTTGCCGATAAGGCTGAAAATAGAGCGCTCAGGCGTTACAAGTTTTAGCGGCTTCTTGGAGTAAGTTTTATATTTCTTTAATTCCAGCTCGCGGATAATACCACCCCTGTTGCTAAGTACCACCCGGATATCTTCATTCTCAACAGTAGTTAAATTCTCTGCACCCGTAGCAAAGTTTGAAAGATCGCCATAAGCAGCGGCAAGCGCAGCACTGTCAGGAGCCTGAACCCTGGTGGTATCAAGTTTCCCGGCAGTAGATATTTCAGTAGGTTTTTGAACAGGTTGAGGCTGAGGCGCAAACCAGTAGAAGTAAACAAGCAGCAATGCTGCTATAAGAGTAAGGCCAATAGCCGAATTTCTATCCATTTTAAAAGCGTATCTGTTTTAATTCTTTCTTAAAAGGGCGCAAAGTTATGAAATTGATTTTTTGTAATTGAGCGAGGCTTCCACAAACTTTACAAATAAAGGATGCGGGTTAAGCACAGTGCTCTTTAGTTCAGGGTGGTATTGAACACCTACGAACCAGGGGTGATCTTTTAATTCAACAACTTCCACCAGTGCTGAATCAGGGTTTACACCAACAGCACGCAAGCCTGCATTTTCAATTTGCTCAAGGTAGCTGTTGTTAAACTCGTAGCGATGCCGGTGACGTTCCTGTATTAATGATTCACCATAAGCGGCATGGGCCTTGCTTCCCTTTTTCAACTTACAGGTATAAGAACCTAGTCGCATGGTGCCGCCTTTTATTGTGATCTTCTTCTGTTCTTCCATCATGTCGATCACCGGGTTCTTCGTTTTTGGATTCAGCTCAGTCGAGCTTGCTTCAAGACCCAATACGTGTCTTGAGAATTCAACCACGGCACATTGCATTCCTAAACAGATGCCGAAGAAAGGAATCTTGTTCTCGCGCACCCATTTAATCGCCTGTATTTTTCCTTCCATACCGCGTTCTCCAAAACCAGGAGCTACCAGTATGCCATCAAGTCCTTTTAATACATTCTGAACGGTTTCGGCGCTGATATCTTCGGAAGAGATCCAATGCAATTTCACTTTACAGTCGTTCTGCGCACCGGCATGAACAAATGCCTCTACAATGGATTTATAGGCATCGGGAAGGGAAACATACTTACCCACAAGGCCGATGTTAATTTCTTCCGTCGGACTTTTCAGTTTGCCCAGGAAAGTTTTCCATTGTTCCAGGTCAGGCTCATGCTTCGAGTGAACCTTCAGTTTCGTAAGCACCCGCTCATCAAGCTTCTCGCGCTTCATTAATAAAGGCACATCGTATATCGTGTCCGCATCAATCGACTCAATTACTGAATTGAGGTGAACGTTACAAAAGAGCGCCAGTTTCTTACGAAGTTCGATAGGTAATGGCATCTCCGTTCTGCAAACGAGAATATCGGGCTGAATACCTTCGGCAAGCAATTCTTTAACAGAGTGTTGCGTAGGTTTTGTTTTTAATTCTTTGGCAGCCTTTAAATAAGGAATAAGCGTAAGGTGGATAACCAGCGCATTGTTGGCACCCAGGTCCCAGCGCACCTGGCGTACGGCTTCTATGTAGGGAAGCGACTCAATGTCGCCGACAGAACCACCAATTTCGGTGATAACGAAGTCATACTCACCGCTTTCACCCAATAAAAAGATGTTTCTTTTGATCTCATCCGTAATGTGCGGTACCACCTGCACCGTTTTACCCAGGTATTCACCCTGGCGTTCTTTGGTGATCACATTGTGATAGATCCTTCCTGTGGTAATATTGTTGGCCCTGGACGTAGAAATATTCAGAAAGCGCTCATAATGACCAAGATCCAGGTCGGTTTCAGCACCGTCGTCGGTAACATAACATTCACCGTGCTCGTATGGATTGAGCGTACCGGGGTCTATATTTATATAAGGATCAAATTTCTGAATTGTTACCTTAAAACCCCTTGCTTGTAGTAATTTCCCTAAAGAAGCAGCAATGATTCCTTTGCCCAAGGACGACGTTACACCCCCGGTTACGAATATATAC
>NZ_JAHESD010000131.1 GCF_018598585.1 Chryseosolibacter indicum
TTGAGAAATCGGGATTGTGGCAAAATCATGTAGTTACAGATAGCCGCGTCGTTACAGGACAAAACCCGCAATCAGCAAAATCGGTAGGCGAAGCAATACTTCATCTGTTAAAATAAAAATGTAATGAATTTTTAATATTCTCACTTTGAATAGCCCATCGGAAATTGTTAGTCAATTTCTGAATGGGCTTTTTTCATTTAAAACGAGAATTGATTGACTAATGGACAAGCTAACCTCTTGGATATTTCGTCTCGTCTTAAAGTCTTTGGAAGCATTCCAGGTTGAATGCAGTCAATAGTTTTAACGTGAAGTCCTTACGAAACCTTCAGATTCTTCCTAAGGAACTGAACTGCTCTGTCAACTGCTTGTGAAACATATTGTATGTTATCATGTGATTGGCTCCATCGATTACAAACAGTTGTGGTACTGCGAGGAGTAGCAATTAAACGTAAAAAGAAGCTAGATTCAAAATAGTGTTTACTTTAATAGAGTTGGTTGAAATTTTTAAACTTATAGACAAAATTTGAAGCAATTCACTGAATAGCAGAGCGAGAGCAAAACTACAGGGCCTATTCATCATTAGTACTACTACCAGGCCAAGCAATTTCCTCACAACTTTATTCTTTCCATTACCTAAATTTATAATGAGAACCAAGCGCGTTGGCCGACATCCCGATAGCTATCGGGACGGGCCGTGCCCCGGCCTTGTGCGGCTGAAGCATTTTTATGTCTTCGTTTTTTTTGTTACTTTTTTTATCAAGGAAAAAAGTGACATAAGAAATATGAGATCATCACAAGTTAGGGAAGGCCTGGAACAAAACTTTAGATAATAGCATTTTCAAGTACCTATTGCAACGCCAGGGTATTCCTTCGCGGCTTCTTTTAACTTTTTATAGTATCTATTGCAGGCGGGGAATGACGCCACAGGAGAGGGTACCTTGCACCATCCTAATGTTGTTAACTGTTGGCGCAAGTGTGCTTCAAGCAGCTTGCCCGACTACTGACGGACCCGCTTGGACGCTCAAGGTAGTCAGCTCCTTTTAATCAATATTCCTAATAAACTTTAACACTATATGTAACCGCATAGTCTCCATTCAAAAGTACATGAAGTACATGAGTTCCCTTTGAGGTGAATGCATATTCAATGCAGTAAACCTTTTCTTCTTCATTATTTTTAACTTGATAAAGCGCCATATCTAAGGGCCTTGTTTTACCAATCTGCAATTGTAACTTCTCAATGACTACATCTTTGTGTGTAGTAAGCTGGATTGTTAGAGGTATTCCTTTATTTGCAACGATATTAAAGGTAGCTGGGATTAGAGATTTTATGTCGCATTTAAAAAATTCACGATAGACAAGTGGTGCATTTAGAAATTCATTTAATGTTGGTTTACTGTGCATTAATATCCATGATGTATCTAATGGGTAATGATTTCGTATGAATAACGCAGGGTCGGCGAGAAAGTAACCCTGATTAAAATCCTTTACAAATTTTCGCTCTTCCATGTGAATTACACCACTAGACCATGTAGCATCACACAGATACCATTTGTTATTTAATTCAACGGCATTCCACGAATGATTTGGCACCCCGCTGCCACCAACATTTGCTTGTGCTGTCCGCCCATAGCCATTTATAACTAAACATTTAAGCCCTGCGTATTCTGCAAGGCTTTTAATTAAGGCCGCGTATCCCGAACAAACTGTCTTTTGGTTCCTTAACAATTGTCTATAGACTTTGGCGCCAAATGTTCTGTTCCAATTTCTTAGTTCATCCACACTTTTGAGCTTAGCCCGTTGACGAGTACTTAACACGTAGAGTTCATAATCATTTTCAATGTTATCACAAACCCACTTATAAATTGATCTGAACTTTTCAACCTCTGTACCAAGCGGAGTAGTAAGTTTTATGGATAAGCCTCGTAGATCATACAGAGAATGTTCGGGATATAATGCCGCAATACTATCCGCTTTGGTAAAATTGATATTTGTGAAATCAGAAACTTGAGCTTGTGCTTCCTTAATTATTAAACTACTAATTAATAGCAGCAAAGCAGCAGCATTATTTATCATAAGATTAAAACAATCCTTTCACCTTTCCCCACCACTTTCTTATTCGGGATTCTTCGTGTTCATACGCGGTGTGCACAGCCAATTCCCCCATAAGCTCAGCTTCAAGTGTTAACGTAATTTCAATATCTTCGAGTGACGTATTTCTGATAGTATACTCTTCGTAAGTAAATCCTATGAAACTTGCAACTAAGACATCTCCTTCTTCAAGTTTCTTTGGAAACTCAAATCGTCCATCCACATCACACGTTACTCCTTCCGTCGTACCTTTTAACAACACATTTGCGCCTGGTAAAGGCATACCATCATCGCCTTTTACAACTCCTCTAACAGTCTTCGTTTGCTTTTTCAAATCAACCGATTGAACTTGTTTCGTGTGAACATCTAATTCAGTTATTGGTTTAGTTGGGTGAGTTTGGGCCAAAGAGGGTTTGCTCACAAGCAGAAACAGAAGACCAAGAATGCCCGCCTTTAGAACTGTATATCCTGGAGTAATTGTAGGAGGTAAAGTAGCGAAAACATATTCCTTTAGTTGTCCAGGACGAAAGCGTCCACACGTACTTGCGTGTTCCGTACTAAAATACTCTACAATTTCACTATCATTCATTTTAGTAAAATCGATCACCACCTTACTACAGGAGCTACAAAATCCTCCAGTAGGAGTTGATGTGAATTTATCCCATTGCTCGGAACAAGGTCGAGGTATAGACAAGGATATGCTTTTATTCATATGATGAGTTTTTATCAAGATACCTTTATAGATAAAATTCCATAACATTTAAGATAACAAAAATATAAAAAATACAAAAACCTGCCGGAGCAAGATTTAAGCGAGATGCTCACTTCATCTACACATAAAATAAGATACTTTACACACAGCTACACAGCCGGGCTTCTGATTTACAAGTCCTGCTGTTTTTTTCATACCAAACCTATGATGAGAAACCAAGCGCGTTGGCCCCACATCCCCATAGCTATCGGGATGGGCCCTGCCCCGGCCTTGTGCGGTTGAAGCATTTTTGTGT
>NZ_JAHESD010000132.1 GCF_018598585.1 Chryseosolibacter indicum
TCTCAAACTTCGCACCACGGTCAATGAGTTTTGTCTCTAAAGCAAATGGCACTACCTTCTCCAGTCCAACCGCGATTTCTTCTTCATTGGTAAATGCATTGATTTTCTTTCCATCCACAAGATACTTGCCATTGCTCAGTTTGATATTCACTAATCCTGCTGGGCCATGACACACTGCACCGACCACGCCGTTGCTTTCATAGATCACTTTGGCAATCTCTGCAAGCTTTTCGTTGTCCGCGAAATCCCACATGGCACCATGACCACCCGCATAAAAAATCGCTACATATTCCGATGGATTAACATCTGAAGGCTTCAAGGTATGCTCGACTTTATCCCGATATATTTTATCATTCCAGAATTTTTGATTTACTGCATCTTCCAGATTGAATCCATCAACCGGAGCCTTACCTCCCTTAGGACTCACAAAATCAATTTCATATCCCGCTTCATGAAGAACTTCCCACGGATGGGATACTTCTCCTAAATAATAACCTGTAGGTTCTCCTGTACTTCCTTTCTTGTCGTGGCTCGTCACAACGAAGAGTATTTTCTTTTTCATAACACCTGAATTTTTAGTTTGTGAATTTGCTTGCACTATGATGGCCGTCACGAAGGTGAGCGCCCATAACATCTTTCCTATGCAATAGAATGTCTTGTTCATGTTTTGTATTTTAATAATGACAAAATTGAACAAACGTCAACTGAATTTACAGGAGGTACGTCACAACTTTTGTGTGACGTATGTCACACCATTAAGAGGAAAGGCGACTCAATGTTTCCCTGGATACACCGAGGTAAGAGGCAATCAGGGTTTTGGGAACACGCTGAAAGAGAGTAGGATGCTGTTTGAGAAAGGATTCATATCGTCCTTTTGCGTCACTGTTCATTAAGGACAGGATCCGCTGCTGAAGTGCAATGTATCCTGAATTGGATTTGCGCCTGAAAAAGTGTTCGATCTTATGAAGTTCCGCGCAAAGTTTCTCACGATTTGTCAGCGAAAGACAAAGCACTTCTGTGTCCTCCAGGCAATCTACGTTCAGCGTGGCGTTCGTTTTATTAAAGTATGCCTGATAGTCACACACCCACCAATCTTCCATGGCGAATTGAAGAATGTGTTCTTTATTTTCATCGTTAGTAAACGATGCTTTAACCAGGCCTTTGATCACAAAGAAATCATTCGGAACCGGTACCCCTTCCTGGACCAAAAACTGATGCTTTTTAAATTTCTTAGCAACAAAATGAGTGCTTATGTATTCGAATTCCTGATCCGAAAGCGGTGTAATCTTTTCGAAATGTTGGCGCAGCTGCGGACTCATAATGTACCGTCTTTACCTTGCAATATAACATTCATTGCTTTACCGAGTTGGAATAAGGATACCTGTTAGAAAAGAAAAAACATTAATTAGGTTTTAAGAATGCCTCTTATTAATGAACTCTTGAAACGGTACCATCAAAGCATCAATGCCTTCCATTCATCTCGGTACCACCTCCCTGCTTTTTTCTCAAAGAAATTCCTTGCA
This sequence comes from Chryseosolibacter indicum, assembly GCF_018598585.1. Taxonomy (GTDB): domain Bacteria; phylum Bacteroidota; class Bacteroidia; order Cytophagales; family Cyclobacteriaceae; genus Chryseosolibacter; species Chryseosolibacter indicus. Next base: position 1,524 of record NZ_JAHESD010000132.1, read on the forward strand.
TGAGTTGTAGTACTATTCCCTTGCTAATGGGTAAAACCAGAATAATCCGGCGTTGAAATGTTTAGAAACCTTAGGTAAGGTTGATTCCGTCATGTGGGTAACTGAAGGTAGTCGCTCAAGACAACATTTGACTATATATACAAAAGATTTTATGCAATGTAAGATCAACCCACCTTTTACACGGGGCGCCAATTGCCCATTCAGTACCTTTAGAGTCCATTAGTCTATAGCATGAATAAACTTCTTTCTCTTGTGATCCTCGTTATCGCGGGTCACGTGTCAGCACAGCAGTCACCGGAGATTATAGCTTACTATAATAAATCCTGGGAGCGCACATACTCTGAGCATGCTGAATATTATCGCGTGCTCGTTAAAGAAGATCCTGAAGGTGTATTCCATGTCCAGGATCATTACATCAGCGGAGAACTCGAGATGGAAGCTATATGCACCGGATTGTTCCCTCAACTGGTAAAGGAAGGCAAGGCTGTCAACTACTACAAAAATGGGAAAGTAAAAACTGAAGGTGATTACAGCAACGGTCAAAAACAAGGCCTGCATAAAACATACTTTGAAAACGGTCAGATCGAAAGCGAGATCATCTACTACATAGAAGATATTGCACCATCCTATCAACAGTACTGGACGGAAGCAGGTCAGCCACTAATTTCAAACGGAGCAGGGCTCGTAACAAAAACGCTCGAGGATCAGACGACATACCTGGAAATTAAAGACTCTAAACTGCTGAACGCTTTTTCTGTTGACGCCCAAGCCGATACAGCATACACTGTCTGCGAAGTTGCACCAGAATATCCAGGCGGATACGAGGCACTTGCGCAAGACTTGGTTAAAAACCTCAAATACCCTAAGTCCGCCCGCATGGAAGATACTGAGGGGACGGTATATGTTCAATTTGTGCTTGATAAAAAAGGTCAAATAACGAACATAAAGGTGTTGAAGGGAATTAGTGCCGATTGCGATGTTGCAGCCATGCGTGCTGTATCGAAGCTGAAGCCTTGGGCATCTGGTCGTGCCAGCAACAAATTCGTCAGGGTTCGCATTGTTCAGCCCGTACGGTTCAAATTAATATAGTGCACTTGTGTCTTTGACACTCAGTTTAGGCAAAAGCGTGCTTTAAGTTTTGGCTACAACGAACATCACATTGGCTACTTACGTGTTTTAGCATTGCTCCAGTTTTTGTAAAGCTAATGATGTTGAAAGGCAGCTATTGATGTAATGTGTGAAGCATTGGCGACATACTATACGTTTAAGCGGACGCTTGAACGAGTTCTTAGGCTAGCAGTTCTAAATAAACACAACAAACTTCTTCGGCAGGTCTTTCTCTCCTTACTTTTTTCCTTGATGAA
>NZ_JAHESD010000133.1 GCF_018598585.1 Chryseosolibacter indicum
CATTCACTTTGCTCGCCAATGTCTCTAACTTTAAGTCTATCTCGTTCGTGAATCGTTTCATAGCGTTGCCCATAACGTTCGTGTATGCGCAGTTTAAATTTACCTTTAAAAATAATTAATCAAATTTAAATTGCGCATACACATTGTTATGCACTGTGCCGCGCATTGCACAATCTTAACCACACAATGCCAAAACTTTGGTCGTGCGTCCGCGTGTGGGGATTTGGCATTGGTGTGGTTGTTCGAGCGTCAATTCAAGAAAGTCGGAATGTAAATATTTGCGTGTCTAAAATTGTCATTCTGTTCGGCTATAAGCATAAAGTCCTTAAGTCCATGAAATAAATTATTTCTGAGACGGTACACGATTATACCGATTGTTAAAATTTTGTCGTGAGGGTTATTATTAACATTCAGAAGGCATTCTCTCACTAAATTCATTCTGTCATTCGGACGAAAATGTAAATGTTCGAAGCGCTGATTTGTATTTTCGTCTGTAGTGTAGCGATTTTGAAAATAATTCCAAATATCATTGAAGGCATTCAATTGAAGATTTCGATTTGCAATCTCAAGTTGAAGCCGATCAATTGTAAAAAAGCTGTTAAAAATGGTGTTCTCATAGATATTCCAAAGAAGGGCGAAATTCTTAACCTCTGAAATATCTTGCCAGTCAGATTTGTTCCATACTTATTATTTATCCAATCAATCATCTGCCGTGGTTTTGAAGCTGTCTGCATATGTCACTAATGCAGCATTGGATTCAGTAAATATCTCTTTTATTGGGTCAATTGGGAATTTTTGGCTAAGAATGTTGAGCAAGGCGTTTATTGAAATATTAATCTGCTGTAGAAATAGTGTAGCTAGTCTCTCTTGATGTTCGCTAAAGAATTTAGCTGCATCTCCAGAACTCTTGAATGCACTCATATCCTTCTGTTGCATTCCTAAATAGATTCTTGCTCCATAATAGGAATTATGAATTATCTCAGAAACGTCTCGATATATACTATAAAAAGCAAAAGTCAAAAGGCCATTTACGTACAGACCATAGGTCTTTCCTATTTTTTCTAGTTTCTGTTTAGTGGTTTCAGGTGTCCAGCTATTGATTTCCTTGCCGCTCTTCGTTGTGAAGTCGGCTAAAGCCTTTTTCATATGATTTGGAGCCGCCTTTTCTATTTCATCTACATGGTCAACGAGTGCTTTTTCAATCTTGAATCCATTTATGTCAATGCCGTGAAAAAGATCTCTATATCCTTTCTGGTAGGCATACTTTTTTGAGTTGATAATTGCATTGTCACCTTCCGCACAGATAAAACCAATATTGATCGTGCCTTCAAGAAATGGCCTTGAAAGAATTATCATGTCTCTATATTGGGTGTTCTCGGCAAGCAAGAGCATGCTTTTTAGGCTCTCTTTGTTCAGTGTCAGTATCGGTCCAATAACTGAAGTTAACTCGCTATGTCCGATTGTTGAAGGAGAAATTGCAATTATCACCCTTTCTAAAAAGTCAATTTGTTGTGTTAAATGTTCTATCTCCTTCTTTAGCTCCATTTGTTCTATCTCAAATTGTTTCTGATTTGCGGTTAATTACTTTGTATTTCATACTCCCTATCTCTAACGATAATAAACAAGGTTGGTAAACCTTGTTCATTCTCAATTTCTAGTGAATAGTTATCATACTCATTAAAGTCGTTAAATATATTGACAATGTCGACTAACGCATTGCCTCTTTTGATACTGCTGGGTATTATTCCATTGCCAATATTCAATAGATCATGAATTATACAATTCCAGTCAGGAATTAAAGGTGTCATATTTTGAAAAGGAAGCCCCAAGTCGCCTAAGAGAATTCTACGCAGAAAGTGCGCCCAGCTATACTCCAAGTTAGAATTCCAAGGAACTTGTCTTAGTGTCGGCATTCTATCAAGTATCAAATAGTGCAATGCTTTCGTTCGCCCTTGAGAGTAGTCAGGTAAATTTCTATCCGGCATCTTTATTGGAGAACTGCTATAAATTCTTGCCGGCAGTGAGATAACAACATCACTGTCATACAAGCATTGTTGGGATTGAGAGGTCATCGACCTTTCCTTTTTTGCTTGCGAGATAACAGCACTTCTAAACATTGGTATTTTATTCTTATCAAGGAGGCAAAAAACCACGAGTAAGTCACCTAGTTCACAACTTGGAGTGTCGCCAGCGCATAAGTTTGTTGACGATATGTGTCTTGTTATTCTTGGCTTCTGATGAATAAATACGGAAGCAAATTTTACTTCGTAGGATGCATGGCTCAGAATGGGAGCTAAATTTCTATTCAAATAGTCCACACCAACACCTTTGCCTAATAAATACTTTTTTATTATTTCAGGCTCTGTCGAATTAAAGTTAATGCCATTCCACGATGCCAGTGAATGGTTGCCTATATCACGTGAAAAAGAAGATACACTTTTTACAAATCGGTCATATTCGGGAGAAGGTGTCATATCATTCGCGATGGGTTAATTGGCTCTTTTGCTTGCTTTGGTGTAGCGATGGAATGTGCGGCAAGAAAATGTGCCAATGCGCGCGGTGGCCCCTACTCTGTCCGCGCGGCATTGTGCATAACGTTCGTGCATGAGGCGTGGCGGGAATAGGAAGCCTTAACGATGTAGCGAAGCGGAATGTTAAGGCTGACCTGGT
>NZ_JAHESD010000134.1 GCF_018598585.1 Chryseosolibacter indicum
ATCCTTATCTTATCCCGGTCGACACGATTTGGTTATTCGCGATACCAGTGAGATCTTTAGTGTTCAACTGATGTTAAAGCTGGATGAGAATGGTTAAGTGCATTATTGCAGACGATGAAATGCTCTCGTTGGAATTACTTGAAAGTTATTTACAGAAGATCGATAACTACCGGGTAATTGCAAAATGTAAAAACGGTGTTGAAGTTTTTAACATTCTCAAAAGTGAAAGAGCCGACCTGCTATTTCTCGATATTCAAATGCCATTGTTAACAGGCATTGAATTGGCGAAAAGCCTGAAAGAACTACCTCCTGTAATTTTCACCACCGCCTTCCGCGAGTATGCAGTAGACTCGTATGAATTGAACGCCATTGACTATTTACTAAAGCCTGTTTCATTCGATCGTTTTTTGAAGGCGATCCATAAATTTGAAAGCACTCGTGTACCAATTGGAGGTAGTAGCTTTCAAAGTTCAGAACCTGTTGCAGCACCTGCTAATCCCTTTATTTATGTGAAATCAGGGAAGAAAACCGTGAAAATACATTTGAAGGATATTCTTTTTATCGAGGGAGCAAAAGAATTTGTAAAGATCAAAACTACGTTTGGAGAGGTCATGACCTATCAGACCCTTCAGGATTTTGAAAGAAGGTTACCTGATTCGGTATTCTTAAGGATCCATCGTTCGTATATCATTGCCATCGAACACATTCGCGCCTATAGTGCTACGCATGTTCAGGTGGAAGACATCGAGTTGCCCATCGGCCACTCCTACCAACGCATGGTTGCGTCTGTTTTGAAAAATTAGATTTAGCTAAGAAAACCAGCGAAGCCTAGCGGAGTTAACCAAGAAGATTCTTTAATGAAATAAGGCTCCCATTGCCATCCGCATCATTGCTGGTAATACTCGAAACATCAACGTTATTGATACACTCTGTCATGTAGCTCCTTTGTTAGCAGCTTTCCTTTTGTTCGATCAATCTCGTAAATAACACTTTGATTCACGAGTATTTCAGAAGGGTATTCAGCTTCCGCTTTGTACTCATAATTTACTTCAATTATGTCACCAGCGATGTCCATTATTCTCGATGCTCCAGAATACAAATGATTTGGCTTATCCTTAAATCTTTCTTTGTACAACAAATCTTTTCTTAAGTCAAAGGGCAGCAATGTCGTGTCATTTAACTGTCCATTTGCGGTGTTTAACATTTTAACTTGAACAAAATCCTGTGGCTCAAGTGGAATGACGAGCCAGTCTCCAATCCTTGTTACGTTGATTTGTTGACTCCAATCTTGATTGTGGAATGTCACCAAACCAAGATTATATCTTTCCCCATTAAGGGTCGTCAGAATCATTTGAACATCATAGCGCTCGTGTGCAAAATCTCCATTGTAAGTCTCATTGCAAGTCAGTTCGCCCTCTGTCCCAAGTCAATAGTTATGGATTCATGAAGTGGCCCAAAGGCTAGCCTGAAGAATATAAAAGGAGAAGCAAGGAGTACCAATCCAATCCCAAGTCCTATTAATAATCCTTTTTTCACACTTTCTAAATACTGTTTTTCTAGTCAAGTCACCCAGAAAGTTTACCCTGAGGCTCTCACAGCCTTCATAGGGCCTTCCTGTTTAATCACTAAGATATTTGATCTTTACAGACGTACGTAGTCAACAGGCAAATTCTCATAAGCATCCAGTCGTAACTGTAATCAAGGATATGTCCCACAAGTGGTCTCATGTCCTTGAATTTTATTTTAATTAGTAGTCCTCCGTATTTTTTCATTTGAAGCTGTACTCTGTTCAAAACGGGTTGCAGCTAACGTTATGATATAAGGCGTTTGCCTTTTCCTTAATTCAAAAATAAAACACACCAAAGGCAAATGACTTATATCTTTTTGTTGTAGAGCGTGCCATGGTCCAAGTCTATTTATTCATCCTCTCCAATACTTCACGTCCTAATCTTTCAGGCGTTGATTTGAAAACCTGAATAGTATAGCTCTCTGCAATCACTTCTAAAATCTCATCCTTAAAGGTCAAGAGATAATGTTTTCTGTTTGTCCAATGATCGTTGTCGAACCGAGGGTGAATCTTGTGTATTTGTTTTATCTCGTCAATCCATTTTGAGTTGTCAATGATCTGAGCCCACTCAATTCCTTGTTTGTAGTAAGGCAGTCCCGCAAACACTTCATCATTCGCAATTCCAAATCGAAAAGTGTGTCCCTCAAATTCCACCAATGCCAAATAGTCCTCCCCTTCTTCATTGTCTTCCAGTTCTTCAATTTTCTGAATTGATTCTCTGTCCCAATCCGCAATAAAGTAAATCAAATACACTTTTTGTCCATTAGAAAAAACCTGTGGCATCGGTGCGCCTCCGTCCCACTTAGGTGTCCAACTAATCTTTTGTACTTTTTCTTTTTGAAACATGATCTATCTTAATGGCATGCTCTACAACGTTTTGTGTTTAAGGAGTTGCCGGAGTAGGAGGGTTAAAAAATGGAACGAAGTGGAGTGTTAAGCCTGACCAACTGCGACCTGTCCCCGCTACGGGACTAAATTAAGAAACTGATTTGAATAAGGACACAACACGCAGCAATTACTTAAACACGGTGTTGGCAGCCGTACTTACTCGAACTCTATTGTTTGGTCATTCAATTGTACAAATCCTGAA
>NZ_JAHESD010000135.1 GCF_018598585.1 Chryseosolibacter indicum
AATATATACTTGGCAGTTGACATGATTTGTTGAAGCCCTTTCGATTAACCGGGCACAAAGGTAATTTTTTCGCGCTAATTATCTCGAATTAATTTCATCTAATCCGCAAAAACCACCCCGACAGTTTAAAGTTCTGCGTTCTAAGTTCTGAGGTGGTTTTTGTTTCAGGTTACAAGTTTCAGGTTTCATGTTGTTTTAATATTCCTTAAACGTAAAGAGTAGGCAGTAGGCAGAATGCAGTAGGCAATTAAGGTAGTTGACAATTGATTAGTGAATCAGTTGATAATCCAAAAACAGTGCAGGTTACGAGTTGTTTAAATGTTACCTGAACCTGTAACCTTAAACTTTAAACCTGAAACAAACCCAGAACTCAGAACGTTACAGGTTTCATGTTACAAGTTGTTAAAAGGTTTTTTCCGAACCTTTAACCTTAAACCTGTAACGTAGAGAGTAGGCACTAGGCAGAATGCAGTAGGCAATTAAGGTAGTTGACAATTGACAATGAATCAGTTGACAATCATTCTTTTCTAAAATCCAGCAACCTTAACCAGCAACTTGAACTAATATGGAGAGTAGACCAGGACAGATCACCGACCACCCGATTCCCTGAACCTGTAACCTTAAACCTTGAACCTGAAACAACCTCGAACCCAGAACCTGTAACGTAAAGAGTAGGCAGAATGCAGTAGGCAATTAAGTTAGTTGACAATTGATAATGAATCAGTTGATAATCCAAAAACAGTGCAGGTTACGAGTTGTTTAAATGTTACCCGACCCTGTAACCTTAAACTTTAAACCTTAAACCTGAAACAACCTCGAACCCAGAACCTTGAACTCAGAACGTTACAGGTTTCATGTTACAAGTTGTTAAAAGGTTTTTCCCGAACCTTTAACCTTAAACCTGTAACCTTAAACATTCTTACTAAATTCGCCGCATGAACCTGGCTTCATCGCTCAACCATTCTATTTTTCAACGCATCGGCGCCGTCGCCGACAAATTAAACCTTCAAACCTTCGTGGTAGGAGGGTATGTGAGAGACATAATTCTCAACCGCCCTTCCAAAGACATCGACTTCGTATGCGTAGGTAGCGGCATTGCCTTGGCAGAAGCTATCGCGAAAGATTTAGGCCCTTCTGTACATGTAAACATCTTTAAGAACTTCGGCACCGCCCAGATTAAGTTTGAAGACCTTGAACTCGAGTTTGTAGGCGCACGCAAAGAATCCTACCGCAGCGACTCGCGTAAGCCCATTGTTGAAGACGGCACCCTCGACGACGACCAGAAGCGACGCGACTTCACCATCAACGCCATGGCCATAAGCCTCAACGCAAAAACCTTTGGCGAGCTGATCGATCCCTTTAATGGTGTTACGGATATAAAGAAGAAGATCATTAAAACCCCGTTAGACCCTGTTATCACTTTTTCTGACGATCCGTTACGGATGATGCGCGCTGTGCGCTTTGCCTCACAGCTGAACTTCGATATTGAAGCTGATACATTCAACGCGTTGATGACACAAGCTGAAAGGTTGAAGATCGTATCACACGAGCGTATAACCGATGAGTTGAACAAGATCATCCTCAGCGCTACGCCCTCATACGGATTTAAACTACTCTTTCACAGCGGACTGCTCAAACAGTTCTTCCCCGAGCTGGTAGCACTGCATGGCGTAGAGTATGTCGACAACAAAGCACATAAAGACAATTTCTTCCATACATTACAGGTGCTCGACAACGTATCCAAAGTCTCTGACGACCTATGGTTACGCTGGGCTGCCATCCTTCACGACATCGCCAAGCCTGCTACCAAGCGCTTTGATAAAAATCACGGATGGACCTTTCACGGACACGAAGAACGCGGTGCACGCATGACGCCCAACATCTTCCGGAAATTAAAATTGCCGATGGATGAGCGCATGCTCTTTGTACAAAAGCTCGTACGACTACACCTGAGGCCGATACCATTGGCGAAAGAAGTTACAGACTCCGCCATCAGAAGATTGCTGTTTGACGCTGGCGACGCCGTAGAGGCGCTGATGAAACTGTGCCGTGCCGACGTCACCTCCAAGAACAACGACAAGGTAGCGAAGATACTGAAGAACTTCGACCTGGTAGAGCAGAAGATGAAAGAGGTAGAAGAGAAAGACCAGGTGCGGAATTTCCAGCCACCCATCACCGGCGACGAGATTATGAAGATGTACAACCTGCCCCCAAGCCGTATCATCGGCGACATCAAAGAACAAATCAAAGAAGCCATCCTCGAAGGCGAAATCCGTAACAACCGGGAAGAAGCCATCGGGTTGTTGCAAAAGATAGCGAATGAAAAAGGGTTGGTACCTCAAACAAACCCGAAACCTTAAACCTGTAACCAGTAACCTGTAACAACTTCCAACCCAGAACCCAGAACCTCGAACGCCAGAAACCATACGTTACAAGTTAAAGGTTTCAAGTTGTTGAAAGGTTGTCGCGAAACCTGTAACTTTAAACTTTAAACCTGTAACTTAGGGAGTAGGCAGTAGGCAGGGGAGTAGTTGACAATTGAC
>NZ_JAHESD010000136.1 GCF_018598585.1 Chryseosolibacter indicum
TCCCAAATCGTTTAGCAGATTCTTCAATAATTTCCTTTCCCTCCATCAGTCCAATCAATTCAAAGCCGTCCATGGCGTCCTCCCAAACAATCCCTGTCGAGTTGGAATAGAATTGTGAATGTCCACCGTTATTTACCTCAGCCATGTACCACATCAATGCAAATACAGCTCGTTGATGAAATGAAAATGGTTGTAAATCCTTCTCATATTGTTCTTTGGAGTCATAAATGCTTACTGTCCACCACAACGGGTCAATCACCTTCATTGGGTCGCGCGTCTCCATTACTTTGTCGTCAATCTTTACATGTTTCCTCGTCATTCGTGTCCCAGTTTGTGAATTACACGACAATGTAACCTGTCCGAGTAGTACTATTAATATAAGTTGTCTCACTTGTCTCATAAAAATTGCACACAACGTTCGCATATAAAGCGTGCCGGCAGTCCAAATTAATAATTGTTCATCAAACTCTGCCGGCATGATTTATATGCAATGTTAGCAGCAGTAGTATGTAACCTACTCCTTAAAAAATTTACCTTCAGCATACAAGTTGAACCGTAGTGATAGGTCTAATTCGCTAAGTCGGTTAATTGTCTTGTTGTCAAGTTTTGGTGCTCCAAAAAGCATTTTATTGCCCACGTGGAATCGCATGTCGACTTGTACATTTCCGAATGCCGTATCTACAAGTCTTTTTATCCCATCTTTGTCTTTTTCCAAGATGTCTAGAAGCTTTTTGATTTTATTCACGACATCGTCCGGCCCTGGATTTGATTCTATTTCAATTCGACTGTAATTGTGGAAGCCTGGTCCATTCTGCTCTTTTTGTCCTTTAGTCCACCGTGCTATGACGCCCAAGGTTGTCAAAGCGCTGAGGTCGTCAACATTAAGTTCACTTGAATTAGCACAAAAGTAAACCGAACTATACGGTTCTGTGCCGGCACCTAGGAGATTCAAATTCTCTTTGTTGTCAAAATACAAAGCAAGGTAAAATGATGCTTCCTTAACAAGGAGGTAAGCAACAACTATCTCGTCTTCTCGCTCCTTATCAATTCTTTCGATTTTTGGTCGTCCTTCAACGAATACAATGTCGTGAACCTTAAGAAACTCATCTGTAAATCCCTTAGTCCGGTCCTGAATCTCTTTTGTTACCTTTATTAAAACTTGCTCTTCGAACATACTATTGCTGCTAACGCTTGTATATAAAACGTGCCGGCACTCCAAAATAATAAATTAAAATCAACAGTGCCGGCATGTTTTATATACGTTGTTGTAAGGCGTTACTTGTCAGTAGTCAAAATCCTTGGCGTTGTTGTCCCAATCTACTTTTCGTATTCCATTTTCGATTATTTCTTTGATGCTTCTTTGTCCTGGATTCTCGTCAAACCAAATAACCACTAATTCCGATCCCATAAATGTCTTATTAATTGGGTCGTTTGATGTCAACCAAACTTTATATGTAGATGGAGGTAACCAACTTTGAAGAGCCTGGCTTGATGGTTCTAACATCAATACCTTTCGTGGTCCCCACTCACTTGGACACTTTTGCCAATCCAAAATTCTTTTATTGCTTTTGAGATTAGGACTTCCCTCCAATAGTCCACTATAGGTTCGACCATAGACGAATCCGTCTACAGTCACTTTTCTCCCAGATTCCAATACTATGTCAATCATCTTGTTTTGTAATGCCTTACAACGTTTATATATGCAGCGTTGCCGTGTTAAAAGCGAATCGCTGTCCAACGTACAAATATTCTTTGAAATGCAATTTCACCAAACAGCAGGTCACAGGCAATGATGTATATATTTTGTTGTGCGCTGTAAAACTTAAATATATTTTTTTAATTCTCATTATTTATTTTTGGAGAATGAGAGTCTAAATAGATATATCCGATTTTTTGAACTGCTTCCACAATCTCCTTTTCGTCAATCGCTTTGTGAATGATTATCACATATTCGTCTGCGTCCGTATCGATAAAGCCAATTTTAAAATTTTGAAGTTTTAATGCGCTGTCAAAATCCTTGAAAACATTCTTATAGGAAACGGATGCCCTTTCTCCATATACTGCAGGATTTGGTAATTCAATCGCCAGATCGAAATTGTCCCTTAGCGCTGATTTTACTCTCCACACTAAATCGTCAATGCCTTGTTTCCAGTCCAGAGCCATAATGAAATGAATACTGTTCCGATCCAGATAATCTTTCACATAATTCAGTGTGGTCACATAATTCACGTCTCCGTTGTAATCTTTCAGACTCTTAATAAAGTCAACGAGGTTATGTCGTTTTGATTCTCCGACACACAATTCAACGAGCTTAAGATATCCTTCTTTCTGAGCCTCGATATTAATTTTCATGCTGTCTCAATTCGTCTTTTAGTTTTGAAGGCTACTCTGTCCCAAGTTTTATTGCGCACAACGCTAGCATATAAAGCGTGCCGGCAGACCAAATTAATAATTAAACATCAAAATCTGCCGGCATGATTTATATGCATTGTTATGGGCTGCGCGTCTCAGTTATCTATGACTAGTATCTT
>NZ_JAHESD010000137.1 GCF_018598585.1 Chryseosolibacter indicum
AAAAAATTTATTAAACGGTTACATAAATGGCTGAAACTATGGAATTTAAATAAATAAATATGGGGCAAACACCCATTTTAATGGTATAAAAATAACGGCGGATGTGTACTGTTGCTAACAGGAAATTTTACACTTCCGATTAAAGCTTGCCAGCTGTAGCCTTGTTTTTCTCTATTTTTTCGTAATGTGTTAGAAAATCTTCAAGTTTTTCTGCGGGAATCTTCTTGCCGATAATTTTTTTACGACTATCTAACACGTAGAGGCTAGGCGTTGTTAGGGCATCATACAGATCGCTATAAGGGCCAACGTAAGTACGTGGGCCATTTACAGTGATCCAAGGCATCTTCATTTCTTTGATGTAATCGCGCATTTTAGCCATGGAAGTATCGGCGCTAACTGCGAATACTTCAACATCGAACTTCTTTTTATTTGTGTTGTAGAAATTTACAAGCTTAGGTGTCTCTTCCTTGCAGTGCCCACAATCAGGATCGAAGATGAAAAGTATGGTATAGCGGTTCTTAATATCATACATAGACTTCGGTTTGAAGTTGCTGTCTTGCATGATAAGGTTGGGACCGGTTTTACCAACAAGGCTTTTTCTTAGTCTGTCAGCATGATCTTTCAGGTTCTTGTTGAGTTTTTCATTTACCCAGAAGTTCATTTCGCCGGTAGCGAAGAATTTATCATAGAGATGAACATATACTTCGTCAAGCCCCATGATTTCTGGAGTCTGATACTTGATCACACATATCCATACAGCATATTTGTAGGTCTCCTGGTTTTTCTTTGCCTTGGAAATTACAAATTCAATGGCCTTCTTCAATGAATCCGGGATGGGGGCATATAACTTATCCAGATATTCATTGATCTTCTCCTGATACATAGGACGAGGCATTCTTATCATGGCGTCATCAGCAAGATCAAAATTGTCGAAGAAATGCTGGCGGTACCAGCGAAGCTGAAACGTAGAATCAATAGCACCATTTGCTAATTTTGGGGCATCAGGAATTTTAACAGGTTTGTTTGCCTTAAAGATCTTTGCTGTAATTGTTCCAGGATACTTTGTAATTACGTTATCCTGATAAGCCATTACTTTATCGTTTATCTTGTTGTATGCTTCTCTTGCATTCTTCTTCTGATCTTCTTTAAGGGTGCTGTCCTGAAGTACTTTAATAAATGGTTCAGCTTCTTTATGCCGCTCCATATTGAAGATCATGTTCTCAAAGAAAAGTTTATTGTCCTGGTCACCCGTTACAACGATGTTTTTGACGTAATCGTCAGTGCTGGTGGTAAGGGAAAACCGTTGATTAGTACCAACAACCATTTCGAATAACCTGATCTTATTCATTACCAGAAAATAAACTCCCTGGGGGAGAGTTTGTTTTCCATCAAAAGTAAAATTACCCAGGGCATCAACTTTAGCGGTGTCCTTAATAAAGGTGCTTTCACCATAATAATATCCGAGATAAGCAGTTGTATCTTTTAGCCCTTTAACTTTGAACTGGATTTTGTACCCTGGTTGAGCCAGGCAAGTAAGCGTGGCAATGAAAATAAGCGTTGTGAGGATTAGACGCATAGCAATTAGAATTTTATTGCAATTTCTTAAATTAAAGTATGATTTCAACGGTGATTAATAGGGGTTATTTCAATTTAGTGACCCCTTGTAAGGAATTAACAAATTTTAACAACTTAGGTACGGCCTATCGGAACGCTAATAAAATACAGGCGCTGTAATTTCGACTATATTGCTACTTTTGATCTTAGCATGTCATTAAGTGTAGAGAATTTAACCAAGATATACGGTCAGCAGACAGCTGTTGACTCTCTTTCTTTTCGTGTTGCTGAGGGTGAGGTTGTAGGATTTCTGGGACCCAACGGCGCGGGCAAATCAACAACAATGAAAATTACCACCAGCTATATTCCTCCAACAAGTGGTACAGTAGTAGTGGGTGGGGTTGATGTGGTTGCTCACCCTATAACAGTAAAGAAGATGATAGGGTACTTACCCGAGCATAACCCGCTCTATCTAGATATGTATGTACATGAATATCTCAGCTTTGTGGGTAATGTTTACGGCTTATCCGGAAAGTATTTAAGAGCAAGGGTAGAGGAAATGGTAGAGCTATGTGGATTGCAGCGGGAGCAGAATAAAAAGATTGAAGCATTATCAAAAGGATATCGCCAGCGTGTTGGCCTGGCGCAAGCGCTTATTCATAATCCTAAAGTTTTAATTTTGGATGAACCCACTTCTGGTCTTGACCCTAACCAGATCCTGGAGATAAGAAAACTAATTAAAGACATCAGTATCAATAAGACCGTAATATTTTCAACCCATATCATGCAGGAGGTGCAGGCATTGTGCGATCGGGTAATATTGATAAACCGGGGAAAACTGGTAGCTGATGACAGCTTATCCAATCTCCTCAATAAAGGAAAGGGGCAATCGGTAGTAGTGGTTGAGTTCGAATCTCCGGTGCAATTATCTGATCTTAGTACAATAGCAGGTGTTAAAGAA
>NZ_JAHESD010000138.1 GCF_018598585.1 Chryseosolibacter indicum
GAGACTTGTGCTGAAGCGAGCACACAGGCAGTAAAGGCAGCGATTGATCAGCAGGTAGAACAGGCGATCACAAACAGGATCCAGAGCTTCAGAGAACAATACAAAGGCTGTGCTGAGCCATCCAATATCAAGGACAGGCTTACGATAACCTATAGCACCGGTCACCATCACTACACGCTTTATTACTATGACAGGGCAGGTAACCTGATGCGTACCGTACCACCAAAGGGAGTAGCCCTGCTTAATGTAAGTAATTCAGGCAGCCTTAATACAGCACGTAATACCTATCCGGCACATACCCTTGTTACCGAGTACCAGTACAACAGTTTAAGTCAGCTGGTGCGAGAACATTCACCGGATGCCAATCCTGTTACTACAGCAAGACCTGCAAGTACATCAGCAGAGAGCGTACTTAACAGTACAGACTACTATGCTACTTACATCTACAATGACAAAGGTCAGCTTAGATTTTCAAGGAATGCCAAGCAGAAAGCCAGTGACACCTATGCTTATACCAAGTACGATGCGCTGGGCAGGATAACAGAAGTAGGAGAAGCCGGTGGTTACGATGAGACAACATTGTATAACAACCGCAACCTGAACAGCACCTTCCCGTCAGGTAATATCAGCCAGGTAACTGTTACAGTATACACATCAGCGTATAGTACAACATCATTGCCCACAGGCTATAGCCAGCGATACTTAAGGAATCGTGTAAGCTATGCTTTGAACGATGAAGATGGCGATCTGCAGACATTGTCAGATCAGACCACTACTGTTTACAGTTATGATCCACATGGAAATGTAGAGTGGTTGTTGCAGATGATCCCTGGTCTTCCTCCCGTAGCCATGAAGTATGAATATGACCTGATCAGTGGCAAGGTAACCAAGGTAAGTTACAACCCGGGACAGGCAGACCAGTTCTATCATAAATATGATTACGATGCTAACAACAGGATCACCGGCGTAAGCACAAGCAGAGATGGCTACCTGTGGGAGAAGGAGGCAGACTATGAATATTACCTTCATGGTCCATTGAAACGCACGGTGCTTGGTCAGGATAAACTGCAGGGTATGGATTATACCTACACCATCCATGGCTGGCTGAAGGCGATCAACCATCCACTGCTGGATAAGGCAAACGATCCGTTGAAGGACGGAGATGCGGGATCAGTGACAGGCAGAGATGCATTTGGTATGGCGCTGACCTACTTCAGCGGAGACTATAAGCGAAGTGGCTCACCACTGGATGCTTCTACCATAAGCACCCTTATGCCGCTGGCAGGCAGAGACCTATACAATGGTAACATAGCCACATGGACGCTACGTAACCATTACCCGGGAAGTATCAATACCCAATATGCGAATGCCAACATCCAGCACAAGACAAACCTTACAGGTTATGTATTTCAGTATGATGAGTTGAACCGGTTAACGCGGGCAGATACAAGGATATTCAATGGCAGCACATATGGCAATGGCAATGACTACCACAACAACCAGAGCTACGATGCGAATGGGAACATCCTGACGCAAGTAAACTATGCTGGAGGCAATACGGTAATGGATAATTTTACTTATACCTATAAGCCAGGCACAAACCTGCTGACGCAGGTAACAGATATAGCAGCAGCTTCACCAGGCTTTAGCCAGGATGTAGAGCCAGGCCAGGAAGCAGACAATTATAAATACGATGCCATAGGTAATCTAATAGCAGACAAACAACAACAGACCACCATCAGCTGGACACCATATGGGAAGGTGAAACGGGTGAGCAAGGCGGGCAGTGGCTATACTGAGTTTAGCTATGATGCCTCGGGTAACAGGGTAAGCAAGAAGCGAATAAATGCCGCAGGATTATCGATCACCAACTACTACGTAAGAGATGCGAGTGGCAACATCATGGGAGTTTATGAGAAGATCGACCAGGGTACAGGCGCAGCACCAGAGCTTACGTTAACGGAACTACCAATTTATGGAAGTGATCGGATAGGAGAGTATAGCAAACCGGTAAGTGTCACAGCGACGCCGGTGGTAACCCCAGAAGCAGGAGAGGCGCGTTTGGCAGTAAGCACGATGAAGAATGCGTATGAGTCGGTATCATACTTGCTCAACCCGGGCGTAGCGTTAAGGTTAGGCGCAGGCTTCAGCTACACAGCCCCAGAAAGCGGCACAGCACCATTTACAGTACGGGTAAGCGAGACAGGAGGGACGATACTGCCACCGGATGGGTTATACACCCGGACACTGAACAGCAGGCAATATGAGCTGAAAGACCACCTGGGCAATGTAAGAACAGTTATCGGTGATGTGAAGCTGAGTGTGATCACGGCAGGCGTACCTGGAGCATACGAAGCGAAAGTAACGAGCATCCAGAACTACTACCCCTTCGGTATGGACCAACCCAACAGAACCTGGAATGCGAATGGCAAGTACCG
>NZ_JAHESD010000139.1 GCF_018598585.1 Chryseosolibacter indicum
ACAAAGATTTAGGTAAAATTAGGAGCAGTGTTTCAGAAAGCTCAGAGTCCTCTGAAGAGTGACTCTGAGCGGGAGGGGAATTTAGGAGATGGAGCATATTTCAAAGAAAAATCTATTTTGTTAAAGTGCTTTATAGTAAACAAAATAATAGGGAAATATAAGCCATATGGCTTATAGCGAAATGTTGGCAGTAATGCGCGGAAAGATTAGAACAACTTAGACATGGGATTTGAAGTAATAATCATAAATCTAGTTTTGGCGATTCCGACATATTTCGTTTGTCGACTAATTTTTAAACGAATAAAAGACAACGGAGCAAGACGGCTGACAACTTGGTTGGTGACAATTGTACTAACTCTGGTTATTTATGTTGGACTTATTCTCGTCTGGATTGCATTTGCATCATACTATCCTGAAAGAGATTTTGACAAGGAAAAATGGAAAACCGACATTGAGAAAAGATACGAAATGACGGACGACCTTGTTGACAACGGAAAGTTAATTGGTAAGACGAAAGAAGAGATTAAAGAACTATTGGGACAAGAAGACGTGAATTTTGACAGTACACTTTGGACATATTACATTGGATTCAAACCAAGTATTATTGGGATTGACCCTGACGTACTAGAGATAGAATTTAAGGATTTCCTCCCCCTCAGTGTCACTCGAAGAGGACACTGAGGTTTTCGAAGTACAAATTTCATTTGCTACGCTAACTTTTGTACATTGGTTTATTAAATAAACCCCTCTTGTCTCTACACCAGCAACATAACGAAGCTCACCAGGTCTACTTCTGTACAATCACCTGTTATAAATGGTTGCCACTGTTCGAGGAAAGTAATGGTTATCATGCTGTTTATAAGTGGTTCGAGCATCTTAAAAAGGATGGTTGTTAGGTTGCAGCTTATCTGATCATGCCCAATCACCTTCATGCATTGAGATAAAGCAAGAGTACTGGGACTATGAGGGAGATAAAACCTGGGAGAACATGGCGGGGTAGGCACCAGCGCACAACAACGTGCATCATCAATGGCGGGGTTCAGTGTAAATTTGTAGTTTAGTTTTTCAAAACACGTTTGGTGTCGCGGGACAGTGACACGCTTAGAACACCCCGCCACTGCTTATGCACCAACGTCGTGTGCAAGGCGTTCGGACGACAAAGACTTTTAATTAAAAGATGACAGCGAAATATAGAATTAAGGATACTTTCATTATTACTGGTCGCGGACTGGTTTTGGCTGGGACGATTGAGGAAGGAGTAGTTGTTACTGGGGACTATATTGAATTTGACGCATTTGAGAAAAAACGAAAAAGAAGAATAATAGGTGTTTCTTCAATGAGAAAAGCAGATGACAAAGAAATGAATGTGGGACTTCTCATAAAGTGTGACAATGAAGACGAAATACTTGAGTTACGGAAGTGGAGGCCAGAGAATGAACTTGGAATTATTGTCAAAGAGTGAGCAGAACGCCATCACACAACACAATAAATAATTCATTTCCTCCCCCTCAGTGTCACTCGAAAGGACACTGAGGTTTTCGAAGCACAATTTTATTTGCTAAGCTAGCTTTTGTACATTGGTTTATTAAATAACCCCTTATAATTAATTCTTAAGTTGAATCTCAGGTAAATAGTAATAGTAAGTTCTTATATTGTTAGAATAAAAAAAACTATTAAAATTTGAATCAGCATCATTTAAAATTTAAGTTAGCTATACTACTTTCTGTCCTGACTTTCAATGTATACTCACAACACAGCTATACCATTTGTAAAGTAGACTCCTCTAGCAGTAGAGTGTTTGTTCACACTACCAGACAGTATTTAAATAACTTAGATAATGTAAAGGAAGTAGTTAGGCATATCGAATCTAAATATTCATACTTTAAAGACTTAGAAATTTCCTTCTTTGATGATAAAACAAATTGCGGATATCAGGCTGAAGAGGTTAAGATTACAACAGATAGTTTGGTGGATATTACAATTAAAAATGTGCGAGCTCATTGGTTCGCAGAATATAACAGTAAAAAGAAAAAGATTAAGTATTTTAGAGATGACGGTTCCATGGCCGTAAAACATTTTTATTATTTAAAGAATGAATAACGAACTTATTCATTCCTTCCTCCCCTCAGTGTCACTCGAAGAGGACGCTGAGGTTTTCGAAGCACAATTTTATTTGCTACGCTAACTTTTGTACATTGGTTTATTAAATAAACCCCTCTTGTCTCTACACCAGCAACATAACGAAGCT